>JADZEK010000070.1 GCA_020850595.1 Anaerolineales bacterium
AGACCGCGCACGGCTTCGGCCGGCAGACCCCAGCGTTCCGGTTCGTAACAGGCAGGTGAGGCGATCTTAGGCTCATTCCGCCAGTCATACCATAACATCGCAATTCGAATGTGACATTGTCAAAGTACGTAGCCCATATCAAGTAATCTTTGTCATGACCTGAATGTACTATGCAAACGACGGCGCATCCACATGGTACAACTTGCTGTGGTGTATCTGCATCAAACACGGAAGCCGTTCGGCCTTCCTCGATCAATGCGGTCATGTGTATTGCAAGCAGCCCAACGAGAGAAGCTGTGCTACGGCTTGATAGCGGTAGGTTCACTGCCTTCCCTCCCAAATGGGACGCTGAAACCTCCGCCCATCGTCTCGCCAATCTTCATCATCTACCTGGCCTCGCGCCAATACCGCACTGCCTCATTCGTGCGAATTCGTGGCAAGAATCCTCCCCGCCCGAACCTCACTGGTATAATTCCCTTGTGCCAGCCCGCGACCGAACCTACCGCACCGAAGCCATCGTGCTCCGGCGCAAAGACATCGGCGAAGCCGACCGCATCCTCACCCTGCTCACCCCTGGGGCGGGCAAAGTGCGCGTCATCGCCAAGGGTATCCGCAAGCCGCGCTCGCGCAAGGCCGGCCACCTGGAACTCTTCACCCGCACCAAGCTGCTCGTCGCCGTCGGCCACGACCTGGATATCGTCACCCAGGCCGAGGTGGTGGAAGCCTACCGCCCCCTGCGCGAAGACCTGCTGCGCAGCGCCACCGCCGCCTACATGGTTGAGCTGCTCGACCGCTTCACCCCGGACGACCAGGAAAACCCTGAAATCTACGAGCTGCTCACCCACGGGCTAGAGTGGGCGGCCACCGCCCGCGACCTGGGCCTGGCCGCCCGCGCCTACGAGCTGCACCTGCTCAGCGCCGCCGGCTTCCAGCCCCAGCTATACCGCTGCGTCATCTGCAACCAGGCCCTCGTGCCGGAAGACCAGTTCTTCTCGCCCCACCAGGGCGGGGTGGTCTGCGCCGCCTGCGGAGCCGCGCCGCTCGACCCGCAAGCCGAATCGGCCTCCGACCCGCACCTGCGCGCCGGGTGGCTGCCGCTCTCGCTCAAGGCCCTCAAGTTGCTGCGCTTCACCCAGTCCAACCCATACCCCAAGGTGGCGGCGCTCAGCCTCACCGCCCACACCCAGGCCGAGGTCGAGGCCGTCATGGGCCGTTACATCACCGTGCTGCTCGAGCGCCGCCTCAAGTCCGTCGAATTCCTCCGACTCATTCGCCGCCCGGTCGCGTCCCTGGCGGTCTAGCGTTCTGTGTAGGCTGCCCGCATGAAATCCAAATCACCGCTCACCTTTCAATCCCTGATTCTCCGGCTCGAAAAATTCTGGGCCGACCGCGGCTGTGTCATCTGGCAGCCCTACTACTCGCAGGTCGGCGCGGGCACCATGAACCCCGCCACCTTTCTGCGCGTGCTCGGCCCTGAGCCGTGGAACGTCGCCTACGTTGAACCCTCCATCCGGCCCGACGACGGCCGCTACGGCGAGAACCCCAACCGCTTCCAGCAGCACTACCAGTACCAGGTCATCCTCAAGCCCGACCCCGGCGACCCGCAGGAGGTCTACCTCGAGTCGCTCGCGGCGCTCGGCCTCAACCTGCGCGAGCACGACATCCGCTTCGTCGAGGACAACTGGGAGTCGCCCGCCCTGGGCGCCTGGGGCCTGGGCTGGGAGGTCTGGCTCGACGGCCAGGAGATCACCCAGTTCACCTACTTTCAGCAGGCCGGCAGCCTGCCCACCGAGCCGGTCTCGGTGGAGCTGACCTACGGCCTGGAGCGCATCCTCATCGCCCTCAACAACGCCGGCGGCATCTGGGACGAGCCGTGGGCCGCCGGCATTACCTACGGCGAAATCCTGCGCCAGGGCGAGTGGGAGCACAGCAAGTATTACTTCGAGCTGGCCGACGTGGAACGCCTGCGCGCCCTCAACGGCCTGTACGAGGCCGAGGCCCAGTCGGCCCTGGCCGCCGGGCTGGTGCTGCCCGCCTACGATTACGTCCTCAAGCTCTCGCAGACCTTCAACGTGCTCGACGCGCGCGGCGCCATCGGCGTCACCGAGCGCCAGGCCGCCTTTGGCCGCATGCGCGGGCTGGCCCGCCAGGTCTCCGAGGCCTACCTCGCCCAGCGCCAGCGGTTGGAATACCCGCTCCTCAAGGACGGCGGGGCCGTAAGCTCCGCGGCCGTCAGCGGAGCGACGCCGCCTGCGGTTGACCCCGCCGCGCTCAACCTGGACACCCCCCAGACGCTGCTGTTCGAGATCGGCGTCGAAGAACTGCCCGCCGCCGACCTGGATACCGCCCTGGTCCAACTCCGCGAGTTGGCCCCCCAGGCCCTGGCCGCTGCGCGCCTCACCCACGGCGTCCTTACCGTCCACGGCACGCCGCGCCGCCTCGCGCTCCTCGTGGAAGACCTGGCCCCGCGCCAGCCCGACGCGGAAACGCTCGTCAAAGGCCCGCCCGCCAAGATCGCCTACGACTCGGGCGGCGCGCTCACCCCGGCCGCGGTGGGCTTTGCCCGCAGCAAGGGCCTGAGCGTTGACGCCTTGCAGGTGCGCGAGATGGACGGCGGCTCGTACGTCACCGGCGTGGTGCGCGCGGCCGGCCGCCCCGCCGCCGCCGTGCTAGCCGACCTGCTGCCCGGCCTGGTCGCCAAGCTGCAATTCGAGAAGACCATGCGCTGGAACGCCACCGGCGTGGCCTTCTCGCGCCCCATCCGCTGGCTCGTGGCGCTGCTGGGCGAGCACGTCATCCCCTTCAGCTACGCCGGGGTGCTCTCCGGCCGCGTGTCGCGCGGGCTGCGGCCCCTCGGCTCGCCCGCCATCGCCATCGCTCATGCCGGCGAGTACGCCCAAAAGCTGCGCGCCGCCCGCATCGAGGCCGACCCGGCCCAGCGCCGGAAAGACATCCTCAAGCAGGTGCGCAAGCTCGCCAAAGACGCCGGCGGGCGCGTGGCCGACGAAGGCGTGCTGAACGAGGTGACCAACCTGGTCGAGCGCCCCACGGCCCTGCTGGGCAGCTTCGACGCCGCCCACCTGGCCCTGCCGCGCGACGTGCTCATCTCGGTGATGAAGAAGCACCAGCGCTACTTCCCGGTCGAGGCCGCCGACGGCGCGGCCCTGCTGCCGCACTTCATCGCCGTGCGCAACGGCGACAGCCGCCACCTCGACCTGGTGCGCGAGGGCAACGAGCACGTCATCCGCGCGCGCTTCGCCGACGCCGCCTTCTTCGTCCGCGAAGACGTGAAGCAGAAGCTGGAGGCGTTCCGGCCCGGCCTGGCGACCCTCACCTTCCAGAAGCAGCTTGGTTCCATGCTCGACAAGGCCCAGCGCCTCGAGCCGCTCACCGCTGCCCTGGCCCTGCGCCTGGGCTTGAGCGCGGCTGAAGCCGCCACCGCCCAGCGCGCCGCCCACCTGGCTAAGGCCGACCTCGCCACGCAAATGGTGGTCGAGATGACGTCCCTCCAGGGCATCATGGGCCGCGAATACGCCCTGCGCTCCGGCGAGACGCCCGAAGTCGCCCAGGCTATCCGCGAGCACTACCTGCCCGGCAGCGCGGGCGACGCGCTCCCCGCCGCGCTGCCCGGCGTGGCCGTGGGCCTGGCCGACCGGCTCGACTCGCTGGCCGGGCTGTTCGCCGCCGGCCTCGCGCCCACTGGCTCGGCGGACCCGTTTGGCCTGCGCCGCGCCGCGCTGGGCGTTACGCTGCTCCTCACCGGCCGCGCCCTCGACCTCGACTTGCGCGCGGCGCTCGCCGCGGCCGTGGCGCTGTTGCCCGCCGCGGTGCAGCCCGCCACGCCCGAGGCCCGCGCCCAACTCATCGAAGACTGTGTGGGCTTTATCGCCGGCCGCCTGCGCGCCCAACTGCTCGATGCCGGCTACCGCCACGATGTGGTCGAGGCCGTGCTGGTCGTGCAGGCGGCTAACCCGCACCGCGCCGCGCAAGCCGTGGCCCAACTCGCCGCCTGGACACGCAGCCCCGATTGGGCCACGACGTTGGCCGCCTACGCCCGCTGTGCGCGCATCACCCGCGACCAGCGCGAACAGCACCCGCTGACCGCCGACGCGCTGGCCGAGCCGGCCGAGCAAACGCTCTATGCCGCGTACCAGCAAGCAGCCGGCCAACCCGTGAATACCGTGGATGAGTTCTTCGCCGTGCTACTGCCCATGATCCCGGCCATCAGCGGCTTCTTTGACAAAGTGCTGGTCATGGCCGACGACCCGTTGCTGCGCGCCAACCGCCTGGGCCTGCTCCAGCGCGTCGCCGGCCTCGCCGCCGGGCTGGCCGACTTCTCCAAGCTGGAAGGCTTCTAGCGCCGCCCGCGCCGCCCCGTTCGCCTGTGACCCACGCGCCCGGCGGTGGTGGCACTCGCCGGGCGCGGCCATGTCTGCTAAGTCTGCCCGGCGCGCCGCCCTGCCGCTCGCGCCAGAACCTTAAACTTTTCGCCTTATAACCCATTGCCTCTTGCTAATCGAACATTTGCTTGACACGCTGAGTACATGTCTCAACTGTCGCACCCCGCCGCCCTTCGCCCTGTTGTCGTACCCCTCGCTTTGGCCGCCGTGACAACCGTGATGGCCATGACGGCCACACCGCGCACGTGGCTGCTGCCCCTTGCCCAATCCAACCGCTGGTCGTCTCCAAGCCTCCCCTTCGTGTAATTCGTGATAATTCGTGGCTAAGCCTTTCCACCCCGCTGCCCTCATCGGCCCACCAACAGCTCTCACCGCCGCCGTCTTGCCGACTCGCGCCTCGCCCGTCTATAATTCTGCCCCATGCTGCTCACCAATGAACTCTGGACTGAACTCATCCAGGTCGGCCTGCTCGGCGGGCAGGAAACCTGCGCCTTGTGCCGCGAGCGCCCCGCCATCCTGCTCGACGTGGCCCGCGCCCCCATCCTGCTGTGCGTCGCCCACGCCCAGGCCGTCGCCGGCCAGCTCCAATCCGACCTGGCCGCGTTGGATGCCCAATGAGCGCCGCCCCGGCTCGCGCCGGCCGTGTCACAAAGTTTGGCTCAGACGCCTGTCTCCTCAGGCCGTGGATAGTTGCTAAGGGAGAACAGCCGCATGGACCCACTTGCTGAAGGCACGCGCATTACCTACCAGTTGTCGCCGGAAGACGCCGAGAACTTGAATAGCTATATCGCCGCGCATCCTGAGCAGCACGCGCCCGGCGCCCACGCCCAGCCGGGCCAGCGCGTGCCGGCCAGCGTGGTCATGTCCCTCGGCCCCAAGCGGGCCGGCCCGCCGCGCCTGGCCGTGCGCCTCGACGGCGCCGATACGCCCGAGCACTCCTATCACGTCGCCGCCGCCGAGCTGGTGTACGCCGCTGGCGCCTGGTACAAACCGGAGAAGTAACGCCTAAACCGGGCGGCGCCCGCGGCCCCTGCCGTCGCGGGCGCCGCCCACACCGCACCGATCCGAGGATCGGTTGAGCACCTTGCGATCTGCCCCGCATGAGCGTCATTGACGATATCAAGAGCCGGCTCGATCTGGTCGAACTGATCTCCGAGACCGTCAAACTGCGCAAGTCGGGCCGCACCCTCACTGGGCTGTGCCCCTTCCACCCGCACAAAAACAACACCCCGTCCTTCGCCGTCTGGCCCGACAGCGGCAACTGGCGCTGCTTCGGCCAGTGCAACGAGGGCGGCGACGCCTTCAAGTTCATCATGAAGCGCGACGGCGTGGACTTCGCTGAAGCCCTGCGCAGCCTGGCCCAGCGCACCGGCGTGGTTCTGACCCCGCGCAGCCCCGAGCAGCAAGAGCGCGACGACAGCCTCGACCATCTACGCCGCCTGCTCGACGACGCGGCCGTCTACTACCACCACCTGCTCAAGAACTCGCCCGGCGCGCAGCACGCCCGCGCCCACGTGGCCGGGCGCGGCCTCAGCGACAAGGCCGTGGAGATGTTCCAGCTTGGCTACGCGCCCGACGCCTGGGACGCCGCCCTGAAGTACTTCACCGCCAAGGGCTATGCCCAGCAAGATTTGCTCGACGCCGGGCTGATCGTCGTCAAGGACGAGACCGAGAACGTCAAGGTCTTCGACCGCTTCCGCGACCGGCTGATGATCCCCGTGCGCGACGAGCGCGGCCGCATGACCGGCTTTCAGGCCCGCGCCCTCAAGCCGGACGCGCTCCCCAAGTTCATGAACAGCCCGCAGACCGCGCTGTTTGACAAGGGCCGCACGCTCTTCGGCCTCGACCTGGCCCGCAAGGCCATCCGCGAGGCCCAGGCCGCCATCGTAGTGGAAGGCAACCTGGACGTGGTCGCCGCGCACCAGGCCGGCTTCGCCAACGTCGTCTCGTCGCAGGGCACGGCGCTCACCGAGCACCAGATGCGCCTGCTCAAGAAGCACGCCCCGCGCATCATCCTGGCCCTCGACGCCGACGCCGCCGGCGACGCCGCCACCCTGCGCGGCCTGAACGTCGCCCGCGAAGCCCTCGACCGCGAGAGCGAAATCACCTTCGACCCACGCGGCCTGGTCAAGACCGAAGGCCGCCTGGGGGCCGACCTGCGCGTGATGACCCTGCCCCCCGGCCTTGACCCGGACGACGTGATCAACGCCAACCCGGAGCAATGGCGGCAAATCGTCGCCGACGCCACGCCGGTCGTGGCCTACGTCATCCGCGTGCTCACCACCGGCCGCGACCTGGATGACCCCAAGGTCAAGACCGAGATCGCCGCCACGGTGCTGCCGCTGATCGAAGACGTGGCCCAGCCCATCGAGCGTGACACCTACCGCCAAAAGCTGGCCCGCGTGCTGCGCGTGGATGAGCGCTCGCTGGCCGTGCGCGCCACCGGCTCGACGCGCCGCCCCACGCGCCACACCGCCGCCCCCGGCGCGGAGGCCGCCGCCGCTGACCCAGACGCCGAGAGCTCCGCGCCGTCCGCCCCGGCCGCGGCCCAGGCCGTTTCCAAGCTCGAAGCCTATTGCCTGGGCGCGCTGCTCGCCCAGCCCGACCTGCTGTACAAAGCCGACCGGGAGTTGCAGCAGCTCGGCCTGCCCAAGCTGGCCGCCGGCGACTTCGTGGCCGTCGAGCACCAGCTCATCTTCGGCGCGCTCACCGCCGCGCTGGAGCAGGTGGATCATGACCCGGTCGAGTACGTGCGCCTGCAGCTCGACCCGACGCTCCAGCCGCGCCTGGCCGGCCTGCTCGCCGCCGAAGCGCCGCCCGAAAGCCTCCCCGGCTTGCGCGCCGAGGCCGGCCCGACCGCCGCCCGCACCAATGAGGAACTGCTCGCCGCCGTGCTGCGCTTACGCAAGCGCACCATTGACGCCTGGCTGCGCGAGCTGCGCTTCTTGGCCGAAGACGCGGGCGAGCAGGGCGACGTGCGCGCCGAAGCCTTCCAGCAGGAGATCTCGCGCCAGGCCGTCGCGCGCGATCGCGTTGACCGCGCCCTGGCCCGGCGCGGCAAGCGCGGCGAGCGCCCGCCCAAAGTTGGGTTGAGGTAAATCCGAGTCTGACGGTACAATGCACGCCTGAGCGATGACCCTGCCATGACGAAACCCAAGAAACCGGCCGGCCCGGCGGCACCCCCGAAGGCCGCGCCGCGCGACGACGAATTCTCCGACGACGCTGACCCGGGCGACTTCGAGCCGCTTCCGGGCGAGGGCGAGCCGGAAGCGGAGCCGGTCTTGCTGCTCGAAGACGCGGACGGAGAAGCGGACCTCGAAGCCGGCCTCCCCGACGACGCGGAAGCCGAGCTTGATTTGGCGTTGCCCGAAGCCGAGGACGCCCCGCCCGGCGACGGCGAAGAAGAAGTGGAGAGCGATGACCTCGACGGCGACGGCGATGGCGACGGCGACGACCGTGAGCCGACCGAGGACGAGATTGACGAAGTTGACGAGGACGAAGCCGAGGCCGGCCTCGCCGCCGCCGAGATGCCCGACGACTCGGTGCGCATGTACCTCAAGGAGATCGGCCGCGTCCAACTGCTCGACTCCGACCGCGAGATTTGGCTCGCCACCCTCATGCTGGCCGAAGACCGCCTGGGCCAGTTGCGCGCCCAAAACGCCACCACCGCAAGCGACACCGCCCACTCCGCGGCCGCCATGTGCCTGACCCTCTTTGAGGAGCTGCACATCAACTGGGACCGCCTGGGCGAGGAACTACGCCGCCACAAGCAGGAACCCTTCGATTTGGTGCGCCTGGTGCGCGAGGTGCAGGCCCTGCGCCTCAACTGGAACTCCGACGCCCCCTCCTACTTGCGCCAGCGGCTCGATAACGGCCTGTGGGGCCGCGACAAGCACTGGGAGAAGGTCGCTCAACTCGCCTTTGAGATCTTTGTCGGCCTCTACTTGTTCCCGGAGGCCACGCAGAACAAATTCTGCGACTACCTGGTCAAGCACTCCGGCCGAAAAGCCGGCTTTCCCGAGAAGCGCACCTTCAAGACCTGGCTGCCCGACACCGCCGAGATCGAGACGGAGTTCGCCGCCATGCTGCGCCGCGCCGATGAAGCCAACAAAGCCCTCATCCGCGCCAACCTGCGGCTGGTGGTCAGCGTCGCCAAACGCTACATCGGCCGCGGCATCAGCCTGCTCGACCTGATTCAAGAAGGCAACATCGGCCTGCTGCGCGCCGTCGAGAAGTTCGACCCCACCAAGGGCTTTAAGTTCTCCACCTACGCCACGTGGTGGATCCGCCAGGCCATCACCCGCGCCATCGCCGACCAGGCCCGCACCATCCGCATCCCCGTGCACATGGTCGAGACCATCAACCGCCTCATGCGCATCCAGCGCCGCCTGCAGCAAGAGCTGGGCCGTGAGCCGACCTCCGAAGAAGTGGCCCTGGAGCTTGACCTGCTGCTGCCCGAAGAAGCCGCCGCCATCCGCCAGGCCCGCGCCGGCGGCGAGCGCCTCGACCCGGCCCTCGACCGGCAGTTGCGCCGCGCCGCCGCCAAAGTGCGCCGCATCATCCGCATCGCCCAAGAGCCGATGAGCCTGGAAACCCCCGTCGGGGCCGAAGAATCCAGCAGCCTGGGCGACTTCATCGTGGACGAGACGGTGCCCGCCCCGGCCGAAGCCGCCTCGCGCCAACTCCTCAAAGAGCAGGTGCAGAACGCCCTGGCCATCCTGACCGACCGCGAGCGCGAAGTGCTCGAAATGCGCTTCGGCCTCAAAGACGGCCAGGATCACACGCTCGAAGAAGTCGGCCAGCACTTCCGCGTCACGCGTGAGCGCATCCGCCAGATCGAGGCCAAGGCCTTGCGCAAACTGCGCCACCCCACCCGCAGCCGCGCCCTGCGCGACTATTTGGGCTAAGCCGAACCGGCCGCATGAACCAGACCTTTACGTTTCTAGGCGTCTTCGCCCACCCCGATGACGAGGGCAGCGCCGGCGGCACGCTGGGGCAGGCCGCCGCCGCCGGCCACCGCGTCTACGTCGCCTGCGCCACCCGCGGCGACGGCGTGGACGCCAAGATCAGTGACCCGGCCCTCGCCACCCGCGAAACGCTGGGCGAGGTGCGCTCGCAAGAACTGGCCTGCGCCTGCGCCAAGCTCGGCGCGCAGCCGCCCATCTTCCTCGGCTACCAGGACGGCGAGGTAGATCAGGCGCCGCTGGAGGACGCCGCGCGCGCCGTGGCCCGCCTCATCCGCGAGCTGCGGCCCGCCGTCGTCATCACCCACGGCCCGGAGGGCGGCTACGGCCACCCCGACCACATCGCCGTCAGCGCCTTCACCACCCGCGGCTTCGCGCTGGCCGGCGACCCGGCCCTGGCGCTCGACGCGCCGCCTTACGCGCCCGCCAAGCTCTACTACACCGCCATGCCGCGCAGCTACCTGGAGCGGGTGCCGGCCTTCCGTGACCGGCGGGCCGATATTCGCGGCCAGGCTCTGCGCTTCCTGGGCGTGCCCGACGAGGCCATTACCACCGCGGTGCCCGTGGCCGATGGGCAGACCCGCAAGCTCGCGGCCCTGAGCTGCCACCGCACGCAGTTCGAGTTCGACCCGCAGACGGGCCAGCCCAAGCTGTTCACCACCAGCCTGCCGGAGCCGCAGCGCTCGCAGTTCTTTGGGCATGAGCGCTTTGTGTTGGCCCGC
Organism: Anaerolineales bacterium; assembly: GCA_020850595.1. Taxonomy (GTDB): domain Bacteria; phylum Chloroflexota; class Anaerolineae; order Anaerolineales; family UBA6663; genus JADZEK01. Next base: position 10,087 of record JADZEK010000070.1, read on the forward strand.
GGCCCGGTGCTGTCTAACGGCCTCGAAAGTGATTTGCTGGCAGGCTTGCGCTAACGGAGCGGGGCCGGGGGAAATGTGGCTTAAACGGCCCGCTTGGTTTGACTCGTGTATTTGCTTGTGATAAACTTTACACACTTACCCAGCCCTAATCTCGTCCTATCCACGCGCGTCTAAAACACGCACACTCGGAGGCGGGCCGTTTGGCTCGTCGCGTTGGGGAGCGGAATGCCGAATCTCGAACCCTATCTGCCCATCGTCATCCTGCTGTTGTTCTCGGCCGGAATTGCCGTGCTCATGGTCGTCCTGGGCCACCTGTTCGGCCCCCACCGGCCCACCCCGCGCAAGCTGGCGCCCTACGAGTCGGGCATGCGCCCCATCGGCCCGGCCATGCGCCGCATGCCGGTGCGCTTCTACTTGGTGGCCGTGCTCTTCATCCTCTTCGATATCGAAGTGATCTTTTTCCTGCCCTGGGCCGTCAGCTTTCGGGCGCTCGGCGTGTTCGGCTTCATCGAGATGATCGTCTTTATCGGTATCTTGCTCGTCGGTTACGTGTGGATTTGGAAGAAGGGCGCGCTCAACTGGGAGTAGCGCGCCGGCGCTAGGAGGCAGCGATGGGTCTCGAACAGAAACTCGGCAACATGGGGGTGATCACCACCACCCTCGAAACCGCCATCAACTGGGGCCGCACCAACGCCATGTGGCCCATGCTCTTTGGGTTGGCCTGTTGCGCCATGGAAATGATCAGCACCGTCATGCCCAACAACGACATGTCGCGCTTCGGCATGGAGCTCATGCGCGCCTCGCCCCGCCAGTCGGATCTGATGATCGTGGCCGGCCGCGTCAGTCGCAAGATGGCCCCCGTGTTGCGCCGCCTGTACGACCAGATGCCCGAGCCCAAGTGGGTCATCGCCATGGGCGACTGCGCCTCCTGCGGCGGCGTTTTCAACAACTACGCCATTGTCCAGGGCGTGGATGAGGTCGTGCCGGTGGATGTGTACGTGGCCGGCTGCCCGCCGCGCCCCGAAGCGCTGATGCACGGCATCCTCACCCTGCACGAGAAGGTCAAGCGCGAAAAGATCAAGGATTGGGCATGAGCCACACCAGCGAGACCGTTTCCGCGCTCCAGGCGCGCTTCGGCGCGGCCATTCAATCGGTTGAGGAATTTCACGGCGACACCACCGTCACCGTCGCCCGCGACGCGCTGCTGGAGGCGCTCCAGCACCTGAAAGCGACGCCCGCCCTCGGCTTCAACTTCCTCGCGACCATCAGCGTCTACGACGATTGGCCGGCCGAGCCGCGCTTCAACGTCATCTATCAGCTGCGCGAGTTGACCCACCCGACCAACCTGCGCCTACGCGTGCGCGTGCCCGGCGACGACCCCGTGCTGCCCACCGCCACCGGCGTGTTCGTCAACGCCAACTGGTACGAGCGCGAAGTCTGGGACATGTTCGGCATTCAGTTCACCGGCCACCCCGACCCGCGCCGCATTCTCATGCCCGAAGACTGGCAGGGCCACCCGCTGCGCAAAGACTATCCCCTGGGCTACGAAGAAGTGCAGTTCACCTTCAACCAGGCCGAGATTGATCAGAAAAAGCCCTACGCCCAGGAATAGAGGCTGTCATGGCATCCGCGACCCAGGCCGACCAAGAACACCGTTTGCTCGAAGCCACCGTTGACGAGCTGAAGCACCTGTTCTCGCCGCGCGCTGAAACCGGCGAGACCGTGCTGCTCAACATGGGCCCGCAGCACCCCAGCACCCACGGCGTGCTGCGCGTCATGGCCGAGCTAGACGGCGAAATCGTCGTCAACGCCGTCCCCGATATCGGCTACCTGCACACCGGTATTGAGAAGAACATGGAGTCCAAGACCTACCTCAAGGCCTTGGTCATGACCGACCGCATTGACTACCTCAACACCATCGGCAATAACTTCGTCTATTGCCTGGCGGTCGAGAAGCTGCTGGGCGTGGACGTGCCGCCGCGCGCCCAGGCCCTGCGCGTCATCCTGGCCGAATTGCAGCGCATCGCCTCGCACCTGGTCTGGCTGGGCACGCACTCGGCCGACATCGCCTCGCAGTCGGTGCTCTTCTACTGCTTCCGCGAGCGCGAGAAGCTCATGGCCATCCATGAGCTGATCTCCGGTCAGCGCATGATGACGTCCTACATCCGCCCCGGCGGCGTGTGGCGCGATGTGCCCGCCGGCTTCGAAGAGGCCGTCAAGGACTTCCTGGCCTACCTGCCCGGCAAGCTCGACGACTACGAAGACCTGCTCACCAACAACCCCATCTGGCTCGACCGCACCAAGCACATCGGCGTGATTGACGGCCCGACCGCCCTGGCCTGGGGCCTGAGCGGCCCGTCGCTGCGCGGCTCGGGCGTCAACTTCGACCTGCGCAAGGCCATGCCCTACTCGGGCTACGAGCAGTACGACTTTAACGTGCCGCTGGCCTACAACGGCGATGTCTACGACCGCTACTGCGTGCGCATGCAGGAGTTCCGCGAGTCGCTTAAGATCGTGGAGCAGGCCCTGCGCAAGCTGCCCAAAGGCCCGGTGATGACCAGCAACCGCAAGGTCGCGCCGCCGCCGCGCTCCGAGCTGGGCCACAGCATGGAGGCCCTTATTCACCACTTCAAGCTGTGGACGGAAGGCTTCAGCGCGCCGGTCGGCCAGGTCTACCAGGCCATCGAGTCGCCGCGCGGCGAGTTGGGCGTCTTCCTGGCCGGCAACGGCGGCCCGCACCCCCACCGCGTGCACTGGCGCACGCCATCCTTCGCCAACTTGCAGCCGCTCAACCTGTTGGCGGCCAAGCACTATGTCGCCGACGTGGTCGGCATCATCGGCAGCATTGATATCGTCCTGGGAGATGTGGACCGCTAGCGGGCCGCCCGCCGCCGGTCGCCGAGTGCCCTATGTTGATTGACAAACATCGCGCCGCCATTGACACCATCCTGGCGAAATACCCCGCCGGCCACAAGCGCTCGGCCGTCATGCCGCTGCTCTTTCTGGCCCAGAGCGAATACGGCCACCTTTCGCCCGAGGCCATGGCCGAAGTCGGCAGCCTGATCGGCCTGGAGCCGACCGAGGTGGCCGGCATTGTGGGCTTCTACACCCTCTACTACGATCACCCGGCCGGCAAGCGCCGCGTGCAGATCTGCACCGATTTCCCCTGCGCCCTGCGCGGGGCCGAGGAATTCGCCACGCACCTGTGCCAGAAGCTGGGCGTGAAGCCGGGCGAGACCACCGCCGACGGCGAGTGGACGGTGGAAACCGTGGTGTGCCTGGCGGGCTGCGACAAAGCCCCCATGTTCCAGGTGCAGGACGCCGACGGGCTGCACTATCACGAAAGCGCCGCGCCCGACCAGCCGCAGACGGTCGAGCAGGCCCTGGCCGTGCTCAAGTCTTACACGGGAAAGGGCGCCTAGCATGACGGCTGACGAAAAGCCCCTCGCTCCGCAGTCGCAGCCGCAGGGCGATCAGCCCCCGGCCGACCAGGCGACCCCCTTCCCGCTGCACCGCGAAAATGCCGAGGCCGCCAAGCCGCGCTCGGCCCACATGCCCGCGCCCGAAAAGCCCAACCCGCCGGCCGCTTCCGACGAACCGGCCCCGGCGCCGCCGCCGCCCGATGTACCGCTGGCCGCCGCCGCTGCTCCGGCTGAGCCGGCCGCGCCCGCCAAGTACGAGCACGTGCTGCTGCGCCACCGCGACATTCCCAACCTGCACCAGCTCGACGTGTATTGCGAGCACGGCGGCTACGAGACCTTTAAGAAGGTCGTCACCAGCATGACGCCGCAGCAGGTCATAGATGAAGTCAAGGCCTCCGGTCTGCGCGGCCGCGGCGGCGCGGGCTTCCCCACCGGCCTGAAGTGGTCGTTCCTCACCAAGGACTCGTTCCCGCGCTACCTGGTCTGCAACTCCGACGAGTCGGAGCCGGGCACCTTCAAGGACCGCGAGATCCTGGAGCACAACCCGCACCAGTTCTACGAAGGCATGATGATCGCGGCCTACGCCGCCCAGGCCAACATCGCCTACAACTACCTGCGCGGCGAGTTCTGGGACATCGCCGTCCGGCTCGACGCCATCTTGGCCGAGCTGCGCCAGGCGGGCCTGCTGGGCCAGAACCTGTTTGGCACCCGCTACGCGCTCGACATTCATAACCACCTGGGCGCGGGCGCCTACATCTGCGGCGAAGAGAGCGCGCTGCTCGAATCGCTTGAGGGCAAGCTCGGCCAGCCGCGCCTCAAGCCGCCCTTCCCGGCCGATAAAGGCCTCTACCAGAAGCCGACCGTCGTCAACAACACCGAGACCCTCACCAACGTGCCCATGATCTTGGCGCGCGGCGCGGCCTGGTACAAGACCATCGGCACCGAGAAAAGCCCCGGCCCCAAGATCTTCTGCCTCTCCGGCCATATCCGGCGGCCCGGCAATTATGAATTGCCCCTGGGGACGACCTTCCGCCACCTGATCTACGAATTGGGCGGCGGCGTGCCCAGCGGCAAGCCCATCAAGGCCATTCTGACGGCCGGCGCCAGCTCCACCGTGCTCGCCAGCAACGACGCCCTGCTCGACACCCCCATGGACTACGAAGCGCTGGCGGCCAAGGGCGGGGCGCTCGGCTCGGCCTCCATCATCGTCCTCGACGAGTCGGTGGACATGGCCTGGCTGACGCTCAAGACCACGCGCTTCTTCAAGCACGAGTCCTGCGGCAAGTGCACGCCCTGCCGCGAGGGCACCTATTGGATGCTCAATATCCTCGAACGCTTGAACCAGGGCAACGCCGTCAAGGCCGACGTAGATCTGCTGCAAACGGTCGCCTTGCAAGAGCAGGGCAAGTGCCTGTGCCCGCTGGGCGAATTCGCCGTCACGCCCGTGCTCAGCGGCTTGGCCAAGTTCCGCGCCGACTTCGACGGGCACACCCAGGACGGCAAGCCCGCCCCGGCCAAGGCGGCCCCCGCCGCCCGCCCGGCGGCGGCCCGGCCCGCGCGCAAAACCGAACCCACCCCGGCCGGCGGCTAGCCGGCCCTAGGCAGGTATTTCTTTATGGCCGACAACGTAACGCTGACCATTGATGGCAAGGCCGTCAGCGTGCCCAAGGGCACGCTGATCGTGGAGGCCGCCAAAACCATCCAGAACGACATCCCGGTCTTTTGTTACCACCCCAAGCTCGCGCCGGTGGGCATGTGCCGCATGTGCCTGGTGGAGATTGGCCGCGTGCAGAAAGACCGCGCCACCGGCCAGCCCGTGCTGGACGACGCCGGCCAGCCCAAAGTCGCCTACGGCCCCAAGCTTGAAACCGCCTGCACCACGCCGGTGGAAGAAGGCATGGTCGTGGTCGGCGCGTCGAGCAAGGTCACCGAGGCCCGCGACGACATCCTGGAATTTTTGCTCACCTCGCACCCGCTCGACTGCCCCGTGTGCGATAAGGGCGGCGAGTGTCCGCTGCAAAACCTGACCCTGGCGCACGGCCCCGGCCAGAGTCGCTTCCTCTTCGATGAGAAGCAGCGCCTCGCCAAGCGCGTGCCCCTGGGCGACCTAATCTACCTCGACCGCGAGCGCTGCATCCAGTGCGCCCGCTGCGTGCGCTTTCAGGACGAGGTGGTGGACGACCATGTGCTCAGCTTCTTCGAGCGCGGCCGGCGCATGGAGATCATCACCTTCTCCGAGCCCGGCTTCGACAGCAAGTTCTCCGGCAACACCACCGACATCTGCCCGGTGGGTGCGCTCACCACGACCGACTTCCGTTTCGGCGCCCGCCCCTGGGAGCTGAACAACGCCGCCTCCATCTGCACCGAGTGCCCGGTGGGCTGCAATACCACCCTCAACACCCGGCGCGAAGCCGCAGCCGGCGGCCAGACCGTCATCAAGCGCGTCTTGCCGCGCCAGAACGAGCAGGTGAACGAGATTTGGCTGTGCGATAAGGGCCGTTTCGGCCACCACTTCGCCGGCAGCCCCGACCGCCTGACCACCCCGCTGGTGCGCCAGGGCGGCGAGCTTAAGGAAGCCACCTGGGACGAAGCCCTAAAGCTGGCCGGCGAAAAGCTCAAAGCCGCCGGCGCGGGCCTCATCGGCCTGGCGGGCGACCGGGCCTCCAACGAAGACCTGTTCAACTTCCGCCAGGTGGTTAGCGGCCTGGGCGGGCGCGCCGTGCTCAACAGCCGCATGGGCGGCGGCGAGCAGGTTCAGGAAGTCGGCGTGGGCGTGGGCACCAACTTCAGCGCCATGGGCAAGGGCACGGCCATCCTGGTCATCGCCTCCGACCTGGAAGAAGAAGCGCCGATCTGGTGGCTGCGCGTCAAGCAGGCCGCCGAGCGCGGCGCCACCCTCATCGTCGCTAACGGCCGCGCCACCAAGACCGACCGCGCCGCCGCTTACCAGATGCGCTACCCCTACGGCCACGAAGTCGGCACCGTGCTCAACATGCTCGTCACCGGCTCCAGCGAGGCCGCCGACGCCTTCGCCAAGGCCGAGAACGCCGTCATCCTGTTCGGCCACGAAGGGCTCGACCTGGCCGGCTCGTCGGCGCTGGCCCAGGCCTGCGCCAACCTGCTCATCGCCACCAACCACTATGGCCGCCCCAACAACGGCCTGATCGCCGTCTGGCCCCACAGCAACACCATGGGCGCCTGGGACATGGGCCTGCGCCCCGAAGCCGGCGTTTTACCGCGCGGCCAGGCTACCTGGATCATGGCCGCCGACCCGGTGGGCGACGGCGTCATCAGCGCCGCCGACCTGCGCGCCGCTGGCTTCGTGGTGGTGCAAGAGCTCTTCCGCACCGCCACCGCCGAGGCCGCGGACGTGGTGCTGCCCGCCGCGGCCTGGGCCGAGCGCGAAGGCAGCTACACCAATGGTGAGCGCCGTGTGCAGCGCTTCTACCCGGCCGTCACCGCCAAGGGCAAGCCCGACTACCAGATCGTGGCCGAGATCGGCGCGCGCGTCGGCGTCAGCGTCCCGCAGCACGCCGCCGCGGTCATGCGCGCCATCGCCGAAGCCGTGCCGGCCTACGCCCAGGTGAGCTACCCGGCGCTGGCCCAGGTAACGGCCCAGTGGCCCGATGTGGGCGGCCGCGACCCGTACTACGGCGGCACGGCGTATGAGAACAAGCAGGGCCTGGGCGCGCAGACGCCCACCACCGCCGAGCGCGGCGGCACCGTGGCGGCCCATAAGCTCACCGCCCCCGCCCCCGTGGAGGGCAACGGCCTGACGCTTGTGCCGACCACCGTGCTCTACGACCGCGGCACGACCTTCCGGCGCGCGCTGCTCATGCACTCGCACGTGCTGCTGCCTTACGTCGAGCTTAACCCCGCCGACGCCGCGCGCCTGAACATTCAAGACGGCGATCAGGTGACCGTGACCGTCAACGGCCGCACGGCCAGCGTGGCGGCCCGCGTCAGCGGCCGCGCCCCCGCCGGCGTGGCCCTGATGCCCAGCGACCTCGGCCCGGCCGTGCCCGCCGCGGCCGTGTCCGCGACCATCCAGAAAGGTTAACGCGCGATGGTGATCTCTCCCTTCTGGGCGACTGTCATCGAAGCCGCTATCAAGTCGGTCATCATCATCTTTGTGCTGGCAACCGGCTTCGCCTACATGACCTTTGCCGAGCGCAAAGTCGCCGCGCTCTTCCAGACCCGCGTCGGCCCCAACCGCGCCGGGCCGTTCGGCTTTCTGCAACCCGCCGCCGACGGCATCAAGCTCATCTTCAAGGAAGAGCTTATCCCGGCCGGCGCCGATAAGGTCATATTTGTCCTGGCCCCCATCATCACCGCCGTCCCGGCCCTCATCATCCTGGCCGTGGTGCCGTGGGGGCCGACGGCGGCGATAGAGTGCTGCTCGGTGACCCTCCCCATCCTCAACCAGACCCTTGGCGGACACTACTTCACCATCCAGAACGGCCTGGGCCTGACCGACCTCAACGTCGGCATCCTCTACATCCTCTCGGTCGCCTCCATCGCCGTCTACGGCGTGGTGCTGGCCGGGTGGGCGTCGGATAACAAGTACGCCATGTTCGGCGGCATCCGCTCCTCGGCGCAGATGGTCAGCTACGAGCTGGCGCTGGGCCTGTCCGTCGTCGGCCCGCTGATGTTGGCGCAGTCCATGAGCATGAACGGCATCATCGCCGCCCAGCGCGATTCGGTCTGGTACCTCCTGCTGCAGCCGGTGGCCGCAGTGATCTTCTACATCGCCGCCCTGGCCGAGGTCAACCGCGCACCGTTTGACATGCCCGAAGCCGAGCAGGAGCTGACCGCCGGCTACCACACCGAATACTCCGGCATGAAGTTCTCGCTCTTCTTCATGGCCGAATACATCAAGATGATCGCCGTCAGCGCCATCTTCGCGACGCTTTTCTTGGGCGGCTGGGACGGCCCCTTCGCCGAGCAGGTGCCGTGGCTGGGCCTGGGCTACTTCTGGCTCAAGGTCGCGGTCTCGCTCTTTTTCATGATCTGGCTGCGCTCCACCCACCCGCGCCTGCGTTACGACCGCCTGATGGCGCTGGGCTGGAAGGTGCTGCTGCCGCTGGCGCTGGCCAACATCGTGGTGACGGCCGCCGCCCTCATTGACACAACCCTGCTGATCGTCGTGCTGGCGGCGCTGGCCGTCATCGGCGTCGTCATCGGCATGGCCTATCTGCGCCGCCGCGCCCGGCAGGCGGCCGCGCGCCAGGCCCGCGCCGCCGCCCGCCAGGCGGCCCTGCCCCACCTGGGCTAGAGGTGCACCACTATGCTCACCGAGCTGATTAAGGGCTTCGCCACCACCTTCAAGCAGATGTTCGAGGAGCCGGTGACGGTTAACTACCCGGACGTCAAACGCCCGGTGTCGAACCGTTTCAAGGGCCGCCACGAGCTCAAGCGCTACGACAACGGGCTGGAAAAGTGCATCGGCTGCGCCCTGTGCGCCGCCGCCTGCCCGGCCGACGCGATCTTCGTGGAAGCCGCCGAGAACACCGACGAGCAACGCTTCTCGCCCGGCGAGCGCTACGCCAGCACCTACGAGATCAACATGCTGCGCTGCATCTTCTGCGGCTACTGCGAAGACGCCTGCCCGACCGAGGCCATCGTGCTGGAGAACAACTACGAGCTGGCCTTCACCAACCGCGACTCGTCGCTCTACACCAAAGAGATGCTCATTGTGCCGGTGCCGGCCGGCGGCCAGCCTACGCCCCAACAGGTGGCCCCGCGCCAGTTCGACCGCGCCATCCCGGAAATGAAAGACCCCGACTAGGGCCGCCATGACCATCACCTCTGAGCTGATCCTGTTCTTTATCCTGGCCGCCGTGGCGGTGGGCGCGGCCGTCGGCATGTTGTTCAGCCGCAACGCCGTGCACTCGGCGCTGTTCCTGGTGCTCAACTTTGCGGTGGTCTCGGTCTTCTTCCTGATGCTGGCCGCGCCGTTCATCGCCATGGTGCAGGTCACGGTGTATGCCGGGGCCATCATGGTGCTGTTTCTGTTCGTCATCATGCTGCTCGGGGCCGAACTGCTGCGCCAAGGCGGCACGGCGCTGCCCTGGCAAACCGGCCTGGCCGGCCTGCTGGCCGTTGGCTTCATCGCCGCGCTGGCCTACGTGGTCTTCCTGCGCGCCGGCCCGCTCACGCCCATTCCGCCCGTAGACGTGAACTACGGCGACCCGGTCGCCATCGGCACGCGGCTGTTCCAGGATTACCTGCTGCCCTTCGAGCTGACCTCCTTCTTGTTGCTGGTGGCCATGATCGGCGCGGTGGTGCTCACCCGCGACCGGCAGGGCCGCCCGGTCGTCAGCCGCACGACCCAGCCCGGCCAGCCGGCCGCGCCCGCTGGCGCGCCGGCCGCGGCCCCGGCCCCCGAGCCGGTCCGCGAGCCGACGCCCTAGGAGCTGCCGATGAATGCCCTGCCCACGCTCTATTACGTCGCGCTCTCGGCCATCCTGTTCACCCTGGGGGTGCTAGGGGTGCTCACGCGCCGCAACGCCATCATCATCTTCATGTCGGTCGAGCTGATGCTCAACGCGGCCAACCTGGCCTTCGTGGCCTTCGCCCGCGAGTTCCGGCAGCTTGACGGCCAGGTGTTCGTGTTCTTCGTCATGACCGTGGCCGCGGCCGAGGTGGCCGTGGGCCTGGCGCTGATCGTCACCATCTTTCGCACCAAGCACAGCATCAACGTGGACGACATCAACCAGCTTAAGGGCTAAGCCCGGCCGCTGCGTTTTCGCCTATCAAGGGACTTCGTGATGCCTGATCGCCTCCGCCGCCTCCGCTTGCTGCTGCCGCTCGGCGGCCTGTTGCTCGCCGTCGCGCTCCTGGCTCTCCCGGCCGTCAGTTGGGCCGCCCCCCTCGCGCAGGCGGGGCACGGCGAGGGCGGGGCGGGCGGCACATTCTTCGCCCTGGTCCCGCTCATCGTGGTCTTCCCGGTGCTGGGGCTGCTGCTCAACCTGCTCTTTGGCAAGGCGCTGGGCGAGCGCTGGTCCGGCGCCATCGGCTCGGGCGCGGCCGCGCTGGCCTTCGTCATCGCCGTGCTCCAGGCCGTCAGCCTGCGCGCCGTGAATTACCAGGCGCAGATCGTGCCGGTGGCCGACTGGCTCAACCTGGGCGCGCTGCAGGTGCCCTGGGCGTTCCAGGTCGACACGCTCTCGGTCACCATGATGCTGGTTGTCACCGGCGTCGGCGCGCTCATCCACGTCTATGCCATCGGCTACATGCACGCGGATGTGCGTCTCAACGGCGACCCGGGCCGCTTCACGCGCTTTTTCGTCTACCTCAACCTCTTCCTTACCGCCATGCTGGTGCTGGTTTCCGGCAGCAGTTACCTGACCATGTTCATCGGCTGGGAAGGCGTGGGCCTGTGCTCGTACCTGCTCATCGGCTTCTGGTACGAGAAGGGCGCCGGCGGCCTGGGCAACGCCCGCGCCGCGCGCAAGGCTTTCGTGGTCAACCGCATTGGCGACTGGGCCATGCTGCTGGCGATGTTCCTGATCTTCTGGCAGTTCGGCTCGCTGACCTACCAGGAGGTCTTTGGCAAGCTGGCCGCCATGCATTTTGAGGCCGGGGCGCCGGTGCTGGTCGCCATCACCCTGCTGCTGCTCATGGGCGCCACCGGCAAATCGGCCCAGGTGCCCCTGTATGTCTGGCTGCCTGACGCCATGGCCGGCCCCACGCCCGTCTCGGCCCTAATGCACGCCGCCACCATGGTCACGGCGGGCATCTACATGATCACCCGCTCCAACGCGCTTTTCGCGCTGGCGCCGTTCTCCATGGGCGTGGTCGCCCTGATCGGCGCGGCCACCGCCATCTTCTCCGCCAGCATCGCCATCGGCCAGTTCGACATCAAGAAAGTGCTGGCCTACTCCACCATCTCGCAGCTGGGCTTCATGATCGCCGCCGTGGGCCTGGGCGGCTACGTGGCCGGCATGTTCCACCTGATTACCCATGCCTTCTTCAAGGCGCTGCTCTTCCTGTCGGCCGGTTCGATCATTCACGCCGTTGAGCACGGCCATCACCACACGCTGGCGCAGCAGGCCGTCGGCGGCGGCGGGCCAGACCCGCACGCGCCGGACGCCCACGCGGGCCACGACCACGAGGCCGGCCACGCCGCGCCCGAGGCGGGCGATCACGGCCCCGCGGCCGGGCACGCGCACGACTTCGACCCGCAAGACATGCGCAACATGGGCGGCCTGTGGCGCACGCTGCCGATCACCAAATGGGTGTTCCTGATCGGCTCGCTGGCCCTGGCCGGCATCGTGCCGCTCTCCGGCTTTTGGTCGAAGGACGAAATCCTGCTCGACGCCTACACCCACCAGAACTGGCTGGTGCTCGGCCTGCTGATGGTGGCGGCCTTCTTCACCGCCTTTTACTGCGGCCGGCAGTTGATGATGGTCTTCGCCGGGGCGCCGCGCACCGACGCCGCCAAGCACTCGGCCGAAAGCCCGGCCCTGATGACCGTGCCGCTCATCGTGCTGGCGGTGCTGGCCGCGTTCGGCGGGCTGCTCAACCTGCCCAGCATCGCCGGCTGGACCCCGCCCGCCGCGCACACCCTGACCAACTGGATGGACCACACCCTGGGCGCGCTGCCCGGCGGCGAACACGCTGCTGGGGCCGAAGGTGAAGCCGCCGCCGGGCACGCGGCCGAGGCCGGCCCCGAAGGCGCGCTCGATTTCGGCATCGCCGGCGGCTCGACCCTGGTGGCCCTGCTCGGCCTGGCCGCGGGCGCGGGCCTGTACCGCGGCAAGCCCGCCGCCGCCACCGATAAAGACCCGCTGGAAAGCACCGGGCCGTTGTTCCAGGCCCTCAACCGCAAGTGGTGGATTGACGAACTGTACGACCTGATCATCATCCGCCCCTACAACTGGCTGGCGGGCGTCTGCGCCTATCTGGTGGATGGGCGCTTCTGGCACGATTGGTTCCACGACACCGTCTTGGCCGGCACCTATACCAGCCTGGCGCGCTTCTCGGCCGAATTCCTCGACCGCGGCGTGGTGGATGGGCTGATCAGCCAGATGCCCGCGGCCATCGCGCGCGGGGTGGGGGGCGGCCTGCGCCGCCTGCAGAGCGGTTACGTGCGCGCCTACGCCCTGCTGGTGTTCGTCGGCGTGGTGCTGGTGCTCGGCTATTTGCTGTTCGTCGCTCGTTAATTCCGGCGCTGCTCCGGCGCGCCGTCGGCCTGACCATTCGTTAGGGATAAACCATGCAATATCTCTTTAGCACCCTGACCGTCGTCACCTTCGCTCCGCTCGTGGGCGTGGTGGTGCTGCTCTTCCTGCGGCCGGAGCAGAAGAACGCCATCCGCTGGGTGGCGCTCATCACCTCGCTGGCGACGTTCCTCCTGTCGCTGGTCATGCTCGGCCAGTTCAACCGCCTGGCGCCCGGCCTGCAGTTGGAGATCAACGCCCCGTGGATCCGCATCGGGTCCACCTGGCAAATCGGTTACCACATGGCGGTGGACGGCCTGAGCCTGCTGCTCATCCTGCTCACCACCTTCCTGACGCCCCTGTCCATCGCCTCCACCTGGACGGCCATCGAGGAGCGCGTCAAGGAATTCATGATCTTCTTCCTGCTTCTGGAAGTGGGCATGACCGGCGTGTTCATGGCCCAAGACCTGTTCCTGTTCTACATCTTCTGGGAATTCACCCTGGTGCCCATGTACTTCCTCATCGGCATCTGGGGCGGCCCGCGCAAGATCTACGCCGCGCTCAAGTTCTTCCTGTACACCATGGCCGGCTCGATCCTGATGCTGCTGGCCATCCTCTACCTGGGCATCACCCTGGGCACCTTCTCCGTGCCGGAGATCATCGCCCGCGCCGGCAGCCTGGACCTGACCACCCAACTGCTGCTCTTCTGGGGCTTCGCCGCCGCCTTCGCCATCAAGGTGCCGATCTGGCCCTTGCACTCCTGGCTGCCCGACGCCCACGTGGAGGCGCCCACCGCCGGCTCGGTCATCCTGGCGGGCGTCTTGCTCAAGCTCGGCACCTACGGCTTTGTGCGCTTCAACCTGGGCATGTTCCCGGACGCCGCCGTGCGCGCCGCCCCGGTGCTGGCCGTGTTGGGCGTCATCGGCATCCTCTACGGGGCCATCGTCTCCTACGCCCAGACCGACGCCAAGAAGCTGGTGGCCTACTCGTCGGTCAGCCACCTGGGCTTCGTCATCCTCGGCCTGTTCGCCCTCAACGCGCAGGGCATCCAGGGCGCCATCCTGCAAATGGTCAACCACGGTATCTCCACCGGCGCCTTGTTCCTCCTGGTGGGCATGATTTACGAGCGCCGCCACACCCGCGACATGGCGCAGTTCGGCGGCCTGTGGAAGATCATGCCCGTCTACGGCGCGCTGTTCTTGATCGTCGTGCTCTCGTCCATGGGGCTGCCCGGCCTCAACGGCTTCATCGGCGAGTTCGCCATCCTGCTGGGCGCGTGGGGCGCGGGCCAGCCCGGCGGGCCGCTCGGCTCGTATCTCTACGCCGCTTTTGGGGCGCTGGGCGTTATCCTGGCCGCCATTTACCTGCTCTGGCTGTTCCAGCGCCTGTTCTTGGGCGAGGTGACCAACGAGAAGAACCGCGGCCTGTCCGACCTGAACCGCCGCGAAATTCTGATCATGATCCCGCTCATCGTGCTGATCTTCTGGATCGGCCTGTACCCCAAGCCGTTCCTCGACCTGCTGTCGCCCTCGGTGGAACACCTCGCCAGCACCCTGCAGGCCGCCGCCGTCGCGCTGCGCTAACCCGAGGCTGACCGGACTGCCATGACGCCTTACGATTTCAACGCCATCCTGCCGATCCTGGTCTTGCTGGGCTACGGCTGCTTGCTGCTGCTGATAGACCTGCTCATCCCCGCCGACCGCAAGCGCCTGACCGCCTGGCTGACGCTGCTGGGGCTGGCCGGGGCGGCGCTGGCGCACCTGGCCTGGCCCGCCGGCGGCCAAATCGTCGCCTTCAAGGGCATGTTGGTGGCCGACGGCTTCGGCCTGTTCCTCAACCTGCTCTTCCTGGGCACGGCCGCCCTGACCGTGCTGCTGGCCCTCAACTACCTGCCGCGCACCGGCATCGAGCGCGGCGAGTTCTATGTGCTGCTGCTCTTCACCGTCGGCGGCATGATGCTCATGGCCCAGGCGGCCGACCTCATCATCGTCTTCCTGGCGCTGGAGCTGCTTTCCATCCCACTCTACATCTTGTCGGGGCTGGCGCGGCCCAAGCCCAGCTCGGAGGAGTCGTCGTTCAAGTACTTCCTGCTGGGGGCGTTCGCCTCGGCCTTCCTGGTCTACGGCATCGCCCTGATCTACGGCGCCACCGGGGCCACCAACCTGCGCCTGGTGCTCAATGAAGCCACCCTGGCGAACCCGCGCCTGGGCCTGCTGCTGGCCGGGGTGGGGCTGGTGCTGGTGGGCCTGGGCTTCAAGGTCGCCGCGGTGCCCTTCCACATGTGGACGCCCGATGTGTACGACGGCGCGCCCTCGGTCGTCACCGGGTTCATGTCGGTCGGCGCCAAGGCGGGCGGGTTTGCCGCCCTGCTGCGCGTCTTCGTCACCGCCTTCCCGGCCCTGGCTCCGCAGTGGATGTTGGTGGCCGCCGCCCTGAGCGCCCTGACGATGATCGTGGGCAACTTCGCCGCCATCGTCCAGACCAACATCAAGCGCCTGCTGGCCTACTCCAGCATTGCCCACGCCGGCTACATCCTCATGGGCCTGGTGGCCGCCGGGTCGGCCCAGGCCGCCGTGCAAGACGCCGCTCTGGGCGCGTCCTTGGTTTACCTGCTGGCCTACGCCGTCACCAACCTGGGGGCCTGGGCGGTGGTCATCGCCGTCGAGCGCGCCGAGGGCGGTGGCCTGACCCTCAACGACTACGCCGGCCTGGGCAAGCGCCGCCCCGGCCTGGCGCTCGCCATGATGATCTTCATGTTCTCGCTCACCGGCGTGCCGCCGACCATCGGCTTCGTGGGCAAGGCCTACATCTTCGGCGCGACGCTTCAGGCGGGCTACGTCTGGCTGGCGGTGGTGGGCGTGCTCACCTCGCTGGTCTCGGCCTACTACTACCTGCGCGTGATCGTCATCATGTACATGCAGGAAGGCCAGCCGGTGACCACCTCGCGCCCGGCCCTGAACTTCACCGTCGGCCTGACGGCCCTCGCCACGGTTGTGCTGGGCCTGCTGCCCTACTCGGTGCTGGCGATTGCCGGCAACGCCATCGCCGGCATGGCGCGCTAGCCGCGCCGCGTTCCCCGGAATCATAAGCGGCCGGCTCCACTGGGAGCCGGCCGCTTTTTGGTTGGGCGAATACTGGGCTACCGCGCCAGCCAGCCGCCGTCTACCGGCACGACCGCGCCGTGCAGGTAGTCCGACGCGGCCGAGGCCAGAAAGACCACTGTGCCCATCAGGTCGGCCGGGTCGCCCCAGCGCCCCGCCGGGATGCGCTCCAAAATGGCGGGCGCGCGCTGCGGGTCAGCGTGCAGGGCGCTGGTGAAGTCGGTGAGGATGTAGCCCGGCGCGATGGCGTTGACGTTGACGCCCTGGGCGGCCAGCTCGTTGGCCATCAGGCGCGTCAGGCCGGCCACGCCGCTCTTGGCGGCCGTGTAGGCCGGGATGCGAATGCCGCCCTGCATGGCGAGCAGCGAGGCGATGTTGATGATCTTGCCGCGGCCCTGCGCCGCCATGACGCGCCCGGCGGCCTGCGACAGCAGGAAGACCGCCTTCAGGTTCACCTGGATCACGTCGTCCCAGTCTTGCTCGCTATAGTCCAGCACCGGGGCGCGGTGGATGACGCCCGCGTTGTTGACCAGGATGTCTAGCCGGCCCAACTCGGCCGTCACCTGCGCCACCACGGCGCTCAGGTCGGCGGCGTGGGTCGCGCGCAAATCGAGCAGCAGCGGCAGGTAGCGCCGCCCCAGCGCCCGCACCCGCGCCGCGGTCTCGTCCTGCGCGCCGCGCCCCAGCCCGGCCACGTCGGCGCCGGCTTCGGCCAACGCCACGGCCATGGCCCGGCCCAGGCCGCGCCCGGCGCCGGTGACGAGCGCCGCCTGTCCGTCGAGCTTGAAGCGGTCGAGGATCATGCCGGGTTTCTGGGGAGATGTCTGAGGTCGCCGGGGCCGAACGGCGGGGCGGCGGGTTTACGGCTTAAAGTAGGCGTTCGGTCCGCCGGCCGCCTCGACCGCCGCCTTGGAGACGAAGCCGATCTGCCCGGCGGTGAGGTCTTCCATGGGGTAGCCCAGGTCGCGCAGGGCCGTGAGGGTCAGTTGGCCCACGGCCGTGGTCTGCCCCTGTTCGGTCGCCAGCTTCAGGGCCGCGTCGTTGGCGTAGGCGTACCAGATCGTCAGGTGCTCGATCGTGCCGTAGGCCAGGTGCTCGACAATCGGCGGCGTCCAGGCGGCCGTCTGCCGGCGCACTTGGGTCAGCGCCCGCTGCACCAGGTCTTCGTCGTCGGCGTTCAGCGCGGCCTGCTCGGCCTCGCTCATGGGCTAATTGTGGCTATGGCCGCAGCCGCAGCTTCCGCCGCAGCACCCGCCGCCGCTGTCGGCGCGGCGCTCGGCCGGGCTGAGCGCTCCGCTGCCGCTGACGTTCATCGCGAACATGGACAGCACGCGCGCCGTGCGCTTGCTCTCGCAGTGCTCGCACGCAATCGGCGCGTCGGCCTGAGCGCTTGGCCGCAGCGCGTCGAATTTGGTTTGGCAGCCGGAACAGTAATACTCATACAGTGGCATCGGTCGGCCCTCCGCCGCTCATTGTAGCCCGTCTCTCGTCTGGGTCAAATACCGAACCCAGGCCCCAGGCAGGTGTACTTCTATTTCGGGGTCGGTTTGGCGTCTGGTGACCTAACCCCCGGCCCCCATAGACGCGAACGTAAGCCGTGGCAGTCTGACGGCAGGCGATGGGCACACGGGCTGACACGCCCGGGGGGCGCTGCCGGGCAGACTTCCCATCCCCCTGACCCCCTTCCCACTGAAAAGACGTGGGAAGGGGGAGGAGTTTTCTTAAAGGGGCGGCGGGCCAAATGCAGGCCCGCCTTCCTTTGGCTTTCCCGGGGCAAACACAGGGCGACGCGCATCTTTCGGGCCGGCTGGCTCAAGGTCGCGGACGCGTGAGCGGGTACGGGTAAGTCGCCGGCACCTGGTTGGCTGGCTTAAGTTCGCGCCTATGGGGGCCGGGGCATAGACGCGAACTTAGGCCGTGGCAGTCCGACGGCAGGCGCTGGGCACACGGGCTGACACGACCGGGGGGCGCTGCAAGACAGACTTCCCATCCCCCTGACCCCCTTCCCACTGAAAAGACGTGGGAAGGGGGAGGAATTTTCTTAAAGGGGCGGCGGGCCAAAAGCAGGCCCGCCTTCCCTTTGGCTTTCCCGGGGCAAACACAGG
>JADZEK010000071.1 GCA_020850595.1 Anaerolineales bacterium
CGGACCATGTCATTCCGAAGCCCCCCTCCGGTTGCCGGCCATCCTTCGGCATTGTGGGGGGTGAGGAATCTCAACCCAGGATCAGGCTGACCCTTTGATCGTACCAGGTTTAGTTTCTGAGCAACCCGGCCTCAGGTCGGTCATCCTGGCGTAGCCTCGTGGCCGGTGACGCGCAGCCTCTCGGGTAATGATAGCTGGCGGCCAATTTCTGAACCACTTGCGGCACTCTCTCAGTGAACGGAATCAAGATGCAATTGCCCCGGGCGCGGCGCGCTGTGGCGGAGGCCATGACCCTCATGTATACTACGGCGCTTGTCCGGCGCGCGCGGGACATGATTGTAGCCTACATTAGATTAGTTGTGGCAAAAACGCCAATCACTCAGGAGGCCGCTTGATGCCTGGCCCCAATTTCAGACTGATCTTGCGCCGGGGGCCGACGCCCGGCCAGGCCTACGGCCTAGACCAGTTGCCCATTACGCTCGGCCGCGATCCGTCCAACCAACTCGCCATTGAAGGGGCCGGGGTTTCGCGCCGGCACGCCCAAATCAACCTCTCTGGCTCCGGCCTGGTGATCGAAGACCTGGGCAGCAGCAACGGCACTTACGTTAATGGCGAGCGCATCACTGCTCCCCGGGCGTTGCAAGCCGGCGACCGGCTCAGTCTGGGCCAGAACATTGAGTTTGAAGTAGAAGGCCCGCCGGCGCGCCCCGGCGCCACCGTGTTTGAAGGGGCGGCGATGGCCCCACCGACCGCCTCCGCGCCGCACGCTCCGCCGCCCACGGCCGCCCCGGCGCGCCCGCCGGCCCCCGCGCCCCAGCCCGGCGCGCCCTCGCCCACGCTCATGGGCGATATCAGCGACATCAGCCTCATGGGCGGCGGCCAGCGCAGCGCCCCTCCCGCGCAACTGGTCATTGAGCAAAGCGGCTCCCCCACCCGCACCATTGACCTGACGCAGCCCAGCTACTCGCTGGGCCGCGCCGACGGCAACGAGATTCAGATCAGTTCGCCGATTGTCTCGCGCCAACACGCCCGCCTCGAGCGCACGCCCGAAGGCTATAGCCTCACGCCCTTACCGCAGGCCAGCAACCCCATCTTCTTTGAAGGCCGGCCGCTGCCCGGACCGCGCTTGCTGCAGCACGGCGATCTCTTCCGCTTTGGCAGCCAGGACCCGGGCACCATCGTCACGCTGCGCTATTCCGCGCCGGCCGCCGCGCGCGCCTCCGCCATTGTGCCCATCAAGTTCGACGACCGCAACGTGCTCCAACTTGGGCGCGACCCAAGCAACGACATCCGGCTCGACGCCCCGCAAATCTCGCGCTTTCACACGCAGATCGAGCGAGTCGGCACGCGCATTCGCGTGCGCGACCTGCGCAGCTCGAACGGCACGTTCGTCAACGGCCAGCGCATCGAAGGCGAAGTCTGGATTCAGCCCAAAGACCAGGTTCGCGTCGGGCCATATCGCTTCGTGCTGGGCGAAGACGGCCTAGATCAATACGACGAAACCCGCGGCCTGCGCGTGGACGTGGTGGGTCTGAACAAGTGGGTCCGCAAAGACCTCAACATCCTGCAGAACATCTCTTTCTCCATTCAGCCGCGCGAGTTCATCGTGGTCGTCGGCCAATCGGGCGGCGGCAAGAGCACCCTGGTAGACTCGATCGCCGGTTACCGGCCGGCGACGCATGGCCGGGTGTACGTCAACGGCATTGACGTCTACCGCCACTTTGACGCCATCCGCTACGACATTGGCTTCGTGCCGCAGCGCGACATTATTCACATGGAGTTGACCGTCTTCCAGGCCCTGGACTACGCCGCCCAACTGCGGATGCCGCCCGACACCACCCGGGAAGAACGCCACCGGCGCGTCATGGAAGTCCTGGATGACCTGGACCTGGCGCACCGCAAGGACGTTCAGATCAGCGGCCTGAGCGGCGGCCAACAGAAGCGCGTCTCCATCGGCGTCGAGTTGCTCACCAAGCCGGGCCTGTTCTTCCTCGATGAGCCTACCTCCGGCCTTGACCCCGGCACCGAGACCGCGCTCATGCAACTGATGCGGCGGCTGGCCGACCAGGGGCGTACCATCATCCTGATCACCCACGCCACCAAGAACGTCATGCTGGCCGACAAGGTGGTCTTTCTGGCGCGCGGCGGCTATCTGGCCTGGTACGGCCCGCCCGACGAAGCCCTGAAGTATTTCGACCAATATCGTTCGGAGCGCGACCGCCGCGCCGACGAGATGGAGTTTGACCAGATCTACGCAATTCTGGATAACCCGGCCAATGGCTCCCCGGCCGAATGGGCCCAGCGCTACCAGCAGCACGCCGCCTACCAGCAGTATGTGGCGCAGCCCCTGGCGGCGGCGGGGCATGCCGTCGGCCAGGCGCCGGCGGCGGAGGCGGCCGCCCAGGCCCAAAGCGCGGCTCAGCGCCCGCGCCAGGTCAGCCAGTTACGGCAGTTCTTCATTCTCTCGACGCGCAACGTCAACATTTTGGTGCGCGACCGCTTCACCTTGTTCCTGATGCTCTTCGTGCCGCCTCTGGTCGGGCTGCTCGACGTGGTGCTGGCGTTCCTGCTCGGCCGCAACCCGTTCACGACCGGCCCGCTGGGTAACGTCCCCAACGTGATGATCACGCTCTTCCTGCTGGCGCTGTACGGCGTGCTCGTCGGCGGCGTCGGGCAGATGCGCGAGATCGTCAAAGAGCAAGACATCTACAAGCGCGAGCGCCTGGTCAATCTCAAAATCCTGCCCTATGTGCTGAGCAAAATCTGGGTCGCCGCGTTGCTGGCGCTCTACCAGACGGCGGCGTTCGTCATCATCCACTACCTGGCCTTCCAGATGCCCGGCACCCTTCTCGACGCGGGCCTGGTCTACATCACGCTCACCCTTTCAACGATGGCGGGCATGATGCTGGGGCTGTTTGCCTCCGCCCTGGCGCCCAACCCAAACTCGGCCTCGCTGCTCGTCATCGTCATGATGATCCCGCAGATCGTGCTCGGCGGCGCGCTGATCGCGCTGCCCGGCTCGGGCCAATACGTCAGCGCGCTCACGACCACCCGCTGGGCGTTTGAAGCCCTGATGAGTATTACGGCCGTCGGCAGCGATGTGGCCGGCGATGCCTGCTGGGCGCTGCCCGATCCTCTGCGCGACCTCATGACGTTGGAAGACAAGGCCGACCAGGGCTGCCGCTGCCTGGGCACCGCCATCTTCAGCTCTTGCAACTTCCCCGGTGTCGGCCGCTTCTACGACCCCAAAATAGACGAACCGGCGCCCACCCAGCCCGATGGGCCGCCCGACGGTCCGCCCGGCGAGCCGCCCGTCGAGCCGGCGCAGCCCGAGTTGCCGCCGCAGCCCGTCGAACCAGAAAATCAGGCTGACCAGATTGCCATGGCCGACTACTTCGCCGCCCTGCGCGCCTGGCAGGCCGACGTAGATCAAATTCAGGCCGATTATGAGGCCGAGTTGGCTGACTACCGCGCCCAAGTGCAGGTATACCAGGACGGCGTCGCCGACTATCAGGCCGACCTGCAAGCCTATCAGGACGCCATGATTGACTATCAGCAGCGTCTGGCGGCCTGGCAGGTGGCCCGGGCGTCAGCGGTGGAGCCGGCCGAAGGGCTGATCTACCAGGTCAACCGCGACTTTGGCTGGACGTTTGTGGACAAGCATGACCCGACCCGCTATTACCCGAAGATTGTGGGCACCTGGATCGCCCAGCTCGTTTACAGCGGAGTGCTCTTCCTGGTGATCCTGGTGCTGCAAAAGCGCAAGGACGTGGTGTAGCCATGACCCGACCGCAAGCTACCCAGATCACCGGCCGGCGGCAGTGGCGGCGCCTGGCCGCGCTCATCGCGCTGCTGGGCGTCGCCGCCCTCGCCTGTGACGCCGGCGGCGGTCTTACCTCCGATCGCGACGCGACAGTCGAAGCGCTGTCCATCTCGGTCGTCCAAACCGCTACCGCCGCGGCCGTGGGGGCCTCGCCCGTGCCGGCCACCGCCACGCGCGAGCCGCAGCCGGGCGACCCTACGGCCACCCCCGACAGCAACCAGAGCGTGCTCGACCAGGCCGCGACCGAGGCCGCCAAGCAAGCCGAGGAACTGGCCCACGCCGCCGCCACCGCCACCGCCGTGGCGCCCATCCTGGCCGAGCTGCCGCGTTACGGCGTAGACCCCGCAGCCGGGACAGTCAAGTGGATTCACCCGCCGGTGTCGCTCGACATTGAAGGCTTCGAGACCTACGACTACGCCAACCGCTTCGTGGCGACGGTGGTCACCGACTTCGTGGTGTCGGCCGACATCACCTGGAACACGCTCTACGGCGAGTCGGGCTGCGGGTTGGTGCTGCGCTCGGACGGCAATACCGACGCCTTGAACCAGTACCTGGTCATTATCACGCGCGCGGCCAACGGCTACGCCGGGTTCACCGTCATGCGCAACGGCGAAGTTACCTCCGTGGACGACATGTATGCGCGCGGCATAGACCCGGCCTTTCAGTCGGCCAATGACACCACCAACCGCCTCACCGTGAAGGCCGAGGGCACCGTCTTTACGATCTATACCAATGGCACGCAGATCGGCCAGTTCAGCGATGACCAACTCGACCGCGGTTTCGTGGCGCTGGTCGCGCTCAATCGCAGCGGCAACACGCACTGCGCCTTTGATAACGCTTGGATGTGGGCGCCGAACTAGTCGGTAATTGCCAACGAGGAGAAGACGATGGTCTCGCCTGTAACTCACAACCTCAAGAAGAGCGCGCTGATCGGCCTGCTGCTGGCTGCTCTGGCGCTGAGCGCCTGCCGCCAGGCCGGAGCGACGCCCACCGCTGAGAGCCTGGCCGCGACCAACACAACCGCGCCCCAAAGCGCCTCGGAAGCGCCGCCGCCCTCCGAAACGCCGCCGCCGACCGAGGACAACAGCATCCTCTTCCAAGATGACTTCAGCGAGTTGGACAGCGGCTGGCCGACGGTGCAGGCCGATCACGCCCTCGCCAGCTATCAGGACCCGAACATATACCAATTGCTCGTAAACGCGGGCGGCAACATCCTGCTGGCCAACCGACCCGGCGCGTTCTCAGACTTCTCGCTGGAAACGCTGGTTACCGGTTCCAGCGGCGAGCCAGGGCAGTTCCGCTATGGATTGTCCTTCCGGCAGATCACTCCGGACAACTACTACGCCGCCTTCATCAACCCGGTGACGCAGTCATATGTGGTCGCCAAACGCCTGTTAGGCGCATGGACGACCCTGGCCGAGGGCGTCAACGCGGCCATCCCGGCCGGGGGCGAGCCAGTGACCCTGCGTCTGGACGCCCAAGGCCCCAACCTCACCTTTTCAATCAACGGCACGGGGTTGGTCACAGTCGCCGACACCAGCTTCGCCGCCGGCGATGTGGGCTTCATTGCCGAGACGCTCGACGCGCCGGCCATGAAGCTGGAGGCCGACTCAATTGTGATCCGCCGCTTCAACGCCGACACCGTCCCCAGCGCGCCGACCGCCGCCCCCGTGATTGCCACCGAGACCTCCACCCCGAGCGAGAGCGAGACACCCACCGAGCCGCCGCCGACTGTGCGCCCGGTCGGCGGGCGCACCCCGCTCCCGCCGACGCCGAACCTGCAAACGGCGCTGCCCTCCGGCGCGACCGCCATCGCCGCCACCGCCGCTGCCGCCGCAACCCAGGCTTCGCTCACGCTGACGCAGGCTTGCTCGACGCTGCCTTGCCCCTAGAGCCGCTGCATGACTGAAGCGAACTGGATCGGGCAGACCATCGGCGGCCGCTATGTAATCGAGTCCCTGCTGGGGCAGGGCGGCATGTCGGCGGTCTACCGCGCCACCGATCCCAACCTGCGCCGCCCCGTGGCCGTCAAGCTGGTGCATGCCCACCTCACGCATGACCAGGACTTTGTGCGGCGCTTCGAGGCCGAGGCGGCCACCGTGGCGCAGTTGCGGCATCCGAACATCATTCAGGTGTTCGACTTCGACCATGACGGCTCGACCTTCTTCATGGTGCTGGAGTTTGTGCCGGGCGAAACCCTGCACGCCCGCCTGCGTCGGCTCAACGCTGAGCATCAGAAGTTGCCCGTCGGCGAGTTGCTCAGCGTCGCCATCAACGTGGCCGAAGCGATTGACTACGCCCACGCTCGCGGCCTGGTTCATCGCGACATCAAGCCGGCCAACGTCATGATCAACCCGCAAGGGCAGGCCGTGCTGATGGACTTCGGCATCGCCAAGATCATGGGCAGCGCCAACCAGACGGCCACCGGCACCGTCATCGGCACAGCCCAGTACATCGCGCCGGAGCAGGTGCGCGGTCAGCGCCCCACGCCCAAGTCCGATATCTACGCGCTGGGTGTGACGCTGTTTGAGATGGCCGCCGGGCAGGTGCCGTTCGACGGCGACTCGGCCATGAGCATTATGCTCAAGCACGTCAATGACCCGGTGCCCGACTTGCGTCGGCTCAACCCGCAGACCCCGTCCGACGTCGTGGCCATCATCGAACGCTGCCTCTCCAAAGAGCCGGACAAGCGCTTCGCGAGCGGCGCGGATCTGGCCGAAGCGCTGCGAGAAGTGCAAGCGCGCCTGAAGGCGGGCCGGCCGGCCCGCCCCGCCGCCCTGCCCGCCGAAGCGCGCCCTTCTCCCATGGCGACGATCATGGAGCCTGCGCCGCGCGAACATCCAGCGCCGAGCGCCGCCCCGCCGCCCCCGGCCCCCCCGCCGGCCCCTGCACCGGCCTACGCACCGGGTGAGCCGCCACCGCCGGTGTTCAATCGGCCTGCGGCCGCGCCCCAGGCGCGCCCCGCCCTTCCGGCGGCCGTCCCGCCCCCGCAGCCGCGTGCGCGGCGTGGACCCAACCTGGCCGTGCTTATCGGCGGCGCGGTGGTGGTGCTGGCGTGCGTCGGGCTGGTGGGGGGCGGCGTGTTCCTTGCTAACCACCTGGGCCTGTTTTCCGCGCCTCAGCCGACGCCTGTCGCCGCGACCGCCACGGCAGCGCCGCCACCCGCGACAGCCACCTCGGCGGTGGTCGCGCCGACCAGCGTGCCGCCGACTGAGGCCCCCGCGCCCACCGAAGCGCCCGTGCTGGTCGTGCCGGCTGGGATGGTCTTGATCCCGGGCGGGGCCTTCAACATGGGCTCGGTCACCGGCGCCGCCGACGAGCAGCCGCTGCACCCGGTGGCGCTCTCGCCCTACTTCATAGACCAGTTCGAGGTGACCAACGAGCGTTACCTGGCGTGCGTGAGCGAGACAATCTGCACCTCCCCGGCCGGCGCCGGGTCATTCACGCGCCCCTCCTACTTTGGCGACCCGGCCTTCGCTCAGTATCCGGTGGTCTTGGTCAGTTGGGCGCAGGCGGAGAAGTTCTGTGCTTGGGACGGCGGCAAACGTCTGCCCACCGAAGCCGAGTGGGAGTATGCCGCGACGGGCGGCGACAACCGTCCCTACCCGTGGGGGGTAGACTTCAACTCGACCATCCTGCCCGCGAACGAAGGCGATACCCAGCCGGTGGGCAGTTACCCAGAAGGCGCCAGCCCGTTCGGCTTATTCGATATGGCGGGCAATGTGCTGGAGTGGGTGGCCGACAACTACGACAGCCAGTTCTATGCCGAGTCGGTCACTGATAACCCCCACGGACCGGAATTCGGCGACGGGCGCGTGCTGCGCGGTGGGTCGTTCGGCGCCGCCGACGGCAGTGTCTACACCACGACGCGGCGCTATCACCAGCCGGAAGATCATGCCGACGTGGACATCGGCTTCCGGTGCGCTCAGAGCGCACCGTAGCGGGCGCGCCCTAAAACAGACCAGGGCCGGGTGAGCACTCACCCAGCCCTGGTTTTACTCGACTCGACGGCGCTCAGGACAGGCGCGCCACCTCGTCAAAATAGCGGATGTAGGCGTCAATGCCCTTGTAGTAATTGGGCAGGTGCAGCTTCTCGTTGGGGGCGTGCAGATTGTCGTCCGGCAGGCCAAAGCCCATGAGGATCGAGTCGACGCCCAGACCCTTCTGCACCATGCTCACCACCGGCACGCTCCCGCCTTCCAGCCGCATGACCGGCTTGACGCCAAACGTGGCCTCCAGCGCCTTGATGGCGGCCTGCATGGCCGGCGTGTCGCGCGACACGATGACGGCCGGCCCGCTGGTGAGGCTCTTCAGCTCCCAGCGGATGGTGGGCGGGGCCTTAGCCGCCAGGTAGGCGCGCAACTGCGCTTCCACTTCCTTGTCGTCCTGGTCGGGGATCAGGCGCATGGATATTTTCGCCATAGCCTTGGCAGGCAAGACCGTCTTAGAACCTTCGCCAGTGAACCCCGAAAGCAGTCCGTTGATCTCCAGCGTTGGGCGCGCGCCGGTGCGCTCCACGGTCGTGTAGCCGGCCTCGCCGTAGAGTTGCGGCGCGCCGGTCATGGCCTGCCAGGCCGCGTCAGTGATCGGGCTGCGGGCTAGTTCTCCGCGCTCTTCCACGCCCAGCGTGCGCACCTTATCGTAGAAGCCGGGCAGGGTCACGCGGCCGTTGCCGTCGTGCATCCCGGCGATCAGTTCAGCCAGCGCCTGGGCCGGGTTGTGCACCGAGCCGCCGAAGACCCCCGAGTGCAGGTCGTGGTCGGGGCCGTGGACCCACAGCTCAAAATAGGCCAGCCCCCGCAGCCCGTAGGCGATGGACGGCAGCGTGGGGCTGATGATGCCCGAATCGGCGTTCAGCGAGAAGTCGCACTTGAGCTTGGCCGCCTGCTGGCGCATGAATGGCTCAAGGTTGGGCGAGCCGATCTCCTCCTCGCCTTCGATCATAATTTCCACGTTCAGGGGCAGCCCGCCGGTTTGCAGCAGCGCTTCGATGGCCTTCAGGAAAGCCATGACCTGGCCCTTCATGTCCGAGGCGCCGCGAGCATACAGGTTGTCGCCGCGTTCGGTGGGAGTGAAAGGCTCAGTGTGCCATTCGTTCAGCGGATCAACCGGCTGCACGTCATAGTGACCGTAGATCAGCATGGTGGGCCGGCCGGCGGCGTGAAGCCAATCGGCCACGACCACCGGGTGCCCGGCCGTGGGCAGGATTTCGACGTGCTCCAGCCCCATGCCGCGCATGTTGGCCGCCAGCCACTCGGCGGCCCGCTGCATATCCGGCTTGTGGGCCGACAGGGTCGAAATGCTGGGAATAGCCAGCAAGTCTTTGAGCTCGCTGACGAAGCGTCCGCGTTCCTGATGGGCGTAGGCGATGGCCTCGGTTACTTGTGTCATTGCTGCTCCTCAGTGAGAAATTGGTAGCGGCATTGTAGCATGGCGCTTTACGGCGCCAGTAGCTCCGCAAACACCGCCTGCCAGATCGGGTCGTCGGCGGCTTGCGCTTGGACGGCGCGCAGCGCGGCGGCCGTGGGGCGCGGGTCGCCGGGTGAGGCCAGCAGCGCCACATACTCCGGCAGCGGCGCTTGCGGCGCCAGGCGGCCCGCCTCGTCCAGGTCAGCCGCAGCGGCCTCGTCGTCGCCCAGTTGCAGGTAAACGTAGGCGCGCTCGGCCAGTCCGGTGGCGCGCTGGACGGGCGCGGCCTCGAAGCCCAGGGCCGCGGTCAGGTCGTCGAGCGCCGCCAGCCGGTCGCCCAGCACGAACTGGATGTGAGCGCGCAAGCTGCGCACCACGGCGCCGTCCGGGCCTAATTCCACCGCTCGATTGGCGGGCGGCAGGGCGGCCGGCGCATCGCCGGCGCGCAACTCGGCCTGCGCCAGGGTGAACTGCGCTTCGCTATCGTCCGGGGCGCGCTCGACGGCCGTGCGCAGATCGGGGAGCGCCGCTGCCGCGTCTGGCGCCCCTCCGCTGAGCGGAAAGTTGAGGATCGCCCATCCGCGCAGGAAGTAGACCCGGCCCTGCTCGGCGGGGTCGGCCAGCGCCAGGGCGTGGTCTAGGTCGGCCAGCACTTCGGCCGGGTCGGCAAATAACCCGTACTGGGCTGCCAGCCGTGCCCGCTCGGCATAGGCCAGGGCGGCGTCGGGCGCGGCGGCGATCCAGGCGTTGATGTCGGCCAGGGCCTCCTCAATCTGGCCCAGTTGTTCGTAGGCCTGCGCACGCCCGGCCAGCGCGGCGGTGTTGGCCGGCTCAGCCGCCAGCGCCTGGGTGAAGGCGTCGGCCGCGAGTTGGGCGTCGCCGTGGACCAGCCAGCTCTGTCCGGCCGCGACGGTGCGCGCCGCCAGCGACGGGCGTGTGGCTAGCCACACACCGGCGGCGCCCAATGCGATGCCCAGGCCGATCACCATCAACTGTAGCGGCCAACGCCAGCGGCCAGGGCGGGCAGCGGGCGCCGCTGGCGCTGCTGGGGCGGCGGAGGCCGGCCAGTCGCCATCGTTTTCGGCCGGCGGGGGTACGCCCTGGGCCGCGCCCAACATCTGCAACCCGGCCCACATTGCGCCGGCGCTTTGGTAGCGCGCAGCCCGGTCTTTGGCGAGCGCTCGGCCGATGACGGTCTCCGCTTCTGGCGGTAGCGTAGGATTGATCTCCCGGACGGGCGGGACCGGGGCGTTGACGTGCTTCAGCAGGACGGCGACCGAACTGTCGGCGTCGAAAGGCACCTGACCGGCCAGGCACTCGAACAGGATCACGCCCAGGGCGTAGAGGTCTGCGCGGTGATCGGCGAGCCGGCCCTGGGCCTGCTCTGGACTCATGTAGGCGGGCGTGCCGACCGTGACGCCGCTGTCCGTCAGGCGCCCGGCGGTCAGCAAGCGCGCCAGGC
This sequence comes from Anaerolineales bacterium, assembly GCA_020850595.1. Lineage (GTDB taxonomy): Bacteria > Chloroflexota > Anaerolineae > Anaerolineales > UBA6663 > JADZEK01. Next base: position 10,695 of record JADZEK010000071.1, read on the forward strand.
CGAAGTCGGTGAGCACGGGGCGTTCGCCTGGGCCGATCAGGATGTTGGCGGGCTTGAGGTCACGGTGGACCATCCCCTGGGCATGAGCGTAGGCGGCGGCGCTGAGCAATGCGCGAAACAGGCGTTGCACGTCGGCGGGGGCCACGCGCTGGCCGCGGCGGTAGAGTTCGTCGAGGCGGTCTTTAAGCGTCGGCCCGGCGACGTATTCCATGACCATGTAGGGCCGGCCGTTCGCTACGTCAAAGTCGTGGACCTGGACGATGTGCGGGTGTTGCAGTTGGGCGATGGCGCGCGCCTCGCGCCGAAAACGGGCAACAAAATCCGGTGTTTCGGCCAGGTGCGCGTGCAGGACCTTGATGGCCACCGGCCGCCCCAGGGTCGGGTGCAGGGCCTTATAGACCTCGGCGGTGGCGCCGCGCCCCAAGCGTTCCATGAGCACATATTTGCCGAGGTGCTCGGCGGGCGGGGTGGGCGCGCTGGTGAAGCTCATCGCGCCGATTATAAGCCGATGCGGGCAGGTAAGGGTGGACGGCTGGTTGGCCAGAGCGCGCCGCGTTGACGGACACGCCGAATTCAGGTAAGATTCGGCCCGCAAACGGTCTTGTGGGGCTTGCCCAGTTCGCCGGGCAGGCCCTTTTTCGCGCAAAGAGTTGACCATGGCAGATGCAACGCACGATCATCCCCATCCACACGAGCACCCACACGGTCATGAGCACGATCACGACCACGCGCATGACCATGAGCATGACGCGGACGGGACGATAACCGCGGAGGTGGTCAACATCACGCAGGGGGCCACGCAGTCAGTGCGCGCCCATGAGGTGACGGTGCAGCAGGGGGCCGTGGCTCAGGCGCAGGCCGACACCCTGACCGTCGAAAATGGCGCCGTGGCCCTGGCCATGACCGAAGCGTTTTCAGTGGCGAATGGCGCAGCGGCGGTGGTGCTGACCGACCAGGCCACGCTGGCGGAGTCCGCGGCAGGCGTCGTGGTGGCCGACAACGTGGAGCTGTCGGGCGGCCGCGTGGGGGTGCTGCTGGCGCGCAGCGTGCAGGGCAGCGTCACGACCCTGCTGGACGCGCGCCAGGCGGCCGTGGCTGGGTTGGCCGCCGGCGTGACGATCGGATTAGTGTTATGGCTCGGCCGCCAATTGCGGGGCCGATAATGGATTGCGGCCGGCGCCTGTCGGCGGCGGCTGCCGAGTGGCGCGCAGGTAACCGGCTCGCACACGCGAGCGATCGGTGAGAGGCGCGCCGGGAGAATAACGCAAGATGGCAGATTACAAGTTAGTCGCAACGCGCCGGACCGTGAAGGGCAAGCAGGTGAGCCATTTGCGGCGCGCCGGACAGTTGCCCGCTGTGGTGTATGGCCCCGGCCGCGAGCCGGCGTCGGTGCAGCTCAACGCGCGTGAAGCCGGCAAAGTGCTCGGCAAGGTGCACGGTGCCGAGCTGATTGATTTCGAGCTTGACGGGCAGGTGAGCAAGGTGCTGGTGCATGACCTGCAGCGCAATTCCATCCGCGGCGAATTCGTTCACGTGGACCTGTACGCGGTGGACATGAACCGCACCATCCGGGTGCGCATCCCCATCCGCTTGCTGGGCACATCGCCGGCCGTCACCACCCACTCGGCCGTGCTGGTGCGCGGCAACAGCGATCTCGAAGTGGAGTGCCTGCCGGGCGACCTGATTACCCAGGTGGAAGCCGACCTGGGCGTGCTGCTGGAAATCGGCCAGGCCATCCACGTCGGTGACCTGAAGCTGCCCGCCAACATTAAAGTGCTGACCGACCCCGAGGAACTGGTAGTGCGCGCCACTTACCAGGCCAAGGAAGAGGACCTCTCCACCCCGACCACGGCTGCCGCAGCTGAAGTCGAAGTCATCGAGAAGGGCAAGACCGAAGAAGAGGGCGAGGAAGGCGCGGCCCCGGCCAAGGGCGGCGCGCCTGCCAAGGCCGCGCCCGCGGCGAAGAAGTAACGCCTGCCTACGAGTCACTCTGTCGTCAACCGGCCGGCTTTTGCCGGCCGGTTTCTATTTCGCCGGGCCGAGCAGCGGCTCAACGACCTGGAGCAGGTTGAGCAAAATGCGGGCCGTCGCGCCCCAGATGGTGTAATTGCCAAAGTGGAAGTAGTAGACGGGGATCTTCGGCCCCGGCGCCATCGGCTCGCGCAGGCGCGTCTCCAGATGCGCGGGGTCGGCCAGCCAGCGCAGCGGCGCGCCAAACACCACCGACAGCTCACTCAGGGAGAGCACAAATTCATAGGGCCACGCAAAAACGCCCACCACCGGTGTGATGTGGTACTGCGTGACGGTGAGCAGCGGGTCGAGCTGGCCCAGCACCCGAACGTCCTCCCGGTGGAGGCCGATCTCCTCTTCGGCCTCGCGCAGGGCCGTCTCCACCCGGTCGTGATCCTCTGGGTCAACGCGGCCGCCGGGAAACGACACCTGGCCCTTGTGGGTTTCCACTTGTTCGGTGCGCAAGGTGAAGAGCACCTGCCACTCGCCCGCGTCGCAGTAGAGCGGCACGAGCACCGCGGCCGGGCGCGCCTCCCACTCGGCCCGGGTGACAATGGGGCGCGCCGCTAGTGTGGTGCGCAAGGCGTTGGGCAGGTCGGTCATGGTGTTTCGGGCAGCTCCAGGAGCCACAGATTATGGTCGGCGGCGGCTACGAAGACGATGCGCCGCCCGTCGGGTGAGAGCGCCCAATCGCCGCCCGCGATGCGCACGGGCGTAACGGCCGGGTCGCTGAGTGGGCGCACGGTTCCGGTCGCCACGTCAATCTCCACCAGGCGCTGTGCCGGCGCGCCCGGTTCCAGTGGGATGAGCAGCAGGCGCCCCTCGCTGCGCCAGCGGTAGGCGCCGAATAGGTCCAGCCGCCGTGGCTCGCCGCCCGCCAGTGCGACGACCCACAGGCCGTCGCGTGCCGCTTCGCCCGAGAACGCCACCTGATAGATCAGCCAGCCGCCGTCCGGTGAGGTCTGTGCGCCGCGCAGGTTTGGCGCTTCGACGACGGTCGTGAGCGTGCCGTCATCCACGTTAAGCGTGGCAATAAAGCCTGCCCGGTCATCGCTATCGCGGCCGCTGACAAGCACGCGCGCGCCGTCGGGCAGCCAATCACCCAGGCCGCCGCCCGTTAGGTTGGCGACCGAGCGCGCGCCGCTACCGTCTACGTTGGCAACCCATAGTTGCACGGCCCGCCGGTCGAAGTTGATCGTGGAGCTGGCGACCTGCCAGGCAATGCGCGTGCTGTCGGGCGAAAAATTGACCGCGCGGCCGCCGGCCGGCACGACCCAGCGCTCACCGTCGCTGACCCGCTCAATGTAGGTTTGTCCGCCCAGCGGGTAGGCGACGAGGCTGCGGTCAGGCGAGTACAGGCCGAGCTTGGCCGTCACAAAACGCGGCTCACCGCTCGTGACGGCGACACCCCACATGCCCGCCGGCGAGGCGTCGCTCGGCCGGTCGAGATACCACACCTCCTGCCCGTCGGGCGACCACGCCGGCTGCACGCAGCAGCCGCCGCTGGTGAGCTGGATAAGCGCGGGTGTCTGTGTCGGCGTGATCGTGGGGGTAGGCGTCTCCGCTGCCGTGGCCGTGGCCGTGGGGAGGAGGGTGGCAGTCTCTGTTGGAGGCAAAGTTGTGGCGCTGGCCGTGGCCGTGAGCGTTGGCCTTGGCACGGTCGGCGTGGCCGTCGGGCGTGGTGAGCACGCCGCCAGCCAGAGCAGCCCGGCCGCGACCACGGGCCGGAAGCGTGCGCTCACCGGCTGTTCCATTCCGGCGGCCAGGGGTGGGCATATTGGTTCAGCAGCGGGCCGCCGAATGTCACGTCAGGCTGGTCGTCGAGGAACTGCCACTGGCGCGGGTTGTCCAGGTCGCGCTGGAAGCCGCGCCCGCCCACCAGACTCAGAGCGTCCCAGTCGGCGTCAATGAGCGTCACCGGATTGAACGCCACGCGCAGGCCCTGGCTCTCGCGGATCTCCAGGTGTAAGTGTGGGCGCGAGGTGCAGGTCAGGTCGGGGTCCCCGCTGTGGGCGACAACCTGGCCCCGCGCCACTGGGTCGCCCGGCGCCAGGCGCGGCGTCTCGTAGAGGTGGCCGTAGAACGAGACGTACCCGTTGCCATGGTCAAGCATCAGGTTGTGCGGCCCGGCCCCGTGTTCGGCGGCATCTACCTTGCGCACCACCCCTTCGCCGATGGCGATCACCGGTGTGCCGCAGCGGGCCGAGAGGTCCAGCCCAAAGTGCAGGCCTTGGCCCGCGCCATACTGCGAAACGCGCCAGCGGTAGGCCGTGGCCGTGTTGCCATAGCCCTGGATGAGCAGCCACGTGCTCGGCCCCGGCGGGTCGGCAAAGGGCAGGCCAAACGGCTTGCTCTGCGTCGGAGCGGCGGCCACTTGCACCGCCTCCAGTGCCGCCGCGATCGGGCGCGGCACAGGCAGCGCGGCCGTTGCGCCGGCGGCCAATAGCCCGGCGGCCAGCGCTTGCTTGAGCACAACTCCAATCCGCGGCCTCATACTTGCATGATAGCACGCTCGCCGTTGCGCCGGGCTTGTTAGCCGCACCAGGCCGGCCCCTGGCCTTAAACACAAACGGCCGGGTCACCGCCACCAGGCGCCCACCCGGCCGTATTGATCCCGCCCCCGGCCGTTGTTACTGTGTGACTGTCACGGCCACCAGTGTGCGGTTGGAAGTCGGGTCAACCGTCACGGCCACGAGCGCCGTTGCGCCGTCGCGCTCATATTGCAGGGAGGCGATCTGGCCAAAGACGTTGTCGCCGTTGGCCGAGGCTTCCCAACCGGCGTTGATCATTTCCTCGCGATAGAAATCAACGCTGTCGTCGAAACTGGCGTCGGTGTAGTAGGTCAGGCTGCTGTCGTCGGCGAAGACCAGTTCGGCGTTGTCATCGAGGACCGGAATGTTCTCTGGGCCTTGGCCCTCGAACGGATTGTCAGTGCTGCCGTTGTCATCCGGATTGCCGTTATCGTCGGTGTTTCCGTTGTCGTCGCTATTTCCGTTATCGTCGGTGCCGGTGTCGCCGTCCGTATCGCCGATGATGTCGGCGGCCGCGGTTTCGGCGGCGGCAATCGTCGCTTGTGCGTCGGTGTCCAGCCCAAGGGCGTCGGCCGTCGCCTGAATGTCATCCTCCGTCAGGTCGCGGACACCGCCGCCCGTGACGGTGTTGCAGGCCAGCGCGCCGGCGGCTAACAGCAGGATGACTACCAGTAAGTGCCATGGCTTCTTCGACATGCGCTCCTCCTCCATCCGATCGGGGAAATTCCAACGCTTATTCGGCGGGCCGCCGCCCCAAGGGGACTAACGTCCCAGGTCTGCGGGGCAAGCCAGCCGGCTAAGCGCGCTATTCTACCGCAAGTCCTAAAACTGGCCCGCGATGCTGTTGGCGTAGCCGGTCAGCTCGACGTAGCCCTTGCCTGTCAGGGCTGCGCCCTGGCTCGTCCCCGCGAGACGGACCGCACCCTCCCAGTAGACGAAACTCACCTTCATTTCCTGGTCAGCAATCCAGGGTGTGACTTGCAAGTCGAGGCCGGCGGACGGGATGCGCAGCCGCCAGTTGGATGGATAGACGGCCCCGCTTTCGGGGCTGCGCCAGGTAGCCAGCACGTCGAGCTGCACCTCCGCGGCGCTGAGGTGCTGCGTGGCGCCGTCAGGCGCCACGAGTGTCCCGCCCGAGACGGCCTCCAGGCTGCCATCGTCCTTGCGGATTTGGAAGTACATCAGCTCTCGGCCGTCGCCTAACTGGAGGCTGAACCAATCCCAGCCGATGGCCCCCGCGCCCAGGGCGCTCGTGCTCCACTCGTGGTCGAACCAGCTCTCGCCCGCCGCAGTCTGAGTCGCGCCATCGGCCAGCGTTACGGTGCCGGTAGTGGCCAGCCGCGTGAAGCTCAGGTAGTAAGAAGCATTGCCAGGTGTGCCGCTCTTGGGGCTGAGGCCCGCGTCGCCGTGCGCGACGATCGGCTTGGTAGCCTCTAACGTCAGGTCGAGCGCGAAGCCGCCCTGCGCCGCTCGCAAGTGAATCCGCTCGCCGGCGAGGTCGAGCGCCTCCACCTGCCAGTCGTCGAGCCACACCCGAAACGGCTCGCCGCTGGCTCCCGCCAGGCCCGCCGCGCCGCGGCTGAAGCGCTCGAAGCTCTGATGCTGATCGGCGCTGACGTCCGTCAGGGCGAAATGGGCGAAATAAATCTGGTTGGTTCCGAAGGCCGAGGCTCGCTCCGGCGCGCCTGGGCTGAGGCCGCGCCGGAAGAACGTCAGTTGATAGCCGACGTGGCGGCCGTCGGCGAGGTCGAGGTTGCCGGTGTAGTACCACCACTCGGTCTGGTAGTCGAGGTGCGGGCCGTGGTCACGCGGGAACGAGAAAGTGCGCGGCTCCAGTGCGCGGCTGAAGCCGGCGGTCGCGCCGGTGCTGCCCAACGTCAGCGCCGGTGTGGCGGGCGCGGGCGGGCGCGTCCAATACCAGAAGGCGGCCACGCCCACGGCGGCCAGGGCCACGAATGCTAATCCCCACATCCAGCGCCGTAGTCTCATCCGCTACTCCCGCCTAAGCGCCGCCGCCACTGGCAGCGCCAACAGCCGCCGCATAGGATACACCGCCGCCAGTACCGCTGCCAGGATGCTCACGGCCAGGGCCTGCGCGAACACCCACGGGTCGAGCGTCAGTTGAATGGTCCAGCCGAACGAACGCAGGTTAATGACGTACACCAGCACCAGCGCCAACACCAGGCCGGTGGGCAGCGAAAGTAACCCGGCGGTGGCCCCCATCAGGCCGGTCTCGGTCAGGGTCAGCCGCCACAGTTGGCCGGTGGTCAGGCCGAGCGCCTGGAGCGTCGCCAACTCGCGGGAACGCTCGATCTGGAGCGCCATCAGAGCGCTGAGCACGCCGATAAAGGCCACCACCACCGCCAGGATGCGCAGGGCGTTGGTAATGGCGAAGGTGCGGTCGAATACGACCAGCGCCTCATCGCGCAGGGCGCGGTTCACCTGCACTTGCAGGGCCGTGCCGCGCAGGGCGGTGCGCAGGGCCTCAGCCACCGCCGCGGGGTCCGCGCCGGCAGCCACGTAAACGGCCACGCCCGTGAGCTGCCGATCATTCCAATATCGGGCATAGACCTCCCGGGGCATCAGCAGCGTGCCCTGGTCGGAGGCATAGTCGTAGTAGATGGCCGCCACTGGGAAAGTATGCTCGCCGTGGTCGGTGCGCAGCGTGACCGAGCCGCCGCTGGTGGGCAGGTTGTGGCGGTAGGCGAACGGCTCGCTAGCGATGACGGCGCCGTCCTGGAGTTGGGCCCAAACGGCCTCAGCCGAGGCGCCATTGGCGAAGCGATAAAGCGCGGCCGAGCGGCGGCGCTGGGTGTCAGCGGCGGAAAGCGTGATCGGGCCGAACTCGCTATCCACGGTGACGGTGCGGATGCTGTCAACCGCCGCCACGCCGGAGACGGCTGCGACGAGCGCGGGCGTGCCTGGGTCAATCGTCGTGCCCGCGCGTGCGCCGCCCGGTGTGGGCGAGGTGATGTAGATGTCGGCCACCAGCGTCAGGTTGAGCCAGTTTGCGACCGTGCTGCGGAAGCTGGCAATCATCACACTTACGCCAATGGTGACCGAGACGGCCACCATCAGCGCCGCGATGGCGACGCTCGTGCGGCTGATGGACTGCGTGACGGTGCGCGCCGCCATGCCGCCCAGCACCCCCGTCAGGCGGCGCAGGAGCGGCCCGGCCGCCGCCATCAGGGCTTGCGTCGCGACGGGCACAACCAGCGCCAGGCCGATGACGATAGCGAAAAGGCCCGCGAAGCTGGCCACCAGCGAGCGCTGGATGAGCAGCAGCGCGGCTGCGCCCATCCCGCCCAGTGCCAGCCCGGCCGCGCCGAGCCTGGGCAGCCAGCCGCGCACGCGCTCCTCCAGCGACGAGCGCCGCATGACCGTAATTGGCTCGACGCTGGCAGCTTCCAGCGCGGGCGGCACGGCGGCCAGCAGTCCCGCGCCCAGCCCCAACCCCACGCCCTTAACCGCGCCCCACAGCGTCAGCGGCGCGTCGCGCACCGCGATGACGTAGTACAGGTCGTTGATGGTCTGAGTCACCAGCCGCACCGCGCCCTGGCCGAGCAGCCAGCCCAGGCCCAGCCCGAGCAGCGCGCCCACCACCGCCACGCCCGCTGTCTCCAGCAAGATCAGCGCGCAGAGCTGCTCGCCTGTCACTCCCAAGGCGCGCAGCGTACCCAACACGGCGCGGCGCTGCACCACGCTGAACATCACCGTGTTGTAAATCAAGAACATGCCGACCACCAGCGCCAGCAGGCTCAGGGCGGTGAGGTTGAGCTGGAAGGCGGCGGTCAGCTGGGCCACGGTCGCCGACTGTTCGCTGGCGGCTGCGAGGCGCAGCCCGGCCGGCAGCTTAGCCGCCAGCGCCTCGGCTTCGGCCTCGGTTAGGATGAGATCAATGCGGCTCAGGGTATCACCCTGCGCGCGGTCAAATAGCTCCTGCCCTGTGGCGATGTCGGCTAACAGCAAGCCGTCCAGCGCGCGGCGGTTGGAGGCCTCTTGCGGCTCCAGCACACCCACCAGGGTAACCGGGGCGAGATGATCGTTGACGAGCAGGGTGATGACGCTGCCGACTTGCAGACCGTACTGCTGGGCGAGGCCTGCGCCGGCCAGCACCGCGCCCGGCTTCAGGAATAGTTGATCCAGCGCGATGACCTGGCCGCCGGCGTTGGAGAGGTAACTGCGGAACGGCGCCTCGGCCAGCGGGTCAACGCCCAGAATGCGCAGTGGTTGCTGGTCGAGGTCCACGGCCTCGGCCACCCCCTCGACCACCGGGGCGCTCAGGCGGTAGCCCCACTCGGCGCGCAGCTTTCGGTAAAAATCGGCCGGCACGCCGCTCGGCCCGCCGACGATTTGATGCGTGGCGCGTCCGACGACGGTGGCGGTGCTCAGCTCAAAAGCGCGGCGCGCGCTCGTGTTCGCGAGATCAATGGCGATGACGACTGCCACGCCCAGCGCAATGCCGAGAATCATCAGCGCGGTCTGGAGCGGGCGGCGTCGCAAGTCGCGCAGGCTGGTGAGGAGGAGCGAAGGAGGCACGCGTCAGGCAGAGTAGGATGGCCGGCCCCAGCGGCGGCGTCACGCGGGGTTGTTGGCCGCCAGGGATCAATCGGCTGCGGCGGTCAGCGCTTCGTGAGAGACGGCCCGCAACTCGCCGCCGTGCATCTCGAAAACATCGTCAGCGCGGGCAGCGATCTGCCGGCTGTGGGTGACCATGACGAGCGAGCGGCCGGCCTGGCGCGTCAGGCGGTCGAGCAGCCCCATGATCGTGTCACCCGTCTTGTCATCGAGGTTGCCGGTCGGCTCGTCGGCCAGCACCAGGCGCGGGTTTTGGGCCAGGGCGCGGGCAATGGCCACCCGCTGCTGCTCGCCGCCCGAGAGCTTGTCAGGAAAAACATCGCACCGATCGGCCAGCCCCACCTGTTCCAGCAAGTCGAGCGCGCTGGCCTGGGCGCCCGTGGGCTTGCCGGCCAGCTCAGCGGGCAGACGGACATTCTCCAGCACGGTCAGGGTCGGGATCAGGTTGAAGAACTGGAAGATGAAGCCCAGGTTGTCGCGGCGAAATAGAGTGCGCTCGCGTGCGCGCAAGCGGCTCACGCACACCCCGCCAATGTAGATGTCGCCGCCGGTGGGTTGGTCTATGCCGGCGATCAGGTTGAGCAGGGTGCTCTTCCCGCTGCCGCTGCGCCCGCGAATGGCGACGAAATGCCCGGCCTCGAACGCCGCGCTGACGCCGCCCAGCACGCTGCGGGTCTGCCCGCCTTCCAGGTAGTCTTTGGTGACGTGTTCCAGCCGGACGATAGGAGTCATGAATGCAAGCAGCCACTCAGGCGGACATTGCGGATTCTATCACCAAGCTCGGCGAACCGGATGTGCCAAGGGCGCTGGGCCTGGGTCGCAGTCAGGGCAATTGCATCTACACTGCGCTTGGGACCAATCAGCCCCATTTTGCCTGTCATTCCGAAGTACCCATGGCGGCAGCCCGCCAGCCCCCCAGTGGCGAACCACTCGGCGGACCATGTCATTCCGAAGCCCCCCTCCGGTTGCCGGCCATCCTTCGGCATTGTGGGGGGTGAGGAATCTCAACCCAGGATCAGCCTGACCCCTTGATCGTACCGGGTTCAGTTTCTGAGCAAGAGCGCATGGCGGCAGCCCGCCAGCCCCCCAGTGGCGAACCACTCGGCGGACCATGTCATTCCGAAGCCCCCCTCCGGTTGCCGGCCATCCTTCGGCATTGTGGGGGGTGAGGAATCTCAACCCAGGA
>JADZEK010000072.1 GCA_020850595.1 Anaerolineales bacterium
AAATCTTCGGCCAGCGCCTCAACGCGGCCACGGGGGCCGAGCTCGGGGGCGACTTGCGGCTGAGCGACATGGGGCCGGATGGGAGCACGAGCTACCGTGCCTTCAACCCGGCGGTGGCCTACAACAACCAGAATGACCAGTACCTGGTGGTATGGCTGGGCGACGACAACAGCGGCGGGCTGGTGGACGAAGAGTATGAAATCTTCGGCCAGCGCCTCAACGCGGCCACGGGGGCCGAGCTCGGGGGCGACTTGCGGCTGAGCGACATGGGGCCGAATGGGAGCACGAGCTACGACGCCTACTACCCAGCGGTGGCTTATAACAGCTCAGCTAACCAGTACCTGGTGGTGTGGCAGGGCGACGACAACACCGGCGAGCTGGTGGACGAAGAGGTCGAAATCTTCGGTCAGCGGGTGAACGCGGCTACGGGGGCCGAGCTCGGGGGCGACTTCCGGCTGAGCGATATGGGGCCGGATGGGAGCACGAGCTACGGCGCCTTTACACCGGCGGTGGCCTACAACAGCCAGAATAACGAGTACCTGGTGGTGTGGCAGGGTGACGACAACACCGGCGGGCTGGTGGACGAAGAGGTCGAAATCTTCGGCCAGCGTGTGGCCAACCAGGCGCTCGTGTTACTGCCGCTGGTCAGGCGCTAGTAGGCCGAGCGCCGAGGCCGATCACGCGCGGTTCGGCGGGCCCGTTGGGGCCGCATGGGGGGAGGCGCTTCCGCCAGCCGGCTGGCAGCCAACGCGAGGTTGCCAAGAGAGTTGGCGCCGTCTGCGGCCCCGCGATGGTGCTCGACATTTATGCCGCCTCTGCGTGACCTGGCCGCCCCGGATATTCGTCGAGCGACCAACTGGCTTCGAACACGGCCAGCTGCGTCCAATCGTGCAATGCCGTTCAACGACGTCAGCCATTACCACGACACACCCAAGCGACATGAGAACAGCCTGAGCAAGTGGTGGGATCGGCTCATTTCCCGCTGAAAACATGTGGCGCCGCCCGGCGCCCCTATTGACTTCCCTCCCTGAGAGGACTACGCTTGCCTTGTCGCACCTCAACGCGTGTTGCAGTTCGCCTGGTGCTGGCGGCAGGGGTGCTTAGGATGAAAGAAGGGCAGAATGGTTTATCCTCAGGTAGTTGATGCGTTTCGGTCATACTGGCCGGGAGAGCGCCCTGCGCCCCGCGCCGTGTTGCACCTCTCGCTGGCCGAGGTCTACCACGGCGCTCAGCGCACCGTGGAATACGACGGGCGCTCCGTCACGCTAGACCTGCCGCCCGGTGTGCACTCGGGGGCGCGGGTTTACCTGCCCCGCACCGGCCATGAGCACGCCAGTGTGGCCGAGTATTGCGGCGTCATCGTCCAAGACCAGCCGCCGTTCCAGCGCATGGGTGATGATCTCCTGCTTGAGTGGACCGTGGACGTGCGCAGCCTGTGCTCCGGCTGTCAGGAAGAAGTGCCCACTCTGGCCGGGCCGGCCACGCTGACCATCCCGGCCTGGACCGCGCCGGGGACCATCCTGCGCGTGGCGGGCCGCGGCCTGCCCATCTTGGGGCGGCCGGGTTTGTTTGGCGACCTGTGTGTCCACGTGCACGGGCGCATGCCGGCTGAGGCCACCGACCTGGAGCGCCGGCTGATCGCCGACCTCATCAACCTCCAGCACTGGCACGTTGACCAGGCCTGAGCCTGGCAGTTTGTCCGCTGAACCCAACGCCCGCTTTGCCGGCCCAACGCCTAGGCCGCTAAAGCGGGCGTTTTGATTGCGCGCGATCCCTCCGCTGTCCCGCCTCCCTCACTGCCAGACGCCTCATCAATTCCTACCAATTTAGGACGCATTCCCTTGTGCCTGGGAGGGCGGCCTTGCTAGAGTGAGGGCAACATCGCTGCTCTGATCCTGGCCGCTCCCGGCCAGATGCTCACCCACAGGAGCCGCCCATGGCCTCACTTACCGCTGCCGTCCCCGCCGCCGCGCGCCCGCCGCGGCCCGCCCTGATCACCTGGACCATCGCCAGTCTGCTGCTGGGCGTGGCGCTGGTGGTGTATTTGCAGGTGGCGATCCTGCGCAGCTTCGATCCGCCCCTCGCCCTCATCTTCGGCACGCCCGCCCTCGTCTTTGCGGCGCTCCTGGCCGTCCTGCGCGGCCGCTGGGTGCCGCTGCTGGGCGCGCTCTACTGGGCCCTGGTACTGGCGGCCAACGCGCTGTACTTCGCCTATGACCTCACGCACCCCGAATTCTTGGAGTCATTCATCATCAGCATCACTATGAGCCTGACGGCCCTGATCGGTGTGGCGGCCGGCGTGGGCGCCACCGTGCAGAACTACCGGCCGGCCTGCAACCCGCGCCTGCCACGCTGGTTCGCCACGGGCGTTTCTGTGCTGGCGGGGCTAGGCGTGGGCGCCGTTCTCGTGGCGCTGCTGCCGCGCCCCGGTGTCAGCGCGGCCACGCTGGCCCAACTGCCCGCCCTCATCACGGCCCAGACCCGCTTCGGCCAGCCCGAGTTGCACGCGCAGGTCGGCGTGCCCGTGGCGCTGCGCCTAGAAAATCTAGATCCGTCCGGCCACAGTTTCGATATTGACGAGCTGGACGTGCACGCCTCGATGCCTCCGGGCGAGGCGGCCCTGGCACTGTTCACACCCACCGCACCGGGCATCTACACGTTCTACTGCAACGTTCCCGGCCATCGCGAGGCGGGCATGATCGGCACGCTGATCGTTACGCCCTAACCGTAAGGAGAGCAGCCGTGTTTATGTCCACCCCGCCGCAACCCGCCCGCGCTGCCGGCCCAACAGCCCTGGCCGTGGCCGTTGTGCTCCTGGCTGGCCTGCTGTGCCTGGTTGTGTTCTATGTGGTGGGCAACCCCTGGGGCACGCTCAACGACGCAGGCAACGGCCTTGCCGCGCTGCTCAGCGCCGCCCTGGCCTGGCAGTTGCGGCGGTCCACGTACGGCTGGGCTGTCGCCGTCGCGCTGGCCGGGGCGGTGGTCGCCGTCATCGGCTCGTACCTGGTCATGTCGGCCGTCACCGGCTGGTATCTTGCGGGCCTGTATACGTCGCTGGGCTACGCCCTCATCGGCCTCTGGCTCTGGCACGCCAGCGGCGCGCTCAGGGCGGGCTGGCCGCGTGGGCTGGCACGCCTGGGCCGCTTCACGGGTGGCTTCATGGCGCTGGGCGTGCTGGCAGTTCCCGGCCTGCTTGCCGGCATTGATTCGCCGGGGACGGCCCCGTGGTGGGCGCACGCCGGCTTCGTGGGCGGGCCGGGTTGGGTGCTGGCCTATCCCATCTTCTGTTTGTGGCTGGGGCGCGTGCTGCTGGCGCGGCCCACGGCCACTCGGCCTGTGCCGGCGGCGCAGTAGGAGTAAATCCATGTACCCCTTCCTGATCTTCCTGCACGTGCTCAGCATCTTCGGCTTCCTGTTCGCGCATGGCGTCTCGGCGGCGGTCATGTTCAAGGTGCGCGCGGAGCATGAGCCGGCGCGCTTGCATGCCCTGCTCGATCTTTCGCAAGCCCTGAGCGCCGCCATGGGTCTCACGGCGCTGCTGCTCTTCGTCACCGGCCTGATCTTGGGCTTCATGGGTCAATGGTGGGCGCGCGGCTGGATCTGGTTGTCGCTGATCTTGTTCGTCGCCCTCAGCGTCGTCATGTCGGTCTTGGGCCGGCCCTACCTCGAACGCATCCGCGCCGCCATCGGCATCGGCACCGTCGAGCAGCAGCGCCAGAAAACCCCGCCGTCCCCCGCGTTGCCGCCCGACGAACTGGCGGTTGTGCTCGCCTCCGGCCGGCCCATGCTCGTAGCGGCCGTGGGGCTGGGCGGGCTGGTCATCATCACCTGGCTCATGCTGTACAAGCCGTTCTGACGGCGAAAGGACTCCCATGACCACACCTCCGCTTCGGCCCGCGCGTGGGGCGTTCCTGGAGCGCCACGCCTGGAAAGGGCTGTTGGGTGTCAGCCTCATCCTGGGTTTGTTCGGCCTCATGGACCTCACCGGCGGCGCGGCTGACCTGCAAAATGGTGAGACTGTGCTGATGCACAGCCTGACCAACATGAGCTGGCAGGAAATGCAGGCGGCTCATCCGGCGGCCGCCAACCTGGTCAATGAGCTGTTCCGCAGCAACGGCGCCTCCTTAATTACCCTCGCCGCGCTGAGCAGCGCCATCTGCCTGACCGCCTTTCGCCGTGGTGAGCGCTGGGCCTGGTACGCGTTGTGGGCGCTGCCGGTCTGGATGGCGCTGGTGCCCATCATCGTGTGGACGGCGATTGTGTACCCGCAGTATGGCGTTCCGGTGCCGGTCATCTCCGGCTCAATTCTGGCGGGGCTGTGCGTGGTGTGCCTGGTGGGTTCCTTCCGGGCTTTCTTCCCGCGCGCGCCGCGCGGCGGCTAACCGACCATGCCCGAGCGACAGGCAGCCTGGCTGACGGGGCCGCTGGCCGGGATTGCCGGCCTGCTGGTCTTCCTCACGCTCCACCAGCTGTGGATTCGGCCAATCTGGTTCATCCTGCCGCTGGGCCTGGTGGTGGCGGTCGGCGGCGGGCTGGCCGTGGGTTGGTCCTACGCCGAGTTGCTGCCCGGCTTGCCGCCGCGCCTGTGGCGGCTGCCGGCCCTGGTGGCGCTGATCGCGCTCACCCTCCTCCCGGCCGTGGTCTTGGCCGAGCTGCACCCGCCGGTCTTTACGGTCGTGGCTGGCGAGGTCGTCCTGGCCGTCAGCGTAGCGCGGTTGGTGTTCAGCTTCGGGGTTGAGCTGCTCCTGGCGGCCACCGTGATCGGCGGCGTGGCCGGCTGGCTCATCGGCCGCACGCGGCGCGCGGCCGGGGCCACGGCGCTAGCCGGTTTCGTGTTCGCGCTGGGGCCAGGCCACAACCTGCCCTTCCTTGGCCACACCCCCGCCACGGGCCTCGGCCTCGGCCTAGTGGCGGCGATCATTCTCTCAGCCGCCACTGTGCTGGTGGTCGGGCAGGCGATTCTGGCGCGCCGCTGGTGAGGTTAAAGGAGCAGACGATGACAAACCTGTTTGGCCAAGCCTGGCTGACTGCCCGCAGTCTGACCGGCGGCCTGCTGCTGGCGGGCTTTGCCCTGGTGCTCGTGGGCATCCTCCAGTTCACGGCCCGCGTGTTCCTGCGCGCGCCGTTCGCGGTGGGGCCGGGCTATTTCCAGTGGCAGCGCGGGCTGATCCTGGCCGGCTTCGTAACCCTGGCGCTGGGGCTGGCCGGCCTGAACGCCCTGCTACGCCAGGCCGGCGACCCGCTGCTCTCCGACGTGGCGCAGACGGCCCTCGTTATCGCCACGGTGCTGTTCGTGGGTGTCGAGGTGACGTGGCTCACTCAGGCCGCGCTGCCCACCGCGCTGACGGGCGCGCTGCTGCGGTTGGCGGTGGTGCTGGCCTTCGTGGCGCAGGCGGCCTTTGGCGCGGCCCTGCTGCAAACCGGCCTGCTGCCGCGCTGGCTGGGCTGGTTCGCCATTGTCTGGAATCTGGTCGGGTTGGCCGTGCTCGCCGGCGCGGGTGATCCCTATTACCCCTTTATGCACATCATGCTGCCGCTGCTGGCCGGCCTGCTCTTGCTGCGCCGCTGACGGCTGCGGACGAAAGCGAGGTCCACCATGTTGGAGATCGCGTTACGAGGCAGTGGCCTCGTGCTGGTCCTCGGCGCGGTGCTGTTCGGGACCACGGTGGTCCTGGTCGCGCTGCGGCCCGTGGAACGTCAGTTGTTCTCGCCCGGCGTAAGCCTGCTGATGCTGTTGGCGGCCGTCGCGCTGTTGCTGTCGCTGCCGGCCATGTATGCTCAGCAAGCCGGCGCCGCCGGGTGGCTAGGGTTGGCCGGGCATGTGCTCCTGCAAGCGGGCCTGGTGCTGCTGGTGCTGCTGGCGGCCACCCCGCTGCTGCACCCCGCGCTCAAGGTCGCCGCTGGCGAGCACCCGGTGGTGTTTGTGCTCGGTATCGCCTTGACCCTCGGATTGCTCCTCACCGGCGTGGCGACCCTGCGCGCGGGGGTCTTTCCGGCCGGGGCGGGCTGGCTGCTGCTGGCCGCCACCGCCGGCTTCTTCTTCGTCTTCTTCGTCGCCGAGTTCCTGCCGCCGATCACCGGCCAAATCGGTTCGGCGCTGTTCGGCGTCCTGCTCGCGCTGGCGCTGGCCTGGATCGGCGTGGCTCTGTGGATCAGCCCGGCCGCGCTGGCGGTGTGATCCGGCCCCGCCCGCGAGCGGCCCTATAATGGCCCCATGCGCACCGTCAGACTACCGGCTATGACCGAACAAGCCTCGCCCAGCGCACCCGCCGCCCGTAGCCTGGCCTGGTCGCTGGCGGTGGCCTCCATCGGGCTGGCCGTCGCCGCGCTCGGCCTCGCGCTGCGCGGCGCGCTGACCAGCGGCGACTTCCGCACGCTCCTATCGCATCAATCGGTTACGCCCCTCCTGACCCTGGGCTTTGCCATCCTCGGCGCGCTGGTTGCCGCCCGCCATCCGCGCAACCCCATCGGCTGGATGTTCGTGGCGACCGGGCTGCTGTTTGCGCTGACCGCGCTGGCCGCGGCCATCATCGCCTATGGGCCTTCGGCCTCGCCCCTGCGACCGTGGGTCGTCTGGTTCGGCTCGTGGCTCTGGCTGCCGGCCGTCATCATGCCGGTCACGCTGGTGCTGCTGCTGTTCCCCGATGGCCGCCTGCCCTCGCCGCGCTGGGCTTTCGCCGGGTGGGCGGCGGTCCTGGGCGTGGTGTTGGCCCTGCTTATGGTCATGCTGCACCCCGGCCCCCTGTCCAGTTGGCAATTGCCGGCCAACCCATTTGGCCTCCCGGGATCAGCCCGCCTCCTCGAGGCCGTCGGGAACGTCGGCCTGGTGTGTCTGCTGATCGCCTTTGTGGGGGCGTTAGCCGCCGTGTGGGTGCGCTTTCGCCGCTCGACCGGCATTCTGCGGCAACAACTGAAGTGGTTGGTCTATGCCGTCGTGCTCAACGTTGTGGCGAACGTGGCGGGCAGCGTCGTCGCGGCCGTGTGGCCCGGCCTCCCCTGGACGGTCGAGATCATGATTACGCTGACCAACCTGGGCATCCTGGCCATAGTCGCGGCGGCGGCGATCGCGATCCTGCGCTATCGGCTCTACGACATTGATCTGGTCATCAATCGCACGCTGGTCTACGGCGCGCTTACGCTGGCGGTGGCCGCGCTGTACTTGCTGGTGGTCGGCGGGCTGGGCGTGTTGCTCCAGGCGCGCGGCAGCCTATGGCTCTCGCTGGCGGGCGTGGGCCTGGTGGCCTTTGTCGCCCAGCCCGTGCGCGAGCGGGTGCAGCGCGGCGTGAACCGGCTGATGTACGGCGAGCGCGATGAACCCTACGCGGTGCTTTCGCGCCTGGGCCAGCGCCTGGAGGCCACGCTGCTGCCGGAGGCCGTGCTGCCCACGCTGGTCGAGACGGTGGCTCAGGCCCTCAAGCTGCCCTACGCCGCCGTGCTGCTCAAGACCGACGACGGCTTTACGCGCATGGCCGAGCATGGCCGGCCGGGCGGCGAGCCGCTGCGTCTGCCGCTGGCCCATCATGGGGAGGCCGTCGGCCAACTGTTGGTCAGCCCGCGCGCCCCCGGCGAGAGCTTTAGCCCGGACGACCAGCAACTGCTAGATGACCTGGCGCGGCAGGCAGGTGTGGCGCTCTATGCGGTGGGCCTCACGCTCTCCCTTCAGCGCTCGCGCGAGCGGCTGGTCTCGGCCCGCGAGGAAGAGCGCCGCCGCCTGCGCCGCGACCTGCACGACGGCCTCGGTTCGCAGCTCTCCGCGCTGCACCTGCAAGCCGGCACGCTGCGGCTGGCGCTGCCGCCGGGGCTGCCCGCCGTGGAAGCGGGCCTGTCGGAGCTGCAAGTTGAAATTCACGCCGCCATTGGCGATCTGCGCCGGCTGGTCTACGCGCTGCGCCCGCCTGCCCTCGACGAGTTGGGCCTGGCCGGCGCGCTGCGCTCGCTGGCCGCCCAATGCTCCACGACCGATGGGCTGCGCGTGCAGGTCAGCGCCGCCGAGCAACTGCCGCCGCTGCCTGCCGCCGTGGAGGCCGCTGCCTACCGCATCACGCAGGAAGCCCTGGCGAACATTGTGCGCCATGCTCACGCCCACGCGGGCCAAGTGCGCCTCTCGGTCAATGGCGGCCTGCGCCTGGAAATTCAAGACGACGGCGTGGGGCTGCCCGCTGAGCGCACCGCCGGCGTGGGGCTGCGCTCAATGCGCGAGCGGGCCGAGGAGTTGGGCGGCGCCTGCGCGGTCGAGGCCGTCCCGGGCGGCGGCACGTGCGTCGTCGTTTATCTGCCGCTGCCCGCGGCCCCGGAGTAGGCCATGGACCGGCTGCGCGTGCTCATCGCCGATGACCACCCCCTCTTCCGCAAAGGCATGCGCGTGCTGGTCGAGGCCTTGCCCGATATGGAAGTGGTTGGCGAAGCCGCCACGGGCGAGGCGGCCATTACGCTGGCCGCCTCGCTCGCGCCGGATGTGATCCTGATGGACTTGCAGATGCCGGGCGGCAGCGGCCTGACCGCCACCCGCGCTATCCTCAACGCCAGTCCGCACATCCGTATCCTCATGGTCACGTTCTCCGAAGACAGCGAGTCAGTCTTCACGGCGCTGCGGGCGGGCGCGCGCGGCTATGTGCTCAAAGACGCGGGCGAGGGGGCCATGGGCCGCGCCATTCAGGCGGTGGGGCGGGGCGAGGCCATTTTCAGCCCTGGCATTGCCGCGCGCCTGATGGATTACTTCGCCGCGCCGCACCCAGCCGTGCCGCGCGAGCTTTTCCCCACGCTCACCGAGCGCGAGCGCGAAATCCTCGCCCTCCTTGCGCAAGGCCAGTCTAACCCCGACATCGCGCACGAACTCTCGCTCAGCGTCAAGACCGTCCACAACTACGTCTCCAACATCTTCAGCAAGCTCCAGGTGGCCGACCGGGCGCAGGCCATCCTCCGAGCGCGCGAGGCGGGTTTGGGCTAGTCCGGCCGCGGCCCATCCCCAGCGCCCCAACCGGGCCGGCCCGCTGCCGATTCGCGCCTCGGGCCAATCATGGCGAATCCTCATATGGATAAAGTTGACCAACTTGGTACTTGCAAAACAAGAAAATATGTTCTATCATCGGTGCGCGCAGACGCGTAGCCAACCAGCCGCGCGAACGGGCGCGACACTCCTTCTCTGGGGATAGTGGTTGCTCAACTGGAGGCACCTATGAGTCGTGTACGGGTACTGGCGGGCACGCGCAAAGGCGCGTTCATCCTCACTTCCGACGCAGCGCGCCAAAAGTGGCAGGTGAGCGGCCCGCACCTCGCCGGCTGGGAAATCTACCACCTCAAAGGTTCGCCCGCCGATCCGAACCGGATTTACGCCTCGCAGTCCAGCAGCTGGTTTGGTCAGGTGATCCAGCGCTCCAACGACGGCGGCCAGACCTGGGAAGCGGTGGGCAACAAGTTTGAGTATGCCACCAACCCCGGCACGCACCAGTGGTACGATGGCACCCAGCACCCCTGGGAGTTCAAGCGCGTCTGGTATTTGGAGCCTTCGCCGACCGACCCCGATACCGTCTACGCCGGCGTGGAAGACGCCGCCCTTTTCCGCACCACCGACGGCGGCCAGACCTGGCACGAACTGCCCGGCCTGCGCTCGGTAAAAGGCCCGCTTTGGCAGCCGGGCGCGGGCGGCATGTGCCTGCACACCATCCTGCTCGACCCCAACCACCCCAACCGCATGTTCACCGCCATCTCCTCGGCCGGCGCCTTCCGCACCGACGACGGCGGCGCAAACTGGCGGCCGATTACCAAAGGCCTGCGCTCGCCGTTCGAACTGCCCGACCCGGAGGCCGAAGTCGGCCACTGCGTGCACAGCCTGGCCATGCACCCGGCGCGCCCCGACGTGCTCTTCATGCAAAAGCACTGGGACGTCATGCGCAGCGACGACGCGGGCGACAACTGGCGCGAGGTGAGCGGCAACCTGCCCAGCGACTTCGGCTTCCCCATCGCCGTCAACGCCAACGAGCCGGACACCGTCTACGTCATCCCCATCAAGAGCGACTCGGAGCACTTTCCGCCGGAAGGCAAGCTGCGCGTCTACCGCAGCCGTTCCGGCGGCGACCAATGGGAGGCGCTGACCAACGGCCTGCCGCAAGAGAACTGCTACGTCAACATCCTGCGCAGCGCGCTGACGGTGGATACGCTCAACCCGTGCGGCTTGTACTTCGGCACCACCGGCGGGCAGGTCTACGCCTCCGCCGACAGCGGCGACACCTGGCAAACCCTCGTGCACGATCTGCCCAGCGTGCTCTCGGTGGAAGTTCAGCCGCTGCCATGATCCGGGTGATCTTGCCCTACCACCTGAGCAACCTGGCCCGGGTCGGCCGCGAGGTGACGGTGGCGGTGGCCGAGCCGGCGAGCATCAGCGCCGTGCTCGACGCGCTGGAAGCGCAGTTTCCGCAACTCCAGGGCACCCTCCGTGACTATGCCACGCGCCAACGCCGCGCCTTCATTCGCTTCTTCGCCGTCGGCCGCGACCTCTCGCACGACCCGCCCGACGCGCCCCTGCCGCCGGAGATCGTCACCGGCGCTGAGCCGCTGCGGATTGTGGGGGCGATGGCCGGGGGGTAGGCCCGCCGAGCGCGCCCGACGTTCAGGCTAAACGCGCCCGCGGCGCTGACTGGTCCATGTCAGCGCCGCGGATGTAGTTAAGCGTCTGGCCCGGTCTATTGCCGCTGCGTCCGTCCGCCCGGCGCGCCCCCGCCGTCAGGCGTCAATGCCGTCACAGTCACCCCGTGTCTCCGCGGGGTTGTCAGTCCCGCCTGAATCCGTTACACTCACCCGCGTCAATCGTCAGGGGCGCGGCCGGTCGCGTCCATAGGAGCGCAGGATGCTAACGCCCGAGCTTGAAGCCTTCTATCGCAGCAACGGTTACGTCATTGTGCCGGGCCTGTTCTCGCCCGAGGAAGTCGAGCGCTACCTGGCCCACTACATGGCCCTGCGTCGCTACCCGCGCGAGGGCGACAGCGCCGGGGTGGCCGCTGACCGCCTCCAAGACACCAACCAGCAGTACCCGCGCATGATCCACATGCACCGCTGGGACGACCTCTCGTTGCAGTGGCTGCTCGACCCGCGCCTCAACGCCGTCATGACCACGCTCATCGGCCGCGAGCCTTACGCTGTGCAGACCATGCTCTACTACAAGCCGCCGGGCGCGCGCGGCCAGGCCCTGCATCAAGACCAGTTCTATCTCAAGGTGAAACCCGGCACCTGCCTGGCGGCCTGGATGCCGCTGGACGACTGCGACGAAGCCAACGGCTGCTTGCAGGTTGTCCCCGGTAGCCAGGGTTGGGAGTTGCTTTGCACCCAAGCCGCCGACACGACTGTCAGCTTTACCGATGTGACCGTGCCGCTGCCGCCCGGCACAGAGGTGCGCCCGGCCGTGATGCGCGCCGGCGACGTGCTGTTCTTCAACGGCTCCCTCGTCCACGGCAGCTACGCCAACACCTCCCGCGACCGCTTCCGCCGCGCGCTGATCGGCCACTACATTGACGGCGCGGCCGAGGAAGTCGGCGCGTACTATCACCCCGCGCTGCGCATGGACGGCACCGTCGTCGAGTTGGGTGAAGGGCAGGGCAGCACGGCCTGCGGCGTGTGGGTGGAGAGCGACGGCACGCCCATCATCGAGTTGGCCGGCCTGGAAGACCGCCGCCGCAAGCACGAATAGGCCTGGCCCGCGCCGGCCGGACTTCGCTGAAGGCGGGGCCAAGGCCTTGCCGCTGACCAACAGGATCGCCCCCTGACCGATCACGCCCGCTTGCGCGCCACGCAAGAGTTCTTCACCGCGCGCGCCGCCCACTGGGAAACGCGCTTTCCCGATGACGCGCCGCGCTATGCGCAAGCAGTGCAGGCACTAGTGCTTGCGCCCGGCGCTCATGCCGTGGATGTGGGCTGCGGCACCGGCCGAGCCGTCGCGCCGTTGCGCGCCGCGCTGGGCGCCGCCGGCCAAATCCTCGCCATTGATGCCACGCCTGCCATGCTGGCCGAGGCCCAGCGCCTGGGGTGGGGGGCGTTGACCGCCCTGGCGGTGGCCGATGCCCTGCGCCTGCCCGTGCCGGCCGCCTGGGCCGATGTGGTCTTCGCCGGCGGCCTGCTGCCCCACCTGGACAACCCGGCCGCCGCCCTGACCGAGTGGGCGCGCGTCGTGCGCCCCGGCGGCGCGCTGGCCATCTTTCACCCCCTCAGCCGCGCCGCCCTGGCCGTGCGTCACAACCACATGCCCAGCGACGACGATGTGCTGGCCGCGGGGCGCTTGCGGGCGCTGTGCGCCGCCGCCGGCTGGCAGGTCACCTCCATAGATGACTCCGCCGAGCGTTACCTGGCGCTCGCCGTGCGCCGGTCAGCCGCCGCGGCGCTCTAGGCTGCCGCTCCGCGTTTTCTCCTGCCGGCCCCCCTCCACACTCGCGCCCATTCGGCGCAGGTGTCATTTCCCGTCCGCGGCGCTATACTCCCTCATGTTTGCACACCAACCGCTGGTGAGGAGCCTGTATGGTCGCAACCGTCACCGCCAACCCCTTGCGCGAGGGGCTGCAAGTAGAACGCATGCCTGAGCCGAACGCTGTCGTTATCTTCGGCGCGTCCGGCGACCTGACCAAGCGCAAGCTCGTCCCCGCCCTCTACAACCTCGAACTGGAAGGTCTGCTGCCCAACGGGTTTGCCGTGGTCGGCTTTGCCCGCCGGCCCATCCCCGATGCTGATTTTCGCGCGCAGATGCTGGCCGGCATTAATCAGTTCTCGCGTACTCGGCCCGCCCAGCCCGATGTCTGGGACGCTTTCGCGCCCAAGCTCCACTATTGCCCCGGCAACTTCGACGACCCCGCCGCCTACCAACAACTCGCCGCGACGCTGAACCGCCTCGACGCCCAGCATGGCACCGCCGGCAACCGCCTGTTCTACCTCGCCACCGCCCCAGAGTACTTCCCCGTCATCCTCCAGCAGCTCGGCGCGGCGGGCCTGAATAACAGCCCGGCGGGCGGCTGGGTGCACGTCATCATCGAGAAACCCTTTGGCCGCGACCTGGCTACCGCGCGCGACCTCAACCGCACCGTCCAGGACGTCTTCCGCGAAGACCAGATCTACCGCATTGACCACTACCTGGGCAAAGAGACCGTTCAGAACCTGCTGGTTTTCCGCTTTGCCAACGGCATCTTCGAGCCGCTGTGGAACCGCAACTACATTGACCACGTGCAGCTCACCGTGGCCGAAGCCGTGGGCGTGGAAGGGCGCGGCGGCTACTACGACACGGCCGGCGTCATTCGCGACATGATTCAGAACCACATGCTCCAACTGCTCACGCTGGTGGCCATGGAACCGCCCGCCGCGCTCGACGGCAACGCTGTGCGCGACGAGAAAGTGAAGGTGCTGCGGGCGCTGCGCCCCATCACTCCCCAAGACGTAAACCGCACCGTCGTGCGCGGCCAGTACACCGCCGGCACGGTCGGCGGCCAGCCCGTGCCCGGCTACCGCCAGGAGAAAGGCGTGGCCGCCGGGTCCGTCACCGAAACCTACCTGGCCCTCAAGCTCTACCTCGACAACTGGCGCTGGGCGGGCGTGCCATTCTACTTGCGTTCGGGCAAGAGCCTGCCCAAGCGCTCCACCGAAATCGCCATTCAGTTCAAGCAAGTGCCGCTCTCGCTCTTCGACCGCGGCGCGGCTACCGCCGTGGAGCCGAACCTGCTCGTGCTCAACATCCAGCCGGACGAAGGCATCTCGCTGCGCTTCACCTCCAAGCTGCCGGGGGCCACCATGCAGGTGCGGCCGGTGAATATGGACTTCCGCTACGGCACCTCGTTCGGCGTGCCCGCCCCCGAAGCCTACGAGCGCCTCATTCTCGACTGTATGCTCAGCGAGACGGCCCTCTTCACCCGCGATGATGAGGCGATTGCCGCCTGGGCCTTCATCAACCGCATCCTCGCCGGCTGGGCGCAGACCCCGGTTACGGCGCTGCCCGCCTACGCGGCCGGCACCTGGGGGCCGCCCGAGGCCAATGCGCTGATGGAAGCCGACGGCCGCCGCTGGAGGCGCCTGTGAACGGGCCGAGTACAGCCTTAACGCGCCCGATGGATGCCATGACCATCGAGCGCGAGTTGAACACGCTGTGGCGGGCTGAGGTCGAGGCCAACCAAAAGGCCGGCGCGGCCGAGCCGCCCAGCCGCACGTTGCTCCACACGCTGCTCGTGGTCGCGCCCGATGCCGCCGCCGCCGAGCAGGCGCGCCAGGTGGCCGCCGCCCTCAGCCCCCGCCAGCCCGCGCGCACCCTTGTGTTGCAGTTGGGCGACGGCGCGGCTGACCGCCTCGACGCGAGCGTCGCGCTCACCTGCGTCAATCGCCCCAACGGCCTCACCACCGTGGCCGGCGAACAGGTCACGGTGATTGCCGCGGGCCTACAGGCTGCGCGCCGCCTCACCGGCGCCGTGCTGCCGCTGCTGCTCACCAACGTGCCCTCGTTCTTGTGGTGGATGCAGGGCAGCCCCGTGAACCACCCGCTGCTGCGCGACCTGGCCCCCGTGCTCGACCGCCTGATTGTGGACTCATACACCTTCGCCGCGCCCGACCGCGACCTGCCCGCCTGGCAGCAGGCCGTCGCCGACCCGCATTTCGCGCCCATCGTGAGCGACCTGACCTGGGCGCGCCTGGCCCCCTGGCGCTACGCCGTCGCCCAAATCTTCGATGCCACCGCCGCGCGGGCGCACCTGGCTCACCTGCGCCATGTCGAGGTGCGCTACGCCCCTGGTCCTGCCACGCTGGCGGGCCTGTTTGCCGGGTGGCTGGCCGCGCGCCTGGGCTGGCAGGTGGCGGCCCGCGACGCGCAGACGCTGCGGTTCACCGGCGGCCAAACGCTCTCCTTCCTCCCGGTCGCCGATCTGCCCGGCCTGGCCCCCGGCTACTTTGCCGGTGTCACCCTCGCCACCCATCAAGGAGCCGAGTTCGAGGTCAACCGCCACGGCCTCGCCTGCACCGTGACCCGCCAGCGCCTGGCCGGTTTGCACACCGAGCGTGTCGTGCCGCTGCGATCCGAGAGCCTCACCGAGTGGCTCGGCCACGAGTTGGGCCGCCTCAGCGCCACGCCCACCTACGAAGCCGCCCTGCGCCTCCTCACCGCTGCCTCCGCCAACCCTGAGCCTGAGATCATCGGCTAGAGGGCCTGTCAAGTTGAAACAAAAACCGCGCCGGTCACGCGACCGGCGCGGCTGCTTTCCCCTCCGCCGCTCGGTGCCTGCCGGCGCAGCTAGCGGTTGATCAGCAGAAGGATCGCGATCACATCGGCCAGGCAGTGGGCCAGCCAGGCGACCAGGACATTCCGGCCGCGCGCATAAATGATGCCGTAGATTACGCTGTCGAGGATCACCAGGGCCACATCAGCGGCCACCGGCCCGGCCGGGCCGGGGCTATAGTGCGCCAGGCCGAAGATCAAACTGACCCCCACGATAGCCGCGGGCACTGGCAGGAACCAGCCCAGCCGTTCTTGAAACAGCGCGCGGTAGAGCAGCTCCTCCATGAAGGTGGCCACGAGCAGCAACGGCAGGGCCGATAGCAGTTGCGCGTAATTAAACGGGATGCGCCCGGCGATGTGGTCGAGCAGTTCCGGCCATAAAACCTGCGCGCCCCACACCACCGCCAACTGGATCACCACCGACACCAACAAAATCAGGGGCCAGTTGCGCCGCAGGCTGGCGCCGATGCCGGAGAAACTGAAACCAAGCTCAGCCCAGGGGCGGTGGCGGGCCTGGCGTTCGATCAGCAGGTACCCAATGACGCCCAAGCTCACCAGCGTGCCCAGCGCGCGGTTAATCAGGGCTGTCGCCGTCAGAACGGCCAGGATCAGCAGTGTTTCCCATAGCACGCTGCGATTGGTGGGCCGGGATACCGGTTGTTTGACCAAGGAAGACGTGGGTAGCATCTGCGGGCCTCCAGGGGGTGGGCGCCAGCAGTCCCACAGTTGCGCCATGCCCTGCGCCAGTATGGCATGGCCCGGCCCCGCGCCGCAGCGGCCGCATGTCACCCCCCGGGGATGACATGCATCCCTAACCGGCCGTCCGCCCGTTGTCCAAACATAAACCGCGCCGGTCACACGACCGGCGCGGCTGCATTGTGTGCACGCAAAGGTTGTCAGGGAAGTTGAGCCTCCGGTAGGATAGAGATCGGTCAAATCCGACCCTACGGGAGGCTCACAATGGACTATAACACCGAAAGTGTTGCCGCGATTGCCCAGCAAGTG
>JADZEK010000073.1 GCA_020850595.1 Anaerolineales bacterium
GGCCCCCGGGCCGGTTGCGATTCGGGCAGGCACTAGGAAGGAGTGAGTGATGCTGGATGCGAAGCAGTCAAAGCTAAATGGCAGCCACCCGGCCGGCGCCAGTAACGGCCACAAGCACGGCAAGCTCAATGGCAATGGCAACGGGCGCGGGCCGCGTGAGGTCACCTTGACCGACAACGCGCGCGTGGTGCTCGAGAAGCGCTACCTCCGGCGCGGCGCGAACGGCAAGCCCGAAGAAACCATCCCGGAGATGTTCTGGCGCGTGGCCCACCACGTGGCGCTGGCCGAGCGCGAATTTGGCGGCAGCGAGACCGACGTGGAAGAGCAGTTCTACGACCTGCTCACCAGTTTGCGCTTCTTCCCCAACTCGCCCACCTTCACCGGGGCCGGCACGCCCCTGGGCCAACTGGCCGCCTGCTTCGTGCTCAAGATCGAAGACGACATGGGCCGCAGCGAGGCCGGCATCTTTCAGGCGCTGCGCGACGCCGCGCTCATCCAGCAGACCGGCGGCGGCAACGGCTTCTCCTTCTCGCGGCTGCGCCCCAAGGCGGCGCTGGTCACCACCTCCTCCGGCGAAGCCACCGGGCCGGTGGGCTTCCTGCGCGTCTACGACAAGGCCTTTGGTGAGATCGCCCAGGGCGGCACGCGCCGCGGCGCCAACATGGCCGTGCTGCGCTGCGATCACCCCGACATCGAAGAATTCATCACCTGCAAGACTGACGAGAACGCGATCACCAATTTCAACATTTCGGTCGGCATCACCGACGCCTTTATGCGCGCCGTGCAGGCCGATGCCGATTGGGACCTGCGCTTCCCCGATGTGCGCTCGCCCGAGTACCGCCACTTCCACGGCACGCTGGAGCAGGCCGAGCGCGCCGGCTTGACGCTCGTGACCTACAAGACCGTGCGCGCCCGCGCCCTGTTCGACAAGATCGTGGCCCAGGCGCACCACAACGGCGAGCCGGGCGTGCTGTTCCTCGATGCCGCCAACCGCGAGAACCCGGTGCCCCACCTGTATGAGCTGGAAGCGACAAACCCATGCGGTGAACAATTTTTAGGCCCCTTTGAGAACTGCTGCCTGGGTTCGATCAACCTGGCGCAGCACGCCGGCCCGAACGGTACGGTAGATTGGGACAAGCTGCGCGAGAGCACCGTGCTCTCGACCCGCTTCCTGGATGACGTCGTGACGGCCAACGCCTACGTGCCCGCCGTGCCGCAGCTCAAGAAGGCCGCCATGGCCGCCCGCCGCATCGGCCTGGGCATCATGGGCCTGGGCGACCTGATGTACCACGCCGGCATCCGCTATGGCTCGCCGGAGGCGCAGGCCTTCGCCGCGCAGGTGATGGAGTTCGTGCGTTATCACTGCATGCTCACCAGCGTAGACCTGGCCCGCCAGCGCGGCACGTTCGAGGCCTTCGCGGGCAGCCTCTACGACCCAGCCGGCCCGCGCTGGGCCCCGCCGGCCCCGCCAATGGCCTACCCCGACACGTATGGCCGCCCAGCCGTGGATTGGCAGCAGGTGGTTGACGGCATCCAGGCCCACGGCATCCGCAACGCCTGCCAGACGACGGTGGCGCCCACCGGCACCATCGCCACCGTGGCGGGCTGCGAGAGCTACGGCTGCGAACCCGTATTCGCACTGGCCTACATTCGCCACGTGAACGACCGCGGCCATGACCTGCAGCTCACCTACACCAGCCCGCTGTTTGAGCGCGCGCTAACGGCGGCGGGGGTAGACGAGGCCGCGCGCGCCCGCATCGTGGAGCAGGTGCTGGTCAAAGGCTCATGCCAGGACATCGCTGAGGTGCCCGAAAGCGTGCGCCATACCTTCGTGGTCTCGGCCGACATCACCGCCGACGAGCACGTGCGCATGCAGGCTGCCATTCAGCGCTTCGTGGACAACAGCCTGAGCAAAACCTGCAATTTCTCCGAAGACGCCACCGAAGCCGACGTGGCCCAGGCCTACCTGCTGGCCTGGGAGCAAGGCTGCAAAGGCCTGACCGTGTATGTGACCGGCAGCCGCGACAAGGTGGTGCTGGAGACGCACGCCACCGCCAACGCCAAGGCAGCGCCCGCCGCCGCGCCAGCGCCAGTGGCCGCCCCCGCCCCGCAGCCGGTGCCCATGTTTCACGAGAACAAAAAGCCGCGCCCGTCCCGCCTGCGCGGCAGCACCATGGTCGTGGGCACGCCGGTGGGCAAGAGCTTCGTCACCGTCAACGAGAATGGCAGCAACCAGCCATTTGAGGTCTTCATCACCACGGCCAAGGCCGGCAGCGAGACCGCCGCCATCTCCGAGGCCATTGGCCGGCTGATCTCGTACATCCTGCGGTTGGCGTCGCCGGTGGCCCCGCGTGATCGTCTGCAGGAAGTCATCCGCCAGCTCAGCGGCATTGGTACCGGCCGCTCGATTGGCTTTGGCCCCAACCGCGTGGCGTCGTTCCCCGATGGCGTGGCGCGCGCCCTGGCCGAGTATGCCAGCGAGGAGCCGAGCGAACCGGCCTCCTCCGCCCCCGAAGCGCCTGCCTCGCTGCCGCTGCCGCTAGCCCAGTCGTCTTGGGCCGCCCAACCAGCGCCGGCCGCGCCCCTGCCCGGCGGCTTCAAGATCGGCGACATCTGCCCGGAGTGCGGCGAGGCCAGCCTGGTAAACGAAGAGGGCTGCCGCAAGTGCTACAGCTGCGGCTTCAGCCAGTGCTAGGGCGGCGGGAGCCGTAACGCAAACGGGCCGCGCGACTCAGTCGCGCGGCCCGTATTTATTTAGCCTGGCAGAGGCCGGCGTGGGTTTAGCCCTTCAGGCCGGCGCGGCGGCGGGCTCGGCGGTTCTTCTCGACGTAGGCGGTGAGCCGCTGGCTCAACTCAGCGCCGTGGCTCATGCCGGGGGAGATGAGCAGGCTGGGTGCGGTGGTGAAGCCGTACATCAGCCCATAGACGCGGTGGAAGGGCGTAAGCGCCCGCGTGCGGATGACCTGCAGGCCCCGGGCAAACGGCAGCTTGAACACCGGCCTCACATCAACAATCTGGTCCCACGGAACAACCAGCCGCCGCCACAGAAACCGCACGTGCAGGCCCGCCTGGTCAGAGGTAAGCTCGGTGAAGAAATGCGCGGCCAGCGCGAAGCACACAAACGTCAGGGCCGCCAATAGGAGCAGGTTGAGGACGCCGATGACGGTGACGGGCCGCCCCGCGCTGACGGCCGCGATGATTGGACCGGCGAGGATGAGCACGGGCAGACCTACGCTCAGGCTCTCGCAGAGCAGGGTGTAGCCTCGCCACAGCCAGGCAGGCGGGAAAGCATGGCGCAGTGGCTGCATGGCGGCATTGTAGCCGAAATCAGCCGCCGCTCCTGAGCATTCCGTGCGCTGGCTGGAGTTGCGCCGGCCCGGCCATCTGCGGTATGCTGATAGCGTCAGGCCGCAACCTTCGGGCCTGGTCCCGCGTATTAGCCGAGTAGCCCGTTCGTACTTGGCCCCGCGTGAGGTGCTGCATGTCGCTAAACAACCGCGCCAGCTTGTTGGTCGGCTTTGCGCTCATTGTGCTGGGGGTGCTGTTCCTGCTCCAGCAGTTCTTCAACTGGCGCATCTGGGATACGCTGTGGCCCGTCATCGTCATCGCGGCGGGCGGGCTGTTCTTCGCTGGGATGGCGGCGGGCGGCAAGGCCGCCGGCCCGCTGGCGATCCCGGGCAGCATCATCACCGTCAGCGGGGCCATGTTGTTCGTCTTCAACCTCATCGGCCGTTGGGAAGCCTGGGCCTATAGCTGGGGGCTGATCGTGGCCGCGGTCGGGCTGGGGCTGGTGATTTTCGGCTGGTGGAGCGACCTGCCGGGGTTGCGCCGCAGCGGCTTCGACGTGATCCGCGTCGGCCTGAGCTTGTTTGTCATCTTCGGCTTTTTGTTCGAGGTCTTGTTCTTTCGGTCCGTCCGCGTCGGTGATTGGATCTTCCCGGCGCTCCTGATTGTGCTGGGGGTGTGGCTGCTCGTCCGCCGCAGCGGATGGTGGGACCGGCTCTTCCCGCCGAGCGCGCCGCGCACCCCGGCCTCGCAGGTCACGCTCGACGCCTCCGGCCGCCCGGTAGACGATCAATCTCAGCCGCGCGCCTAGGCGCTGCAGGGCAGGAGTTGCGCATGGAATCACAATCGCCATCTGCCCCGCGTTCGCGCTCGCTGTTCTTCCCCATCGTCCTCATCGGCGTTGGGGCCATTTGGCTGCTTGTCAACTTCAACATTATCCAGGGCTTTACGTTTGGGCAGGTCTTCCGCCTGTGGCCGCTGTTCCTCATCGCCGTCGGCCTGGAGCTGTTGTTTGGCCGCGCCCGCGCCTTCGTCGGCGCGCTGATCGGCCTGCTCACGGTGGCCGCGCTGATCGTCTTGCTGATCTACGGCCGCCAATTAGGCCTCAGCCCCATCGCGAGCCTGAAGACAAAGTCTTTCAGCGCCCCGCTAGCCGGCGCCGCCCGCGCGCAGGTGATGCTCGACCTCGATGCGTATGCCACGACCCTGGGGCCGACGGCCCATGCGGAGAACCTGGTGGAAGCCGACCTGACGTACACCAGCGAAGCGATTTTCGACGTCTCGGGCACGACCGACAAAGCTGTGACCGTGGGCGTGCGCAACGACAATATGGATCCATTCGCGTTCTTCGACAGCATTGATGCGCGCTGGCGGATCGGCCTCAGCCCCGACGTGCCGCTCGGCCTGACGGTGGACGGCGGGTCGGGCTTGGCTGACTTGGATTTGCAGGCGCTAAACCTGACAGGCCTGGCGGTTGATGGCGGCAGCGGTTCGGTTCATCTGCGGCTGCCCGCCAGCGGCGGCTACACTGCCGAGGTGAGCGGCGGCTCGGGCAGCGTGCAAATCGAGTTCGTGAGCGGCGCGCAAGCCACCCTGCGCTACGACGGCGGCAGCGGCGCGCTGATGGTAAACGTGCCCGACGGCCAGGCCGTGCGCGTGGAGATTCGCGACAGCGGCTCAGGCGGTGTCAGCCTGCCGAGCGGCTGGGAGGTCGTGAGCGACGGCGACAACGACGAGGGCGTGTGGCAGACGCCGGGCTATGCCGCCGCCGCCGATCAATTGCTCATCATCGTCACCGCGGTCGGGTCGGGCAGTATCCGCGTGGATTAGACGGCTGCCAGTCACTGGGCCGGTTGCTCTACAGCAGCATCTTCACGCGCTGGTGGCTGCTTAGCTCGCGGTAGATGTCGTCGAGCTGAGCGCGGCTGCTGGCGACAAACGACACGGTGACGGCCAGGTAATTGCCCCCCTCGCTCAAACGGGAAGTGCTGGAAGTCAGGGTCTCTTCCGGCAGGTGGCGGCGCACAATCTCCACCACAAACGCCTCAAAGTCCTCTACCCCGCTGCCAATGGCCTTGAGCGGAAAATCCATCGGAAACTCCATCCGGCTAGGCCCCCAGCCAGCCTTCCAGGGCGTCCAGCGCCGCCGACCAGTGGGCCTTGCGCTGTGTGGCGGCCGTGGCGTTGGGCAGCTTGCGCTCCTGCACCGTCACCTGGGTGCGGTCGGCGTTCTTGGCGACCAGGCGTACCTCGATGTGGCTGTCGCCGGGGCCGGCGAAGCTCAGCCGCCGCTCGGCAGTGGTGCTCATGGGATTCAGGCCCGCCGCCTCGGGCAGCCAGCGGGCGCGCGCCCGGCCGTCGTTCCAGGCCCTAAAGACGGCGGCGTTCGGCGCAGCGATGGTGCGGCTGGCGCTGATCTGAAAACCATCCGGCCTCTGGTGCTGGGCGCGGCGGCCGCGCGCCTGCTCGTACTTCACGGTGATCATCTGCCGCCACCAGGGAGCCACGGCAGGCTGCTTGCCCAGGATCGCTACGATCTGTTTGTGATCGAGCTGTTGCGCGCCGGCCGCGTCGAGCAGGGCGAACCACTCGGCCCACGGCTTGCCGGTCTTGGCGGTTACGGCCGTGTCGCTCATATCGGGCTTGGTGGGGGGCTTGGCCATGCGGGCCTCCTGGGGTCAGGCGCGGGCAGGCGGGTGGTGGTGAGCAGGCTCCTTCGGGCCGACGGCCAGCGCCGGCAGCGCGGCGAGCAGCGTCTGCGTGGCGCGAGCCACCTCTTCCACCGCGCGCTCAAAAGCGGCCTGGTTGGCGCGCGACGGCGCGCGGTAGCCGCTGACCTTGCGGACGTACTGCAAGGCGGCTGCCTGAATCTCCCCGGCGGTGGCGGGCGCCGGTTGGCGTAGTTGCTTGATGCTGCGGCACATGTTTGCTAACCTCCTCGCATCCGCGCCAGCGCCCACGCATACACCTGCTGATAACTCTGCGCCGCGCGGCCCCAGGAATAATCGGCCGTCATCCCGGTGCGCTGGATGCCCTGCCAGCGCGGCCGGTCCACGTTATAGACGTAAATGGCCCGCTGGAGGGCGTCCCAAAAAGCTCCGGTGGTGTAATCGGCAAAGCTAAAGCCGGAGACGCCGTCCTGCACAGTATCTACCAGGCCGCCGGTGGCGCGCACGACAGGCGCGCTGCCGTAGCGCATGGCGATCAGTTGGCCCAGGCCGCACGGCTCGAAGCGCGACGGCATGAGGAACAGGTCGCTGCCGCCGTAAATGAGCTGCGCCAGGTCGGCGTCATAGGTGAGGAAGGCGGCCATCCTGTCGCGGTGATAGCCCGCCAGTTGCGCCAGCATACCCTCATATTCCGCCGCGCCGCTGCCCAGCACGACGAATTGTGCCTCACCCGCCCCGCCGTTGAGCAGCAAGTGAACGACATGGCCGAGCAGGTCCAGCCCCTTCTGCCAATCGAGCCGCGAGACCATCGCCACCAGCGGCACGCTGGGCCGCGCGGGCAGCCCGGCGCGCTCTTGCAAGGCGCGTTTGTTGCCCGCGCGCTCCTCCAGCCGGGCGGCGTCAAAGCGCGCGGCCAGGCGACGGTCGGTGGCGGGGTTCCACACGCCATAGTCGAGGCCGTTCAGAATGCCGTGCACGTCGTAGGCCCGATGGCGCAGCAGGCCGTCGAGGCCCGCGCCCCCGGCAGGTGTCATGATCTCGCGCGCGTAGGTCGGGCTGACAGTGCTGACCAGCGTAGCGTGGTAGATGCCGCGCGCCATCAAGTTGACCGCGCCATAGCCCTCTTCCGCCAGGCCGTGGGTCGTCAGGCCAAGATAGCTAAACAAGTCCCATCCAGCGCGACCTTGGTGGGCGAGGTTATGAATCGTGAACAGGCTGGCGACGCCCCGCCAGAAGCCGCTGGCCTGCCCAGCGGTGGCAAGCCAGGTGATCGCCGGAGCGCTGTGCCAGTCGTGGGCGTGGATGAGGTCTGGCCGCCAGTCGAGGGCCTCGGCCAGTACCAGGGCCGCGCGGCTATAAAAAGCAAAGCGGTAAACGTCGTCGTCGTAGCCGTAAAGTTCAGGCCGGTCGAACAGGTTGCGCTCGGCGATGAAGTAGACCGGCACGTCGGTGCCGGGCAGGCGGCCTTCCAGCACGCCCGCGGGCCGGCCCTGGCCCCGCACCGGCACGAGCAGCCCTTCCGTCCGGGCCGTGTAGCCGCCGCGCCCGGCGTAGAAGTCCGTCTCGATGGCGCGGTAGGCGGGCAAGACCACGCGCACGTCGTGGCCCAGAGCGCGCAGAAATTTGGGCAGCGCGCCGCCCACGTCGCCCAAACCGCCGGATTTGGCGAAGGGCACGACTTCGGCGCTGAGGAACAAGATTTTGAGCGGGGCGGCCATGCAATCGGGTCCTGGGCGTAGCGTGAGGCGAGGATTATAGCAGAGCGGTATGCCCAGGTTGGGCGGGTGCGCCCGCTGGCGCGCCGGCTGGCAGAGGGCTGATGCGGCGGGCACGGCGAACGACACCGGGCCGTGGCGCGCGATGGAAGGTCGAGGCGTAACGCCAACGCCCGCCGGGGCAGGGTGGCCGCCGGCGGGCTGGTGCAGCGATTGGCGTGTTGCTGGGGGCTACTAGCGCGGGCCGAGCTTGATGTGCACAGCCCACCATTTGCCGTCGTCGCGCAGTTCGGCGCGCACCGCGGCGCGGTCGCCGGCGTTCAGGTCGGCAAACGCCAGGTCGTCACCGGCCCGGTTGGTGATCTCGGTGGCGGAGTCCACGTAGAACTCCCAGACACGGCCGTGGCGGCTGGTGAAGACGAACGACTGCTCGGCGCCGTCCACGGTAGCGATGACGCCCCCGCCGGCATACTCGGTCTGCGGGCCGAGGTTGACGACGAGCTTGGCCGTCAAGACGCCATCTTCGGCCACATCCACCAGGCCGCGCACGCGATCGCCCACCTGTAAAGCGCCCAGGCTGCTGGGCTGCGCGTTCTCGTCGTAGAAAATCGTCTCGGCCGTCACGGCGATGACGTGCTCACCGCCGCGTGGCCCGCCGGTGGTGAAGCTATCTGCGCCGACGGCCGTCACCTGGCCGCCCGCCCAACGCGCCTCGTCCACCGTGGCCGACCCGGTCTGGGGATTGGCGGCCAGGGCCGGGGCCGCCGCGCCCAACAGCAGGGCAGCGGTCAACACACCGGCGGTCATTAGTTTCCAACGAGCCCACATGGTCTACCTCCATTCTCAGCGGCCCGCGCCCGGTGCGCGGCCTGAGCATAGTCTGGGGCCAGGGGGTTAGGGGAATGCGGTGCGGATGTAAAGAGGTTGTAAAAATGCAGCGGGGGCGACTATGGAAAGACGACCGAGTCTTGCCCGGCGAGTTTATCGTTGATCTTGGAGACGATCAGGTCGAAGTGATCGGGATGGTTCACGAAATCCAAGTCGTCGGCGGGGATGGTGAGCACCGGGCAGAGGTCAAAGGCGGCCAGCCACTCGGCGTACAGGCGGTTGAGCAGATCGAGGTATTCGGCGCTGATGCCGGCCTCCATGGCGCGGCCGCGTCGGCGGATGCGCCCGAGCAGGGTGGGCGTGGAGGCTTGGAGGTAGAGCAGCAGATCGGGCGGCGGCAGGTGGCGCACCACCAGGTGGAACAAGCGCGCATAGGCCGCGAAGTCACGGTCGGCCAAGCTGCCCATCTCGTGCAGAGCGCGGGCGAAAATGTAGTAGTCCTCGAAGATGCTGCGGTCGCAGATGGCGCCGACTGCCGATTGGGCCAGGGCGTGGTGCTGCTCTGCGCGGTGGCCCAAGAAAAAAACTTGCAGGTGAAAGCTCCACTGCGCCATGCTGCCATAGAAGTCGGCCAGGTATGGGTTGTCGGCCACCGACTCGTAGGCGGGCGTGTAGCCCAGCCGCGCGGCCAGTTGCCCGGTGAGCGAGGTCTTGCCCGAGCCGATGTTCCCGGCCACGAGGACGAAGCGCCTGGTCATGGCGGGGGCGGGCTGCTCGCCGCGCAGCGGAAGCCGGTGACGTTGCTGCGATATTCGGGCGCGGCGCTCAGGCGGGCGGCGGCGCGCAGCAGGCCGGGCGTATCGAGCCACGAGCCGCCGCGTAGCACCCGCGTCAGCCCGGTTTCCAGCCCTGGCGGGTTGGCGGTCGCCAGGTCGGCGTAGCCGCGAAAGTCGTAGAAAGCAGCCACCCATTCAGAGACGTTGCCGGCCAGGTCGAGCGCGCCGTAGGGGCTGGCTCCCGTGGCGAAGACCCCCACCGGGCTGGTGCGCGCGAACGAGTCGTCGGTGGCGCTGTGCCAGGCGGCAGCGCAATTGCTGTCGCAGGCGTTTACACGGCGCGCGTCGTAGTCGCCGCCCCAGGGGTACAGGCGGCCATCAGGACCGCGCGCCGCCTTCTCCCACTCGGCCTCGGTCGGCAGGCGGCGTCCCGCCCACGCGCAGTACGCCGCCGCGTCCGCCCAGCTCACCTGCACCACCGGCTGGCGCGGGTTAGCCTCGGGCGCGCCGCTGCCCTGCGGCAGCCGCCAGTTAGCCGTGCGCACGTACAACCCATCCGGCGAATAAACCAGCCCGCCGGGTGAGCCAAAGTCTCCTTCGCCCGCGCCGCGCTCGGCCTCGGTCTGGTAACCGGTGGCGGCCACGAAGTCGGCGAACTGCTGCACCGTGATCTCGGTGCGGTCAATCCAATAGGTGTCGAGGTAGATGGACACTCGCGGCTGCTCATCTGGTTGCGCGCCGCGGTCATCGGCGGTCGATCCCATCAGAAAGCTGCCGGCGGGCACCTGGAGGCCGGTCATATCGTCGGCGGGCCAGACCACGCGTGAGGTATCAAGAGGCGCGCTGGTGGGAGTGCCGGCGTCGGTGGTCGCGGTTGTCGGGCTGGCGGCAGGCGCGGTGGCGGTGGCGCTGGCGCTTAGCGTGGCCGACGGCGCAGGCTGGGTGGGAGCAGGGGGCTGGGCGGTGGCGGTCACGGTCGGCATTGCTGTGGGCGTGGCTGGCCGGTAGGCCCCGTTGAGCAGCGTGCCGGCGGCCAGCAGCGCGGCCAGAGTCAACAGCACGCCGCCGCTCAAGAGGGCGCGCTGTCGCCGAGAAGGGAATAGCCGCCGATAGAGGTGTCCGAATGACTCGGTGGGGCGGCGCGGTTGCCCAGGCGGCGGGCGCAGCCAGTGCAGCCACCACTGCGCCAACATGCCCAGTTTGCGGCCTACCGGCAACCCACGTCCGCCCGGCCGAGTACGGTCCAGCGGTTTGCTCAAGATCGGCCCCGCCAGCACGCTCGCGCCCAGCGCCTCGGCCACGGCCGCCGTCAGCGCCCCGGCCGATGGGTAACGATCTTCGGGCGCCTTGGCCATGGCGCGCGCCACCACCGCGTCTAATGCGGCGGGCAGTTCGGGCCACAGGGCTGTGACGGCGGGCACCGGCGCGTTGAGGTGCTGCATGACGATGCCAACCGTGCTGTCGGCGGCATAGGGCACGCGGCCGGTCAGCATCTGGTAGAGCATCACGCCCAGCGCGTACAGGTCGGCGCGGCCGTCCACCGCCAAGCCCTTGGCCTGCTCTGGGCTCATGTAGTGGGGCGTCCCGATCATCTCCACGCCGGAGTGGGTCAGGCCGCCCGCGTCCATCAATTTGGCGAGGCCGAAGTCGGCCAGGAAGGGGTTGCCGTCGCCGTCCAGCAGCACGTTGCGGGGCTTGAGGTCGCGGTGGACGATGCGGCGGGCGTGGGCATAATCGAGCGCAGCGCCGATCTCCGTGAGATAGCGCAGCGTCAGCGCCGGATCGAGCGGGCCTTGGGCGATCAGGTCGTGCAGGGTGCCGCCGCCGACGTAGCGCATGACCAGGTACAGTGCGCCGTCACGTTCGCCGAAGTCTATGACCGGCAGGATGTGCGGGTGTTCCAGGGAGGCGATGAGCTGCACTTCGCGCCGGAAACGGGCGACGAACTGGGCGTCGTGCGACAGGGCCGGGGCGAGGATCTTGATGCCGACCAGCCGGTCCATGCTTGGCTGCAAGGCTTTGTAGACCTCGGCCATGCTGCCGGCGCCAATGCGCTCAAAAACGAAGTATTCGCCGAGTTCGCGGCCAACCCAGTCGCCGGGCATGCGCAGTGCTGTTCCTAGGGCGGTGTTTCAGCGGGCCATTGTAGCAGAGGCCGCCGCGCGCTCGAAATGCGCTCGGGGAAGTCGGTCATCGGCAGGCCGAGGGCGGTTTTGCCCCAGTACCAGCCCAGCGCAGCCAACTCGCGAGTGCCGCGGAAGTAGCGCTCGACCCACAGCAGGCGCGGGCCGGCGGGTGAGGGGTAGGGGACCAGGCCGGCGCGCCGGAACAGGAGTTGGGCGCGGTATAGGTGAAAGCTGTCGCTGACGACGATGACGCGCCGCGCTCCACGCGGGGTGAGCAACGCGGCGGTGTA
Organism: Anaerolineales bacterium; assembly: GCA_020850595.1. Lineage (GTDB taxonomy): Bacteria > Chloroflexota > Anaerolineae > Anaerolineales > UBA6663 > JADZEK01. The sequence continues at coordinate 11,690 of JADZEK010000073.1, forward strand.
GAGCGCGTTCTCTTCGGTGCTGTGCGACTGATCTTCGAGCAGCAGGGTCGCGGCCGGCACGCCTTGCGCGGCGATCAGGCCGCAGGCCACGGCCGCCTCGCTGGGCACGCTGGGGTCGCCCTGGCCGCCGGTGCAGACGATGAGCGGGGCCAGCCCCTGCGCATAGAGCGCGGCGGCGTGCTCGGCGCGCCGCATCAGCGACGGCCCCGGCTCGCCGCCCGGGTAGACGCGTGAGCCAAGCACCACGATCGCGTCGGCGGGCTGGGCGCGGTCGGCTAGGCCGTAGCCGTCGAGCAGGGCGAGGCTGAGAGGGTAGAGCAGCAGGAGGGTGAGGCTGATGCGCAGTGCGAGCCGCCACATTGGGTGATTGTGCCACGGAAATAGAGATCAGAGGTTGGAGGTCAGAGAAGCCAGTGAGCGTGAGGCCGGCGGCTGCTTTCGCGGCCTGCGCAACCCTCCTATAATCCGCGCATGACCAGCCTCATTGATTGCAGCCACACTGTCGAGCACGGCCTGGTGACCTACAAGGGCCTCCCAGCGCCGTTGATCTGTGACTACCTGAGTCGCGCCGACTCGCGCAGCCATTACGCGCCCGGCACCGAGTTTCACATTGGCAAGATCGAAATGGTCGCCAACACCGGCACCTACGTTGACTCGCCCTTCCACCGCTTTGCCGACGGCAAAGACCTCGCGCAGTTGCCGCTGACCTCGCTGGCCGACCTGCCGGCGGTGGTGGTGCGTGTGCCCTCGGGCGCGGGCCGGGCGGTAACGGCCGCGGCCTTTCACGGGCTAGATGTGGCGGCCAAGGCGGTGCTGGTGCACACCGGGTGGGATCAGCATTGGCGCACCGACCAGTATTTCGAGGGCCATCCGTTCCTCACCGCCGACGCGGCGGCCTGGCTGCGCGACGCCGGGGCCGCCCTGGTGGGCATAGACTCGCTGAACATTGACAACACGGGCGACGGCGCTCGCCCGGTGCACACGACGCTGCTGCGGGCCGAGATTCCCATTGTCGAGCACCTGACCAACCTGCACAGCCTGCCCGACCGCGCCTTCAGCTTCTTCGCTGTGCCGGTGAAGGTGCGCGCGTTCGGCACGTTCCCGGTGCGGGCGTTTGGGCTGGCACGGTAAGCGCCGCGGCTTCCTAACAGCAAAACAGCCGGGCCGGTCATTGGTGTGACCTGCCCGGCTGTGTATTTAGCTCGGTCGAACGTCGGCCGCCTACTGCTCGCCGCGGCGCTTGCGCCCGCCCGTCACGGCCAGTCCAATCGCCAGCACGACCACGCCGCTGTTCAGCCCCACACACCGCGTGGCCTGGCGCTCGGCCTCGGCCATGGCCCACGTTTTCACCTCGGCCTTCAGTTCGTCCAGCAGTTCATCGGCCTTGGCCGCGCCCGCGGCCTTCACCTCCGCGATCTTCTGCTCCAGCTTGGTCTTTAGCGCCTGGGCCTGCTCAGGCACCACCACCACCGAGATGCTCACCGGCTCGCCCAGCGCGCGCGGTGCGCTCGGGTCCCCGGTGACGAGCTGCCAGCGCTGCTCGTAGATGCCCGCGTCGTCAGGGGCGCGGGCCGGCAGCGCCCAGGTGGCCGTCTCGCCGGGAGCGACGGCGGCGGGCAGGGCGTATGCCGCCGCCGCGCCGTAGGCCTCACCCGCTGCCGCCAGCCATACTTGCCCCGGCTGCCACGTCACCAGGCCGTCGTTGGTAAGCGTGAGGTCCGTGCTGACGGCCTCGCTGGGAAAGGCCACGGCCACCATCCACCCCGCGGCCGGCGCGCTAGCCGCGCAGTCCAATGGCAGGCCCAAATCGTTCAGCACGGCCTCGGCCAGCGCACGGGCGTAAGTGCGGGTCTGGTTGCGCAGGGCTTCGTTGTCGGCGCCCAGGCTGCCCACCTCCACCAGCGCCGCTGGCGCCTGCCACGGGTGAATGTACAGCCCGCCACCAGTGTCGCTGGCCGTCTCAGGCAGCGGCCCAGCCCGCGGCACGTCCAACCACGTACTCACCGCCATCGCCGCCAATTCGGCCAGGCGCTGGCTCCCGGCGTCGTCCCATCCGCCGACAGTTTGCCAGGCCACCACGCCGCTGGGCGCGTCGTAGCTGCGCGTGTGAATTGCCAACGCTAGGTCGGGTTGTAGGGCGTTCACCACTTCGTGGACGCTCGCCAGCGCGTGATCGGGGTCGTCGCCGCTGCGGGCCAGGGCCACCTGCACCGGGCAGCGCGCCAGCAGCGCTTGCGTCTGCTGCGCCAGGTCGAGCGTCACGTCCTTCTCGACCAGCCCGCCGCCGGTATCGCCGGCATCCACCGCGCCCGCGCTGGCCGACCACCAGCCGTTGCCGGGGCTGAGCACCACCACCGGCCAGATGGCCGGGTCGCTGGCGGGGGCGAGGTCCCCGGCCGGGGCGCGCGCGGGGGCCGCGTGGCTCTCGGATAGTCCCACCGCCGCCGCCAGCGCCGCCGCGCCCGGCCGCCCAATCAACCACCACAGGCTGGCCACAATCGCCAGCAAAATACCTGCTCGCAGTCGCATCATCACTCCTCTGGGCGATGGCCCGCAGGGAAGAGTGCAAGGAGTGTGCCGGATGAGGGGCAGGGGGCCAAGGACCCAGAGCGGGGAATGGCAGAGCCGAAGGCTGGGCGAGGCAGCGTTGGCGGGCTTCCGGCTGCTCCCGGCGCGGCCCGAACAGGCAGCGCCAACGCCGGGCGCGCCGCGCCGCAGTCAGTGCGGCCTCTCTACGGCGTGATGATCGCCAGGTCTGCCACGTCCTTCAGGCGCGCGCGCATGACGGCCAGCGCCTGGGGGTTGTTGTCCATCAGGATGAAGCGCCGGCCGAGGGCGTGGGCCGCTGCGCCGGTGGTGCCGCTGCCCGCGAAGAAGTCGAGCACGGCGCCGCCGGGCAGGCTGCTGGCGGTGATGATGCGCTGGAGGATGGCGACGGGCTTCTGCGTGGGGTAGCCGGTCTTTTCCTTGCCGGTAGGGCTGACGATGGTGTGCCACCACACGTCAGTCGGGAGCTTGCCGCGCGCGGCCTTCTCCGGGCCGACCAGCCCCGGCGCCATGTAGGGGATGCGGTCAATCGCGTCCACGTTGAAGACGTAGTTGGCCGGGTCTTTGACGTAGACCAGAATGTTGTCGTGCTTGGCGGGCCAGCGCTTCTTGGTGCGCGCGCCGTAGTCGTAGGCCCAAATGATTTCATTAAGAAAGCTGGCGCGGCCAAACAGCCGGTCGAGCAGCACCTTGCAGTAGTGCGCCTCGCGGTAGTCAATGTGGAAGTAGAGCGTGCCGTTATCCGCCAGCACGCGCCGCGCCTCGGCCAGCCGCGGTTCCAAGAAGCGCTCGTAGTCGTCAAACTGGTCGCTGTAGGCTTGCTCGCCGACACGGGTAGTAGTGTAGCGCTGCCCGCCGAAGCCCGTGCGGTCGCCTGCGCCCTCGGCGGCGCGCCTAGTCTTGAGTTGCAGGCGCGCCTGCCTACGGCCGGTGTTAAAGGGTGGGTCAATGTAGATCAGGTCAACCGAGGCTGCCGGTAGCGTTTGCAGGATGGGCAGGTTGTCGCCCAGGTAGATCTGGTTCATGCGCGGTGGCTAGCGGCCGTTGAGCTTGGCCAGGCGGGCCACGGCCTGTTCCAGCGTCTCGCGCCGCTTGCAGAAAGCGAAGCGCGCCCAGGTGCGGCCCAGGTGCTGGTGCGCCTCGGTGTAGAAGGCCGTCGGCGGGATGGCCGCCACGCCCACTTCGCTGGTCAGCCAGCGGCAAAAGGTCACGTCGTCGTCGAACCCCAGCGGCGTGATCTCGGCCATGATGAAGTAGGTGCCCTGCGGCACGCTGACGCGCAGCCCCATGGCCTGCAAGGCCGCCGCCAGATAGTCGCGCCGCGCCTGGAAGTCGGCGGCTAGCCCGGTGAAGTAGCTGTCTTCCAGCGCCAGCGCGGCGGCGGCGGCGGTCTGAAACGGCGTGCTGGTGGAGAAGGTGATGAACTGGTGCGCCTGCCGCACGGCGAGCGTCAGTTCCGGCCGCGCCAGCGCCCAGCCCACCTTCCAGCCGGTGAAACCAAAGGTCTTGCCGTTGCTGCTGACAGTGATGGTGCGCTCGGCCATGCCGGGCTGGGCGCTCAGGCGCTGGTGACGCGCCCCAGCGTAGACCAGGTGCTCGTACACCTCATCGCACAGCGCCAGCACGTCCCACTGCACGCACAGCGCCGCGATCTGCGCCAACTCGTCGGCGGCAAAGACCTTGCCCGTGGGGTTGTGGGGCGTGTTGAGGATCAGCATCCGCGTGCGCTCGTTGAAGGCGGCCGCCAGCTCGTCCGGGTCGAAGCGCCAGCGGGGCTGCTCGGCGGTGGGCGCGTGCAGCGGCACGCAGCGCGGCACGCCGCCGGCCATGAGCACGATGGGCACATAGCTGTCGTAAAACGGCTCGAAGAGGATGACCTCGTCGCCGGGGTTCACCAGCCCCTGCACGGCGGCGAACAGGCACTCCGTCGCGCCGCTGCATACGGTCACCTCAGTGTCGGGGTCGAAGGTTTGCCCATAGAAGCGCTGGCTGTGGGCGGCGGCGGCGCGGCGCAGCGCGGGCTGGCCCATGCTCACCGCATATTGGTTCTCGCCCGCGCGGATGGCGGCGATGGCGGCTTCCTTGACCCCCTCCGGCCCATCGAAGTCGGGGAAGCCCTGGCCCAGGTTGATCGCCTTGTGCTCAACGGCCAGCCGGGACATCTCCGCGAAGATGCTGGTGCCGAAGGTTGCGACGCGGTCTGCGGATTGGTAGGGCATGGTCTTCGCTCACTCTCACACTTGGACAAGACGCGCCCGCTGGCTCGGGCGCGCCGGGAAATGTAGTATAACCCCGCCTCACCATTGCCATGCGCCGGCTGACGCCTGTTCAACTCACGCTCCTCGGCCTGCTGGCGGCGAGCAGTTGCGCTGCCTTTGCCGTGTTTGGTATGTTGATCGCGGCGGCGCGCCTCCACCTGCCGCCGGAGGTCGCGGCCCTGCTGCCGGTTCCGACGCTCACCGCCAGCTACACGCCGCTGCCCGCGACCGAAACGCCGACCGTCACCGAGACGCCTACCCCAACGGCCACCGCCTCGCCGTCGCCGACGCCCACACCGTCCCCGCCCCCGACCGGCACGCCCACGCCATCGCCCACCGCAACCGAGACCCCCACGCCGACGCCGACTATCACGCCTACGCCCTTGTGGCCCACCGCGCCGCCCGCCGAGTGGCCCTCCGCTACGCCGCCGCCCGCCGGCGCGCGCCTGCCGCCCACGCTCGACGACTTCTGGGACGGCCGCGCGGCCTGGCAGTTAGAGGTCTTTGATGTGGGGCTGCCGATGGGCGAGTCAGACACGCTCATCGGGCCGGATGGGCAGTTGTGGTCGTACCTGCACGCCAGCACGCCGTCGCGCGGCATCTACGATCAGTGGGGGGCCTACGTGCCCTTCCCCGGCTGCGTCACGCTCTGGCAGAGCGGCGACCGGGGCGGGAGCTTTCGCCTGTTCGCGCCCCGCTGCCTGATCGCCTGCCGCACCAGTCCGTGCGGCGCGGTGCTGGATGACATTGACCAGCAGCAATACCCGCGCGTGGCCCGCGCCGCCGACGGCGCCTGGGTGATGGTCTACGAGTGGCGGGCGCAGATTTATTTGCGGCGCTCACTGGATGGGCTGAACTGGACGCGCTCGCGGCGCGTGCCGGGGACCGGCGTGTGGTTCGACACGACGACCACCGGCTATGCGGCGTGCGGCGGCTATTACCGCATCGGCGACCACCCGTTTGTGCCGCGGGAGAGCGAGTATGATTGCCTCTCTGGCGCGCCGCCGGGGCTGTATATCGAAGGCGACCAGATGTATGTGTTCGTGGGGATGGGCAAGAACCCCAGCCACTTGGGCTGCTACACCGGCCCGGTGGCGACAGGCGCGCCGGGGCTGACGCCCTGTGCCCACAATCCGCTGTTCACCGGGGCCGAGAGCTACGGCCCGCAGGAGGCGCAGGGCGCGGCCGGGAACCCGTACTTCGATTTCCGCACGGTCTCGTCGGCCGACGTGTTGCGGGTGGGGGAGCGTTACTACGCGACTTACGAGGGCGTGCGCGGCCCCGGCCCTGGCGCGGGCGGCGACACGCAATTCAACCTGGGCTTCGCGCGCAGCCTCGGCCCGGCCATTGACGGCCCCTGGGAGAAGTTCGGCGGCAACCCAGTGCTGGGCGACGTGCCCGGCAACGTGGGCCTGGGCCACGCCGACCTGCTGGTGCTGGACGGCGTGACGTATCTCTACACCGCCACCTCGGCCAGCACGCGCGGGCGCTACGTGCTCGTGTGGCGCTAGAACAACCTCTGGTAGATGTAGGCCACGATCATCAGCACGATGAAGATGAAGATCATCAGCAGCCACTGGCTGGCGGTGAAGCCCTTGTCGCGGTTGCTGAACATCATAGACGATAGGCCGAGCGCAATCACGCCCGACATGATCGCGGCGATCAGCATGAAGCGGGTGTCCACGGCGGCGGTCTCCTGGGCGGGTAACGGCCCCTGATGTCCGAAAGTTTACGCGAAGCGGCTTGCGCACACAACACCCCCTCCGTCCTGGTGTCGGCCTATGGCTTGGCCCGTTGCGCCGCCTTTTTCACCGCCGCCGCGTAGGTCTTCTGCATCAGCCGCGCGTCCTCTTCCATCTTCGGGCTTTCACACAGCACCCGCCCGCCTGCGCCCACCTCGCTCAGAGCGCGGAAGAGGTCCTTGTACTTCAGGTCGCTCTCGGCCAGCGGCAGGTGGTGCTTCTCCCCCTTCGGGCCGTACTCAATACCCGAGAGGTGAATGTGCAACTGCTTGAGGCCGCGCGCGCCGAGCGTTTTCTTCACCCGCTTGAGCAGCGCCACCCACTCGGCGTAGGTGTTCACGCTGCCATCGCCGGGGCGGGCGTGCAGGTGGGCGAAGTCAATGCACGGCAGCACGCCGTCAATCTCCTGCGCCATGCTCAGCGTGTCTTCGAGCGAGCCGAGCATGGCGCTCTTGCCCATGGTCTCAGGCCGCAGCGTCACCGGGTTGCCGGCGGCGCGCAGGTCGGCCACGCACTGCCGCAGGCGCGGCAGGGCCTGCTCCAGTGCGGCCTGGGGCGGCCCGCCGAAATATGAGCCGGGGTGAAAGATGATGTCGGTCGCGCCGGCCAGGTAGCCGTAGTGCGCGGCGTCCATCAGGCGCTTGCGGCTGCGCGGCCACTCCTCCGCGCCGGCGTTGAGGTTGATGAAGTACGGCGCGTGGACCGAGAGCGCGATGTGGTGCGCCGCGCCGGTCGCCTTGATCTCGGCGCACTTGCCCTCCGAGACGCGCACCGACTGCACCCAGGCCAACTCGAGCGCGCCCAGCCCCATTTCAGCCGCGCGCCGGATGCCGCCCACCGTGCCGCCGGGGTTTTTGGGCGTGCTGAGCGGCGTGCCCACTGTGCCAAACACCAAGCCTGCTTTCGCCATGCCGCTTACTCCCTTTGCTTGAGCTTCTTCTGTTGGGCCAGCGCCGCCCGCAGCCGGCCCCAGGCCGCGCGCACGGCGCGCGCGTGCTCTTTGTCCACTGGGTGAGCGCTGTAGCGGCTCTCTTCAAACGCCTCTGTCAGCGCCTGCACCTCGGGCGTGTGCTCCGGCAGGTTCGCCGCCAGGGTCGGGCCATACTCCTGCGGGGTCTGCGGCGGGCGGCGGCCATAGCCGCGCTCACTTGCCCGGCGCAGCAGGCTCAGGTAGTAATACTGCACCTGCTCGCGCGGGCCGGCCGCGCCCAGCCGGAAGGCGCGCCGGGGTGCGCCGGCCGTGGCCGGCCGCGCTTCGCGGCGCGCGCGCAGCCAGGCCGCCAGGGGGTTGTCTTGCAGCCTGGCGGCCAGCCCGGCCGCCCGGTGGCGCAAAGCCGCCCACAGTTGGCGCAGCCGCCGCAGCGGGGCCAGCTCGCGCATGGCGCGCAGCAGGCCGGGCCGATCGCGCACATAGCCGATTACCACGTACAACACCATGCCGCTAATCAGGCCCCAGACCAGCACGGTGCGCACCACTTCCAGCCAGGGCGGCATCGGGCCGGTGTCGAGGACCGGCGGCGGCGTGAACTGAAACGGCTGAGTCTGAACGGGCCGGTCAGTGGTGTTGTTCAGCAGCGCCAGGATGGCCGTGATGGGCAGGACGCAAATGGCCGCCAGGAAGGCCGCCAGCGCCCACAAGACCGCGAGCAGCATGGCGACGACCCCGCCCAGCCAGCCGAGCGCCCCGGCCGTGTAGCCGGTGGGCAGCGCGAAGGCGATGACGGCGGCCAGCAGCAGGAAGGCCGCGCTGTAGCGCACCCAGCGCCCGCCCAGTTCTGGCGGCACGCGCGCGCCCTGCGCCTGCCACTGCGCCGCCAGCAGCGCCAGCCGTACCTGGCCCAGCAGCAGAAAGCCCACGCCAAAGTAAGCCAGCACCGTCGCCACCAGGCCGGTCACCGGGGCGCGCTCGAAGTTCAGCAGGTCTTGCACGCCCACGCGCGCCAGCCCGCTTAGCACCAGCACCAATGCGCCGCCGAAGAAGAAGCGCTCGGTGAGGGCGTCGAGCGGCGAGACGTATTGCCGGTCGTGGTCAGGCGGCTCGCCCACGCGGTCGAGGTCTTCGAGCGTGTCGTCTACCACCAGCGCCACGGCCACGGCCAGCAGCGTGGCTAGCACGGCTTCCAGGTCGAGCAGCTCGGCCAAGAGGGCGAGGGGGGCCGTGGGCCAGCCGCCCTCCGGCGCGCCGCCCAGCGCCAACTGCGCAACCTTAATCGCGACGAAGTAGAAGCCGAACTCAATCGTCCGCAGCCGCCACAGGTCGGCGCCGGAGATGTAGCGGGCGCGGATCAGGTGGTGGGTGGCGTGCGTTTCGAGCGTGGCGGCCAGCATGACGCCCAACAGCAGCCAGGGGCGCAGCCCCGGCACGATCGCGCTCACGACCTGTGTCAGCGGCAGCGCCAGGCAGCCGATGAGGATGGTCAGCGCGACCGGCCGCAGCAGGGTGACGAGCCACGGCGGCAGCAGGCCCAGCGGCCCGGCTTCCGGCGGGGCCGGCGTGGGCGCGTTGGCCGGCGCGTTGCGCTTCGATGTCTGCCGCTTCACCGCCAGCCCTCCAGGTCTTGCTCGCGCCACACCTGCCGCAGCGGCACGCCCAGCAGTGTGGCGCGGGCCTGCTGCTCGGGGCGGGGGGCCGCCAGCACCTGCACCACCGCCACCACCACGCCCGCCCGCCGCAGCCCGGCCAGCGTGTCGAACAGGTCGGGCGAGGCCTCGCCGGTGATGGCGATGAGCGTCGTGCCCCAGGCCACGCGCCCCGGTAACTCGCGCAGCCGCTCGGCCAGCGGTTGGGCCGCGGCGGGCTGCGCGCGTGCCAGCAGCTCCAGCACGTTCATCAGGTGGGCGCGTTCGCGCCGGGCGGGCAAGAAGAACGGCGCGGGCCGGCCGCCGGGGGCCTCGGCCGCCTCGGTGGTCAGGCCCACGGGCAGGCGCTCGCGCACGATGATGTGGTTGGCGAGCGAGGCCGCCACCACCACCGCCAACTCGACGGCCTCGAAGCGGCGGCGCGGCGCGTAGGCCTCAGCGCGCAAATCCAGGCACAGCAGCGTCTCACGGGCGATGGCGGGCTGATACTGCTTGACCAGCAGGCGGCGGGTGGCGGCCGTGGCGGTCCAGTGGATGCGGCGCGGCGAGTCGCCGCGCTGATAGTCGCGCACGCCGCCCACGCGCGCCGGGTCCTCGAACAGCGGCGCGGCCGCCGGCAGCGCGGCCAGTGGCGAGTGGGTGGGCACGCGCAGGCGCGGCAGCGGCACGATCTGCGGGTAGACCACCATCGGCTCGGCGGCGTGCTCGGTGTGCCGCGCCGGCTCCAGACCGAACAAGTCGCCGCCCTGCGCTTGCAGCGGCCCCAACTGGTAAAGGCCGCGCCGCCGGCAGTGCAGCGTGTATTCGAAATAGCGCTGCTCGCCCGCCGCCAGGCTGAACACCTCGCGGTGGAAGGGCGGGGCGATCAGCTCGACCGGCAGCGACTCGTGCACCTGCACCCAGGGGGCGGGCAGGCGGCTGGTGTTGTGCAGCGTCACGCGCACGGTCACGTCGTCGCCGCTAAAGGCGCGGCTGGTGTAAGCGCGGCTGATTCGCAGGCCGCCGAGGCTGCGCCGCACCCACAGCCGCCCAAGCACGAACAGCCCGAACAGCAGGTAGGCCACGGTGAAGAAGAAATCAATTCGCAAGACGGCCGCGATGACGAGCAGGATGAGCAGGAAGACAACGTAGCGGCTCACGCGCGAGGCCGGGGGGCGCGGCTAGGCGGCTTTCAGTTCGCCCACATCGAGCGGGGTGCGCTCAACGATCTCGGCCAGCACGGCGGCGGCGGTGCGCCCGCGCAACTGGCTCTCCGGCTTGACGATGACGCGGTGGCCGAGCGTGAGCGGCACGAGGGCCTTCACGTCGTCAGGGGTAACGTAGTCGCGCCCGTGCAGCGCGGCGCGCGCCTGGCTGGTCTTGTAGAGCGCTAGCGTGCCGCGCGGGCTGGCCCCCAGCGCCAGGTCGGGGTGGGTGCGCGTGGCCGTGATGAGCGCCAGGCAGTAGCGCTCGACCGTCTCGTCCGCGTGCACCTCGCTGATCTGGGCCGACAGTTCCAGCAGTTCGGCGCCCTCGGCCACGGGCCGAATGGTCTCGATGGGGTGGCGGCGGCGCTGGCTGCGCACTACTTCCAGTTCGGCGGCGGGAGCGGGGTAGCCGAGCGAAAGACGCATTAAGAAGCGGTCGAGCTGGGCTTCGGGCAGCGGGAAGGTGCCCTCGAACTCGATGGGGTTCTGCGTGGCGAGCACCAGGAAGGGCGCGGCCAGCGGGTGGGTCTCGCCATCCACCGTCACCTGGCGCTCCTGCATGGCCTCCAGCAAGGCGGCCTGCGTGCGCGGCGTGGCGCGGTTGATCTCATCTGCCAGCAGCACGTTGACGAAGACCGGCCCGGCGCGGAAGTCGAAGCTGCTCGTTTGCTGGTTGAAGATGCTAACGCCGGTGATGTCGTTGGGCAGCAGGTCGGGCGTGCACTGCACGCGCTTGAAGCTCAAGCCCAGGCTGCCGGCCAGGGCGCGGGCCAGCATGGTCTTGCCGGTGCCGGGCACGTCCTCGATCAGGATGTGCCCCTGGCACAGCAGCGCCACCACCAGCAGTTCGATCTGGGCGCGCTTGCCCACGATCACCTGCTCGACATTGGCGATCAGCCGCGAACTGAAGTCGGCGAGCGAGGGCATCCGAGTTGCCGTCGCAGCCGTCTAGGCGGCGATCCGATCGTCAGATTCGGGCTCGTCGTCCTCCACGTCGGGCGCGGGCGGCTGGGGTGCGGCGGGCAGCTTGCGAGAAGGCTTGTAGCCGACGGGTTTGGCGGGCTTCCTCTCTTCGGCGGCGGGCGCCTCGGCGCTCGGGGCGTCTTTGCTCCACTTGAGCGTGACGTTGAAGTTGGCCTCGGCGCCGCTCTTGGCGACGGCCAGCCCGCCCAGCTCGCCGCTGGCCTTGAGGGCGAAGGTGACGGTAAGCTCGTCGGGCGGGGTGCTCAGGCCGTGCAGCTTGGTGACCAGCAGGTCGGCCGATTTGCGCACGGCTTCGACCGAGGCATCAAAGGTCTGTTGGGCGGCGTTGGCGGGTGTGTAGCCGCCCTCGCCGCGCAGGAAGCCGGTGCTGCTGCGGGCCGGCTCCTCGGCCGACTCGATCACGATGCTGCCCCCGCCCTCCAGCGGGAATTCGACATATTTGGACACACGACACTCCTTGACTCGTGACGGCAGAAATACCTTAGAAGCCTAGTTTACCGCGACTCGGACGTTTTCTGTAACCTGCCCGTTTGTTGAACTCAGCCACCGACGTCCAACCGGCTTAGCGCGAGCTGCTATTGCCCCTCTGACCTCCAACTTCTAACCTCCGACCTCTACTCTTTCGCTTCCAGCGCCACTAGTCGCTCAGCGCGCGGCGTGTAATAAACGCGGTAGGTTGGCCCGCTAACGAGCGCATGGTAGGCCCGCAGCGACACGGTGAACTTCTTGCCGCCCACCTGATAGTAGTAGGTGGTGCTCTTGCCCGAACTGGAGTAGGTGCGTTGCACCTGGCCCTCGATTACCTGCACGCGCCCGCCCAGCAGGTCGAGCACGATCTTCAGCGCCGCCCAGCCGACCAGCAGCGGCCCGAACAGCCCGATAGCGCCGATGAAGAGCAGGGGAATGGCGCTCAGGCCGCCGTTCTCGGTCGTCATGTTGAAGGCCGCGAAGGCGCAGAACCCCAGGATCACCAGCGCCAGCACGCCCAGCCCGGCGGCGGCCGCGACCATGCGCGCCGCCTGCCCGCCGCCCAGCCGCCCGTCGCGGTTGGCCTCCAGGTCGCCCGCGCCAAAGCCGATGACGCGGCCCAGCACCTCGGTCAGCCCCGGCGTCTCGCCGCCGCCCATCATCCCGGCCGCCAGCGTCAGGCCGCCCAGTTTCTCGGCCGAGAGCACGTAGCCGGAGCGCGGCAGGTAGTAGAAGCGATACGGCCCCGGCGCCAGGCCGCTCACGCTGTTGTTGGTCCAGAACGGGCGGCCGGGCCACTCGGCGGCGTAGCGCCTGCGCCGCCAGGCCACCTGCCCATCGGCGGTCTGCACCTCGCCCGCCGCCAGGTCTTGCCGGGTGAGCGCCAGCCGCACGATGTTTTGCAGGATGACCAGGCCCACCGGCACGCCCACGACCAGCAGGATCAGCGCCGGGATGATGAGCGCCAGCGGTTCGTTCTGCTCCTGAAACATGATGAAGAAAGGCACCACCAGCCCGCCGCCGATTAAGGCCCCCACCAGCAGCGCCACCGCGCCCGCGCCCCAGTTCACCTGGCTGGCTTTGCGCCGCTGGCCGTCGGTCAGTGTGCCGCTGCGGTTGGCCGCCACGTCGTCCGGGTTTGTCAGGTAGCGTTCACTCGATGGTCGAATCACCGCTCACCCTCCCACCAGCTCGCATCCGTGCCAGGGCCTTGGCTCCTCTCCCGAGTCCCCCCGGGCCCTTGAGTTCCCAGCCTTCGATCGCTCCCGCCCCATGATCCAATACTCGTTCAAGTCGCCGCTCGCGCCGTCGGCGCTAAACGTCTCCCGCACGCGCAGGCCCGTGTTCGCCGCCAACTGCTGCGCCTCGGCCGCGTCCAGCAGATGCACAAACCGCAGGCCGGTCCGGCCGCGCCGCTCCCAGGGCAGCAGCGCGTCGCCGGGTTCCACGTCGGCCACGGTCAGTCCCACCGCCTCCCAACCTACCTGCCGCTTGCTCAGCCGTTCGCTGCGGGTGAACTGCCAGTTCGCCAGCGCGAGATGCCCGTCCGCCGCCAGTCGCGCCGCCAGCGCGCCGAACACCTGCGCCCGCCGCGCCGCCCCCGGCAGGTGGTGGAAGACGCCAAAGGCCAGCACCCAGTCGAAGGGCTGGGCGGGCAGGGCGCCGGGCCAGGCTGGGTCCATCAAATCGGCGCGCTGAAACGCCAGGGGCACCGGTAGCGCTTCGGCTCCGGTGTAGCGCCGTGCGCGGGCCAGCATCGCCTCGCTCACGTCTAGCCCCAGGTACCCCGCCGCCCCCGCGCGGGCCAGCGCCCGGCCTACCTTGCCGTCGCCGCAGCCCACCTCCAGCACCCGCGTGCCGCGGGCCACGCGCCCCAGCACGCGGCTCACCCCGGCGGGCAGGCGCGGGCGCGTGTCAGCGAAGTCTTCGGCGTGATCTTCGTAAAAGGCTTGGTTCAGGGCAGCCAGGCGCTGCGCGACGGCCAGGTCCATGTGCGATAATTATAGGGTCACTCTCGCCACGCCACTTGGGGATCAATCTTGTCCGCTTCACTGTTGGGAATGCTCAGCGCTCTGCTGTCGGCCGCCGTGTGGGGCAGCGGCGATTTTTCGGGCGGGCTGGCCTCGCGCCGCGGCAACCAGTATCAGGTACTGGTCATCGTCACGCTCTCCGGCACGCTGCTGCTCCTGGCGCTCACGCTGCTCCTGCGCGAGCCGCTGCCCACCGGCGCGCCGGCTTTCCTGGCGGCGGCGGCCGGGCTGGCGGGCGGCATCGGTATCGTGTTCCTCTATCGCGGCCTGAGCATTGACCGCGCCGCCACGGTGGCCCCGGTGGCCGCCGTGGTCACGGGCGCGGTGCCGGTGCTCTATGGCTCACTGTCGCAGGGCCTGCCCAACCCGTGGCAGATGGCAGGCTTTGCACTGGCGCTGGCAGGCATCTTCTTGGTTTCGCGCAGCCCGGAGGCGGAGCGGGCCAAGGACGGCAATCTGCGCCAAGGCCTGGTGCTGGCGGTGTGCGCTGGCCTGGGCTTCGGCGGGTTCTTCGTGCTGCTGCCCGCCACTGCGCCGGGACAGTTGTTCGCGCCGCTGCTCATCGCCCGGCTGGCCTCGCTGGTCATGGCGCTGGTGCTGCTGGCCGTGGCGCGCCAGCCGCTGCCGCGCGTCACCGCGCACCCCATCGCCATCGTCGCCGGCCTCCTCGACAGCGGCGGCAACCTGTTCTATGCCCTCGCCAAGCAGTCCACGCGCCTCGATGTCGCGGCCGTGCTCTCCTCGCTCTACCCGGCGGCCACGGTGCTGCTGGCCTGGATCATCCTCAAGGAACGTGTGGCGCGCGTCCAGTGGGCGGGCGCGGCGTGCTGCCTGGCGGCTGTCGCGTTGATCGCGGTCTGACATGCGCGCCGAGCAGTGGAGCCACAAGCGCGGCCGGCGTGCCGCCCCCGCCGATGACGCGCAACTGCTGCGGTTGATCCAGGAAGCGGCCGGCCTCGCGCCTTTCGGCCCGCAAGACCTGGCGCGCCTCCTGCGCCGCTACCCGCGCGTGGCAGAGGGCGGAAATCATTCCGGCGGGCAATTTGCCAAAGACCAGATCGTTGAAGCCTACCGCCGCTTCTGCGCCGACGGCCGCCTGACGTTCGACCGCGAGGTGCTGCGACGCCTGCAAATGAAGCCCATCCGCACCCTCTCGGGCGTGGCGACCGTGACGGTGCTGACGAAGCCCTTCCCCTGCCCCGGCGAGTGCCTCTTCTGCCCCACCGATGCGCGCATGCCCAAGAGCTATCTGGCCGACGAGCCGGGAGCCATCCGCGCTGAGTATCACCAGTTCGACCCCTGCGCCACCACCGCCGCCCGCCTGCGCGCGCTCGACAATATCGGCCATGCCACCGACAAAGTCGAACTGCTCATCCTGGGCGGCACCTGGTCGTACTACCCCGCCGACTATCAGGAGTGGTTCATCCGTCGCTGCTTCGACGCGCTGAACGGCGTAGACTCGGTCACACTGGAGGAGGCGCAGCGCGTCAACGAAACCGCGTCGCATCGCAACGTGGGCCTGGTCATTGAGACCCGCCCCGACTACGTGGACGCGGCCGAAGTGCGCCGGCTGCGGCGCTACGGCGTGACCAAGGTGCAGCTCGGCGCGCAAAGCCTGGACGACCGGATACTCGACCTGAACAAGCGCGGCCACACCGTGGAACAGACCCGCCGCGCCGTGCGCCTGTTGCGCGCCGCGGGCTTCAAGCTCCACCTGCACTGGATGCCCAACCTGCTCGGCGCGACCCCCGCCGGCGACCTGGACGACTACGCCCGTCTGTGGGCCGACCCCGGCCTGCGCCCAGACGAGCTAAAGCTCTACCCCTGCGCCCTGGTGCGCGAGGCTGAATTGGTGGCGTGGTACGAGCGCGGCGAGTACCGCCCGTATAGCGATCCAGAGCTAATTGACCTGCTGGCCGCCTGCAAGCGCCAGACCCCGCGCTATGTGCGCCTCAACCGCATCATCCGCGACATTCCCGCCGGGCACGTGGTGGCAGGCAGCACCGCCAGCAACCTGCGCGAGGTGGTGCAGCGGAAGCTCGCCGCCGAAGGCGGGCGCTGCGACTGTATTCGCTGCCGCGAGGTGCGCGCAGCCAAGGTGCTCGGCGACCTGGCGCTGACCGACCAGCCCTACGCCACGACCGCGGGCGAGGAACACTTCCTGAGCGTGAACACGGCGGCCGACCAACTGGCCGGTTTTCTGCGCCTGCTGCTGCCCGACCCCGCCGCCACCGCCGAGATCGAGCTGGCCGAGCTTACCGGCGCCGCGCTGATCCGCGAAGTGCACGTCTACGGCCCCGCCATGCGCCTGGGCGAGACGGCCGCGGGCGAGGCGCAGCACCTGGGCCTGGGCGGGCGGCTGCTGGCGGAGGCCGAGCGCCTGGCCCGCGCCGCTGGCTTCGCCCGCCTGGCCGTCATCGCCGCCGTGGGCACTCGCGAGTACTATCGTAAGCACAGATTTGAGCGCGTTGGCCTGTACATGGTCAAGCCACTCGTCTGAAGCACCACTAGCCGACCAAGCCGCCGCCTTCAGCCATGGAACCCTCCACGCCGCCGGAAATGACAACTGCGCCAGCCAGGCCTGCAGAGCTAGACCCGCCCGCCGCGGGCGAGTTCTCGCTCGTCTTTCTGCCCGATACGCAAATCTACTCGGCCAACTACCCGGCGCTCTTCACGGCGCAAACGCAGTGGATCGCGGATAACCAGGCGCGCTACAACATTCAGGCTGTGCTGCACGTGGGCGACGTGGTGGACGGCAACGACCCCCGCCAGTGGGCCAACGCTGACGCTGCTATCCGCATTCTCGATGCGGTCGAAATCCCGTATTTGATCGCCATTGGCAACCACGACTACGACAGCATTGGCGACGCCGAGCGGCGGGTCACAGGTTTCAACGCCACGTTTCCGCCCGCGCGCTATACCGCCCACGCCTGGTGGCGCGGCGGGTTTTACGAAGCCGGGCACAGCGAAAACGCCTACTGCCGCCTGACCATCGCTGGCGCCGAGTACCTGTTGCTCAGCCTGGAGTTTGGGCCGCGCCCCGCGGTCGTCGCGTGGGCCAACGCCGTGCTGGAACGCTGTCACGACCACTGGGCTGTCCTATGCACCCACTCGTTTCTCTACGATGACGGCGCGCGCGTCGGCCCCGGCGCGGCGCACAATCCCAAAATCTACCCGCTGGGCGCGACGGCCGCCGATGGCGAGGACCTGTGGCGCCAGTTGGTCAGCCGCCATGCCAATCTCCACTGGGTGCAAAGCGGGCATCACATCGGCGGGTGCACTGCTTACCGCGCCGACGCCGGCCGTGACGGTACGATAGTGCATCAGGTATTTGCAAACTGGCAGCTGCACACCCGTGGCGGCGACGGCCGGCTGCGGCTGGTAACGCTTGGCAGCGGTAAGGCCCGCGTGCAAACATATTCGCCCGCGCTCGGTCAGGCGGCGGTCGAGCCGCAGGACAAGTTCACAGTAACGCTCTAGGCGCCTCCGGCCGGCCTCCCGGTTGCGCCGCTGGCGCGCCCAGCGCCGCAGAACAACTGGCCCCGCCGGTCAGCCTGGCCACCAGCCGGCTGCCGGTTGGGTTGCCGACCAGGTTGGAACTCAACGCCAGTGCCCCAAGCGCGCCGTTGGAAGGCCGTTCGCCCGCTCAAAGTATAATCTCGCCCATCCCACGCCAACCAGGAGCCGCCATGCCCGCCAGCTCAAAACGGATCGTTGAGGCTTTCGCTCGGATGTCGCCGTTCATGAACTTCTTCCTGAACTCGACGTTCGCGCGCGAGGGCAATCGGCCTGGGGCGTGCGTGTTCGTGGCTGGCGATCCGTGGGAAGGCCCGCCGCTCGGTTTTGTGGAGAGCCTTCAGCGCGCGGCCGTGCCGCAGAACCCCAATTGGTTCGGCTATCGCAACTATGTGCCAGAGGCGCAGGCGGCGGTGGCAGCCGGGCTGCGCGCTCGCACCGGCCTGGCCTACGCCGACGAAGATGTGCTCCTCACCAACGGTGCATTCGCCGGGCTGGCGGCGCTCTGCCTGGCCGTGCTTGACCCCGGCGACGAGGTAATTTTCAACAGCCCGCCCTGGTTCTTCTATGAAAGCATGCTCGCTGGCAGCGGGGCAGTGCCGGTGCGCGTGCGCGTGCGCGCCGACGACTACGACCTAGACCTGGCCGCCCTCGAGGCCGCGCTGACGCCGCGCACGCGGGCCGTGTTGGTCAACTCGCCCAACAACCCCACCGGCCGCATCTATCCGCCCGCCACGCTGCAAGCCCTGGCAGACCTGCTCACCCGCGCCTCGGCTCGCCTGGGCCGCGTGCTCTACCTCATCTCCGATGAAGCCTACAAGCACATCCTCTTCGATGGCCGCAAGCATTACAGCCCGGCGCTCTACTACCCGCACACGCTGGTGGTCTATACCTATGGCAAAACCTTGCTCACCCCCGGCCAGCGCCTGGGCTATCTGGCGCTGCCGCCCGACATGCCGGCCGCCGACCGCGCCGAGCTGCGCCAGACCATTTTTGGCGCGCAATTCCTCATCGGCTTTGCTTTCCCCAATGCGCTGCTGCAATATGTGCTGCCGGAGCTGGAGCAGCAGCACGTTGACCTCACGCGCCTGGAGCGTCGCCGCGACCGCTTCATTCGGGCGCTGCGCGGCATGGGCTACTCGGTGCACCAGCCTGAGGGCGCATTCTACCTGTTGCCGCGCTCGCCCATCCCCAACGACTGGGCCTTCACGGAGCAGTTGGCGGCGCGCCAGGTCTTTGTGCTGCCCGGCCAGGCGGTCGAGATGCCCGGCTTCTTCCGCATCTCGCTCACCGGCAGCGACGACATGGTAGATCGCGCGCTGCCGGCCTTCGCAGAAACACTGGCGGGGCTGAACGCCGGGTAGCTGCCGCGGCTCACCCGCGCCATACAAACCAACGGGCCGGTCATCCGCTTGACCGGCCCGTTGTCTTAGTCTTCGCCTGTATCCCCCGGCTTCCCGGCCTCCTACCGCACTCAGATGGTCACCTGCTCCGGCTCCATACTGTCGCGCACGGCCGCTGGAAGCAGCGCTGGTCAATGTTCTGGCCGGCGGGCGCCTAATCCAGCGTGCGGCGCGCCAGCACGGCCGCGCCGACCACGCCCGAAGCGTCCTTCAGCCCGGCGGGCACAATACGTATCGCGCGCACGTTGCGCTGGTTGATGGCATTGGCGTAAGCCACCGCGCGGATCGGCGCGATGAATCGGCGGCCCAGCCGCTCGGTAACGCCCCCGCCGAAGACGATCATCTGCGGGTCGAGGATGTTGATGAGGTTGCCCGCCAGCAGGCCCAGCGCGTGCTGGGCCGTCGCCAGCACGTCGGCCATCAGTGCGTCCTGCTGGCGCAGCGCCTGGTAAATCACGCTGCTCGTCAGCCGGCCGCCGCCCAGCGTATTCATCAGTTCAGGCACCACGCTGGCGCGCCCAGCGGCCACCTGGGCCTTGATCTGCTGCTCCATGCCCGTGCGGCTCGCCAGCGGCTCCACCGCCCCCGGCTGGCCGGTCTTGTCCAGCACGCCGTTGTCGCCCGCCACCACCGAGTGGCCCACCTCGCCTGCGCTGCCGCGCCAGCCGGTGCGCAGTTGGCCGCCCAGCACCAGCCCGCCGCCCACGCCCGTGCCGACGAATACGGCCACCATATCGTCCAGGCCCCGGCCCGCGCCATGGGTGTGCTCGCCCAGCGCGCCCACGCGCACGTCGTTGTCCAGCCGCACCGGCAGCCCCAGCCGCGCGCGCAGCTCGTCGCCCAGCGGCAGGTTGGTCCAATCTGGCCCCAGGTTCACGGCCAGGCGCACCACGCCGCGTTCGGCGTCAATGGGGCCGGGCACGCCGACCCCCACGCCGCCTACGTCGCGCGGGCGCAGTTCGGCCAGCTTGAGCGCCTTGCGGATCGCGTCGGCCAGCCGGTCAATTACGGCCGGGCCGCCTTGTTCGGGGTGTGTCTTGCGCTTCTCCAGCGCCAAGATCTCGCCATCGGCCGCCACCACGCCCGCGCGCAGGCTGGTGCCGCCCAGGTCCACTCCAACAAAGGGCCGGCGCTTCTGCTTCGACATGGCTATTCTCCTGGCGCTTCGACCAGCAGCCGGCGCAGGACCTTGCCCACGAAGTTTTTGGGCAGTTCCTTTACAAATTCAATCTTCCACGGCACGGCGTACTCTTCGAGCCGGCGCTTGCACAGCGCCATAAGCTCCTCCTCGCTCACGCTGGCGCCGTCGCGCAGCACCACGTAGGCCTTCACGCGCTGGAACGGCCACTTAGGCGGCTGCACCCCGACCACCACCGCCTCGGCCACCTTGGGGCTTTCATAGAGCACTTCCTCCACGTCGCGTGGATAGACCTGCAAATCCCCGGCCAAGATCATTTCGCGCTTGCGGGCCACCACCTCGAAGTAACCGTCCTCGTCCATGCGTGCCAGGTCGCCCGTCAGCAGCCAGCCGTCGCGGGTAAGCGGGTCGGCGGCGGTCTTGTCGGCGTTCCAGTAGCCCAGCATCACCTGCGGCCCGCGCACCGCCAACTCGCCCACCTTGCCGGGGCGCAGCGAGCGGCCATTCGCCAGGTCCACGATCTTCGCTTCGGTCGAAGGCAGCGGCAGGCCGATGGAGCCGATCTTGCGCAGGCTGCGCAGCGGATTGGCGTGCGTCACGGTGGTGGCCTCGGTCAGCCCATAGCCTTCCACCAGTCGGCCGCGCGTGAGCTTCTCGAACGCCTCCTGCGTTTCCACCGGCAGTGGCGCGGCCCCCGAAATGCAGGCTTTGATCGAATGAATACGGTACTGCCGCACCTTGGGGAAGTTGTTGATGGCCTGATACATGGTCGGCACGCCGGGGAAGATCGTCGGCCGGTAGCGCCGGATGGCCTGAAGCACCTCGCGTGTGCTGAAGGTCGGCAAGATGATCATGGCCGCCGCCAGCGCCACGGGCGTGTTCAGCGCCGTGGTCATGCCGTACACGTGTGAGAACGGCAGCACCGACACGAAGACCTCTTTGCCTTCGGTCAGCGCCGGGATCCAGTGGCGAGTTTGCAGCGTGTTGGCCACCAGGTTGCGGTGCGAGAGCATGACGCCCTTAGGCTGGTCGGTGGTGCCGCTGGTATATTGGATCAGCGCCAGGTCGTGCGGCTGTACCTCGATTTCGGGCGCATGCGGGCCGTATTTGTACAGCTCAGCCGACAACAGCCATAGCCCCGGTTCCAGCGGCAGGCGCAGGCGGTGCCCCTCCTGGGCCTCGCGCCGCAGCGAGAAAAGCAGGCGCTTAGGCTCGGGCAGATAGTCTTTAACGTTGGTGAAAATCACCTGCTCAAGCTGCGTGGCGGCCTTCACCTGCCGCGCCAGCGCCGCGTGCCGCGTCAGCGTCACCAGCACCCGCGCGCCCGAGTCGCGCACCTGCCGGGTCAATTCCTCCGGCTCCGACAGCGGCGTGGTAAATACCACCACCCCGGCCGCCTTGAGGATGCCGAAGTAGGCGATGACGGTTTGCGGCAGGTTGGGCAGCACCACCAGCACCCGGTCGCCGGGGCGCACGCCCAGCGCCCGCAGCCAGTTGGCAAATCGGCTCGATTCGCGGTTGAGCCGGCGATAGGTAATGATGCCGCCTTCAAATAGCAGCGCCGGGTGTAGCGGAAAGCGCCGCGCCGAAGACCGCAGCACACGGTGCATAGGCACCGGCGGCACGCCGACGGTGTAGGGCACCTCGTCGTCGTAGTGGTCGAGCCACACCCGCTCCTGGCGCAGGCGGCGGCGGTCGTCGTCGTCTTCCATGCCGCGCCGCTGGCGGCCGCCCTCCACAAAGCGCTCGATGGCCCGGTTGACGGCCTCGCGCCGCTCAAGCATCACCATGTGGGCGCTGGCCCCCACGTCCACTTCCTCGGCGTTGGGCACCACCCGCGCCACCGCCTCAAACGCCTCCTTGGTCAGCACCTTGTCGCGGTTACCGCGGATCACCAGCGTGGGCATCGTCAGGCTGCGCAGCAGCGTCCAGCCGTTCCACGAACGCACGGTGTTGGCGTTCATGGTGTGCAGCGTGTACGGCGAGGCGGCGATGAACCGCTTGGCCCACAGGGTGTAGAGCAGGTTCATCACCGGCACCGGCAGCCGCAGCGCCAGCGCGGTGGGCGCGTCGAGCTTGTACTCGCCGCCGCTGGCGATGAGCACCAGCCGCTCAATCTGCTCGGGGTGCGCCCCGGCATATTCGGCCACAATCGCCCCGCCGAACGAGTGGCCGATCAGCACGAACTTTTCGGGCACGGCCAGCTTCGCCAGCGCCCGCTGGATGTCGTCTATGATCGAGGCCATGCGGTAGTCCGAGTGCGGCTTGTCGCTCAGGCCGTGGCCGCGCAGGTCTAGCGCGATGACACGCGAGTCCTCGGAGAATTTTTGTAGCTGGTAGCGCCACTGCCGCGCGTTGCCGGCGAACCCGTGAATGAACACCATGGTGCGTTTGGGCCGGTCGGGGGCCATGTCAATAGCGCTCAGGCGCACCAGCGGCTGTTCTGAAATGCGCACCTCGCGCCGGTATAGTTCGATGTCTACATCCATAGGGGGTATCCGCGAGAAAGGCGGCGCTTAGCCGCCGAGCAGGGCGCTCGCGCGCGCCCAGAGCGGCGGGCCGAGCACCAGCAGGCCGACGAGGACTGCGGTGGCGGCCCCCACCAGCACGGCCGCCGCGGCCACGTCTTTGCCGACCTTGGCCAGCGGGTGCAGGTCGGGCGAGGCCAAATCCACCACCGCTTCCAGCGCGGTGTTGACGAACTCCGCCATCCACACCAGACCCACGGTCAGCACCAGGATGGCCCACTCCAGCCGGCCCAAGCCCAACAGCAGCCCCAGCGCGAACACGACCGTGGAGACGACGGCGTGAATCCACGCGTTGCGCTGGGTGCGCAGCATGTACCACCAACCCGCGAAGGCAAAGCGAAACGATGCCAGCCGCGACGGCGCGGGGCGCAGCGGTGGTTGCGCGGGCGGTTGGAACATGCCGTCGAGTGTAGTGTATGTAAGCGAAAAGAGAAAGAGATCAGGCCGGAGTGTCAGGCAGGGAGCCGGCGGCGGCCGCTGATCTGCCCAGCAGGTAGCGCTCGCTGGCCGGGGCCAGGTGGGTCAGGTTGGTCAGGCCCGCGCTGAAAGCCGCCCGCTCGGCGCCGATCACGAGGGTCGGCACCCGGTTGAGCGTGTGGTGGCGGTGGTCAAGCGCCTCCAGATTCCCGTGGTCGGACGTAATCACAATCAGCCCGGCGGCGTCATCCCAGGCGGCCAGCAGCCCGCTCAACACCGCGTCGAACGTCGCCAACAGCTCGCGCGCCTCGTCCAGCGTGCCGCGGTGGCCCACGTAGTCGGTCAGCCAGTACTCGAAGAAGGCAAAGTCATACTCACCCGCCAGCGCAGCCAGCCTGGCTCCCGCCTCGGTGGGCGTATAGGGCTTCTGGCCCTCTGGCCGGCTCTCAGGCCACCCCGCGCCGGTGAAGTCCGCGCTCAGGGCCCGCCCGGCGTCCAGGTCATCGGCGGTGAACAGCGGCAGCCCGGCGGCCGTCACCGCCAACGGAATGGCGCTGTAGCTGCGCCGCCCCGAGGCGATGGCGTCGAAGTAGCGCTGCGGGTAGGCGTTGAGCAGTGCGGCGCGCTTGCCCGCCGCCGTCAGCCGGCTGAACACGCTGCCCTCGCGCACAATGGCGGCGACGGCGGCGTTGGGCTTCGGCCCCCAATGCGCGCCGATCTCCTGGGGCACGTTGCGGCCGGTCAGGATGGCCGCCTGCCCGCTGGCCGATTGCGGCGGCCCGGCGATGCCTAGTCCGGCGTCGGTGGCGATAAAACGCGCGCGGCCGTAGTCGCCGCCGGGCGTGGCCGCCAGCGGGCGCTGCCTGCCCAGCAGTTGGCTGAGGTTGGGCATGGCGGCGGTGGCGAAGGGGTTGTTGGCCGCGTCGTCCGCGCCCAGGCCCACGCCATCCAGGAAGATGAACAGGATGCGGCGGCCGGTCATGCTCAGGCGGCGCCCGGCGCGATCGTCTGCTGGTCGAGCCAGTAGAGCACCCGCGCCCGGTCGAGGATCAGCGTGTACTCCTCTTCCTTGCCGCCATAGCTGTTGAAGAGCAGAAACGAAGGAGTGAAGATCACGCGGTAGCGCTCGGCCAGCTTGCGGCTGATGGGGTCATTGATGTTGACGCGCAGAATTTGCAGACGGTGCCCGGCGTCGGTTTCCAGCCGGTCCATGGCAGGCCGCATGGCCATGCACACCCCGCAGTTCTCGCTGTAGAACTCCAGCAGGGTGGGGCGGGTGTCGCGCAGCGCCTTGTCAAAGGCAGCCAGGTCGTCGAATCTCGCCAGCTTGGCGCGCGGCGTGCGCAGCCCGAAGAACGCCACTATCGCCGTGGCGCCGTACAGCGCTAGCCCGCCTAGCTCCCAGCCGGTCAGCCCGTCGCGGGCCAAGAGCGCGGTGAGCAGCGCCAGGCCGCCCAGCGCCACCCAGATGTAAGAGTTATGCGAGAACAAGCGCAGCAAGGCGTTCATTAGTGATGAGTCTACGTCCCGCTAGCCCGTCTGATTTTACCACCGGCGGTGCGGCGGCCGGGCTAGCCCATTGGCCCCACGCCCGCGGGCCGGCCGGCCTACCCGGTCAGCTCGGCCAGCAGCGCCTGCACCCAGCGCACCTCATCGCTGTTCACGGTGTGGGCCATGTTGTGGTACAGCCGCGCCGTCACCGCGCCGCCCAGCTTTCGCAGCACCGCGGCGCTGTGTTCCACCCGCGCCGCCGGGATATGCGGATCTACGTCGCTGCACCCCAGGAAGACCGGCGTGCCTGCCAGGCTGCCAGGATAGTCGCGCGGAGTCTCGTCTGGGCCGAGGAGGCCGCCGCTCAGGCCCACCACGCCACCGTAGCGCTGGGCGTGCCGCGCCACGTACTCGGTGGCCAGGCATGCGCCCTGCGAGAAGCCCAATAGCACGGTCTTTTCCGGCGGCCGGCCGGCCGCCGCCACTTGCGCCAGCACCGCGCCCACTTTGTCTAGCGCGCTGCTCAGCCAAGGCTCGTTGGCTTCCAGCGGCTCCATGAAGCGATACGGGTACCAGGTTCTGTTGGCGGCTTGCGGCGCCCAGTAGGCGGCCGCGGGCTGGTTGAACTCCGCCGCCAGAGTCAGCATGTCGGAGGCCGAGGCGCCGCGCCCATGCACCAGCACCACGCCCACGCGGGCCTGGGCCGCCGGCACCCCGGCCGTCAGCACCGGCTGGCCGCCATGCAGCTTGTCGTTGGCGCTCACTTGACGCTTCCCTGAATGTTGTGCAGCCCCAGGATGGTCATGGGCATTCCTCATGGCCGGTCGCGCTGCGGCCAATGGATATCCAGGCGGTCGGGGGTAGGCCTCACGCGCCCGCCGGCTGGGTTTCCTTCTCCAACTCAGCCAACAGGTCGCCCAGGTCGAGCGGGTCGCTCGCCATCGCCAGCGCGCCGTCTCCCAGACGCGGCCACTCCTCGCGCGGCCGGTCGCGGTAGATCTCAATGCCGTTGCCGTCGGGGTCGCGCAGGTAAATGGCCTCGCTCACCAGGTGATCCGCCCCGCCGTCTATCGGCCAGTGGTGGTCAATCAGGCGCTTGAGGGCGCGCGCCAGCTCCAGCCGGCTGGGGTAGAGGATGGCAAAGTGATACAGCCCAGTGGCGCCGGGTGCGGGCGGCCGGCCGTTGCGGCTCTCCCAGGTGTTCAGGCCCAGGTGATGATGGTAACCCCCAGCCGAGAGGAAGGCGGCGCTGTTGCCCATGCGTTGCATCACCTCGAAGCCGAAAAGCTCGGTGTAGAACCGCACGGCGCGATCCAGGTCGGCCACCTTCAGGTGCACGTGCCCAATAAACGTCTGCGGATGAATGGCGGGTTGGTTAGACATTTTAGTCGGCTTTCTATTTGGGCTGCGCTGGCAGCCAGGTTATGGGCGCGGTGTGCCAACTCGATCAGGTGGGCGGCGAGGGGCCGGCGCGTCAGCGCGCGGCGCTGCGCCCGGCGGCGGCGGGCGTCAGCCAGGCGCGGCCCCAGGCGTTCAGCCCGTCCACAATCGGCCCCAGATCGCGGCCCATAGCGGTGAGCGTGTAAGCGACTGGCAGCCGGTCGTCCTCGGCGTGGCGCGCCACCAGCCCGGCCTGCTCCAACTCCTTCAGCCGCTGGCTGAGGGTAGCCGGGTTCAGGCCGCCCAGTTTATCTTGCAGCTCGCAGAAGCGCAGTTGGCCGGGGGCGGCCGCGTGCAGATAGTGCACGATCAGCAGCGCCCACTTGCGGCCCAGCAGGTCGCTGGCGGCCGTAATCGGGCAGAACTTGGCCTTGGTATCCATCACCCACTCCCCGGGTAGCCTCACCTGCTATGAATGCTATAGCACTATGATTAATATAGTATCAGCGCCTGCCCCCGCGTGCGGCCTCCGGCGGCGCGGGCCGCCCGATCATCGGCCGCGCCAGTGTCAATCTTCAGCTTAGAGCTTGGCCGCACGTCAGTTTGACAAATCGCGCCGCGGCATGCTACAGTCTTAACCCCTAGACTGCAGTACCAGCGGAGGACTCAGGCCTTATGAACGAGTACGGTACGGAGTTTATTCGCAACGTGGCACTGGTGGGACACAGTGGCGCAGGTAAGACCTCGCTGACCGAAGCGTTCTTGTACAACACCGGGGTCACATCCCGGCTAGGGCGTGTCGAAGACGGCACGGCCCTAGCCGACTTCGAAGACGAAGAGCACCGCCGCCACATCTCCATCTCCACCGCCGTCATCCCCATCGAATACCAGCAGCATAAGATCAACTTTCTCGACACGCCCGGGTTCACCGACTTCGTGGGTGAGGTCAAATCGGCTCTGCACGTGGCTGATGCCGGCATCGTCGTTGTGGATGCCGTGGCCGGCGTCGAAGTCGGCACCGAACTGGTCTGGCAATACCTGGACGAGCGCCGGCTGCCGCGCTTCGTCGTTATCAACAAAATGGATCGCGAGAACGCCAACTTCGAGCGCACGCTCGCCAGTGTCCAGCAATCTTTCAAATCCAAGCTGATCCCCGTGCAGTTGCCTTGGGGCGAACAGCAGAGCTTCAAGGGCGTCATCGGCGTGCTCTCGATGATGGCCCGCCCCGGCAAAGGCGCCGAGCAAATCGCCATCCCGGCCGACTACGCCGCCGCCGCCGCCGCCGCCCGCGTGAACCTGGTGGAGGCCGCCGCCGAGGGCGAGGATGCGCTGTTGGAGAAGTACCTGGGCGGCGAAGAGCTTACTGCTGAGGAGGTCGTGCGCGGTTTTCACAAGGCGGTGCTGGCTGGTTCGTTCATTCCCGTATTCGTGGCCTCCAGCCTGACCGATACCGGCATCAACCCTATCCTCGACGGCATCGTGCGCTACTTCCCGGCCCCGGCCGAGGAAGCGCCGGTGCGCGCCCACGGCAAAGACGGCGACGAGGCCGTGCCCATCTCCGACACCGCGCCGCTGGCTGCCTATGTCTGGAAGACCACAGCCGACCCATTCGTGGGCAAGCTCACCTATGTGCGCGTGCTCACCGGCGTGCTGGCCTCCGACGGGCGCGTCTGGAACCACAACAAGGGCGCCGAAGAGCGCACCGGCACAGTCCACGTCGCGCGTGGCAAGGAGCAAATCTCCGTCAAGCAACTCCACGCCGGCGATATTGGCACACTGACCAAGTTGAGCGTCACCGCCACCGGCGATACGCTGGGCGACCGCGCGCACCCGTTGCAGGTGGATCCGCCCACCTACCCGGCCGCGCTTTACACCGTGGCCGTCAGCCCGCGCACGCAAGCCGATTCGACCAAGATGGGCCCGGCGCTCACCCGCCTGACAGAAGAAGACCCCACCCTGCATTGGCGCCAGGAGCACTCCACCCGGCAAACCATCCTCGAAGGCATGGGCGACCAGCACATAGACGTAGCCATCCGTCGGGCCGAAAGCAAATTCGGCGTGGGCCTGAACGTGGAGCAACCCAAGGTGCCTTACCGCGAGAGCATCACGCGCAAGGGCGAGGCCATGCACCGCCACAAGAAACAGACCGGCGGCGCGGGCCAGTTCGGTGAGGTGACGCTGCGCGTTGAGCCGAGCGGCGACGGCACGTATACCTTCTCCGACCAGTTAGTAGGCATGAACCTCTCGCGCAGCTACCTGCCGCCGATTGAGAAGGGCGTGAAGAGCGTGCTAGAGAACGGCGTGGTGGCGGGCTACCCGGTCGTGGGCGTGAACGTCATCGTCACCGATGGCAAGGAGCACCCGGTGGACTCCAAGCCCATCGCCTTCGAGGTGGCAGGCCGCGAGGCCTTCAAGAAGGCGTTTGAGGCCTCCAACCCGGTGCTGCTGGAGCCGGTGATGGCCCTGCGCGTGGTGGTGCCCGACGGCAACATGGGCGACGTGCTCGGCGACCTGAACACCCGCCGCGCCCGCGTGCAGGGCATGGACCAGGACAGCGGGCGCAGCATCATCACAGCCGAGGTGCCGCTGGCCGAAGTGCAGCGTTATGCCACTGAATTGCGCTCCATCACCGGCGGGCGGGGCGTTTACGCGCTGGACTTCCTGCGCTACGACGTGGTGCCCAACCACCTGGCCCAAGGCATCATGGCCGCCCACAAGAAGGAACTGGCGGGCGAAGACGGCGACGAGTAGCCGCCGGCCACGGCGCGTTCGAGAAAAAACACAGGCCCGGAGCAACCGCTCCGGGCCTGTTGTTTGCACCCGCCGCGCAGACCTCAGCTCTTCCGCGCCGCCCGGCCCACGCGCTTGCCGCGGTATGGCCCAACCTTCAGCACGTGCACCTGACACAGATCAGAGTGGAAAATCCGGCTCTTGATGCGCGGGTCAAGCTCCTTGTCGGCGGCGGCCGTTGTCAGCACCGTCGGCAGTTGCGCATCAAAGCGATAGTTAAACACCTGAAAGAACTTCTCGCGGAAGTAGCCCGCCGTGCCTACCAGGCTGCTGATGTCGTCGAGCACCACGAAGTCGGTGGTCTTGACCTGCTGCGCCAGGCGCGCGTTACGGTCGTCCTGATCGCGCTGGCCGCTGGTGCGGAACAGGTCGCTCAAATCCTGATAGCTGATGAAGATGACCGGCTGGCCGCTCTTGGCGCGCTCGTTGGCGATGGCGGCGGCCAAATGCGTCTTGCCTGAGCCATAGTCGCCGGTGAGCACCATCCAACCCTCCGGCTGACCCGCATACTCCCGCGCCGCCTGGATGGCCTTCTGGAACAACTGCCGCGCCTCGCCGGCCAGGTCGTTGCGCGGATCGAAGCTCTCAAACGTCTGGTGGCTGTGCACCGCCAGCGTCGAGACTTCGGAGGTCAGATTAATGTGCCCGGCGCGGAAGTCGGGCGCGCGCAGATACAGGTTGACGACGATCTCCGCATCCGACAGGCGGCTGGCGACGCGCGGCTCAATGTCCTTCAGCTCGCGATTGGTGGTGATGACGGTTGGCAGCTTGGCGTTGTAGCGGTAATTGAGAATCTGATAAAGCTTCTCGACCGCCCAGGGCGTGGGGCTTTCGGTGCCCAGGTCGTCCAGGATCAAGATCGGGGCATTGCAGATCTCTGCGAAGCGGTCGGCGTAGCTGTCATCAGCCCCGGGCGCAAACCCGGCCCGCAGCCGGTCGAGCAGGTCGGGCACATTCAAGAACAGCACTGCTCGCCCGGCGGCCACACATTCATTAGCGATGGCCGCCGCCAGGTGCGTCTTGCCGCAGCCATAGGTCCCGCCCAGCAGCAGCCACTTCTCCGGGTTGGCGGCGAAGGCTTTGCTGTTCTCGTAGGCGCGCCGCACCGTGCCGCGCACCCCTGGGTCGGGGCTGACGCCCTCCGGCAGAAAATTCTCAAAAGTCTTAGCCGCCAGTTGCTCAATGTGGCTGTCGCGCCGCAACTGGTCGGCGTGTTCGGCGGCCATGTGCTCCAACTGGCACACGCACGGCGCCAGCTTGCCGAAGTTCATGTGACCCGGCGGCACGTCCTCGCGCAGGTAACCCAGCCCATGGCAGAACGGGCAATCCGGGTCGCCCGCGCCGTCGGTGTAGCGCAGCGGGGCGGGCAGCAGGGGTCCGGGGTCAATGCCTTCCGGCACCTCAAGCGGCATCCGGGCCGCCCTCCCCGCCGTCGGTTTCGGCGTCCGCGCTGTCTCCGCCCGCTGCGCCGTCGTCCGGCTGGTAGCGGAGATAGCCGTCGTAGCGGCTGAGATCCGGTTCCGCGTCAGCGCCCGTCGGTTGCTCATAGTGTCCTTCCGCGCGCATCCGTTCCAGCACCGCCAGCACGTACTTCAGCCGGCGCACGTTATTCTTCACCGCCACGCGGATAGCCTCTTCGATCCAGGCCGCCGGGTAGCTGTCGGCCATGTCGCGCAGTTCTTCGCTGATCATGGGCGTCAGCGGGCCGATGTTCTGCTCATAGAGGGTGTAGGCGTTGGCGCGCACATGGTTGAGCGTGACTACGTCGCCGTCCATCCCCTCCGGCCGCCACTCCCCGCGCGTGAGCTTGTCGAGCGCCTCCCGCCCGCGCGCGCTGTTCATGAAGTACAAGTCGCGCTCGCCCTGGGCATCCTCGATCACCACCCGCAGCAGCGTGCCGCGGGCCTCGGCGCGTTCCAGCGCGTCGTCCAACGCCTCAGCCGCCTGCCGGGGCGAGGCCGCCAACCCCTGCATCAATCGTTCGTCGTCGGCGAAGTCGCCGCGCTGCACAAAGCGATATTGCCCGGTCTTAAGGCTCAGCCGCCAGAAGGCGTAGAGTGTCACCTTCAATTCGCCGGCGTGGTCCACCAGCGGCAGCAATTCGCTGAAGAACGTCTCCGGCAGCGGCACACTGCGCACCTTGCCGTCGGGGAAGCCCGCGAAGCCCTTCATGGTCATCGCCCTAGTCTACCAGGGAGGCGCGTGCGCGGCTAGCCCCGGCGAGACCGGAAAAGGCGGCGGGCCGGTCAGATCGCTGATCGGCCCGCCGGGCGGCTGCTGGAGTGGCGCCTCCGCGCCTACACCTGGCGCAAGTCCACGTGGCGCGTTTCGGCGTTCTCGAACTTGGTCAGCGCCCCGCGGAACACCAGTTGCACGTCGGCTGTCGGGCCGTTACGGTGCTTGGCGACGATGATCGTGGCGATGTTGTTCTTGCTGCCTTCTTTTTCGTACATGTCTGGCCGGTCAATGAACATCACGATGTCTGAGTCCTGCTCGAGCGAGCCAGACTCGCGCAGGTCCGACAACACCGGCCGCTTGTCGGCGCGCTGCTCAATGGCGCGGGAGAGCTGCGCGCCCGCCAGCACCGGCACGTTCAACTCGCGCGCCAGTTGCTTAAGCCCGCGCGAGATGGCCGAAACCTCCTGCACGCGGTTCTCGGTGCGTATCTCGCCCTGCATCAGCTGCAAGTAATCCACGATCACCAGGTCCAGCCCATATTCCTGGTCGAGCCGGCGGCACTTAGCGCGCAGCTGGTTGGGCGTCAGCGCGGGCGTATCGTCCAGGAAGATCTGCGCGTCGCTGAGCACGTTGGCCGCCTGCACAAACAGCGGCCACTCATGGTCGTGGATGTCGCCCAGGCGCAGCCGCTGCGAGTCAATGCCCGTCTCCTGCGAGATCAGGCGCTGCACCAGTTGGTCGTTGCCCATTTCCAGCGAGAACACGGCCACGTGCTTCTTGTACGTCAGCGCCGCGTTCTTGGCGATGTTGAGCATCAGCCCGGTTTTTCCGCTGCCCGGCCGGCCGGCCACGATCAACAGGTCCGACTGCTGCAACCCGCCCAGCAGCTTATCCAGATCTACAAAGCCGGTGGGCACGCCCAACAACTCGTCGCGGTGCTCGAACAGATACTTGATGCGGTCGTAATACTGGCTGATGGCCTCCTTGATCGGGGCCACGTCCTTCGTCAGCCGCCGCTCGCTGACGGCAAAGATGGCCGCCTCGGCGTCGTTGACCACCTCGCTGATCTCGCGGCCTTCCTCATACGCCAGCTTGGCCACCGCCGTGGCCGCCTCAATCAGCCGGCGGCGCATGGCCTCGCGTTCCACCAGCCGCCCATAGGCCTCGGCGTGCAGCGAGGTCGGCACCGTGTTGATCAGACGCGTGAGATAGGCTGCCCCGCCCACCTCGGCCAGTTGCGTATGGCGCTCGAGTTCTTCCGAGAGGGTGATGATGTCAATCGGCAGCCGCTGCTCGTGCAGGCTGACGAAGGCGTTCCAGATCCAGCGGTGCTTGTGGAGGTAAAAGTCGTCCGGCTTGAGGAAGGCGCTGACCTCGAAGTAGGCGTCGGGGTTGATCAAGACGCAGCCTAGCACAGCCTCTTCGGCTTCGATGGCATGCGGCGCCGATCGGTTCGGGCCGTAATCGGCGGTATCGCTCATGGGGTCAGCGGGCAGGCAGGCAGCGCGCCGACGCCGGCGTCGGCGCGCTGCCGCGCTTACTTCTCGTCGTCGCCTTCGTCGGTGTCCAGGTCTTCCAGGTCGAGCGATTCGACAAAGTCTTTGAAGGCGTCCAGGCGCGTCTCTTCGCCCGGCCCGGCGGCGTTGGCGTCGGCTTCCATCTCTTCTTCGGGCAGCACAGCCGCCTTGTCCATGACCGCCTCTTCGATATAGACCGAGACGTGCAGCCGCACCGCCAGCGCCAACGCGTCCGACGGCCGCGAGTCAATCTCCAGCCGCTTGCCGCCCAGGTTCATCACGATCCGGGCGTAGAACACGTCGTTGCGCAGATCAGAGATGATGATGTATTCGACCTCGCCCCCCATTTCGCCAATCACATTCTTCAGCAGATCGTGCGTCAACG
This sequence comes from Anaerolineales bacterium, assembly GCA_020850595.1. GTDB lineage: Bacteria > Chloroflexota > Anaerolineae > Anaerolineales > UBA6663 > JADZEK01. Next base: position 44,229 of record JADZEK010000073.1, read on the forward strand.
GCCGCGCCACTTCCATCTCTTGCAGAGTCACCGTGATGGCGTCGGCTTCGCACGGGCCGATCCAAATCGGCAGGTAGCGGTCGCTGTCAACGTCTTTGAGAATAACCACGCGATGCTGAGACATCAAGCTCACGCGGATGCTGTCAATGGTCACTTCCACCATGTCCATCCTCCCAGTCGAACGGTCTGGAAATTCTAGCACAAGCAGTAGGGGTAAGCAATGCACTCCATCGCACACCGGCTAAAAACCGCCAATTTGAGCGCTGCGTCTCCCCGCCGCTTGCCCGCCTGTTCCCGGACGCGCGCAGCCGCTGCGGCGGAGCGCTCAACTCCACATGCTATAATGCCGCCGAACTGAGCGCTGGGACCAATGCTATCGGCTTCGACTGAGACCTATGTCCGCTGGATCGCAGGGCTGCTTCTGCTCGGGTTCGGTTTGGCAGCCGTTGGAGGCCTGTTCACGCTGGCCGGCGCGCGCCGGGCGCGCTATTTTCAAGTGCGCCGCGAGGCCGTTTTGCGTGGCTGGCAGCTGGTCCTGGCCAGCGTCATCTTCTTGGCGGCCTCCGGCTTCGCCTATGGGCTGGGCACACCCCTCCTGCGGCTGGCCGTGCCGCCGACTAGCACCGTCACGACCACCTTCACCCCCAGCGCCACGGCCACGCTCGCGGCCAGCCTGACGCCGACCCTGACCCCCAGCCTCACCTACACACCCGGCCCGCCGCCCACCGCCACCGCCAAGGCCACGGCCACCGCCTCACCCGCGCCCAGCCTGCCGCAGGAGTTTATTACTCCCATCATCAGCGCCACGGTCACCGCCCCGGCCGAAGCCATTGCCGCCAACCTGCGCTTTGCCACGAGCGACAACTGCGCCATCGCCGCCGGCCTGTCGTTCTTCGACCAACTCCCCAAGACGATCTACGCGCACTTCTTCTACGACGCCTGGCTGCCGGGCGTGCAGTGGTCGGGCGTGTGGCTGCGCGATGGCGTGGTCATCTTCGCGGAAACCCACCTGTGGGACGGCTCGACCGGCGGCTGCGGCTTCAGCGACTTCGACAACGGCAAGAACTGGTGGGAGATCGGCCGCTACGAAGTGCAGATCTTTGTCGGCGAGCGCTGGCTGGTGTCGAGCCAGTTCGAGGTCGTGCAATCGTCTCCCACGCCGACCATCACGCCCACCCGCACGCCGCGCCCACCCACCCAGACGCCCACCGTGCGACCGAGCCGCACACCCGTGCCGCCTACCGGCTCGCCGACCGTCACGCCCACCCGTACGGTCACGCCGCCCCCTACGCGCACCCCGCCGCCGACCAGCACCATCTATCCGCCGGGCGTGTGGGTGCGCGCCATCATCGCGGCACAGGGCAGCATCACAGCGGTGCGTCTGCGCGATGCCGCGCCCGATGGGCGGGTGATCGGGGTAATCCCCGTGGGCACCTTGGTAGATGTCCTCATCCCCAGCACAACCATTGACGGCGTGGTGTGGCGCACGATTCGCACGCCGCAGGGCGTGGAAGGCTGGATCACGGAGGGCGTGCTCAAGTACGTCCAGCCGTAGCCGGTCGCCTGCCGCGGCTAAGGGCGCGGCCTCCCCCGCGCCTCCGGCGGCCCTGGCCGTTCCCCCACAGTCCGCGTCTCCCCACCCAAAAAGGCCGGTCAGGGAATGACCGGCCTCTCCAGAAAACAGCCTACGTCTTCAGGTGCAACTTGCCCAGCTCGCCTGCCACCTCGGCCGCCACGCGCGCGTTGTTCTTCAGCAGCGCCAGGTTCGCGGCCAGGCTGTGCCCCTCGGTCAGGGCCGCCATGCGCGCCAGCAGGTAGGGCGTCACCGCGCTGCCGCGCACCCCGGCGGCGGCGGCCTCGCGTAGCGCCTGCTCAATGGCTGTGTTCATCTCGGCCGCCGGGCGCGCGTCGGCCTCCGGCACCGGCACACACAGCAGCGCGCCGCTGTTCAAGTCCAGGTCCCACATCGCCTTCACCAGCAGCGCCGCCTCGGCGGCCGTGTCGGCCCGCGCCGCCAGCCGCAGCCCGCTCGTGCGCGAGTAGAAGGCCGGGAACTCATCCGTGCCATAGCCGATGACCGGCACGCCGTGCGTCTCCAGCCACTCCAGCGTCGCGGGCAGGTCAAGGATAGCTTTGGCGCCCGCGCAGACCACGACCACCGGCGTGCGCGCCAGCTCGGGTAGATCGGCGGATATGTCCAGGCGGGCTTCACCCAGCCCGCGATGCACCCCGCCGATGCCGCCCGTAGCGAACACGCGAATGCCCGCCCACTGCGCCGCGATCATCGTCCCGGCTACGGTGGTGCCGCCGTCGCGTTTCTGGGCCACCGCCACGCCATAGTCGCGCCGGCTGACCTTGATAACGCCCGGCGCCTGGGCCAGGTGCGCCAGTTCAGCGTCGCTCAGGCCGACCTTCACTTCGCCTTGCAGCACGGCAATCGTCGCCGGGCAGGCGCCGCCCGCGCGCACGGTCGCTTCTAGTTGGCGGGCCAGCTCCAGGTTCTGGGGCCAGGGCAAGCCGTGCGTAATCACGGTGGATTCCAGCGCCACCAACGGACGGCGGGCGCTCAGCGCGTCGCGCACTTCGGCGCTCAGGGTCGGCAGGGGATAGGGCATCGGGTTCCGTTCTTGGGTTGGCTAGGGGGCTGGGGCCGCCGGGTCGCCCGGATAGCCGCTCTCCAGCAGGCCCACCATAGTCAAGAAGCGCTGGAGTTGCTCACGGTCAGGGCTGCGCCGCCGCACGCCGGCCACGTACTCAATGATACGGTCGGCCAGCACGTCATCCACCGGCAGGCCCTCGGCGCGCGCCTCGCGCAAGCCTTTGGTCAGCGCCAGGATCAGCTCGGTCTCGGCTTCGGAGCGGGCCGTGTCGCTCAGCCAGCGGGCATAGGCCTTGGCGTCGGCCAGCTCGTCCTGGGCCAGCGCCTTGTGGGTAGACTTCCACGTCTCGATCAACTGCTGGTGAATCTTGTCGCGGCCGGTTGGGTCCGCCTCCGACTTGAGGTCTGGGTCAACATCCGGGTCGGGCCGGATGTGGCCCACGCTGACCCAGATGATCTCCGCGCCCATGTCGGCGAACTTCTTGCGGCTGTGCTTATCCTGAAACAGCGCGTGGAGCGCCTGCCGGTAGGGGATGGCGGGCGGCGGCTCGGGCTGGTTGCCGTCGCGCGGCGGCGGGATCAGCTCATCCATGCGGTGGCGTGAGATCCAGTCGGCCACGGTGCCGCGCACCGCGCCGGTCACCATCTCCGACCACACTTCCAGCCCGCTGCCCGACACCTTGCGGCTGTAAGCTGCGCGCCGCACGGCCCCGGTCATCACCGGGTAGGGGTTGGCCTCGGTGCGCACCTGCCGCGCGCGGATGCCAAAGCGCACGCGCATCTCGTTGATGACGATGGGCAGCCCATCCTTGGTAATCAGCTTGATGTTGTCGCGCGCGCGTTCCACCTCGCGCAGGTCGAAGGCCTCGCGCAAGGTCTCAAACCGCCGCAGGAAATGCGTGCCCGCGCCCAGCACGGCCGACGGCCCCACCACGCGCTCGAACAGCGCCGCGTTGCCGATCGTGATGTCTACCCAGCCCGGCCCGCCGATGCGCAGCATGGGGTTGGTGTCGGGGTGGGCCACGCTCGCCTCGCCCTGGCTGATGGTCATGCGTGGGTAGTCGCGGCCGAACAACGTCGAGAACAAGTAGCGCAAGGCCGGCTGCCAGTTGGGCAGTTCCAGCAGGTCTTTCAGGTAGGCCGCGCCGAAGTACAGTGCCAGCGCGATGCCCAGCACCGGCGGCAGGGCGTGGCGCAGCACCTGGCGCGACGCAAACGAGGCGAAGAAGTTGAACAGGTAGAGCAGCTCCGGCGGCAGCAGGTCGCGCAGGGCCAGCTGGTCGAGCGTCCAGTTGAACAGCCACAGGCTGCTCATTTGCTCGAACACCCGGCTGAAGAGGGTATACAGCACGACCACCACCGCGGCCAGCACCAGGCGCGTTTGGCCCCAGCCTTGGTCGCCTTCCACCAGGTGATGGAAATACGAACCGACTTGCCAGCGCAAACGCGCCAACAGGCTGTCAATCCAGGCGGCGGGGTCGCCAGGCGGCGAAGCTTCCGGCGGTTGTTCGAGGTCCATTAGCGGGCTGTCACGCCTTTCAGCCCTTCAATTTCGCGCAGTGTTTCGGCGGGCAGGCGGCTGCGCTGGGCCGGGTCAGCGGCGGCGGCTTGCAGCGCTTTCAGCAGCATCAGAGCCAGCGCCTTGCGCGCCACCGGGTCGTCGGTGGCTCCCAGCAGCGCCTGGATGTCCTTGAAGATCAAGGTCTGCGCGTCGGTCTGCCAGCGCCGCTCAGTGCGGATGGATTGCGTCTCGCCCGCCGCCTCCTGCTGGATGGCGGCCTTCTGCCAGCGCGCCTGCCACGAGCGCACCCGCTGGTTGACCACCTCGCGCGGCAGGGCCAGCCCCGATACGCCTACGCCATAGATCACCAGACCGCGTTCGCGCAGCACAGCTGCGTCTTTCACCGTGGCCGTCACGCGCCCGGTGAAGGCCGAGAACGGGTAGACATCGGGCTTGGTGGGCTGGAAGAGCTCATCCAGCCGGTACTCGGCCAGCACGTTGCGGAAGCACTCTACCGCCACGGTCAGCGGCAGTTCGGTCCACTCGATGGCTTGCTTGTCGCCCAGGGCCACGCCGTAGACGGCGCGGAAGGCGCTGCTGCGATTGAACTGGTAGGCGGCCTGGTTGCGCTCGGCGCGCTCGGGTGGCGGCAGTTCGGCCGCGGCCTGGCCGGGGCGCTCGGGGTGCGGGTCTAGCCCGAAGGTGACCGACACAAACGCGCTGACTTCAATGCCGTCTTTGGTCAGGGCCTTGGCGGGCATGCTGCGCGACTGGCGGCGCAGGTCGAGCGTGGCCACCAGCCGCTCGCCGGGGGCGATGAAGGTGATGCCCGGCCCGGCCGCCCGCACGATCGCTGGGCCGCCCGCGGCAGTGGCATCACCGCTGGGCGCGGCGGGGTGCCATTGCGCGGCGGCGGCGCGCTCCAGCACGATGGCGCTCACGGCGTCTACCAGCGCCACGCCATGCCCATAGCGCTTCAGTTCGTCTTTGCGGCCGACGGTCTTGCCGTCTTTCACGAAGACGATCGGGCCGGTGCTGCCGCTGACGAACTGCATGAAGTGGTCGAACACCGACCGCCGCTCGCTCTGCGTTTGCACCGGCAGCACGAACTGCGAGATCAGCATCAGGCCGATGACGAACGTGCCGGCGAAGGCCAGCACGTCGAACACCACCCCGAGGAGGCTCGGCCAGGGCGGGAAGGCGTAGGCCGCCACCGCCGCCGCCAGGACGACCACGGCCCCCGCCCAGGCCCAAAACTGCCGCCGCCGCAGAATTTCCATGCGGGGATTGTATATCAGGTGTGAATTCTGGGGGATTATGCGCGCCGGGCGGCCAGGCGCGGCGTGGCGTGCGCGGAGCCGTCATTGCCGTCACCACCGTCACGCTTGGCACGGCGGCAGCAGGCGGGCGCGCGCGGGGCCGGCCGGGAAAGCAAGCACTGAGCCAGCCGGTGAAGCGGCATGGCTTGAGTCTGAATTGTAATTGTTGGATAAGCAGACGCTCGTTTTGGAGCGGAGGGAGGCGTTATCCGTAAAGCTTGTTCTCGCCCAGGAAGAAGCGCTGCACGACCGCGAACAGCGCCACCGCCGGCGCCGTCATCACCACCACCGCGGCCAGCAGCAGCGGCCAGTTGATCTGGTCCATCTGCTTCAACTGCTGCACGCCGATGGGCAGCGTATACAGCGCGGGCGTCTTCAGAAACAGCAGCGGGTTTATGAAGTCGCTCCAATACAACAGGAAGGTCAGGATGCCCACCGCCATCAGCGTGGCGCGCGCCAGCGGCAGCGCCAGTCGCCACCAGATCGTCAGCAGCCCCGCGCCGTCGAGGGCCGCGCTCTCGAACAACTCGGTTGGCATGCGCTTGAAGGTCCAATAGAACAGCAGGACGAACAGCGGGCTGGAGCCCATGAGCGCCGGGGCTAGCAGCGCCGCGTAGTTGTCAATCAGCCCGAGCCAGGTGAACAGCACGAAGCGCGGCAGCCACAGCGCGCCCGCCGGCACCAGCAGCAACAGGCCGCACAGCGCCACCAGCCGCCCCTGCCAGCGCGGAGCGGCCAGCGCCATGGCTAGCCCGGCCCACGAGGCCGTCACCAGCGTGAGCGCCACGCCCAGCGACGCTACGATCAGCGAGTTGAGCGTGTAGCGGGCCAGCGGCAGGAGGCGAAAAACCTCAACATAGTTGCTCCAGGCGGGCGGGTTGGGCAGCCAGACAATGGTGCGCGGCGGGGGCAGCCCGAGTGGGCGCAGCGAGGCGGCCACGATCCAGGCCAGCGGCACGAGGCACACGAAGGCTAGCGCCAGCCCGGCCGCGTGCCGCGCCAGCCCGGCCAGCAGCCGCGGCGCTGTATTAGGCGGCATCGGGGCGCGTCCAGCGCCGGGTGAGCGCGTACACCGCCGCCACCAGGGCGAAGCTGCAGGCGAACATCACCACTAGGATCGCCGCGCCCATGCCGAAGCGCAAGTTGGCGAACGTCTCCTCAAACGACAGGTAGGGCAGGAACAGGGTGCTGTGGTACGGGTCGCCGCGCGTGAGCAGCAGCGATGGGGTGAAGGTGTATTGAAACGACCAGATCAGGTCGCGCACCGTCAGCGTGACCAGCCAGGGGGCCAACAGCGGCAGGGTGAGGTGGCGGAAGACGGCCGGCGGTCCGGCCCCGTCTATCGTCGCCGCGTCGCTCAAGTCGCTGGGGATGGTTTCCAACCCGGCCAGCAGCACCACGAAGCCCTCGCCGATCTGGAACAGGGCCATGAACACAAACACGAGCTTGGCCGTGCTCGCGTCGACTAGCCAGCCGGGTTGCGGCAGTCCCAGCGCGCCCAGCACGATGTTCACCGGGCCGAACAAGGGGTTGAACACCCACAGCCAGATGAGCGCGTAGGCCACCTCGGGAATCACCGTGGGCAGGTACACCGCCGCGCGGTAGAAGCCCACGCCGCGCCCCGGCCGCCGCAGCAGCAGCGCCAGCCCCAGCGCGGCCAGCACCCGCAGCGGCACCGCCAGCAGCGTGAAGTAGAGCGAGTTGCTGATGGCGATGCGCTCCAGCGGGTCTAGGTAAAACATGCTGTAGTTGCGCAGTCCCCACCAGGCGGGCGCGCTGACGCCGTCATAGTACAGAAACGACAAGACGACGGCCAGCAGGCCGGGGATGAGCACCAGTACCCCGGCCCCCAACAGAAACGGCAGCAGCAGGCCCAGGAGGGCGGCCTGCTGCTGCTGGTGAGTGCGGGCGGGGGCGCGGGGCCGGGCCGGCGGCACGCGGTTTAGTCTTCGGTCAGGCGCGGCCCGGCGTCGGCGACGATCAGGTCGAGCGCTGCCTGGGCGGTGATGTCACCGTAGAAGGCCCGCTCGATCTCGTCATCCGCTCGCCCGGCGATCTCTTCCCACTGCGCCAGCACGGGGGCCGGGCGCAGTCCGGGGATCACGTCAATCCACACCCGGCTGTGCTCCGGCTTGACGTTCGGGTCCAGAAAGTATTCCGACTCAGCCACGGCGCGGTTCGACGGCACAGTGCGGCCCGTGGCTGCCATGAGCTGCTGGCCCTCTACGGAGTTGGCGAATTCGATCAACTGCCAACCCAGCTCCGGTTGAGCGGCGGCGCTGGTCAGGCACAGGCCGTCAGAGTGTAGGATAGTGGCCGCCTGCGCCTGGCGCGGCAGCGGCGCCACGTCCCAATCGAAGGCGGCGCTGGCCCGCAAGGCGACCGTCACGCGCCGGCTCTGGAAGAACATGCCCAGCGTGCCGTTCTCGAAGCGGTCTTGGCTGCTCTGTGCTTCTTCTTCTATTCGCCCCGGGGTGACGTGATGCACCGCCTGCAGGTCCACAAAGAATTGCAGGGCTTGCAACGCCTCGGGCGTGTCGAGCGCCAGGTCGTGGCCGTCGGCGGTCAAGAAATCGCCGCCGTTCTGCCAGATGAAAGGCAGCACGCGGATGAGCTGAGTGGCGGTGCCGAGGCCATATTGGTCTACGACGCCGTCGCCGTCGGTGTCCTGGGTGAGCGCCTGGGCGGTCGTCAGGAAGTCGGCCCAGGTCCAGTCAGCCTTGGGGTAAGCCAGCCCGGCGGCGTCGAATAGGTCTTTGTTGTAGTAGGTGACCAGGCTCGACATGTTGATGGGAATGCACATCTGGTCGCCCTCCCACTGGTAGGCATTCAGGGCGGGGGCGTAGAAGTCATCGGCGGCGATCACGTCGCTGGCGGCGAATTGCGCCGTGATCGGCTGAAAGGCGTGGTTGGCGTAGTAGCGGGCCGCGTCGCGGTAATCCATGTAGACCACGTCGGCGGGCGTGCCGGCCACCAGGTCCGACCCCAGGCGCGCGAAATAGTCGGCGTCCCCGGTGGCGATGTTGACCAGCGTCACCGAGACGCCGGGGTGCCGGGCCTCAAAGGCCTCGGCCACCTTCTGAAAGGCAACGACCTCGTTGGGGTCAGCGTGGACCATCCACGAAACCGGTCGGCTGGTCGTTGGCGCGGCGGTTGGCGACATCGGCGTGTGGGCGGGGGTATTGGTGGCGGCCGGCGCGCACCCGGCGGCCAGGGCCACGCTCAGTGCCAGGGCCGCCCGGTATGGCGGACGCAACAATCGCATATCGGGTCTCCTCTCTGCCAGTGAACCAGTGGGTCGCTATGTTTGCTTATCATAGCGTATCTTCGGTCGTGTTCCTGAACCAACCATTCTACTGTGAGGCCAGGTCATTCTAAGGTTGAACAGCGGCCCGGAGATGACTCCCGCCAGCGTTGGGTACGCCCCTCGGCCTCGACGCTGACAAGCCTCAAGCGCAGGCGGTGTCGGGTTTCAGGGCGCCGCCACCCGCAGCGCGCCCAGCGGCACGCGCCCGTCGGGGAACTCATCTGTAGCCAGTCGCTCGTTGGTAGCGGGGTCATACAGCCCGGCCCACAGCGCGTAGTCGCCGGGCGGCAGGTCGGCGGGCAGGGGCAGCGCGCGCACATCAAGCACGTATTCGCCCGGCAGCCACCCGGTCGTGGGCCGCGTCCAGTCCACCGGGACGCCGTCCGACTGCGCCGCGAGGGTGCCATCGGCCGCCAGCAGGTGCACAAAGACATGATAGCTCACGTCCATCAGGTCATCGGCGCGCCACACGAGCGTCAGCGCGGCCGGATTTCCACTTGTCGGAGCGGTGTCTGGCCTGATCCGACCTGCCAGCGTAGCCGGACCCAGGTCCGCGTCCACCAGCTCAGCCTGGGCGGGCGGCTCGAACGTGCGCTCTGGCGCGGTGACGGCCAGCGCGCCCAACGTCACGGACGGCGCCGCACCCACCGCCAGCATCCAGGTGTAAGTGCCGGTCGCCAGGTCGGCGGGCAGGCGCACGGTTACCTGGTCGCGCAAGGGGTCACCTGTGGCCCAGTCTCCAGCCGGGTAGGGCGCTCCGGGCGCAAAGGTCCGCGAGGCGCGCTGTTGGCCGCTCGCGTCCAGCAGTGCTAGCGTCGCCGTCACCGGTCCGGCGGGCAGGCTTGTCACCTGCCAGCACAGCGTCAGGGTCACGTCATCGCCGGGGACCGCGCCCGCTCGATTGCTCGCCGCCAACCGCAGGTCGAGCGGCCCGGCAACTGCCACCGCCGCTTCATCCGCGCACAGCCGCGCCCGCGTGGGCGTCGTGACCTGCACCAGTCCGATAGGGATCGTGGCGATGGCTTGCAGGTTGTAATAGGCGAACACCGTCACTTGCGCGGTGTAGTCGCCCGGTGGTGTGCCGGGCAGCACCGTGAGCAGGTAGGCATCCAGGATATATTGGTTTACCGGCCAGCGGTCGGTGCCGGGGGCAAAGCGCCAATCCGTGGGGCGCGTCATCGCCGGCTCGCTCCAGGTGCGCCCGGCGGCGTCCACCAGCCGCACATCGAAGCCGTAGGCCACGCCCAGCGGATGGTTGGCCCGCCAATACAGCGTCAGCGCGGCGGCCTGGTCGCCGCCAATGGCCGGAGTAACCCCGGCGCTCAAGAGGGTCAGTTCGTCGGCCACATCGCGGTTCAGCGGCGGCAGGCCGCCTACGCCGCGCTCGCTCGCCGCGGCCAGCCCCGGCCGCAGCAGCGGTGTCAGCCCGGCATCATAGAGCAGCGGCCGCGCCAGCGCTAGCCCAATGGCGGCGGCCCACAGAGGCGCGCTTAGCACCGCCGCCCGCGCCTCTGCACTGTGGGACGCCGCAGGGTCGTTTGCTGAGCGCGTTGACCGATCGCGCCGCCACAGCCACAGCACGGCTCCGGCCATGCCCACAGCCACACCCGCCGACAGCCAGCCTGCCGCCGCCTGGATCGGCGTGCCCGCGTAGGTAAACGTGAGCGTGTGCGTCCCAGCCGGCGCCGCCACGGCCATCAAGCCGGCAGGCACCGTCGGCGTGATCGCTACCGCCGCGCCATCCAGCGCCGCCGCCCAGCCGGGGAAGTAGAAGCTGCGATAAGTGAACGTGACCGGCGCGGCGGCGCTAAGTGTAAAGGCCCCTTCGTGTGTCTGCGTCACCGCGGCCCCCGGCGCGTCGAAGCGCACCGGCGGCCGGCCCGCCATGAGCGCCGCACGGTCCGCGCTTGTGTCAGGCAGTGGCTTCACCCAGATGGGTAAATACTCGCCCACCGTCGTCGTGCCGATAAAGTCGGGCGGCGTCTCGAACGCAGCCAGATCGGCGGGCGTCGGCGCGGCGGGGACGGCTTCGCGCGGCGGCGAAGCGAACGGCAGGCCCAGCACTACCAGCGCGCCTAAAGCCAGCGCCGCAAGCCCGTCCCAGCGCGCTTCTCTGGCCGTCGCCTCCGGCTCAGCCGCAAACGCTGCCCCCCCCGCCATGGCCGTGAACAGGGCCACCGGCCCCAACAGCCGCCAGGGGAACAGTGTTAGTTGCAGCAGCGGCAGCGCCTCCCACACCGGCCGCGCCACCGGCAGCATCAGCAACAGCGCCCCCAGCGCCAGCAGCAGCCAGCCCGCCCCAGCGCGCCGCGCCGCCGGGCCGCGCCACAAGCGCGCGCCGGCCGCCGCCGCCAGCAGCAGGGCCGCTACCGGCAGCGCGCGCACCACCGGCGGGTTCAGCAGGTCTGGGTCTACCGGCAAGCGCGGGTAAGCCAGCAGGTCGCGCAGGCTCAGGAAGTTGTTGCCATACGCCATCGCGCCGTTGGCTGTGCCGCGCTCGATCTGTACATAGCGCGCCTCGGCCAGCGCCGGGAGCAGAAAGAACGCTGCCAGCCCCAGCGCCAGCGCATACGGGGTTAACGCCCGAGCCAGGCCGCGCCAGCCGCCGGCGCGCCCCGGCCCAGCCAGCCACTGCCACAGGCTGTAAGCGGCCACGAACGGCAGCGCCTGGAGCATCACCCCCTGGTGCGCCAGAATAGCCGCCGCCAGCGCCGCCCCGCCGCCGAGCGCGCCCGGCCACCCGCCGGCAGGCCGCCCCTCGCCTCGGGCCGCCTGCCGCAGCGCCAGCAGCGCCCACGGCAGCCACGCCAGCGCCAGTGCCTCTGGTAGCGAGCCACGGATGTAAACGTCGTAGAGCAGGTAGGGCGAGTATAGGTAGGCGACGCCGCCGACTAGCCCCGCCAGCGGCCCAAAGTGGGTCCGGCCCAGGTGGTAAGCCCCCAATAGGGCCAGCAGCAGCGTCAGCCCCGTGGCCGCGTGGTAGGCCGTTAGCAACGGCAGGCCCAGCAAGTTCAGCCCGGCGATCAGCCCGTGCGCCTCATATGGAAAGAAGTTGAAGACCGGGTAGCCCAGCCCCCACACCAGGTCGGGCGCCCAGCGCGGCAGCAGCACCCCGGCCTGCCACAGCCGCGCCAGCTCCCCGGCGCGGTAAAAATGGGGCAAGGCGTCGTTGGTGCGCGGCAGCCCCGCCCCGCTGAGCGGCCACAGGGCGGGCAGTGCCAGCAGCATCAAGAGGCCATAGGGCCGAAAGCGCCGCCAGATAGGCATAAGGCCCGATTATAACGGCCCGCGGCCCGCCGTGACCTCGGTGGGAACCTGCTGGCCCGGACATTCGTTATAATAGCAACAGCCGCGGCCGTTGGTCGCTCCACGCCTGGTTTCGGGCGCCGTCGCTGCGCCGTCCATCAGCCCAGTTGGCCTATGCTATATTAGCCCACCATGACCGACGCTACCGCCTTGCCTCTCGAACGCCCGCGCCGCTTCTATTTCGACTGGCTCCTCCCGTTCTTGCTGCGGCCGAAAACGATCTACGCCAGGATCATGGCCCTGGGCCGCTCCACCTGGTTCACGCCGCTCCTGGTGCTCACCCTCACGGCCCTGGCGGCCGTGGCCGTAGCCGGGCCGATCAAGATCGCGGCCAACCAGTCGGGCCAGTCCCCCATGCCCGAAGTGTTTCAATACTGGACGCCGGAGCAGCAGGCCCAATACATTCAGGCGCAACAGATCACCTCCACTGGCCCGGTGTTTATCTACGTCTTCCCGGGCATTGTGGCGGTGCTGCGGCTGTGGTTCGGCTGGCTGGTCATGGGCGGCCTGCTCCACCTGATCCTCACCATGCTCGGCGGACGCGACAACACCGGCGGCGCTCTGAACATCGTGGCCTGGGCAGCCTTGCCGTTTGCCATTCGCGATCTCGTGCGCGTGGGCTTCATGCTCATCCAGAAGCAACTGCTGGCCAACCCCGGCCTCTCCGGCTTCGCGCCCGTCAGCGAAGGCTGGCTCTACGCCGTGCTGGGTGACCTGTTGGCGCGCATTGACCTCTACACCGTCTGGTATGTCATTCTGCTGTTCCTGGGCGTGCGCGCCTCGGTCGGCCTGAGCGCGGGTAAGTCGTTGGCCGGCTTGCTCATCGCCCTCCTGCTCATGCTTCTGCTGGGCCTGGTGCCGACCATCGTCATGAGCCAACTGAGCGGGTTGAGCATCATGCAGCCGTTCTTCTACTGACGGCTGCGCGTGTCCATGCCTGAGCCCCTCATCCGCGTCAGCGGCCTGCGCAAGTCGTTTGTCATGGGCCGCGAGACGGTGCATGCCCTGGCCGGCGTTGACCTGTCCGTCGAGGCGCGCACCTTCTCGGCCGTCGTCGGGCCGTCGGGGTCGGGCAAAAGCACGCTGCTCTACCTGTTGGGTGGCCTCGACCGGCCCACCAGCGGGCAGATCGTCGTCGGCGGGCAGGCCATTGATCAGTTGGATGAGAACGCCCTGGCGGTCTACCGGCGGCGCATGGTCGGGTTCATCTTTCAGTCGTTCAACCTGATCTCGAGTATGACGGCGGTGGAGAACGTGGCCTTCCCCATGCGCTTTGCGCGCCTCTCGCGCCGCCAGCGCCACGAGCGCGCCCAGGCCCTGCTCAAGCAGGTAGGCCTTGAGAACCGGGCCTACCACAGGCCCACGGAATTGTCCGGCGGGCAGCAGCAGCGCGTGGCGATTGCCCGCGCCCTGGTCAACGATCCACAGCTCATCCTGGCCGATGAGCCGACCGGCAACCTGGACACGCACAGCGGCGCCGTCATTATTCAGATGCTCCTGGAACTGCACGCCCAGGGCCGCACCGTGCTGATGGTCACGCACGACCCGCGCCTGGTGCGTTTCGCCACCCAATCTATCCGGCTGGTGGATGGCCAGGTCGTCACCGCCGAGCAGTATGAGCAAGCCCTGGCCGTGCAAATGGCCGCCGCGCCGCCCGACTGATGCCATAGGCCCCGTGACCTCATGAAAAAACACCTGCATCCCCTCCTGACTTTCAGCCTCCTGGCCGTGCTGGCTCTGGGCACGAGCCTCACCTTCCGCCCTGCGCTCGCCGACGGACCGGATTTCTTCGTGCAACCCGGTACCGTCTCGAACGCCGCGGCTACCAACGCCGTGATCTATGGCGCGAACGTGGACTGGCCGGAGGGCACCCTCGTGGTGCTAGATGGCGTGGGGGCGCTGGCGACCACGCGCGTCAGCAACACCGTGCTTACCGTTGTCATTCCGCAGGGGCTGACGCCCGGCGTCTACGGCATGAGCGTCATCAACGCCAACTCGGCCGTGCCGCCCATCACCAAGGCGGGCGTTCTCACCGTCACCGGCGCCACCAGCACACCCCCGGCCACGGCTTTCGTGCGCCCGCTGCTGACTGTGCAGTCCTACGGCGCCAGCTCGGCCACCATCACCCCCGGCACCGACCTCGATTTCGAGATGACGTTCGTCAACAGCGGCGGCTCCGGCGCGACCAACATCATTGTCACCTTCGCCACCGGCGACTTCACCCCGCGCGTGACCGGCGGCGTGCGCTCGGTGCGCAACCTTGGCCCGGGCGAAAGCGATAAGGTCTTTCAGCCGTTGACGGCCAACCGCAGCCTCGCCGGCAACAGCACCGCCTCACTGGCCGTCAACGTCACTTACACCGACGCCAACGGCCAGGGCTACAGCGGCGACTTCACACTCACCTTCCCGGTCACGCCCAGCGGCGGCGGCCCCGTGGCTACCAGCACGCCCACCCCCACGCCCACCCAGCGCGTGGTGCTGCGCCCGCAGTTGCTCATCACCGCCTACACCACCGATGTCGAGCTGCTCCAGCCCGGCACGCGCTTCACCCTGCACCTGGATGTTCAGAACCTGGGTGCGGCTGATGCCCGCCGCATCACCATGATCGCGGGCGGTGGCACGGCCGGGGGCGGCGACGGCAGCGGCACGCCCACCGGCCCCGGCGGCGTCTCGGGCAGCGGTGGCGACTTCAGCCACTTCGCGCCGGTCAACTCCTCCAACGTGCAGAGCCTGGGCGATCTCGCCCAGGGCCAGAGCCTGAGCGCCGAGCAAACCTTTGTGGTCAACGCCACCACCACGGCCGGCGCGTATCCCATGGAGTTCTCCTTCATCTACGGCGCCGACAGCGGCAACTACACCGACGATCAGGTCATCACCCTGCTGGTGTACGAACTGCCCCAGGTAGACATGAGCCTGTACCTCGACCCCGGGCCGTTCTTCCAGTTTCAGCCCAACTTGCTGCCGGTGCAGATCGTCAACCTGGGCCGCAAGACCAGCGTGCTCGGCAACATGCGCGTTAGCGCCGCGAGCGCGGGCGTCACCCTCGCCAACAACATCATCCTGGTCGGCGCGCTTGACCCCGGCGGCTTCTTCACGCTTGACGCCAGCGTCATTCCCGACACCCCCGGCCCGCTGGAGCTGTACATCACCGTGGATTACACCGATGACTTCAACCAGCAGCGCACCATCACCGACACTGTGACCGTCGAGGTGATCGAGAACGTGCCGATTGACCCTGACAACGGCGGTGATGGCGGTGGCGAGCCGCCCCCGCCGGTGGTCGAACCAGAGACCTTTTGGGATAAGGTCGTGCGCTTTCTCAAGGGGCTGTTCGGCCTCGACAGCGGCATTGCGCCGGATGGCGGCGGCGTTTTCCCAGACGGCGGTGGCGTTGCGCCGGATGGCGGCGGTATTGCGCCGGATGATGGCGGCGTGATTGAGACCACGCCCGCGCCCATCAATCCTCGGGGCCTGGCGCCGAACGGTAGTAGAATACGTTAGGAACTGGTTTGGACGATCATTGGGGGCCGGAACACCGGGCCGCGCCGGCGGGTGAGTGGCATAGGTGTCGTCATGGGCTTATTTGACCTGCTCGCCCTCATCTTCGAGAACCTGGGCCGCCGCAAGGCGCGCGTGAGCCTCACGGCGGTGGGCGTGGTCATCGGCACCGCCGCGGTGGTGGTGCTGGTGTCGCTGGGCGTCGGCTTGCAGCGCAACGCCAACGAACAACTGGCCGGCATCGGCGACCTGACGCGTATTGACGTCAACCCCAGCTTTGGGGACGGCCCAATCGTTGAAGGCCGCGGCGGCGGGGGTGGCGGCGGAGGCGGCCCCAGCGCCGTCGCCGTCTTGAATGACGACGCCCTGGCCCAGTTTGCGGCCCTGCCGGGCGTCACGGCCGTCATTCCACGCGACTGGCTGAACGGCAGCGCCATGCTGTACTACGGCCGCCTGGAAACCTACGCTTCGATCATGGGCGTGGGCGCCGACAGCGTCACCGACATGGGCGTCACCGCCCAGCAAGGCACGCTCGATCTCGCCAAGGGCACCGCCGTCATCGGCGTCAACGTGCCGATGCAGTTCTACGACCCTAAGATTCGGCCCGGCCAGGAGCCGGCCCCGCCGCCCGACCTGGTGGGCCAGACCATCAAGCTCACGCTCATCAAGTACTCCTCCGACGGCGTTGAGATTCGCAAGTCGGTGCAGGTGCAGGTTGTCGGCCTCATGGCCGAGACGCGCGGCGAGTCCGACTGGTCTATCTACATGTCGCTGGCCGACGTGACCGCGTTCAACGAGTGGTTTCTCGGAAAGCGTATCAACCGTCCCAAAGACGGCTATAACATGGCGGTGGTCAAGGTGGATACCGTTGAGCATGTCCTCGACGTGGCCGACCAGATCACCACCCTGGGTTTTCAGGCTTTTACACCGCAGTCGTTCGTGCAGGGTATCAACAGCTTCTACATCGTGCTGCAGGTCGTCTTTGGCGGCGTAGGCGCCATTGCCCTGCTGGTGGCCGCCATCGGCATTGCCAACACCATGGCCATGGCTATCCTGGAACGCACGCGCGAGATCGGCCTGATGAAGGCCGTGGGCGCGACTAACCGCGATGTGCTCACCGTATTCCTGGGCGAGGCGGCCGGCATCGGTTTCCTGGGCGGGGTGGGGGGCGTGGCCCTGGGCTGGAGCGCGGGCCAGATCATCAACGTGCTGGCGGTGGCCTACCTGGCGGGCCAGGCGGCCACCAACGGCACGCCGCCGCCGACCTCGGCCGTGTTTACGCCGACCTGGCTGCCGATCTTTTCGATTGCCTTTGCGACGCTCATCGGCCTGGTCTCGGGGCTTTACCCGGCGCTGCGCGCGGCGACGCTCGTGCCGGTGAACGCGCTGAAGTACGAGTAGGGGCGGCCTTCCGCGCCGCGACCACCGCCGCGCGGTGCTGCAAGGTCTTGGGGAGTATTGCCGGCTTGGACGCTATCCTGCCACGTCACGAGCTGCCGGAAGCCTGGACCGGCAAGGGCGCCTGCCCGGTCTGCCGGACGCGCGGCCGCCTATCCGTCGTCCATCAGGCTGCCGCGCCCGACCAGTTGTGGTGCGCGGCCTGCGACGCGGCCTTTGAGGTCGAGTCCGACGGCGCACACCTCCGGTTGATGCGCCTGCCCGCCAGCAGCGTGACGGCCCCCCCTGAACTGCTGCAACAGTGGGTGCTGCCCTCGGAGCTTGCCGCCCGCCTCGCCGCCTCACCGTCCCCAACTGCCCCAACTGAGACGCCGGCCGCCGTGACGCCGCGCCAGGCCGAGGTGCGCGAACTGCTTTACGGGCCTGAAACCACCTCGCCCGTCGCGCCGCCGCCTGAGCCGCCCCTGGCTGCCCAGGCCGCCGTCGCCCTGCTGGCCGCCGTGTCGGCCCCGCCCGCCCCGCCCCTGGAATCTGCCCCTGCTGCCGAGGCCGACAGCCTAGCGCCCGAGTCGGCCGCGCTGTTGTCGGCGCTGCTGAACGAGCCGCCCTCGCCGGCTGTGTCCGCCGCTGACGCCGGTTTCATCGATGCGCCCGCGGCTGTCGCCCTGGAAACCGCCTCGGAAGCTGTTTCGGAGGCCGACGGCGAAGCCGCGCCCGACGCTGCCCCGACCGACTCAGTCATGCCGGCCGCGCCGCTCGATCAGGGCGACGCCGCCGCGCTCCTCGCCCAATTGCTCGACGAACTGCCCGCCGCCCAGCCGTCCGAACCCGAGGCCGCGTTCCTCGACGCCCTCGCCGGTGGGGTGTCGCCCGCCGCCGCTGATTCCGCGTCCACC
The DNA here is from genome assembly GCA_020850595.1 of Anaerolineales bacterium. Classification (GTDB taxonomy): domain Bacteria; phylum Chloroflexota; class Anaerolineae; order Anaerolineales; family UBA6663; genus JADZEK01. The sequence goes on from JADZEK010000073.1 coordinate 62,053, forward strand.
CCCGCCGGCGCCGTGCCCGAGGTTGGGCTGGCGCCGGCGGCTTCACAGGCCGTCGCCGGGCCAGCCGTCATCGTCATTCCCGCGACCCCGCCCGAACCGACCGAGTTGGCCGCGCGCGCCAGGCAGCTTTACCAGTTCGGAAACAGCCTGGCTCACATCCAGGCGGCTTTGGAGCGCACCGGCGCCAGCGCCGAGCAGGTGGCGGCGGCCATGCGCGAAGTGCGCGCCCTCGATCAGCAGCGCCGGACGCGCCACACCCGCACCTACCACTGGCTGGCCGGCGCGGGCCTGCTGCTCGTGCTGCTGCTGATCGGCGCCGCAGCGTTTTCGACGCTGCTCTCTGGGCCGAGCGCGCCCGCCGGGCCGACCGGCACACTGGGGCCTACCATCACGCCCGGCGGCCCCACACTCACGCCCACGCTCGCGTATAACCCCATCATCGCGCTCATCAACCTGGTCATGCCGTCCGACGTGAAGATCGTCAACGGCAACACGCCTACGCCCGGCCCTTCGCCGGAGTGGCTGGGCGCGCTCTTCCCGCCCACCGCTACACCCGCGCCGGCCACCGCCACCGCGCAAGCCGCGACGGCGCAGGCCCTGGTAGAGACTGCCGCCGCCAAGAGCACCGCCGAGCACGTGGAAGACGGCGTGCCCGATTGGATTAAAGCCCTTGTGCCCGACGGCATCACCGTGGTGGGCGTGCCGACCCCCGCCGTGCACGCGTCCGGTCCGCCGCGGTCCAATTGCCCATTGACAGCGGAGTTGGCCGCGGCGCTGTTTGGGGGCACGGCCGCCAACTGGAGCTACGACTCCGAGAATAACGGCTGGTTTATGACACTGATTGACACGCCCACCAGCGTGCGCGTGCCGGCCAACATGTCGGCCGGTTATCTGGTGCTGGGCGAGACGTTCGAGTTCCGCAACGTTCACGGCCCGGCCACGCTCGACAACATCAACTTCATCGCTATCAGCTGCGACTTGTAGCGGCTACAGCTCTCTCACCATCAGCCAATCGGTCTGCGGGTCGTCGCCCACCACGAACGTCAGCGCGCCCGCGATGCGAAAGCCCTGTTTCAGATAAAACGCGATTCCCCGCGCGTTGCGGTTCCATGTGCTCAGCCACAGCGCGTCGGCCCCAACTGCGCGCGCCGTGTCCAGACAGGCGGCCATCAGCGCCTGCGCCAGCCCGCGCCCGTGCCATGCCCTATCCACATAGAACCGCACCAATTCCATTGGCCGCTGGCCCGGCACCCCCTCCGGCGCGGGCTCGAACTTCAGCCAGGCGTAGCCCACGGGTCTACCCGCCTCCTCCGCGATCAGGTAAGGCGAGTCCGGCGCGGCCAACTGGGCCGCCTGCTTTTCGGGGCTGTAGGTCTCGGCCAGGTAAGCCGCCAGGTTCTCCGGCGTGTTGTCTGCGCCGAACGCCGCGCTGAACTGCGCCGCCCCGAACTCGGCCAACCGGGTGTTATCGGCCGCTGTCGCGGCGCGGATGGTGTAGGGTGCGTCAATCGTCATCGTCAAACCTTTCCAAGCGGGTGCGCGTATTGTCGAGAAGCCTGGGGTGCTGTCAAGCTCCACGCCGATGCCTAACAAAATTAGGCGCGACGCTCTCCATCGGGCCGATTGATAGGTGGTACAATCGGATGTCCATTGAACTTACGCGCGGCCCAGCCTGATGGGCGGCCGCTGAACGCTGTAGGAGGCGCACTATGGAACCGGACAAGCAGTTGGGCACCCTCACCGTCAAGCGCGGCCACGCGCAAATGCTCAAGGGCGGCGTCATCATGGACGTCGTCACCGCCGACCAGGCCCGCATCGCCGAAGACGCCGGCGCTTGCGCCGTGATGGCCCTCGAGCGCGTGCCGGCCGACATCCGCGCCGATGGCGGCGTGGCCCGCATGAGCGACCCCGACATGATCCTGTCCATCATGGAGGCCGTCTCCATCCCCGTCATGGCGAAATGCCGCATCGGCCACTTCGTCGAGGCGCAGATCCTTGAAGCCCTGGGCGTGGATTACATTGACGAGTCGGAAGTGCTCACGCCCGCCGACGAGCAGTTCCACGTGAACAAGCATGATTTCACCGTGCCGTTTGTGTGCGGCTGCCGCAACCTGGGTGAGGCCCTGCGCCGCATCGGCGAGGGCGCGGCCATGATGCGCACCAAGGGCGAGGCCGGCACCGGCGATGTGGTCGAGGCTGTGCGCCACGCCCGCTCAGTCATGGGCGAGATCCGCCGCCTGACCACCATGGATGAATCTGAGCTGATGACCTACGCCAAGGACATTCAGGCGCCCTATGAACTGGTGAAGGAAACCAAGGCCCTCGGCCGCCTGCCGGTTGTCAACTTCGCCGCCGGCGGCATCGCCACGCCCGCCGACGCCGCCCTGATGATGCAGCTCGGCGTGGACGGCGTGTTCGTCGGCTCAGGCATCTTCAAGTCCGGCGATCCGGCCAAGCGCGCCAAGGCCATTGTGCAAGCCACCACCCACTTCCGCGATGCCAAGCTGCTGGGTGAAGTTAGCCGCAACCTGGGCGAGGCCATGGTCGGCCGGTCGGCGGCGTCGCTGCCGGAGGCGGAGTTGCTCGCGGTGCGGGGCTGGTAAGTGGCGCGGTTCGGCGTCCTGGCCCTACAGGGCGACTTTCTTGAGCACAGCGTCATGCTGCGCGGCCTCGGCCACGAGGCGGTCGAGGTGCGCAAGCCGAAGCAACTCGCCGGGCTGGCGGGTCTGATCATCCCCGGCGGCGAGTCCACCACCATCGGCAAGCTGGCTGTGGAATACGGGCTGATGGACCCGCTGCGGGCCTTTGCCGCCGAGCGGCCCATCTGGGGCACCTGCGCCGGGGCGATCTTCCTGGCCGGCGACGCGCACCGCGACCAGCCCCTGCTCGGCCTGATGGACATCACCGTCGTGCGCAACGCCTTCGGTCGCCAGGTGGATAGCTTTGAGATCAACCTGGACGTGCCCGCGCTGCCCGCCGCGCCGGGGGAGGGCGCCCGGCCGTTTCATGCCGTTTTCATTCGCGCGCCCCTCATCGAGCGGGTGGGGCCGGGGGTTGAGGTGCTGGCCCGTTTGCCCAATAACGGCATCGTGGCCGCGCGTCAGGGCCGCTTGCTGGCGACCAGCTTTCACCCCGAGCTGTCTGGCGACGACCGCTTTCACCGCTTATTTGCCGGGCTGGCCGCGTCTTCTGTCTGATCGGCGCCGCCCGCAGTCCAGGACTGATCTGTCATGGCCATCATGCTTAAACGTCCGCAGGACGTGGAAGCCATGCGCGCCGCCGGCAAAATTGTGGCGACCGCCTTTGCCCAACTGAAGGAAGACATTCGCCCCGGCGTCAGCCTGCGCGAGTTGGATGAGCGCGTGGCCGCGCTGCTCAAGCGCGAGGGCGCCGAACCGCTCTACCAGGGCTACCGCGGCAACCCGCCCACCCACCCGCCGTTTCCCGGCGTAATCTGCGCCTCGGTCAACAACCAGGTCTGTCACGGCCTGCCCACCGAGCGCCGCCTCAGCGAGGGCGACATCGTCGGCATAGACATCGGCCTCAAGTACAAGGGCTGGTGCGGCGACTCGTGCGTCACCTACCCGGTGGGCCGGGTCACACCGCAGGCCGCGCGCCTGCTGGAGGTGGCCGAGGCCGCCATGTGGCAGGGTATCCACGCTGCCCAGGTCGGCCGCCACCTGAGCGACATCGGGGCCGTCATCCAGGCCTATGCCGCCGGCTTCGGCTACTCGGTCATCTACAACTGGGGCGGCCACGGCATCGGCCGCAACCTGCACGAAGACCCGTCCGTGCCGCACCGCGGCCCCGGCGGGCAAGGCCCGAAGCTGCGTCCCGGCATGATCTTTACCGTGGAGCCGATGATCAACGCCGGCGGGCCGGAGTGGGTGCTGCTGCGCGACGGCTGGACGGTGGTGACCAAGGACGGCGCGCTCTCAGCCCAGTTCGAGCACACCATCGTCATCACGCCCGACGGGCCGGGCGTGCTCTCAAAACTCTAGAACATGGCCGCTACCGAATTCGAAGTCACCGGCGTCTTTCGCGGAGATCGGCGCTCAGTGGAGCGCTGGGTCTGGTCGCACACCTGGCGCCACAAGTGGCAGCTCTTCTGGCTCTTCTCGGGGGCCTTCGCCAACGCCGCCTTCGCCTCGGCCGTGCCCATTTACATCGGTCAGGCCTTCAACGCCATCCTCGCGACCCCGCCCAATTACGCCGCGCTCGGCATCGCCACGCTGGGCATCATCCTCACGCAAATCGTGCGCGGCGCTTGGCAGTTGGGCCGCAACTTCGGCTCAGAGGTCATCGGCCAGCGCCTGGAACGCGATGTGCGCGCCGAGCTATACGCCAGCCTGTTGGGCAAGAGCATGACTTTTCACAGCCTGCGCCCCGTGGGCGAGGTGATGGCCCGCGCCACCAACGACGTGCGTGAGCTGAACTTGATGCTCAACCCCGGCATCAACCTGATCGTAGGCTCGGCCATGTTCGTGCTCATGCCGCTGCTGGTCGCCCCCACGCTGCATCCAGCGCTGCTGGCCGTGCCCATCCTGTTCACCATCGGCTACGTCCTCGCCCTGCGCCGTCTGCTGCGCGAGTTGACCCCGATTACCGAGCAGGTGCGCGGCTCGTTCGGCCGCCTGAACGCCGCGCTGGCCGAGGCGCTGGAAGGCATTGAGATCGTGAAGGGCGCCGCCCGCGAAGACGAAGAAGCCGCCAAGTTCGAGAGCAACGCCGCCGCTTACCGCGAGAACTACGTGCGCCAGGGTGCGGCCGAGAGCCGCTCGCTCACGCTGCTGCTGCTGCCGCTGGCGCTCACCGCCGGGTTCGCCCACAGCGTGCTGCTCTTCATGGCCGGGCAGCTCGACGTGGGGCAGGTTGTCACTTTCAACTCCCTGCTCTGGCTCTACGGCTTCCCGGCCTTCGTCTCCATCTTTGCGTACTCGCAGGTGTCGCTGGGCATGGCCGGCGCGCGCCGCATCTTCGAGCTGATCACCACCGAGACCGAGCTTGACCACAACCCCCAGGGGCGCTCCGCCCCCATCGAAGGCGCCATCGAGTTCCGAGATGTCTCGTTCCGCTACGGCCCCGACCGCCCGGCCGTGCTCGCCGACCTGAGCCTCTCTGTCAAACCGGGGCAGACCGTTGCGCTGGTCGGCCAAACCGGCGCGGGCAAGACCACCCTGGCGCGCCTGGTCAGCCGCATCTACGACGCCTCCGCCGGGCAAGTGCTGATTGACGGCGTGGATGTGCGTGACTGGAACCTGGCGGCGCTGCGCCGCCAAATCTCGATCATTGAGCAAGACCTGTTCCTGTTTTCGCGCACCGTCGCTGAAAACATCGCCTTTGGCCGTCCCGACGCGACGCCGGTGGAAATTGAGGCCGCCGCGCGGGCCGCGCAGGCCCACGACTTTATCCTGGGCTTCAAGGATGGCTACCAAACCGTCATTGGTGAGCGCGGCGTCACCCTCTCGGGCGGGCAGCGCCAGCGGCTGGCCCTGGCCCGCGCCTTCCTGACCAACCCGCGCATCCTGGTGCTGGACGACTCGACCTCAGCCATTGACAGCGCCACTGAAGACCAGATACAGAAGGCCATCTTTCGCGCCGCGCAGGGCCGCACTACGCTGCTGATCACCCATCGCCTCTCGCAGATCCGCTGGGCCGATCAGATCATCGTGCTGCGCCAGGGCCGCATCGCCGCCATCGGCACGCACGACGAACTGCTGTCGAAATCCGCGGCCTATCAGGCCATCTTCGCCCGCGCCGAGCGCCGCAAGCTCAACCTGGAGGCGCGCGACTAATGGGCTTTTTCGGCAACCTCGACCCCGAGGCCTACGACCGCACCTATTCTGACAAAGACCTGGTGCGCCGCCTGGTCACCTACTTCCGGCCCCACCGCCGCAACCTGGCGCTGCTGGCCGGCGGCGTCACCGTCACCGGCGCGCTGGATGTGATCTTCCCCATCATCCTGGCGCGCGTGGTCAACGGGCTGGCCGAGCACCCCGACCTGAGTTACTTCTTCAGCCTGCTCGCGTTGGTGCTGTTCACCGGCGTGCTGTCCTGGCTGGTCAATTTCCTGCGCCGCCGCCTCACCGCCCGCGTCATCGGCGAGATCGTCTACAGCATGCGGCGCGACGCCTTCCGCGCCACGGTGGCCCACGACCTGTCGTTCTACGACGAATTCCGCACCGGCCGCATTGTCAGCCGTATCACCTCCGACACGGCCGAGTTCGCCAGCGTCACCACGCTCGTCATTGACACCATCAGCCAGTTCACCGTAGTGCTGGTGCTCACCGCCATCCTGTTCACGCTGGAGTGGCGCCTGACCCTGGCACTGCTGGTGATGACGCCCTTCATTATGTTCGTGGCCCTGGCCTTCCGCCGCCTGGCCCGCTACGTCACCCGCCAGGGCAACCGCGCCATGGCGAACGTCAACGCCGCTATTCAAGAGACAGTGGCCGGCATCGCCGTGGCCAAGAACTTCCGGCAGGAGAGCACGGTCTACACCGAGTTCGCCGAGGTCAACAAGCAGTCGTACACCATCAATCTGCGGCGGGGCTTTGTGCTGGCCAACGTCTTTCCGGTGATGAACGCGCTGGGCGGCGTTGCCGTGGCGGTGCTGGTCTACCTGGGCGGCTACGCGGCCGGTGGGGGCCTCATCTCACCCGGCGCCTGGTATCTCTTCATTGAGAGTGTTGACCGCTTCTTCTTCCCCTTCACCAACCTGGCCTCCTTCTGGAGCCAGATTCAGGCCGGGCTGTCAGCCACCGAGCGGGTCTTTGCCCTCATTGACGCCGAGTCGGCCGTCAAGCAGACCGGCCACGAGCCGGTGCCGACTCTGCGCGGCGACATTGAGTTTGATCACCTGAATTTCCGCTATTCGGCCCAGGAGACCGTGCTGACCGACTTCTCGCTGCACATCCGCCCCGGCGAGACGGTGGCCCTGGTCGGTCACACCGGCGCGGGCAAAAGCTCCATCGCCAAGCTCATCGCCCGCTTCTACGAGTTTCAGGACGGGGCGCTGCGTATTGACGGCCGCGACATCCGCTCGTTTGACCTGCACGCCTACCGCCGCCACCTGGGCCTGGTCTCCCAGTCGCCGTTCCTGTTCTCCGGCAGCGTGGCCGACAACATCCGTTACACCTTGCCGAGCGCCACCGACGCCGAGATCGAGGCCCTGGCGCGCCAGATTGGCCGCGGCGAATGGCTGGCGACCTTGCCCGACGGCCTGGCTTCCGCGGTGGGCGAGCGCGGCGGGCGGCTTTCCATGGGCCAGCGCCAACTCGTGGCGCTGATGCGCGTGCTGGTGCAGCGCCCGGCCATCTTCATCCTCGATGAGGCCACGGCCAGCATTGACCCCTTCACCGAGGAGCAAATTCAAGAAGCGCTCGACCTGATCTTGGGCAAGAGCACCGCCATCATCATCGCGCATCGCCTCTCGACCGTGCGCAACGCCGATCGCATCATCGTGCTGCGCCAGGGCCGCATCATCGAAGAGGGCACGCACGATGCCCTGCTGGCTCAAGGCGGTCACTACGCCGAGCTGTACAACACCTACTTCCGCCACCAATCGCTCGAGGCCATCGGCGAATACGGCAAGCTGCGCGCCACCGCGGCGGCGGATTAGCCCCGCCCCGCGCAGGCCACAGCGCGGCAGCAAAAAGCCGGCGGAATAAACGCCGGCTTTTGCGTCGCAGGTGCAGGGTGGGGGGCGGCTAGGTCAAATAATCGCGCAGTTGGCGCGAGCGGCGCGGATGGCGCAGGCGGCGCAGCGCTTTGCCTTCGATCTGGCGGATGCGCTCGCGGGTAAGCCCAAATTTCTGACCGACCTCTTCCAGCGTGTACGAGCGGCCGTTTTGCAGCCCAAACCGCAGGCGCAGGATGCGGGCCTCGCGCGGCGTGAGAGTCGCCAGCACTTCTTCTACCTTTTCCTTCAGCAAGTTCTGGTAGGCGCTCTGGGTGGGCGTGGGCGTGGTGTCGTCTTCAATGAACGCCCCAAACTCAGTGTCTTCCTCTTCGCCCACCGGGCGCTCCAGCGACAGCGGCCGCCAGCTCACCTTCAGCATCCACTGCACCTTGCGCGGCTCCAGGTGCAGCTCCTCGGCAATCTCCTCCGGCGTGGGCTTGCGGCCGAACGACTGCTCCAACTGGCGCGCGGCCTTGTACAGCCGGCGGATGCGGTCGCTCATGTGCACCGGCACACGGATGGTGCGGCCCTGGTCGGCAATGGCGCGTGTGATCGTCTGCCGGATCCACCAGGTGGCGTAGGTGCTGAAGCGGAAACCGCGCCGGTAGTCGAACTTCTCCACGGCCTTCATCAGGCCCAGGTTGCCTTCCTGAATCAGGTCGAGGAACGGCACGCCGCGGCCGATGTACTTCTTGGCAATCGAAACCACCAGGCGGGTGTTGGCCTTGATCAGGTGCTCGCGCGCCCCGCGGCCGTCTTCCACATGGCCTTCCAGCTCTGCGCGTTTTTTGTAGCTCGCCGAGCCGTTCAGCTTGTCTAGTTTTAGCTGCGAATTGCCGCCGCGCTCGACGCGCTTGGCCAGGTCCACTTCCTGCTCGGTGGTCAGCAGGGGCACGCGGGCCATTTCTTTGAGGTACAGGCCGACGGTGTCGTCGGTCGAAATCGTGCTGAGGTCGAAATCTTCTTCTTCGGGGCGGCGCGGCTTGCTCTTGGGCTTGGCCGGCACCTCGGCCTTCTCTTCGTACACATCAATCCCCGCGCCGTGCAGAAACGAAAACAGCTCTTCTAGCTGTTCGTTCGCTTCCTCGGCCTTAGGGAAGGCCTCGATAATATCATCCGTCAACAAGTAACCCTGGGCGTAGGCTTTGTCCATCAAAATCGCCAGGGTTTCGGCGTCCTTACCGGAGTCATCGGTATACTTCATCCCACTCACCCTCTCTCTGCAGCGGACGGCGGTTGGCTCGTACCAGGGCGCGGACTTCGCGCGGTCAGGCTGGGTCGAAGTACCACACAAGCGGTTAGTTGGCGGGCGGCTCCTTGTCGGGGTCCAGCAAATCTAGGAGGCCGGACCAGCGTGGGTCACGGTCCTCCGCCGGGCAGTCACACGGACCATCGTTCCAGTTGGCCCCACACTGCGGGCACAGGCCCCGACAATCGGGGCGGCACAGCGGCTGCATGGGAATGGAGAGCAAAAACTCCTCCCGCACCGTCGGCGTCAGGTCCAGGTAGTGATCGTCGCCGACGGTCAGGCTGTCGGGCGGGGCGCTTTCGGGGGGGTAGTGGTAAAGCTCACCCAGGCGGCTGGTCACCGGCTGCTGCATGTCTGCCAGGCAGCGCGCACAGCTTTGCGCTACCTTTGCCCGCAGCAGGCCCTGCGCATATAATCCCTGCGGCGTGCGAGTCAGGTTGACGTTGCCGCGCAGATCGCTCACCGTCAGGTCGTCCGCCACGGTGACGGCAGCTTCGTCAAAGGGGAAGTCGCGGCTATAGCCGATGCCTTCCTTGAGGACAAATCCTACGTTCAGCCGCAGCACGCGGTTCGCCAATTTCGTCGGAGGGCTACTCATTTAGTGGCTTTGGGGACAGACTTCGGCATTATAGCACGCTCCGAATTAATTAGTCAAGAAATCGCCAAAATTCATTGACATAATATAGAAAATATGTGCGGATTCCCCGCCAGATATGGGGTTTCCAGCCATGAGACCCCCAAATGTACGCATCGCTCAATGCGCATAGCAGCCATGTCTGACAACCAACGCCGCCTGGTGCTCGCCACGCACAACTCGGGCAAACGCCGTGAATTCCTCGCGCTGCTGCCGAATTTGGGCGCCGAGCTGGTGCTGCCCGACGACCTGGGCCTGCACGCGGACGTGCCCGAGACCGGCGACACTTACGCCGCCAACGCCCGCCTCAAGGCGCAGGCGCTGGCCGAGGCTAGCGGCCTCGTCGCGCTGGGCGACGACTCCGGCATCGAAGTGGAATGCCTGGGCGGCGCGCCGGGGTTGTACTCGGCCCGCTACGCCGGGCACGGCGCCAGCGACGCCGACCGCCGCCGCAAGCTCTTGCACGAAGTGCGCCAGTTCCCGCGCCCGTGGCTGGCGCGCTTTGTCTGTGTGATTTGCGTGGCGGTGCCGCAGGCGGGTGGGGGGCTGAGCCTGACGGAGTTTGAGGGCGAGTGCCGCGGCGAGATCAGCCCAGTGGCGCGCGGCAGCAACGGCTTTGGCTACGACCCGATCTTTTGGCTCCCAGACCGGGGTGCGACCATGGCCGAACTGCCGGAAGACGTGAAGAACACCCTCAGCCACCGGGGCCGCGCGGTGCAGGCCGCGGAAAGTTACTTGCGGGCGCTGATGGCGGGAAAGTAAGCCGAGCGGCGACCGCCGGTTGGTAAATAGAACAGGCCAGTCACGTCAGTGGCCGGCCCGCTGGCTTGCCTGCCGAATTTCAGGTCGGGCGCCGGTTACTGGCGCTCGTCAGCCCCGCCCAGGTTGCTGTCGTGTAGCATTTCCAGGTAGCGCTCCACCGAGATCGCCGCCTGGCAGCCCTGCCCGGCTGACGAGATGGCTTGCTTGTAGATCGGGTCCATCACCTCGCCCGCCGCGTACACCCCGGCCACCGAGGTCTGCATAAACTTGTCCACGATCAAGAAGTTCTGCTCATCCATCGCCAGTTGGCCCTGGAAGATCTGCGTATTCGGGAAGTGACCGACAAACACGAACACGCCGTCGGTTTGCCACGGCTCGACCTGGCCGGTGCGCACGTTCTGCGCCGTCACGCCCGTCACCTTCTTCTCGCCGTCAATAGATTGCAGCACCGTGTCCCACACAAACTCGATCTTGTCGTTGGCCCTGGCGCGGTTGATGAGCAGCTCGCCGGCGCGCAGCGAGTCGCGGCGATGCACAATCCGCACCTTGCTGGCGTACTTGGTGAGGAAGATGCCTTCTTGCAGCGCCGAGTCGCCGCCGCCGATCACCAGCACGTCCTTGTCCTTGAAGAAGAAGCCGTCGCACGTGGCGCAGTAGCTCACGCCGCGGCCGATGTAGTCATCTTCGCCGGGGATGCCCAGCCGCCGCGCCGACGCGCCCGTGGCGATGATGACGGCGTTGGCCTGGTACTCTTGGCCGTAAGTCTTTAGATAGAACGGCGCGCCCTTGGTAAAGTCTACTTCCAGCACTTCGTCGAACTCAAAGCGCGTGCCGAAACGCTCGGCCTGCACCCGCATCTTCTCGGTCAGTTCCGGCCCCAAGATCGTGTCGAAGCCGGGGAAGTTTTCGACCTCGTTGGTGATGGCGATCTGGCCGCCCATCTGGTTCCCGGCGATGAGCAGCGGGTTCAAGTTTGCGCGGGCCGCGTAGATCGCCGCTGTCAGCCCGGCCGGCCCCGATCCGATGATGATGAGATTTTCCTTCTGCATGCGTCGAGCTACCTCGTTGGCTGGGGCGGCGCACCGCCGCGCCGCACTATACCCGCAAGTGCTCTTTGGCCGCCTCGGTCAGGGGCACGAACACCACAATGCGCGTGCCACGGCCCTCGGCTGAGTCAATCCGCACTGCGCCATTGATCATCTCGGCCCGCTCGCGCATGTTCACCATGCCCAGGCTGCCGCGCCGGTCGTAGTTCGCTTCTACCGCCCCCACGTTGAAGCCCACGCCGTCGTCTTGAACTTCCACCGTCAGCACGTCGCCCTGGGTTTTCAGCCGCACCCACAGGTGCTCGGCCTGGGCGTGCTTGCGAGCGTTGTTCAAGGCTTCTTCAACAATGTAGAACAGCACGCCCTGCTGGTTCATTTCCAGGCGGTCGTCCAGGCGCGGCTCGGCCTCCACGATCACGTTTTGGCCGTGAGTTTCCTTGAGCTTGTCGGCCAACTGCCCCAGGGCGGCCGTCAGCCCCTGGCTTTCCAGCACCAACGGCCGCAGCGTGAAGAGCATGTGGCGGATCTCGCGCGTCGTTTTGCGCGCCAGGTCCTCCATTCTAAACAGTTCTTCGCCGGCATGCTTGGGGTCGCGCTCCAGCAGGCGCCGCACGTAGTTGGCGCGCATGGCTAGGGCCGCCACGGCTTGGGTCGGGCCGTCGTGCAGATCGCGCGCCAGTTTCTTCTGCGCCTCATCCTGCACTTCCAGCAGGCGGTCCTTCTCCTGGCGCAGGTTGCGATAGAGCTGGGCGTTCTGTAGCGCGACGATCGACTGGTTGACCACCGCCACCAGCAGTGCGCGCTGATCGTCGTCGAAAAAGTCGGGTAAAGGGTGGCCATAGAGCACCACCCCGTACGTCTCATAGCCGGCCCGCAGCGGCAACGCCATGAGCGACTGGCAGGCGCGGAAGCTCACGAACTGCATCAGCTCGGGGTCGTGGGCGGGGTCGCTGGTCACGGCCGGTTCGCCGGTGCGGACCACCTCACCCAAGATGCCGGCGCGGCCCGGGCAGATGACGCGCTGATCGGCCTGGGTGAGCCGCCGCGCCGACGAGAGGTGCAGTTGGTCTTCCTCGAAGAACAGCACGGCCGCCACCAACGCCGACGACGACGGCGAGGCGCTTTCGGCGCCCAGCGCGCCGAAGTTTAGCGCGGCCTCGAGCACCGCTTTGTAGTCGAGCGTGGCCGACAGCATGGACGACATTTCGTAGATCGCCCGCGCGTGTTGGCGCAGCACCTGTGAGCGTTGCGTTTCGTTGTTGTACTGCCGGAAAACGGTGCGTTCGATGTGCAGGCGCATTTGCCGGGCGATAAAGGCCGCGGCCAGCGTCAGCGGCAGCATAATCACTGCGGCAATGAGCAGCGCCGGCAGCCCCGCGCCGGGCGGCGACGCGAGCACCAGGTGCACACCGGCTTGCAGCAGCAAGAAAGTCGCCATGGTCAGCAGCGCCCCCCACCACTGAAAGCGCAGCGTGGCGGTCAGGCCAGGCAACAGGCCGATCCAGATCAGGCGGCCGTCGGCGAGGCCGGTGCTGCCATATAGGCCAAGCCCGAGGGCGAAGTCAAGCATGAGCGTGGTCCAAATGAGGTAACGGCGGCCCGGCTCGGCGAACTCGACCAGCGTGAGGATGAAATTGTAAATGGCGCCGCCGGCCAGCAGCACGATGGTCAGGGCCGAGGGGGGCTGCGGGCTAGACAGCACGAGCACCACCGCCGCCACCAGCAGCAGCCAGCGCAGGTTGTAGGCTAGCCAGCCCGCGCGCTGCGCGACGCGTGTGCTTTGCTCAGACATGCCTGCATGATACCGGCAATGTCACGGGAGGGGAAGGTCAGTTGTCACGAAAGTAGGCATAAAAACGCGCCGCCCCAGGCGGCCCTGGGGCGGCGCGCTCTAACCGACCAGAGTGAATGGTTAGCGGCGGGCGCGTTTGGCGGCCGCTTTCTTGGCGGCTTTCTTGGCGGCCGGGCGGCGGGCCAACTGGCGCTTGAAGACCAGGCCTTCGCCGCCGGTGATGCCGGTGTTCATGTCGTCGAGCAGTTCCCAGCCATCGGCGCCAAGCAGGTTGAGGACGGCCGGGAGGATGGGGAAGACTTTGGCAGCGTGCAGAGCGTCGAATTGTTCGTTGTAGGCGCGATAGGCGGCGCTGGTAGCTTCTTCAGGCAGAGCGGTCTCAGAGTGCTGGTAGACGCGGTTGACGTACCACTTGGTGTCGAGGCCAGAGCTGAGGCGGGTGAGGACTGCATATTCCCAGTAAGCCATTGGTGGGTCTCCTTGAGCGCGGAGGGTGAGGGCGCGTGTGCCGGCCTTAGGATAAAGCGGAACACGAAAACGGTCAAACGTCGGCAGCGCGCTAGGGTGCAGGGCGGGCACTCCCCGGCGGCCGGTGGGTTGACGCCGCCCGGCCCGCTGAAGCCGAAGGTGGAGCAGGCCGGAGGGCTAGCCGGTGTGGGCCAGGCTTAAACGCGCCCGCCCCGAGCGTGTGCCAGGAGCGGGTACGACCGGCGGCGCGGAGCGCTACCGGATTAAGTCAGCGAGTGTGTTGGCGACGATCTACTCTCCCGGGGGGTTGCCCCCCAAGTACCATCGACGCTGTCAGGCTTAACGACCGGGTTCGAGAAGGGACCGGGTGTACCCCTGACGCACAGATCAC
>JADZEK010000074.1 GCA_020850595.1 Anaerolineales bacterium
ACCGCGCACGGCTTCGGCCGGCAGACCCCAGCGTTCCGGTTCGTAACAGGCAGGTGAGGCGATCTTAGGCTCATTCCGCCAGTCATACCATAACATCGCAATTCGAATGTGACATTGTCAAACTACTGATGTTCTTCGCCGTCGTCCGCTCGCTCAAGTTCCGCCGCATCGCCATGCCCGCCAAGTGATGCCGCCCGCCCTTTTACACAGAACTTGACAAACTACCCGGTTACATCGATCCAATTCAAACTGGTTTGGGGATTGCGCAGTTTGGCTCGCCCGCACTATGTATGGTAACGGCGGCTGCAAGACTCAGGCACGAAACACGCCAGTCAGACGAAGGTGGGCGGCGAGAGTGCAATGTTTGATTTCTTCGCGCCGGTTCAAGACCGTTTTGGCGCGTCCTAAGTAAACATAGGCTCGGGTAACATTTCCAACCGATTCGTGATAGTGCACTTCGTTGGGAAGCCCGTCACTGCGTGCTCAGCTCACTGCCGCATCATCTCGCCATCCACAGCAGACCATTCATAGGCGTCTGGTATCTTCGGGTGTATGCTCTAAAGAGGCGGGTAGATTACGGCTTGTATCACTCCTAGCGTATACTCTCCGTGTGCCTGAACTCCCCGAGCTCGAAGTCGCCCAAGAAGTCCTCAACCGTCGCCTCCTGGGCCAGACCATCACGGCCGCCGACGCGATCCCGCCCGGCGCGGCGATCGTCCTGCGCGACCTCACCGGCCTCGGCTTCAGCCCTGCGCTCACCGGCGCCACGTTCCAGGCCATCGTCCGGCGCGGCAAGTTCCTGGTGTTCACGCTAGCGCAGGGCGGCGCGCTGCTGTGGCTCGTCATCAACCCCAAGCTCACCGGCCGCCTTCAGCTGTGCGCGCCCAAAGACAAGAAGGCCGGCCCCATTCACGCCGTGCTGCACCTCTCGGACGGCCAAGACCTGCGCTATGTGGATCAGAAGAAGATGGGGCAAGTGTTCCTCACCCGCCAGCCGCCGGAGAGTGCGCCAATTGCCGACTTCGCCAGCCTCGGCCCCGATGCGCTGGCCGTCAGCCGCGAGGATTTCAAAGCGCGCTTGAAGAAGTATCAGGGTGAGATCAAGGGTGTGCTCACCCGCGGCGAGTGCGTGGCCGGCATCGGTAACGCCTACCCCGACGAGGTGCTGTGGTGGGCCAAGCTGCACCCCTACCGCAAGCGCGCCAGCCTGACGCCGGAAGAAATAGACCGGCTGTACGACAAGATGCAGGCGTGCCTGCTGGACGCCATCGACAAGGTGCGGACCGAGATGGGCGAAGACATTCACCTAAAACCAAGAGACTTTCTCGCGATCCACATGAAGGCAGGCGCGCCGTGCCCGCGTTGTGGCACGGCTATCTCGCTGGTGGGCGCTAACCAGCGAATCACTAATTTCTGTCGCACTTGCCAGCCCGGCGGGCTGATCAAGGGGATGTAGCTGACGCAGCGAACCGTTGACCTGGTACCAGTACTGGCGCTCGGGCGTCAGCGGCTCGTCAATGTGCAGCAGGCGAGGGCAGGAACATCTAACTCTGGCCGCAGAGGTGAAATCAAAACAACTCTAGTTTCCGGTAAAGCGGCTGGCCGGTAGTGGCTACGTCGGAGTTGCTGAAGCGCGAACGTCAGCGGGCGAACGGCGATGGCCGGTAATTCCTTTGGGTAGGTGGTCAGTGACCGAGTTCTTTTTGCGAAGGTCGGCAAGCAGGGGCCAGTCTTCGGAATATTGGTGCTGGGCCAACTGGCGGCGCAGCCGGCCGGCGGTCGGTTGGGGCGTGCGATCCCAGAAGCCGGTCGGCTGGGCGGGCTGGGTGGCGGCCAAATACATCAGCAGCGAGCCGGCGAGCAGCGCCAATTCCGGCAGACGCTGGCGCGAGGCGTCGCCAAACACGAACTGGCGATGAGCGCCCAACAGTTGCTTGGCCACCAGCGGCACTTGTTCCACCGGCCAGCGGGCGCGGTAGGCCGCTTGGGCCTCGGCCGCCGTCAGGTTCAAGGAAGCGATCACCAGCAGCGGCTGTGCATAGGCCGGATCGGTGATGCGGTAGCAGGTAAAGGTGGGCGCGTCGGGGGTGGCGGTGGAACTCACCAAGGCGTCCCACACCTGCGCCTGGATCACGCGCCGGTCCTGCTGCCAGGTTTCGGTTCGATCCGGTGGGGTGGCGGCCAACTCACGGCCGCGATAGGTCCGCGCACACGGCCGCACCAGCGCGCCGCGCTTCGGACGGCGGCCCCGGCCGGCATAGGCGGGCAAGCACGCACGTCGGGCGGTGAAGTTCTTGGCCACACGCAGCACATAGCGCGCAACACCGGCGGCCTGCATTTGCGCTACGAAAAAGCCGCGATCGGCGACCAGAAACTCATCGGCGGCCAAGTCGGCCTGCGCCGCCGTCAGCAAGGTCGGGTTGTCGGGGGCGCGCACGATGCCGCGCAGCACTGGCACCGTCTGCGGGCCGACCGCGCCCACCGCCGTCAAGATCCCGAACGGAATGGCCGGCAACGCCTTGCCGACTTGAGACGCAAAGTGTTTGGTGGGGCAGTCCTTCAACCGCGGTCGGAAAAAGCCGACCCCATCCACCGCCACCGGCCGCCAGGCGCCAACCCGCTGCCGGTGCCAACGCCCTTCGTGGCCGACCAGGGCTTGCAAGCGCGCCAGCAACTGGGCGACATCCCAGGCTCCATAGGCCAGGGCCGCCCACGCCCGCCGGATCGCAGCGGTTGCCAAACCGCTGGCGGCCAACGCGGGGATGATCGCGCCTCGACTCGCAAGCAGGCGACCGCTCAACACCGCCCACAGCAGATGGAACACCGCCAGATTGGTGCCAAGCGGCAACTCGGTGACGAGTACAGACAGCACTTCAATAATCCGGTAGACTATGCTGGGCATCGGGTTCCTGACTTGGTGAGGTTGTGGTCGCAACCTAACTTTACCAAGCCTGGCCCGATGCCTTTCAGTTAGCGGAAACTAGAG
>JADZEK010000075.1 GCA_020850595.1 Anaerolineales bacterium
GGCCCTGGCGGAGCCGGAAGGCTATGTGCGTCTCTTTCTCGACGCAGGGGAGCCGATGGCGGCTCTGCTGCGCCGGTTTGCAGCGAATGCAGCGCGGAAGGGCGAACACGCGGCCCCGTTTGTCGCAAGGCTGCTGGCGGCGTTCGCTGTGCCGGGGGCGACCGAGCTATCCGCAGAACCCGGTCATGCTGAACGCGAGGCGCGCCTTGGACAGCCGCCAACGCTGATTGAGCCGATCTCGGAGCGCGAGCGCGAAGTGCTGCGCTTGATGGCCGAGGGTCTGACCAACGAACAGATCGCGCGCGGGCTGATCATTGCCGTGGGCACGGTCAAGGCCCACATCCACAACATTTCCGGCAAGCTGGGCGCGCAGAACCGCGCCCACGCTGTAGCGCGCGCCACAGAGCTAGGTCTCCTCTCGCGCCCCCCTAACCCTCAACCCCTCTAACCCTCAAGTAGTATCCATTCAGCAGTACCCGCCGATAAACCCCATAGATAAACCCGAATAGAGCGATCAGCCGATGACGGATGGCGTAGGCCGGCGCATAATCGGGGCGGATGGCCGCAAGGCTCACAAGCAAATAAT
The DNA here is from genome assembly GCA_020850595.1 of Anaerolineales bacterium. Taxonomy (GTDB): domain Bacteria; phylum Chloroflexota; class Anaerolineae; order Anaerolineales; family UBA6663; genus JADZEK01. Next base: position 587 of record JADZEK010000075.1, read on the forward strand.
CTAGGAGAAGAAGATGAGCAGTTCAATCTTGGAATCACCTATGTTGGAATCCGCACCCGCCCGCACGGCTGCAAGCAAGGCAGATCGCCGGCTCGCCCGTGCGGTGAAGATTGTCGGCGGGGTTCTCTCCTTTTCGGCGCTGGCCTTGGGCAGCGCTCAGTTCTACCGGGTTTCGGGCGCGACGCTTGGCCCCGGCGCGTTCATGCTTTCGATCCCCAAGATTCTAGTCGGGTCGCTGGCTCCCTTCTTGGCCGTGACGGGTATGATGGGTTCTGCTTTTGGCCTGGCGGCGCTGTGGATGGAGCGCGGCAAGGCCCGCGAGGCAGCCAAGAGACCGGGTCCGGCACGGCTGCGTGCGCTTGGCGTCGGCGCTCCCTTGGTTGTGCTGGCGGGTCTGACAGCCGCTGCCATGAGTACGGTCTACACGCGCCAGGTCGTGGCGGCGGGCGGCAACTTCGCCGCCGCGTTTGGCGCCAACTGGCAGGAGCAGATCCCCCCCGAGCTAAAGAGCGGGATGTTGGCGCAGCGTTGGACATGGAAGCTTGCGGCTGCGCCGGGGGCGCACGTCGAGCGCGACCTAGTCTTCGCTACCGTGCCGGGGAGCGAACGGGACCTGCTGGCCGACATCTGGTCTCCGCCCGACGGCGTCGCACCTTCGGGGCTGGGCTTTATTTACCTGCATGGCGGGGGCTATTCGGCGTTCGACAAGGGAGGGCCGACGGAGTTCTGGTTCCGGCATTTGGCGGCTCAGGGGCATGTGGTGATGGATGTTTCCTACCGCCTGATCCCGGAGACCAACGTGCCCGGCATGCAAGGTGATGTGAAACGAGCGATTGCCTGGCTCAAGCGCAACGCCGGCCGCTACGGCGTCCATCCGGATCGTATCGTCCTGGGCGGCGGCTCGGCAGGGTCACACCTAGCCTTGCTCGCCGCCTATGCGCCCCACCATCCGCTCTTCACCCCAGAGGATATGCGGGGCATGGATCTCTCGGTGCGGGGGGTGATCGGCTACTACAACGCAGGCGATTACCGTCGGGAGGGCAAGGTCGTCGTCAAACCGACGGCGTTGGAACGGACCGTCGCCGGGCTGTTGACCAAGTTCCTCGAACGCTGGTCCGCGGCGGAGATCGCGGTGGACAGTACCGGGGACTGGGATTCGCATCTGTTTCTTGGCGGCCGGCCCGACGAATGGCCGGAGGTATATCGGCAGGTCTCGCCGATCGTCCATGTGGGGCCTGATACGCCGCCTACGCTGCAGTTTGTGGGTGAGCACGATGTCTATGTGTCGCGCATCGGTTCCGTGCCGGCGCTGCACCGCAAGCTTCAAGAGGCGGGCATCCCCTCCGTCTATGTGGAGTTCCCGCGCACCGACCATGCCTTCGATCTGTTCTTTCCGGAGATTTCACCTGCGGCGCAGGCCGCGATGTATGACGTCGACCGTTTTCTGGCGCTGATGGCCTCGCAGGTCGAATGGACAAGTGAATAGACGGGATGAATGGGCGAGTGACAGCCGGGCTGGGAGCCAAGCAAGCCGCGCTGCCGATGCAGTACACATCAACCGGGGAGGTCTGGGATGCCGACCGAATGGTATGAGATACGCGTGGAGGGCCATCTTCCTAGCGACTGGTCGAACTGGTTCGACGGGCTGGAGATAGAGCCTGGCCCCAGAGGGGACAGTGTCTTGCATGGCTACTTGGCAGACCAGGCCGCCCTCCACGGCGTGTTGGCGAAGATACGCGATCTGAACCTGAAGTTAGTCTCGGTCAACCGGCGCTCGCCGGAGTAGGTAATCGACGAGCGCCGAGTAACGCCGCAAGCGTGCCGGTCGGTTGGTAGGAGAAAGGAGGCCCACCCATGCGTACGATGGAATTCGCCATGCGATTGCCGGCAGTCGGGTATGGTTGACCAATGTCAAGACCACAAAACGATGAAAATAAGGTGGAACGAACAGCAAGGTGGATCGCCTACCAGCGAGTGTTAACCCGCTAACGATTTGGCAAATGGCAGCGCTTCCGCCCGCCGTTTTATGCCCAGCATACACTTACGCATCATCACGATGTCAAA
>JADZEK010000076.1 GCA_020850595.1 Anaerolineales bacterium
ACCCGCTTGACCGGCCGCCCTCGCTCAGAACGAGGCCCGAGGCCAGCCGCTATCATGCCCTACCGCTGGTCGTGTAGGCCAGCCTGTGGAACATCTGTGCTCTCAGTTTCGGAGATGCACCCATGTGGCAAGGCGCACAACGATTATTCAGTGGGTTGCAAGGTCAAGCTTCGCGCTTCGGTGGGCGCCTGGACGACCTGGAAGTGCTCCAGGCCCGCCAGGCCTACGCTGGACACGGCCCTGAAGCCACGGGCCACCTCGACCATCTGTGGTTCGAATTGGCAGAGCATGGCCCTGGCGCGGAGACCTGGCGCGGCCATCGGGTGGTGAAGCTGGCCGAATTGCGTTACTTGCCCCAGGAGGCGCGAGCGGACGCGGCTCTGGTGCAAAAGATGGCGGCCCTGCTGCGTGGCCTATACGCAGCCAGCGTTGAACTGGTGGTGGTCGACTTCGCCATGTGGGATCCGCCGAGGGGCATCGTGCAATGCTACGGCGTCGCCTCGCGCCATGTGTCCCTGGACACAGCTCGGCGGCTGGCTGAGAGTGCCTATGCCACACTCGTGGGCGCGTTTACGGCGCAGTTCCCGCAGAGTCAACTGATGCCATTGTCGGGCGAAGGGGCACGGTGGCTGTTCGAGGCGCTGCGTAGCATGGCGCATGTGACCACCCTGATCGGTTCGCCCGACCCGCGCGAATCTGCCAGGGGCGGCCAACAGCAGCAGCCGGGGCTGCAGAGCACGCCGCAGTTCACCCAACAGCAGAACGAATTGCTGTTCCGCGCCCTGGCGCGCGCCGGCGAGGAATTCTGCCTGGTCAACATCGCTACGCCGGTGTCAAGGACCGCGATCGCGGCCATGCTCGCTGGGCTGGCCGACCTGACCAGTCCAATTGCTAGCCGGCAGCAAGGTGTGAAGAGCATCGGCTTCGGGATTTCGTTGCCGATGATCCTGTCGGTAGGCGAGGGCTACAGTGCCGGCCGTAACTTTGGGCAAAGCGAGCAGCATGGCGAAAGCGACAGCACAAGCGAGGCCCACGGCCAGGCGCATACTGAAGGCGAGGCGCACACCTCTGGCTGGGCGTATACCCAAGGGAGTGCGCACACTGAAGGACAGGCGGTGACAGACTCGGCATCGCAGACAACCGGGCAAACGCACTCGACCAGTGTCATGGAGGGCATATCGCAATCGCAAGGCGTCTCGCACACCGAAGGGCAATCGCAGTCTCACGGGGTCAGCCAGACGTCGGGTAGCTCGCAATCACATGGCGAGAGCAGCAGCACCGGGCACACGAGCGGTGTATCGGCGAGCGAGAGCCAAAGCCAGAATTGGGGCGTGGCAGTGCCAATTTCGGTGTCGCCGGCCGGCGTGGGCATTGGCGTGACGCCGTCCATCGGCGCATCGCAGGGCGTGTCTTTCGGTACCAGCGAGGCCACCATGGTTGGTAGCGCCGTCAGTGACGTTTCGACGGTCATGAATTCGACCTCGGTGAGTGACGTGCAGAGCCAGAGTCAGGCAGACACGGTCAGCCAGTCGCAGTCGGTGAGCCACGGGGTCAGCCAGATTGACGGGACGTTTGCATCACAAAGCACCGGACATGCCGAAACGCGCAGCCAGGCCGATACCCAAAGCGAGGCCTACACCGTGAGTGGGGCGGTCACGCGTTCTGCAGCTGATACGGTGTCGCATTCCACTGGCGAGAGTCACGGTGTGTCGCACAGCCAGGGCGTGACACAGGGACAGATGCTAGGCGCGGCACAGACGCATGGTCTAGGGGCTGGCGTGGCCCCGTCAGCTTCGGTTTCGAAGTCGTTTGCCTGGAAGGATGAGGCGGCTGCGGCCCTGGCGATGTTGCTTGAACAGCAATTGAACCTGCTGAAAGAAGCGTCCGAAGAGGGCGGGCTGTACTCCGATGTCTATATCCTGACGCGCACCGAAAACGGGCGCCGCGTGGCCGAGGCCGCCGCCGTACAGGCTTTTGGCGGTTCGCAGGGCGTGGTGACGCACCTGCAGGTCCGCCGACCCGAGTCGGAGGCCGAAGCTGAGCATCTGCGCCTGCACGCGCGCTGCCTGACGCCCTCGACTCTGACCGAGACACTCGGCTACCTCAACGGCTATGCCTACTCGTCGTTCATCACGTTGACTCAGCAGGCGGCCTATGCAGCCCCTGGACTGTTCGAGGAAGGTACTGCGCTGACAACGCAGGAGCGCACGCCGCCATTCGCCTTTGTGGCCGACATGCCCGGCGAAGCTGTACTGGGGCACCTGTATTCGACCGAACGAGGCGAATTGACTCGGGCGCGGCTGGCGCTCGCCGAGGAGCGCCACTTTCACACGGTGTTTGCCGCGGACACAGGCTTTGGCAAGACGGTAGCGGCTGAGCGGCTGGCTGTTGAGGTGGTCAGCCAGTGGCACCATCGGGCGGTGGTGCTGGATTTTGGTGCTGGTTGGCGGCGGTTGGCCAATGGCCCTCTGCCGCGCGCGCGAGTGGACCTCTATCAGCTCTTCCCCGGCGCCGTGCGGCCCTTCCGGTGGAACTTCCTCCAGGTTGGCCGGCGCATGCAGCCCGACCGGCAGCTCCTGGCGACGGCTGAGCTGCTCGCCAATGCCGGGCGTATGGGCCCTCGGCAGCTTGGGTTCATCCGGAGGGCGATGCGCGAGCTTGATGAGCGCTACGGCGTGCTGACCTCGGACCCAAAGGTGCTGGCAGACGCCAGTTGGAATACGGTGCGGCCCGGCGAGGCACAAGTTCTCGCCCGAGCGCGAGTGGAGCGGGGTTTGCTGGCGGTAACCCCGCCGGCAGGTGCGAGCCTGATCGATCTACAGCCCTTCGAGCGGCAGGCGCTGGCTGTGCACCGATCCAAGCAGGTAGATGTCACCAAGCTCTACGACATCCTCAAAGGCTACCTGGAGCGGGTGCGCGACCTTTCATCCCGGCAGTCACTTGAAGGCGTATTGTTGCGGGTGGAGCCATTTACCCAGGGCGAATTGGCACTGATGTACGGTGGCGGCGAGGGCTCCATTGCAGTGGAAGACCTGGGGCTGCTTGGGCCGGAGCCGAACCCCGCCGACCGCTGGGGGCTGTGCGTCCTGGAAGGCGGCGCCGAGATGGATGACTACAGCAAGGCCGTCATTCTGTCGCTAGTCGCCTGGCACTTGTACAACGATTCAGTGATACGCCGGCGTGAAAGCATCGGTGGCTTCAACCGGCAGATGGATATCTTCTGGGAAGAGGCAAACAAGATCCTGAATGGCGCAGTGCAAACCACCGGTGACGACGTGGGAACTTCTAGCGCGGCTTCGGTCACGCAGCTCTGGCAGGCTATGTGGCGCGATGGGCGTAAGTACAAGATCTTTCTTCACCCCTTGGTTCAGACACTCTCGGAGCTGCCGCCTGGCATCCTGTCGTCGTGCAACAACGCCTTCTTTGGGCAAATGAAGAACCTGAAGGACCGCGACCTGGCGGTGGGACACCTGGCGCGTTCGGAGCGTGGCGTTCACGACGAAGAATACAAGCGTTGGATCTCTCGCATCCCGGTGGCACAGGCCATCGTCAAGTTGGGTTGGAGTGAGCGTGTGGCGGATGTCGAGCCGATGCTGGCCCGGCCACTGCGAGTAAGCGCAGCCGAACCGAGTGACGGCGAAATCTTGCAGCGTTTCAGCCGGCTGGGATTGGCCGGCTCTCGATGACCAAGTTGTCGTGTAAACGTCAAAAGATTGGCGGACAGGCGCATGGCAAATCATGAGTTGCTCCCACTTATGAACAGCGAGGTCGGGCTGTGGTTGGCCGCAATCGCGGCATGCGCTGGCCTCGCGCTCAGCTGGCGTTGGTGGGCGGCACGCCGAGGTCTGCGGAATCGGGCGCTTCGAGTATTGGGCTACGTGAAGCCGGCCGGCCCACTGCTGACGAATGGGGTGCGCTATGCAGGCGTTATCACCGCCGCGATTCTCACAGTCCTTGTCCTGACACCAGCGGTGCCGGGTGCTGGCGACCTGGAACCAACGACAGAGGTCGTGCCTACGGCATCGCCAGCGGTCACGCCGGCCGTCGTCGTGGTTGAGCTAAAAGGTGATGGCGCGACCATCGTGGTGCAAGGCAATGTGGTTGAAATTCGCCTTGCACCCAGCCAACTCACGCCTGCTGCGACTGACGCCAGCGACCAGCACAATGGAATCATCGTCGTGCATCCAGTGGCAACTACGCCACCGGCCCAGGCCCTGCCGAACGGTATGGAGTAAAGCCTAGCAATGGCTGTTATTCGCGGAAGTAGAGGTATGAGCCCCAGTATGTGGCTTGGCTGGTTGGTCGGAGCAGCTGCACTTGCAATTGCCGCTATGCAGGGGATAGCCAAGGCGAATTTGTTGGAACTAGCGGTCCTAATTTGGCTGGCTCCGCTGGCCCTGTATGACCTGCGGAGGAAGGAAGTACCGCATATGGCTTGCGTGGCTGTACCGTGCCTGGCGGCCATCGTGTATTCGCTTGCAGGCGGGATATGGCAATTGAGTGCCGCAGCGGCCATTGCGGTCGTAGCAAGCGAACGTAGTTTTGTCCGAGATGTGCGAGTGAGGCGCTGGCTGTTCAGTGTGGCGCTGGCGGTCGCGTGTCTTTTGGTCCTTGACAGTGGGGAGGCCGCGCCCGGCGCTATCGGCGTAATTGGCTTTTGGCTGGCATTCGAGCTCGGCTGGTGGGCAGGAGCTGATGCCGTGGTCGCAATCACTCTAGCTCTGCTGTGGCCTGGTGTTGAGCTACTCGTGGCAATAGCTGCCGCGCACCTCGGTATTATGGTCATTTTGTGGCTGGCACGAAAACTTCGAGTTGTGTGCGAAAGAATACAGGGCGGGCAAAGCTCAATGCACTTGCAGTCCAATGCCGGGCCGGGAACCACACTACCAGGCCTGCCGATTATTACTCTGGCGGTGGTCCTATTGTTTCTCGCAAGGCTGAACGCGCAATCGCTGCTGTGAAACAAAAAAGGCTGTGCCGAGGGGGGGCGGCACAGCCACCCCGGTCTTTCTCCGGGGTAGGCAAAGTATAGGCAAGGGATACGGCAATGTCAAAACCAGGACACCTGATGCAAGGAAACGGGAGTACTCAACCAGCCAGTGTGCTTGAGCTACTGACCAGTGCTCCGCAGGCGAGGCTAGACGCTCAAGCGCGAAGTGACATCATCGCCGAGGTTGCAGCAGGGCTGCGAACAGATCGTGAGTTTCCGATTGAGGTGCTGCGCTCGCCGAGTGAGGCAGATCGACAGCGAGCCGTCATTCGTATTGGACAGTTGACCGGACAGGCCGTCCGTCGACGCAGCTTGTCAGGCGTGGATTACATCGAGGAACAGCAGCTTGCCGCCGAGATTGCCCGACGTTTGCTCGGGCTAGGCTTTCTAGACCTGCTGCTGCCGCCGACGCGCACCGATGTGGTTGAGATCGCCATCGACCCCTTTGGGACAATCTGGCTCAAGCGTAAGGGCGTGCGGGAGTTCGAGCCGGCCGACATTTCCCCGGATCTTGTGGAAGTCGACACGGTGTTTTCCAACTTGTTGGGTGCTCAACTCAAGGCGGCCAGCGAGGCAAATCCGTCGGTCAACGCCAAGCTCCCGCGCACGCGGCACATCCCCGGGGGTGGCCGGATCAAGTACATCCACAGCGTCATAACGCCTGGGCTCGGCTACCCCTCGATCAACATCCGCCTGTTCGAGCCAGCACCTGTCCGCCCTGAGCGCTTGCTTGAATGGGGCATGCTCGATGAGCCAACCCTAGACTTGCTGGCGCAGCTTGTGCGCGGCAACCGGCGTGGCTTCATCTGCGGTGGCACGGCTTCAGGCAAGACAACGATGCTCTCCATGTTGTGCAATTTCCTACCGGTTCAGCATCGCATCGTGACGATCGAGGATCCGCAGGAGATCTGGATTGACAATCCTCATGTGGTGACCCTGGAAGCCAGGCCAGCCGGCGCCGCCAGCGAGCTGAAACCCTACCTGCTGCGGGACGGGGTGGACGACGCCATGCGCCTTACGCCGGATTATCTGGTTGTAGGCGAAGTGCGCGACGGACTGGCCGCCCAGGCGTTATTCCGCGCCATGATGTCGGATCACCCGGGTATGTCTACTTTCCACGCCGAGAGTCCCGAACTGGCAGTTGAGCGTGTGGCGCTACTGTTGGAGGCTGACACCAACACCCGGGAGCGGGCAGCCCGTAAGATGTTCGCCAGCGCCGTGGACTGGCTGCTGCAGGTGGGCTTCGACCACGATGGACAGCGGCGAGTGTTCGGGTTGGTCGAGGTGACCGAACGCCTGCGCGACGGTGACGTGCAGTTTCGACGGTTGGTGCACTACGACGGATCCGGTCACTGGAAGCACCTGGCCAAGCCTGAGCGCCAGCGCGGCTATGCAGCCCCGGTACCCGAGCGCTGGCGTGACGTGCTGGCCTTGGATGCGGCTGAACGGGACAAGTTCCGCTTGGTGATGGAGCGCCGCAGCGCTTTTCACAGGAGCCCGCCGCCTGGCTAAAGCAATAGCCGTTTCCAACAATACATCGGCCAAGTCGGGCCAATCTGCGAGCGCCAAACGGGCGTGCAGGTTGGCCCGTTTGTATTCGCCAAATGAGGAGGCGCTATCGAGAGACACTAAAGCTACTCAGGGCGCTGACCGGCCCGCTGTTCGTTACTTCGGTCAATGTTATTTCAACCGGCAACCAGTATTCACTCAGAAAGGAATTCAGATCATGCTTACTCGTTCTCGCAAGGCCCTGGAAACCGTCGAATGGATTGGCATCGGTGTTGTGCTCATCATCATCGCCGTGCTGGCTTACCGGGTCCTGGGGGCCCAAATCGTCGGCTGGATCCAGGCTGTGGCCGGCGCGATCGGCTAGAAGGGCAGGGCGGCCATGCTGACCAAGAACCGTCGAGCTCTGGAAGTCGTCGAGGCCGCAGCGACGCTGCCGGTGATGTTGCTGATCCTGGTGGCGCTGGTAAACCTGGGCTTCGCTGTATACGCCCGGCAGGCGGTGCAAAACGCTGCGGCATACGGGGCCCGGATGGGCGCGGTGGCACAGGACTGCCGGTCCTGCGCAGCCTACTCCGCTGCCAGCAGCGCGGTATCGAGCAGCCTGGTACGCAACGCCAGCGTCCAAATCCTGGCACCGGGCGGCTCGGTCGGGGATGTGCTCCGTCTCCGCGTTACTGGCGAGGTCCCCAATCTGATGGGGCCGCTCATGGCGCTCAACGGAGGCGGCTTCGCTGGGCCAATCATCATCTCGGCCGAGGCTACCTTCCGCGCGGAAGGGTGGTGAGGCATGTTGCGCCATGGCCGGCAAGCCTACTCGACACTGTGGTGGGTCAGCTTCCTCACCTTCTGCCTGGTGCCGCTGGCCGCGCTGAGCGTCGGACTGGGCCGCTACTTCTACGCCCGAGCCGAGGTGCAGAAGGCCGCGGACGCTGCCGCGCTGGCGGCGGCGCAGGAGGTGGACCTGTCGCTATATCGGGACACTGGGCGGATCGAGCTCATGCCGTCGTCTGCCTCCGTAGCAGGCGCATACGCGAACATGAACTCAAGCTACTTAGCGGTCAGGGGCATTTATCCCCAAGTCACCGGGATCGTGGTGGATCAGGCCCAGCGTACGGTCTTGGTCAGCATGGCGGCTGATGCGTCGTTGCTGTTCCCGTCGGTGCTGGGCGGAATCGTCGTGCGTGCGGAGGGGGAGGCGGAGGTGAGACTGAGAGGGTCTCCGTAGCAACTGTGTCTGTCTCCGGCACTGGGCGCCTCGCGTGAGACGCCCAGTGCCCAGTGTCGAATGCTTTATTTACCCGAATGACAGGTAACTCGTGGTTTTTCCACTGGCGAGAAGTGTGTGCTTGCCGCCTGTGGTGAAACCACGAGTTCGATTGCCACACTAAATGTGTGTGCGCCTGCTACAGTTTGCTTCGTAATTCCGATCATCAGAAAGGAGACTCGAACATGCTATTCGACCCTACTATCTTCATGACTATCTGGATTAGCACAGCATGTCTGGCAATAGTCGCGTGGGTGACACTGACGACGCTGATAGTGGCTAACATCCTGGTTGTAGTGCGGGTAATTAAGAAGACTGAACCTAAGCAACGAGCTGGTATTTTGGCACGCTATTTGCGACATGGTAACCAACACCAACGGTCGAGTCACGTGTTAACAAACGAACAAGGGGATTTGATGGCGGTGGGCGAGCCGCCTCCCAACTTTCCCTCATGAGCAACTCAAGGAGCAAATTGCCCTGGAAAGGTCCAGGGCAATTTGCTCCTTGAGTTGCACGTGCAGTCATTGACAACTCAACTCATATTTATCGGCGTACAAAGGGTAAGAAGACACGAAGTAATTCCAAAATGGCGGGCGGTTGTCGCTCTAGAATTGGCGGAGGAATGGGATGGTCGGACCCACCAGGCTGTAAAACTTCAAAGTGATCCACAAGAAACTCGCCCCATGTAGCTGCGCCTGAATCCGTCTCTGGCAAGTAAGTGGCGTTAGTGAACCAATCGGCGCCAACAGCAAAATCGTAATTGGCTGCATTGTAGAAACTAGTTCGCCAGGGTGGAAAAAAGATTGATACGCCGTGGCTGTTGTCGAGAAGCCAAGTCTCACCTTCATAAGCGCCGCTCGCAACCCTATTGGCTACTATGTATGAGTCGACCTTATCCATTACGTGCTGCGCAGCAGTTCGCGTAGCAGTATCCAAGAACTGTTGATCCACTTGTTGCGCAAAATCATAAAGGTCTATATAGCTGTCATTACTGTCGATATTAAAGTCGCCGCTCATTTCGTATCTCTGTACTGCATTCTGAACTGCCGCGAAGTAAGCCCCATCTGTGATCAGTCGGTCACTCAACGCCGTAGCCAAAGAATTAACTGAGTTGACAAGCGGACTCAATTCGGAAAGGTCGGCGGCCGAAATTGTATACGGAAGACTTTCTGTTTCACCCGCCAATGCATAAGCTTCGACAAAAATTGAGGCGAGTTCAATAGGAGTAGTATCGGCTGTAATCCCACTAATGTAGTCGCGGTACGGAGTATCAAAAGAGAACTGTAAGTTTGCGCTTGCGATATAGAAATCTGCGTAGTTGCGAACTTGATAGGCATCCTCAATCATTGCCATTGAGCAAACATCCAAATAGAGCACATCAATTTTCGATGCACCTGAATTCGTCGCGACTGAAAGGGCTGTGCCGAGTTCGGGAAGCGTAAGAATATCGCCGCCATTTGTATCATCTTGCATTGCGCCTACCAAACCGCTTCCGTGGTCAGATAGTATCAGGGCATAGTGTTCGGCAGGAAATTCGGACTGCGCCCAGATGGCAAGGTTCGACACGGTGCCTGGATCTCCCATGTTGAGTTCGACCTGTGGCCAACGGTTTACCGAATCTGTGTAGGTAGCAAGATTATTGAGGTTAGTGTCATATTGAACATGATAATACGTGGAATTGTCGTTGCCTGCTCGATCCCAAACAACAACAATGTTTACATTGGGATTATCTGCCGCGGCTTCCAGCTGATTAAATATTGGCGGGTAGGTTTCATCTAGATTGTTATCACCGTCCAAATAGAACATCAACGTCCAGGGTTTCAGAACAGATACGTTGTTGCTCACCTTCGCCACAAAGCCATCTACGTTGCCTTTGAACGCCAAGTCTGGCCCACCCCCTGAAAACGATGCAGCACCGAACCCTATTGTCCCGACAGCATACGCATTTCCAGCCTTGTCGACGGCAATGCCGTAACCATCATCGACACCGCTCCCACCTAAATAGCCGGCATATATCAAGTCTGTACCGGTCGAATTTACCTTTGCCACGAAAGCATCCGAATTGCCATTGTAGACTAGATCGGGACCACTGCGTACCGGAAATGTTGTCTCATCTGACCACGTCGATCCGGTGACAAATACACCTCCTGCATCGTCGATGGCAATGCCGTGGCCCCACTCCCCGTTATCGCCGCCAATGTCGATGCTATATACCAAGGCAGTACCAGTCGAATTGACTTTGACCACAAACGCGTTAATCCACCCAACGGGAGCTGCTTCCCCAACCACTGCAGTTTGACCAGTGATATAGGCGTTGCCATATGCATCAACTGCAATGGCGCTCCCAATGCCATACCTCGAACCAAGGAAGCCAACGTAGGACAGGCCCGTGCCAGAGGGGGTAATTTTCGCCACAAAAGCTAGCCATCCACCATTGCCAGTTGTGTCCTGTGTTGAGTCTGGCGCTATCAAGAATGGGAAGGTAGTCGCTGGCGATAAGCTCTGCCCGGTAACATATGCATTACCTGCACTGTCAACTGCAATACCCAGGGCATAATCCATACTTGAACCGCCGATGTAGCCCGAATAATCAAGCGCAGTGCCACCCGCGTTGACCTTTGAAACAAAGGCATCAAAACCGCCATTGCCAGTTAAATCAGGTCCGACCAATTCGGGAAAGGTCAACTCGCTTGGCCCTGCGATGCCAGTCACGTAGGCATTGCCGATTGCATCAATGGCGATGGCATTGGCGCCATCGCTATATTCGCCACCTATGTAGCCAGAGTAAAGGAGTCCGTCCCCGGTCGCATTAATTTTGACAACGAAGGCATCATCCACGCCATTGAACGTCAAGTCAGGTCCCACAACAGTAGGAAAGCTGTTTTCATCGGACGAAGTGCCACCCGCCACGTAGGCATTTCCATCAACGTCTACGGCAACACCGTAAGCCCCATCATATCCACTGCCACCGATATACCCTAAATAGATAAGGGCCGACCCAGCTGAATTCAATTTCGCTACGAACGCATCCATATCGCCGTTGTAGGTCAAGTCTGGCCCTGCCCGCACTGGAAAATCTGCGTCAGCGTCGGAATTTGTTTCGCCGACAACGAAGGCGTTGTCAGCTGCGCTAACGTCTACCGCAAATGCCTGTTCGCTTACAACACCACCGATATAACCCCCGTACAACAGGATAGCTGGATCAAGTACTAACGGCTGCATCGGATCGTAGGTGCCAAGGCGGAAGCTGAAACTCTGCGGCTGCTTTTCATTGGAATCGTGTTGGGCGAAAATACTAGGCATGTTCCAGTCGAACCGGTAAGACATGGCCACATTTACCTGCCGGTCATCAATCACTTGATACGCTGTTGGTGTATCGTCCGTGAAGCCTCCCAGCGGCGTGTCCACCTCCAGTTGACCACTTGCATTCAGGAGAACACTGCTGGCACCACGGTACGACAGGCGAATTTGGTCGGGATCAGCGCCGGGAGCTACGACAAATTCGTACTTCAAAATGTTGCCATCAGCGTAGTATCGCAGGTCGATGCCTGACCAAAGATTATGGTAGATAACCTCTTGATATGTCTTGAGGGCCGTATGCCACTTGTCATGGCTGTCCTTGAAATAGGAGACGATGGTTTCCAGTCGCTCTTGCCCAACGGGACGAACGTTGAGATTGGCACCAACGAAATCGAGCTTCACTGCCCAACGAGAATAGGCCAAGTTCGATGTGTCACTGCGAAGTGATGCCTTGGGCAGACCTAGTTGACGGTCGCTGGTGAACGTATAGGAGTCATCTGACGGGCGACGAACGGGGCGGGTGAGGGCGAAAGTAATACCCTGAGATGTAAAATAGACAGTCTGGTTGTGACCTTGGAGTGTGAAGGCGACCTGATCGTCTACCTGGCCGCCATTCTCGACGAAATACAAAGGCATGGCACCTAATGCATGGCCGAAATTGGCGCTGGCCGTGTGGTTAGTGCCCAGAGATAATGGAGGGACGACGCGTAAGGAAGATTGAGGCTTCTGGGGATAACAACCCATGGCTGCTGCCATGATGACAAACACTAATAACATGCGCCCGATCGGTGAAAAGGAATAGGCACTATGAGGTCGATTTTGCATGGGGCTTCCACTTTATGCCAATGCTGACACAATTGCGTTGCAGTCGCTACCGTACTCAACCATTATAGGCTTGGGGCAGGTTGGGGCAAGATGCAATGATGTTGCGAAACCTAGAACATTTCGTCCAGTTCGGGTGACTTCGTAAACCTAGCATTCCAGCGTCATGCCCAAAATAGCCCAGAAATGTCACAAAAATCGTGGCTTTGGGTATTGACTGCCGCGTCTTGCGGCCCTACGATGGTCGCGCAAGGTCGAAGGATATCACCGCAAGTTGTTTGGGCTAACTGCGCTTAGAACGGTTAGCCAGCGCTACGCGGTGTTGCCGAAGGAGGTGGAGCTGACCTAAAAAGACAACCACTGACGACGAAAACATGATCATCACATGTTGAACGCTGGCCGCACGGGCTAACCCGTGCGGCCTTTTTTGTTCCCATTGGGCAGCAACTGGACAAGGAGACTGACGTGCTCAACGAGGTTGTCATCGAAGGCTGGTTCACAGGCAAGGCATGGCACTACGCCGGCGATCTGTTCTTTCGCTTGAGCAATTACCGCGATCGGCAGCGCCCGGCCAAACCGCAGGTGGAGGGCCGTGAACAGCCAGACTACATCACCATCCGCATCCCGGCTTCGGGCGTGCCGCTCGCGCTGCAGAAGGGCGCGCTCTACCGTGTCCACGGATATCTGCAAAGCCGTGAATACAAGGAGACGCTGGGCGACTACATCAAGAGCGCCCATGGCCTGACCAATATGCTCAGTGTCAGCGACGAGCTTCGCCGCGAGATCACGCACAACCGGGCGATCACCGAAGTCGTGGCCGAACGGCTGACCCAGGTGGACAAGCCGTCGAGCCAGGCAGGCAGCACCAGCGCTGGTAACGGGCGTCGCACCAACGCGCCCGAGCCGAGCGATGGCGCCGAGCCAAGCACCAGTCGGGTGGGGCGGTCCGAGCAGCCGGCAGAAACGAACGCGGAAGTGCCGGCCGCCGTGTAGTCTGCACCTTTACAAACATCTGCCCGTAGTTTCCGTTGGCCGCGTGACGACCCGGCCAGGCAGATCATATCGATTCACATGTTAACGCACAGTCGTTCTGCGGCTGTGCGCCACAACAGTGCGCTCAGCGCCAGGCTGGGGTCGTTACCCGTGTCCTTTCTTCACTGCCGGCCTGGCCTGATCGCACACACGTAATTCGGCGCTCGCACGCCTTCCGCCTGCCTGGCTCCGGCCAGGTGGCTGGCGGGCGCAGGCGATCAGCCGGGGTCGTACCCGGCGCGCCGATCTTAAATGCCTTCGCCCCCGGGCAGGCATTTCTCCGCAGGCGGCTACTTTTCCGCTGTGGCGTTGATCAACAAACGCGCCCTAACGGAAACAGCACTGCCGCCCCCGCCTCCCTGGTATGCCCTCAGAGAATGGGCTTGGCATACCGGTTCCCCTCGCGCCGCCAGCCGGTTGAGAGCCCCATCCAGCTGGCGGCAACCTCGTCAAACGTAGACCCGGGGAGTTTCGTCAGGGTCTACGCCACGTTCAGCTTGCTGCAGGCGATACGGCCTGACGCAAATCCATCTCGCCGGCAATGGGCCAGGTCCTCCGGCCGAATGCATCAGCCTGCGCAGCCGTGTCCCCCGGCCGCGCAGTATGTCTTCCGCCCTTAAATAGTCGAAAGGACTGCCATGAACTCTGACACGTTGGTGACGATCGTCAGCAGCGGCCTGGGGCTGTTCCTCTTAGCGGTGCTCACGCAGGGTCTGCGTGTAATCCGCTACGCCAACAGTTCCGAGCACCGCATTCACCAGCGGCTCAGCCAACTGCGTCGCTAATTCGCCAAACCATCCCGCTACTTCACATGGAGGCACACATGAGCAATTTCGTTGATGACCTGGATGTCGTTGATGAGACGGTCGTGGTGGATGAGCCGTCTTACCCACTGGCCCAGTGGCTGAACGGCGATCCAAAACTGGCTGCTGCTGGCGGCGTCGCTCACACGGGTGGCGTAATCCTGCCGGTCAAGCATCTGGACGAGGACGTGAAGCCCGCGCCCTCTTGGACCACGACCACAGTGACGTTTGCCAATGGAAAATCGGAAGCCGCCCTGGCCAGCCAGAAAGTAGCCCTGGCGGTGGTGCGCACCCGCTTCCGATGGCGCGCGCAGCAAAATGGCGCGACGACCTATCTGCCTCGCACCGGCTATGTCGGTGGAGCCGGGTTGCGCGGCAATCTGCAGGTGCTCTGTGGGATCTACGGCTACGCCTTCCCGGTCGTCGTAACCTTCACGGGACGGGCATCCCAAGAGTTCGAGCGGCTGTCACAGGAGTTCAACAACAAGCTGGTTGAGGCCGCGCGCCGCTTGGGCATTGGCAAAGCCGGGTCAAACGGCCACAGGCCGCCTCGTCTGCCGCGCTTTGCGTTCTACATGAAGCTGGTGCCCGGGCCTCACCAGAAAGCCGGCCAAAAGGGTACCGAGGCGATCATCACGCCCCCAATGCTGCATCTGCCGCAAGAGGTCACGCCCGATTACCTGTCGGCTGCCTATGTGGGCCGCGAACGCCTCTTGGAACTGCAACAGCTTTACCACGACGCCGCGGATTGGGCTGGCGCGTGGGACCACCTACCACACTCCGCACACAATGGCTCAAGCCCGGATGACGCTGGTGAAGCTGAGTAGTGGCGAGCGCACCGATGATGCGCTGGCGTTCTCGCGACAACGTTGAGGACGAGCAGGCCCGGCGCACCGCCAAGGCCGCGGCTGCTCTCGCGACCAGGGATTTCACGATCCGGTCGCTCACCGAAACGGAGTGGCTAGTCCGCAGCGAGTCCGGGCGCCGCTATCGTGTTTCCCAAGCACTGGCCGATCAATGGCACTGCGATTGCCCTGACTTCCAGGACTTGGGAAAGGCGCGTGGATTGCGCTGCAAGCACATCGAGGGCGTCCGGCTGTGGCTGTCTCGCCAACGGGCGCCCGCTACGCTAACCAATTCAGAAAGGACAGAACCCATGTATCACAAAGTCATCCTCGTCGGCAACCTCGGGCGCGATCCCGAGATGCGCTACACGCCTAACGGCAAAGCGGTCACCAACTTCACCGTGGCCACGTCCGAGAAGTGGACGGGGCAGGACGGCGAAGCGCAGGAGCGCACCGTTTGGTGGCGCGTAAGCACCTTCGGCAAGCTGGCCGAGATCTGCAACGACTACCTCTCCAGCGGCCAAAAGGTGCTGGTGGAGGGCACGATGAACGCCGACCCCAAGACCGGCAATCCGCACATCTGGACCGGTCAGGACGGCGAGCCGCGCGCCAACTTCGAGCTAAAAGGACTGATCGTGAAGTTCCTGAGCAGCGCCAAGAACGGCACCTCGCGCACGAGCGGCAAAGGCACGCCCGAGCCGGCCCCAGCTGAAGACGAAATTCCCTTCTAGGCCGTCTCCCCAAAGAACTGCATCTGCGGCATGAAGAGCCGGCGGGTAGTCTCGCCGGCTTTTCGTTCGCCGGGTGCTTAGCCTGATGAAAGGAGCGAATAATGCCTCGTTACACCTTCTCGGTTGCTGGCGAGCTGGTCCGGGACGTTGAGGCGGCCCTTGGTCTGGGTCTGGCCGAGCCGGAGTTCCTGGTGGCTGAAGCCCTGGTGCGTGAGATCGTCAGCGAAGACGCCACGCCCAACCTGGGGGCGATTGTGGCCTCCATCGAAAAAGCGGCCGGCCTGGCGCTGGATGTGCCAGGCTACGCGGTCGCTCTCGCTGCAGCGCGTCGGACCCTGGCACTCTATCTGGCTGAGTACGCCGCTGCGCCGGACGCTCATCTAGAAATGGCGTACGAAGACCAGGTGTCCGGCGACTACGCGGACTGAGCGGCCATGGAACCGCGCACGAGAACTAAGCCGTCGCTCACAGTGACGCCAGGGGTAAGCCAGGTGTCCGTGAACGTTGTCCAGTGGGCCTACCGCGTGGACTACGGACCCAGCGTCCGGCCCCAGTTGCACACGGTGAGCAAGGATCGCCGCTGCCAGTGCAGCCTGGGCACTGACTGCCCGGCCGTGGCGGTGGTCGGAGACTACTTGCGGGCGGGCGGAGAACGGGCGCCAGACCCACCTTTCGACTTCTGGCCCCGTGTGCCCGAAACCTGCCCCATCTGCGGCGCGCCAACCGCGCCCGATTGCGAACTAACGTCTCGCGAGCACGGGCAGGGCTGGCGCTGCAACAAAACGGGCCTGCACTGCTATTGGGCGGCTCGCGTAGTGCCCCTGATGCTGGCCCAGCGCCAACGGCAGTACGTGATCCCACCCGTGGGCGCGGTGCCCGAAACGGTGAGCGCAAGCTCTCCCAGGCAGCCCATCATCCTGGCCGAACTGAACGCCTGGGTGACTGCCGAACGGAGCCAGACACCAAAGTACCCTGGCATCACTGCCGGTGACATGGCCGAGGCTGGCGAGCGTGCGCAAGTGCGTCGCGCCGCCTGGGCTGCCGAAGGCTACTGCCCAAACGACTGAATCTGCCTGACCCAACACGACCCCACCGGGGACGGATTCGCTGCCGCCCTCGTGCGGTCGGAGTCCGTCCCCCTTTCTTACATGGAGACGGACATGCTCCCCCTGTTCACCGACGACTCACAACCGCCCGTTCGGCCGCCCGACAGATTGCTCCCCCTGCGCGAACGGCCCGCCTATCGCGTGACCGCCGCGCCTAACGCCTGTACCTCCCTCGAGCTCCTCGCCGCCCTGATCGGCGGTCCCCAGCCCGAAGACAAGGCCCAGGTCCTGGTGGCCCGTTTCGGCTCGCTGCACGGCCTGGCCCGGGCCGGCTTGGCCGACCTGACGGCCGTGCCCGGTATCGGCGAGACAGTCGCCGCCCGCCTCATGGCCGCCCTGGAGATTGGTCGCCGGCTGTTGACACCCGAAGATGAGCGCCACACCATTCGCTCCCCTGGCGACGCGGCAGCGCTCCTTCAGCCTTTGCTCATGCACCGCGAGCAGGAGTACTTGTATGTCCTGCTGTTGGACACCCGTAACCGCGTGCTTGGCGAGCCCCGCGAGGTCTACCACGGATCGCTGAACACCTCGCTCATCCGCGTGGGAGAGGTCTTCCGCGACGCTCTCAAGGCCAACGCCGCCGCCATCATCGTCGCCCACAATCATCCCAGCGGTGACCCCGCGCCTAGCCCTGAGGATGTGGCAGTCACGCGCGCGTTGATCGAAGCTGGAAAGCTGCTCGACTGCGCGGTGCTGGACCACCTGGTGCTTGGGCAGCGGTGGACGTCAATGAAAGAGCGGGGACTTGGATTTGGAAGTTGAGCGCCTAGTTACTGCCTACGAGACATGGAGACAAACAATGCACACACAAGAAGTGTTTGCGGAGTGGGATCGCCTGGAGACGCAGCAGGCTCTAGCCGCGTTGCTAAGAGGTGACTCAGATGCCGCAGCCGGCCGCCTCGGCCGTATGACTTGGGCTTTGCTCGCTGAGTTGAGCCGCGAGGCCGGTTGCCCGACGGAGGGGCCACTGGCCTGGGCCATCTGGCGGAAGTCCAATTCCGAGCCCGATCCCAAGACCGCCATCTGCGCTATGAGCCAATGTGGTTACTTGCCCTTTCACGGCTACCCACTCGTGCGTCAAACATATCCGATCCAGATTGATCGGAGCGAGCTCACGTGCGCCGACGGCTCGTTGATTGTTGCCTACACCTTCAAGCTTGACCTACCACACCACCTGAGACGACGCGCATACGAACTGGCGCTGGCCAGGTTGAAAGCCGAGTGGCCCGATACCAGTTGTATCTACATCGCAACGACCGGGCAGGGATATTCGGCTCGCTGCCCATCGCAAGAGTTGCCGTGCACGTGCAACTTGAGGTCTGAACCTCCTTGAGTAATCGCTACGCCTCACCAGGTCTCAGCCGGAGCTTGCTCCGGCTGATTCTTTGCCGGCCAAGTGCCGTCCGCTTGACCGGCAAAGAATGCGACCCAACGCCATTCAAAAGTGTGGGCCGCAGATTGATCCTTGTCTCATTCTCACCCACTGTGATACCGCGCCACCTCTTAGGCGCATTCGTTCCCGTGTCGGCGATTGAACTACCCGTTCGCCCATCCGCTTGATCGGGCTTCATTCTCAGCGAACGTTGCCCGCTTTCTCTGCCTCGTCGCGCACGGCCCAAGCGCGCCGATTGCACAGTAGCCACCTCGGGCCATACATGCATCCCCATTAGGAGAACCACACATGCTGGCACAAAAAGCTCAGACAACTTTGATTCCTGTTGTATCGAGTCCGCTAGTCCAGGCCGGCGCGCCATACGCCTGCCCAGCCTGCGGACAGCCAGCCCTTGGCCTTGTGCCATGGCCGGTGAACCCCGCCAACCCGTGCAAGCTCGACGATTGGGCGGCGCACATCTGGTACCTCCGGCGCAACTGCGGCTGCCGCACCGGCGGCCGCGTTGCCCGCCTGGGAGACTGCATCACACCACTGGAGTTTAGTTACGACCGCTCGCTGAACTACGAGCAGCGGGTCCAGGCCAACATCACGGCTCTGCGCGACGCGCTGGCCTTGCTATCCGCAGTGATGCCTGCCAACGCGCCCGAACCAGATCGCAAGCTTGACCAGCCCGGCACGGGAGGCAGCAATGGCCACTCGACCTAGCCAGCTCCAGGCGGCGCCAATGCAACAGGCAATTGAGACGATCTTGAACGCACACGACTTGACCGAAGCCTTCTCCGCCTCACGCGAATTCCACTTGAAGCTGGAGAACTTACCGTACATGCCTTTGGTCATCGAGCGCCAAGGTGACGAGGTAGCCGTGATGCACTTCTTCATCCAGCAGGGCGACGTCATGGCCGACCCAGAGTTGACTTTCCGCCTGTGGGACTGGACTCCCACTTCTATCACCCAACACCCGGTCGGCGTCTACCGGCAGGTATTCATGTTCGTGAATGGCCGCCAGGTGGTGAACACTCGGCTGCTGCATGAACTTGAGGGCTTTGCGCGCCTGTGGGCCATCAACCTGCGAGCGCAAGGCTTCCTGGATGCTCTCAGGGTGACTGCCACAAGCTTGACTCACCCCGACTTGGTAAAGCCCAGGGTGCCAGCATGACCCTCCAGACAACCACCCAGGCTGGTGCGAATCCACCTCGTTTCACGTTCCGGCCAGCGACCACACGATCGCATCAAGCGATATCGGGCGTGGTCATCGCCTTGGAGGAAGCCTACGCCGCGCTGCGGTCGCGCTGGCCAGAACTACCAGCCGTGGTGATCACCGTCTTCTACGACCGGCACCGCAGCGTGCGTGGGTACTTCTGGGATGGCCAGTGGCGCAGCCAGGCGGATCCGTTCTTGCCTGAGCTTCACATCGACTCTACCATCCTCAGTGACCCGCCCGAGGCGATCCTGAAGACCCTCGTGCACGAGGCCGCGCACGCACTGGCCCGGGCGCGCGACATCAAAGATACGTCCCGCGAGGGGCGGTATCACAACCAGCGCTTCGCCGAGTTGGCCGAAGAGATGGGCCTCATCGTCGAGCCGGACGCCAGGATCGGCATCCGGACACCCAGTCTTCGGACCGAGTGGCTGGCGGGGCACTATGGCCCGCTAGTGGAGACCATCGCCGCGGCCTCGCAAAGGCTCTGGCAGGAAGATCATTCGACCCTCGTCAGGGTAGGGGGCAACGGTCAAGTTGGTCGAGTGACCCCTAATGGACCAACGAAGTCTAAAGGCCGGCTGGTCAAGGCGGTGTGCGGCTGCAGCCCGCCTCGCATTATCCGCGCTGCGCGCAACACGCTCCAGGCCGCGCCCATCCGTTGTGCGGCCTGCGGAGGCGCGTTTACTTTGGACATTCATACCAAGGAGATCTCACCATGACGAACAACAATGAGTTAAAGGAGTGGCCTACGATCATCCGCGTCGGCACCCTGGACGCCTTCCTGACGGAAGTCGCTCCAGGCGCCGTGGTTCGGCTGATCCAAACCCATCACCAGAACGAAGCGTTTCGCACCCTGTTCCTACATGTTCAGGCGCTGACGGCTTCCGGCGAAGTGGCCTGGCTGTGCGAGGCGCATCAGATCATGTACTGGAACGGTGACGGCCCGGCCGGCGCACAGGATCGGCAAATCGCCGATGGGATGGCGGCGCTGCAGACGCAGCTACGCGATTTCCTGCTCGCTAATGGCTTTGTGGTTCGGGATGAGACCGAGTTCGGTTTGCCCGAGGCTGTGAAGCCCCTGCGTGGGCGCATTGGCCGGTGGGTGAAGGGCCAGGATGGCTCACTCACCGTCACGCCTGATGTGCCCGTCGCTACGACTCGCCCCGCTGCCTGATCCCCCTGACACGTCTTTCCGTTCAGATAGCGGTCGAGCTGCTTTCGAGCTTGACTGCGGCACCCTGCTCGACAATCTCAATTCCACGCTTTGACGGCTAAACGTCAAGGCCCAGCCGGGCACGCCTGCGGGTGGCAGGCGTGCCCGGCTGTTTGCATTCCCTACACGGAGCCCCACATGAAAACCATACGCATTGCGAACAACTCGGTGAGCGCGGTCGTTTACGGCTATGCCCTGGCCGATCTCGATGGCGAACGAACCGTCATCTACCTGGACCTCGCGCCGCAGCATCCCAAGGTGCTGGGTGCAATCTGGGCCAGCCTGGTCAATGGCAACCGTGAGTGGCTGCGCCTGGCCGACGAAAACACCGGTGAGACCCACTTGGTGCGCGGCCTGAATCGCCGCTACCACCGCCTGGCCATGGATGCCCCACGTATCGCCGGCCGCGCCCGGCCCAAGCATCTGCGGCTGATTGCGCCACTGGCCTGCCAGGTCGAGAAGCTGACGCGCCCGTTCGTGGCGCTGGGCTGGTGCTGGCAGGACACAACTGGTCAGACCCAGCACCTGGGCCCAGCCACTAGCCTGGCTGCCATGCTCGAGCGTTATACCCCGCTCCCCATCCTCATCGGCTGGGGCGACTACCTGCTGGACGAAGCTCGCGCCCGCGACGTGGCCGAGCCGGTCCTGCGGGGCGGCGCCGCGCCGGAAGGCTGGCTGATCCAGCCAGCGCCTTGGGACGACATCCTCAGCCAGGGAATTCGCTCGGGCAGGATTTCGCTCAACTGACAAGCTACTGCACTCACACGCTATCCCACATGGAGGTATCACATGCGACTCGAAGGGCAATCCAAGCTCGGTTACTATCCCACCCCCGAACTGACCCTCAATCTGACACTTACCTGGTTGTCTGCACCCGAAAGCGGCCTGCGACGCTACTTCGATCCATGCTGTGGCAAGGGCGAGGCATTGGCCGCCATCGCTACGGCGCATGGCCCGGCCGAGACCTACGGTATCGAGCTCTCGGATGTGCGCGCAGCCGAGGCCCGCCAGGCGCTCATCCACGTTATCAATACGGGCTACGAATACGCGGTGCTCACCGACGAGACCTTCTCTCTGGTACTCCTCAACCCGCCGTACGATGGCGAGAACGTCACCGGCAGCGGCACGCGCATGGAAGAGACCTTCCTGGTCAACACCACCTCGCGGCTCGTGCCGGATGGTGTGTTGATCTACGTGATCCCGTACGCCCGCATCAACGAGAAGATCGCCCGCCACCTGGCCGGCTGGTACCGCGACTTGCGTTGCTTCAAGCTGCCGGCGGACGAATACGCAGTCTTCAAGCAGGTCATCGTCTTCGGCCAACGCCGCGCCGACTACCAAGCGCCGGCCGGTGACGCCCTGCATGCCGTTCAGGCCTGGGCCGATGCCAGCCTGGTTACGGGCTTTGCCGAGGTCGAAGGGCTCGATCTCGATACAGGCAAGAACAAGAAGACACGTCAACCTGTGCTGGCCGAACTGCCCCACCTTGGGGCAGGGGCCGGGGAGTACGCTATCCCGATTTCGCCGCTCAAGGGAAAACATGGCGCGGCCTTTCGCTTCCAGTACATGGTTGTTTCCGACGATGACATGCTGCACGAGGCTGAGGACGCCGCTGGTCGGCTGCTCGGCAGCCGCGAGTGGCGCGATCTTGTGCCGCCCACCGCACCCAAGACCATCACCCCCGCGATGACGCCCAAGAAGGGCCACATCGGGCCGCAGATGCTCAGCGGCCTGCTGGGCACCAATCTGGTGACCTCGCCCGCCGACTGCAAACCCTTGGCGCTCAAGGGCCACATCCACAAGCGCCGGTTCGCAGTACAGGGTGATGCCCTCGAGTTTCTGGACGACGACGCGCCCGAAGACGACAAGAAGCGCCACCTACGCCGAGTGGAGATCAAGGAGAAGTTCGAAGCCGTGATGATGACCCTGGGCGCGGATGGCACGCTCGTCGAGCACCGCGACCCCAGCGAGATTGGCCGCCTGCTGGAGCAGCATGTCCGCGAGCTGGCCGAGATCGTGCAGGTGCGCAACGTCCCGCGCTACGACCTCAAGCCTGAGGCGTGGGAGTGGGCGGTCTTCGACCCGCTCTCGCGTGACCGCAAACTGCCAGGCCGCAACGAGACTGGCCTGACGGACTTCCAGCGCCACCTGGCCATCGCCATGGGGCGGTTGTGCCTGGCCACGGGCGCGGGCCTCGCCAACGCCGAGATGGGCAGTGGCAAATCTACCATCCTGCTCGGCGTGGCGGAGTACCTTCGTCACGTCCAGGTCGTGCGCCAGAGCTGGACGAAGCGCTCGCCATATCCGTGCCTGATCGTCGGTCCAGGCATCGTCACCGGCCAGGAGAACTGGCCCAAGGAAATCCGCGAGGTGATCCCGGGCGCCGAGAGCCGCGTGATCAGCGTCGGCGTGAAGTCGTTGCCTAAGCCTGTCCGGATCGGGCAATGGTTGGGGCAGCTCGGGCTGCGCGTGGAGCACGAAGCGCTGTTCGAGATGGATACTGAGTTGGCTGAGGAGCACTACAAGGCCTACCGCGGCGCTCTACCGGACTGGGTTCGCGAGTTGGCTGGACGGCTGCGCAAGTCTGGCATCACCAGCTCGCCCATCATCAAGACTCGGCTAGTCGAAGATGCCGTCGTGGCGGAAGCCATGGCGACCGTCCGATCGCTAGCGCGGGAACAGAACGTTGACCTTACGACCTCCACCGAACACGCTCTGGCAGCTGCGTTCCGTGTAACGTTTAGGCACCCACCTCGGCTCCGCAAGGACGCGAAGCGGACCAACCTAATCGATGGACGCGTAGGCGGCAACATTGCGTGGCTTGGCCTGGACGTGCCGCGCGACGAGGCCAACGCGCGCGAGCTGGCTGGTGAATACTCGCTGGCCCGGTTCGCCGACGAATACGTTCAAGGCATTCTGCCCGAGAAGACCTTCGCCATCCTGTCGTTCGAGACGGCCAAGCTAGGTGCCGGCCGCGTGCCGGCCATGGCCCATCGCACGATCCGGGTGGAGCGGGCGAACGATGAGACAGACGAGACCTGGACCGAGCTGGCGACGGTGTGCGCTTGCCCACACTGCGGCGCCATCGCCTCCGACAAGTATGACCCACAGACCGGCGAGCCGATACGGCCCATCGAAGCCGGCGAGGCCGAAAAGTGGGTGGGCAGCAAACGCCGCTTCTGCAAGGCACCGGTGATGTACTCCAATCCCCGCACCGCGCGGCATGAGCCGGGTAGGTGGGTCTACGACTCGGAGAAGGGTCGTAAGGTAGTCCGCACGCACGACGCGGACGGAAACCCGTACCTGTGCGGCCGGCCGTTGTTTCAGGACACGGCGCTACGCCGGGAGGCCGCGGCCCGCTACGCGCTGAAGAAGCTCAAGGGTTTCTTCGGCCTGCTGGCCGTGGATGAAATCCACAAGTGCAAAGCCAAGGGCACTGGGGTAGGGTGGGTCCTCCAGGCACTGAACAACGCCAGCCGATACACGGTAGGCTTGACCGGCACCCTGTTCGGTGGTTACTCAACCAGCATCTTCTGGCTGCTCTACCGGCTCTCGCCGGACGTGCGCCGGGAATTCGGCTTCGATGATGAACAGCGCTGGACCGAGAAGTACGGCCTGTTCAAGTCAGTGTTCTACATGGACCCCGACGATGACGTGGCCGAGGATGGCACCTACACTGGCACCAAGCACTTCGAGACGGTGTCGGAGATGCCCGGCATCTCGCCCGCCACGGTGGGGTTGGGGCTGGAGTACACGACGTTCTCATCGCTCAAGGACATCGGGTTGCCACTGCCGGCCTACAGCGAGCAGATAGTGCGCTTGTCGCTGACTGACGCCATGCAGGCACAGATCGAAAAAGCAGACGGCAGCCAGAGCAAGCCGCCCGACGGCCTCCTAGCTTGGGCACTGGAACAACAGAAGCGGGAAGATGGCAAGGGGGCGATTAGCGTGTGGCTCAACACCGCGCTGAATCGGCCCGACGCCATGTTCCGCTGGGAGCAAGTCTGGTTCAACCGCCGCATTTCCGGGCGGGGAAAGTACGCTGTGCGCCGGAAGGAGTTGGTGGCTGAGTTCGACCCAGTTGGCCCCCCCAACGACAACCGGGAACTGCCAATCTCTGACCTCCTGCCCAAGGAGCAGTGGCTGGCGCGTACCTGCAAGCTCGAGTTGTTGCGCGGCCGCAAGTGTCTGGTGTACGTTCGTCAGACCGGCGAGCGCGACGTGCAGCCACGGCTGGCCGAGATCCTGCGCGGCCATGGTCTGCGTCCAGCCATCCTCAGGCCTTCGCTTGCACCGGCCAAGCGAGCGACGTGGATCAAGCAGAACGCCGACAAGCTAGACGTGTTGTTAACCAACTCGCGCTTGGTGGAGGTGGGCCTAAACCTGACAATGTTCAGCACCGGTATCTTCTTCGAGACTGAGTGGTCCCTCTACACGATCTGGCAAGCGCTCAGGCGCCTCTACCGGCCGGGCGCGCCACAGCCAGTGCAGATGTATTTCCCGGTGTACGAGGGAACGCTCGAGGAAGGCGCCATCAATCTCCTGGGCGCAAAGATGAAAGCTGCGCAGATCTTCTACGGCGATGAGGTGGGTGGCGCGCTGATCGAGGATGAGGACGACAGCGACATGCTCCATGGCCTGCTGCGGCAGGCGCTGGGGCAAGTGGAGGTCGGTCGGGCCGAAGGGCTGTTCAGCCTGGGCAATGACCAGGCCATCACGGACTCGCCCATCGGATCACCCACGGCAATCTCGCCCCGGCTGGTGACGCTGATGGACCTGTGGGCGCAACGGCAGACCATCATCCGGCAGACAAAGCGAAGGAACGGAGGTTCCCGACAGTCAGTAGGACAACTCGCGATGTTCTAACGAGACAGGCCGCCCGCAAGGGCGGCCTGTCAGTGGGTTCTCGGGCTGACATCAATCGGCCTAATCACCCAAGGGCGGCAGTCCCTCTGCGCGCCGAATGTAATCGATGGTCCGCTCTATGTAGGCTCGGCCCGCTTCCGAAAGGCCGACAGATTGCTTCTCGATGTGGTCAAGGAGCTTGCGCTGTGCGATTGTGCTCAGATATGCCGTACAGGCGGCTCTCGTCGTGCAATTGAAGTAGTCCAGGTCCACGTGAAAATAATGGGTTATGGCCCTCAGCAACTGGAGACCTGGGTTGAGGTTCTCGCCATGGTGAATTTTTCGGATGTTGGTGGCGTTTTCACCGGTCGCCACAGCGATGGCCCGGTAGGCGGCAGAAATGCCTCGCGACTCGCCATAGGCAAAAAGCAGCTCGACTTGGTCAGCTAAGGACCACCCACGGACCATAATCAATTCCCTTCGAGGATCAAGGTACGGTCTTGAGCGGTCAATTAGATTACTCGGTCGGCCGTCACGGGGAATGGCATCGCCTAGCTACAGCAATTGGCCAAAAGTTGCTTCCAGCAGCGCTGTTCGATCGGGCTGAGCAAAATACTGTTTCAGTTCCCTATTTTGCTGGGTCTCTGAGCTGGACTTTATCCATTCGCCTGATGCGCAAGAGCAGGGTAAGCTACGGCAACCCTCAGCCAAGAGGATTGCCGATGCCGACCCTGCCCAACGACTATCTTACCCTGCTTCAGATCTTTGCACCGC
>JADZEK010000077.1 GCA_020850595.1 Anaerolineales bacterium
ACGGTGGCACGACTGCGTCCCGAGTTTGCCCACGAGTGATCCGCTCGCAACTGTTCACGATGTCTTGGACCTTTTCCGACTTACCGCGCCAGCTCAAAAGTGTTCACGATGTCTTGGACCCTGACACGTAGCGGGTTTAGTTTCTGAGCAACCCGGCCTCAGGCCGGTCGTATTCGCGCTGCCTTGTGGCCGGTGACGCGCAGCGTCCCGGGTATTGATAGCTGGCGGCCAATTTCTGAGCCACTTTCGGCACTCTCTCAGTGAACGGAATTAAGCTGCAATTGCCCCGCGGCCGCCGGCGCGCGCCGCCATAAGGTATAATCCTCCCGTCACGACCACGCGCCCGGCGTGGTCGTTTTGGGTTGAGCAATGCCGAAATGTTAGACAAGCTGACGGGCATCGAAGCCCGCTACGAAGAACTAAACCGCCTGCTGGCCGAAGGCGGGCTGGAATACAGCCAACTGGCCGAACTGGCCAAGGAGCACAACAGCCTCCAGCCCCTCATCGCCGCCGCCACGCGCTACCGCGCGCTGCTCAAGGACCTGGCCGGCGCGCGCGCCCTGCTGGCCGACCCGGCCCTGGCCGAACTGGCCCAAGACGAGGTGCGCGGGCTGGAGGCCCAGCAAAGCGAGCTGGAAGAAGAACTGCGCTTGCTGCTGGTGCCCAAAGACCCACGCGACGAGCGCAACGTCATCGTCGAAATTCGCGCCGGGGCGGGCGGCGACGAGGCCGGGCTGTTCGCCGCCGACCTGTTCCGCATGTACACGCGCTACGCCGAAAAGCGCGGCTGGAAGCCCGAAGTGCTGTCGGCCAACGAGACCGGCGTGGGCGGCTTTAAGGAAGTCACCTTTCAGATCAAGGGCGCGGGCGCCTACTCCCGGCTGAAGTACGAGAGCGGCGTCCACCGCGTGCAGCGCGTGCCCAGCACCGAGAGCAGCGGGCGCATCCACACCTCCACCGCCACCGTGGCCGTCATGGCCGAAGTGGACGAGGTGGAAATTGACATCCCCGACCGCGACATCAAGCTCGACACCTACCGGGCCTCCAGCGCGGGCGGGCAGAACGTGCAGAAGAACGCCACCGCCGTGCGCCTGACGCACCTGCCCACCGGGCTGGTGGTCACCTGCCAGGACGAGCGCTCCCTGACGCAGAACCGGCTGCGCGCCATGTCTATCCTGCGGGCGCGGCTGTACGAGGCCGAGGCGCTCAAGCGCCAGCAGGCCGAAGCCGCCGACCGCAAGGCGCAGATCGGCACCGGCGAACGCAGCGAGAAGATCCGCACCTACAACTTCCCGCAATCGCGCGTCACCGACCACCGCATCGGCGTCTCGTCGTTCAACCTGGCCGGCGTGCTCGACGGCGAGATTGACCTGTTCATTGACGAGCTGGTCGCCCGCGCGCAAGCCGAGAAACTGGGCGGCGCGGGCCTGGCCCCGGTGGCGGCCGCCCCCAGCGCCGACGACGAGGACTAGGCGCGGCCGTGGAGACCGCGCAGGCTAGGCAGAGCGCGGCCGACGCGCTGCGGGCGGCGGTGACGGCGCTGGCGAACACGCCCAGCGCGGCCGATGCGCCGGCCCTGACGGCCCAGGCGCTGCTGGCCGCAGTGCTCGGCCTGAGCCGCGCGCAACTGCTGGCCCACCCCGAACGCATGTTGAGCGCGGCTGAACAGGCCGCGTTTGCGCCCGCGCTGGCGCGCGCGGCGGCCGGCGAGCCGCTGGCCTATATCCTGGGGCGGCGCGAGTTCTACGGGCTAGACCTGGAGGTGACGCCCGCCGTGCTCGTGCCACGCCCGGAGACCGAACGGCTGGTGGAACTGGCCGTGGCCCGCGCTCCGCGCCGCGCGCTAGACGTGGGCACCGGCTCGGGCTGCATCGCCGTGGCGCTGGCCGTGAACGCGCCCGGCGTGAGCGTGATGGCGCTGGACGTTTCCCCAGCGGCGCTGGCGGTGGCGGCGCGCAACGCTCAACGGCACGGCGTGAGCGACAGGATCACGTTCGCCCAGAGCGACCTGCTGGCCGCGCTGCCGCCCGTGCCGGCTTACGATTTGCTGTGCGCCAACCTGCCGTACATTGACACGGACGAACTGCGGGCGCTCCCCGTGGCGGCGCACGAGCCACGGCTGGCGCTGGATGGCGGCCCCGGCGGGCTGCGGCTGATTGAACGCCTGCTGGCCCAAGCGCCGCCGTGCCTGGCTCCCGGCGCGGCCCTGCTGCTGGAGATCGGCGCGGGCCAGGGGCCGCGCGCCCTGGCCCTGGCCCAAGCCGCCTTTCCAGGCGCGAACGCCGCCATCGTCCCCGACCTGGCGGGCCTCGACCGAGTACTGACGATCACGCCATGACCCGGCCCCCTCCCCCGCATGATCCCATCCGCCTCGTCGCGCTCGACCTGGACAACACGTTGGTCGGGCCGAGCATGGTGGTCACGCCACGGGTGCGGGCGGCGCTGGCGGCGGCCGTGGCACGGGGCGTGGTCGTCACCATCGCCACCGGGCGCGCGCCCGAGCCGACCGAGCGCTTCGCGCGCGACCTGGGCCTGACGGCGCCGCTGATTTGCTTTCAGGGCGGCCTCGTGTACGATTATGCGGCGCGGCGCGTGCTGTTCGAGCAGCGCCTGGACCCGGCCGTCATCCCCGTCATCATCGAACTGGCCGAAGCGCACGGCTGGAATTTGCAGTTTGAGACCCCCACCATGGCCTACCTGCCCCTGGCATCGAACCACCCGGCCGCGCTCATGGAGTTGATGCGCGTGGCAGCCTGGACGCGGGTAGACCTGCGCACCGGGCTGCCCGAAACGCCGCACAAGTTCATCCTGGCCGTGCACGACCCGGCCGAGCGCGAGGCGCTGGCGGCCGAACTGCGCCGGCGCCTGAAGGAAACGGGCCTGCACCTGAGCGTGGTGCCGTCGCACCCGATCTTGGTGGAGGGCACGCCGCCGGGGCTGGATAAAGGCACCGGGCTGGCCTGGCTGGCCGCGCACCTGAACATCCCCCAGGCGGCGGTGATGGCGGTGGGCGACAACGACAACGACGCGCCCATGCTGGCCTGGGCCGGGCTGGGCGTGGCGCTGGACAATGCCTCGCCCGCGGCCCGCGCCGCCGCCGATTGGGTGGCGCCCGCCGTGCTCGACGACGGCGCGGCCGTGGCCCTCGAGCGCTGCGGGCCGGCGGCGTGAAGACCGAACTACTGTCCGCGAGCGACCCAAACGCCCTGCGCTACGCCGCCGACGTGCTGCGCTATCATGGGCTGGTAGCTTTCCCGACCGACACGGTGTACGGCGTGGGGGCGCTGGCCTTCCGGCCGGAGCCGGTGCAGCGGCTATACACCGTCAAGGGCCGCTCCACCGACAAGGCCATTGCCGTGCTGGTGGGCCGCGACAGCGACCTGGCGAACGTGGCTGCGCACCTGACGCCCGCGGCGCGCATCCTGGCCAGGCGTTTTTGGCCCGGCTCGATCACGCTGGTGGTGCCGCGCCACCCGAATTTGCCTGAGGTGGTCAGCGCGCTGCCGACCGTGGGCGTGCGCCTGCCCGACCACCCCGTGGCGCGGGCGCTGCTGGAACTGACCGGGCCGCTGGCCGTGACCAGCGCCAACCGCTCGGGCGAGCCGAACGCCGCCACCGCCCAAGACGTGCTGGAGCAGCTCACGGGTCGCATTGAGCTCGTGCTCGACGGCGGGCGCGTGCCAGGGGGCGTGCCCTCCACGGTGGTAGACTGCACCGGCCCGTTCCCCAAGGTGCTGCGCGAGGGGCCGATCGCGGCAGCGGCGATTGAGGCGGCCGTAAACGCAGGGGAGGCAGCATGAGACGACGCGGCGCACTCTTTCCCGGGCTGCTGCTGATCGCGCTGGGGCTGTGGTTCCTGGCCGACGCGCTGGGCGTGCAGTTGCCCACGTTGGCCGACCTGTGGCCGATCTTCCCGCTGGGGTTTGGGCTGGCGGCGTTGGGCGGATACTTCATGCAAGGGCGGCAGGAGTCGGGGCTGGTGTTCACCGGGGTGAGCGCCACGCTCATCGGCGCGCTGTTTTTCGCCATCACGCTTGGCCCGCTCGACTGGGGCGACCTGGGCCGGCTGTGGCCGCTGTTCGTGCTGATCGGCGGGCTGGCCTTTCTGGCGCAGTGGCTGGCGCAGCCGGGCGAGCGCGGGCTGCTGGTGCCGGCGTTCCTGGGCCTGCTGGTGGGCGGCGTGGCGATCGTGTTCACGCTCAACCTGCTCGGCCCGGCGGTGGGGCAACTGGCGGCCAAGCTCTGGCCCCTAATCTTGATCGTGCTGGGGCTGGGCTTGCTGGGCAGTTACTTCCTGCGCGGGCGCAAGGCCGGCTAAACCGCGGCGAGCCTGATGCGCCTGGGCATTGACGCCAGCCGGGCGACGGCCGCGCGGCGCACAGGCACCGAGCGCTACGCCCGCCGCCTGATCGAGGGCCTGGCGGCGCTGGCTCCGCCTCACACCCTGCGCCTGTACTTCCGCGACCAACCCGGCGACTGGCTGGCCCACAACCCGGCCGTCGAGCGGCGAATCATCCCTTTTCCACGCTTGTGGACCCATGTGCGCCTGTCGTGGGCGCTGCTGGCCGAACGCCCGCGGCCCGACGCGCTGTTCGTGCCCGCCCACGTGCTGCCCATGCTGCACCCGCTGCCGAGCGTGGTCACGGTGCACGACCTGGGCTACCACTACTTCCCCGAGGCGCACCCGCCGCGCCAGCGCAGTTACCTGGAATGGTCCACGCGGCGCGCGGCGCGGGCGGCCACGCACCTGCTGGCCGACTCGCAAGCCACGGCCCGCGACCTGACGGCCGTGTACGGCGTGCCGCCAGAGAAGGTCACGGTGGTGTATCCGGGCCGCGACGAGGCGCTGCGGCGGGTGGACCCGGCGGCAGTGCGGGCCAGGTACGACCTGCCCGCCGACTTCCTGCTGCACGTGGGCACGCTTCAGCCACGCAAGAACCTGCTGCGGCTGATCGAGGCGGTGGAGCAGGTGCGCACTCAGCACCCGGCGCTGACGCTAGTGCTGGCCGGGCGCGCGGGCTGGCTGGCCGAGCCGATTATGGCGGCGGCGCGGGCGCGCCCGTGGGTGCGGCGGCTCGACTACGTGCCCGACGCCGACCTGGCCGGGCTGTATTCGGCGGCGCGCGTGTTCGCGTTCCCATCCTTATATGAAGGCTTCGGGTTTCCCGTGCTGGAGGCGTTGGCCTGCGGCGTGCCGGTCGTCTGCGCCAACACCTCGTCGCTGCCCGAGCTGGCGGGCGAGGCGGCGCTGCTCGTAGACCCGCTAGACGTCGGGGCGCTGGCCAAAGCCATTGGCCGCGTGCTGAGCGAGCCGGCATTGGCCGAGACCTTATTGAGCCACGCGCCGGAGCAGTTAGCGCGGTTCACGTGGGCGCGCGCGGCGGAAGAGGCGATGAGGGTGCTCCTGAAGGTCGTGGGCGGGGAAAAACCTTAGCCACGAATTGTCACGAATCGCTTCACGCGAATGAGGCAGCGCGCTGACGTAGCCGTGCGGGCGGCGCGAGGGGGGATCGCTGACCGGCCGATGACCTTCGAGCGCTGAGCGTTGGTAGTCCTGGCCCATTCGTCACCCTACCGTCCCTGAGTCCCCCGCCCCAATGTCATCCGAACCACTGACACCTCCGCCTCCTATCCGCATCCTCGGCGTGCCGGTGCACCCCATGACGATGGCCTCCACGCTGGCCTGGGTGGCGGCGGCGGTGGCGGCGCGCGCGCCGCGGCAGGTGTGCACCGCCAACCCGGAGTTCGTGATGACGGCCCAGCGCGACGCCGCGTTTCGGCAGGTGCTGAACGCGGCCGACCTGGTGCTGGCCGACGGCGTGGGCCTGCTGTGGGCGGCGCGGCGGCAAGGCCGAATGCTGCCGGAGCGCGTGGCCGGGTCCGACCTGATCTACCAGCTCGCCGAGTTGGCGGCACGGCACGGGTGGCGGGTGTTCTACCTGGGGGCGGCCGACGGCGTCGCGGCCGAGGCGGCGGCGCGGCTGGCGGCGCGCTACCCCGGCCTGGTGGCGGCCGGGACGTACGCCGGCAGCCCGCGGGTCGAGGCTGAGCCGGAAATCGTGGAGCGCGTGCGGGCGGCGCGGCCGGACGTGCTGCTGGTGGCCTATGGCGCGCCCGCGCAAGACAAGTGGATCAGCCGCAACAAGGCGGCGCTGGGCGTGCCGGTGAGCGTGGGGGTGGGCGGGGCGTTCGATTTCGTGGCGGGGGTGGCGGTGCGCGCCCCGCGCTGGGCGCGACGGCTGGGGCTGGAGTGGCTCCACCGGCTGATCCGGCAGCCCTGGCGGCTGCGGCGGATTCTCACGGCGGTGGCGGCCTTTCCGCTGGCGGTGCTGACCCAGAAATCATCGCCGCCGGATTAATGCGCTCTCATACAGAATTCACGGCCAACTTAGGCGGGCGCGTATACTGATAGTTGCATTCTCCTCTGCATGCCGCACCACCCGTAACCGAGTGACGGGTGGTGCGGTGTGGTTTAAGCCGCCAAACAACAAGCAGGGACCGTGCCGCCGCGTTGGTCCCTGCCTGCTCCCCATCAATTATGGTATGCCGGTTGGCACAGGCGCCATCGTAGTACATTTATTCGATGCCGTGAATGGGCAGCGCGTCACGCCCAATAGACATTTGTACCGTGCCCGGCCCAGGCCGCTCGGCGGGCAGGGCAATTGCATCTAAACTGCGCTTGGGACTGATCAGCCCCATTTTGCCTGTCATTCCGAAGAGCGCATGGCGCGGAGCGCCAGCCCCCGCGACAGAAACGGCGCACTGCCTCGATCTCCTCTATGAATTGTCATTCCGAGGAGCGCATGGCGCGGAGCGCCAGCCCGCCAGCCCCCAGTGGCGAAACACTCGGCGGACCATGTCATTCCGAAGCCCCCCTCCGGTTGCCGGCCATCCTTCGGCATTGTGGGGGGTGAGGAATCTCAACCCAGGATCAGGCTGACCCTTTGATCGTACCGGGCTTAGTTTCTGAGCAACCCGGCCTCAGGTCGATCATCCTGGCGTAGCCTTGTGGCCGGTGACGCGCAGCGTCCCGGATAATGATAGCTGGCGGCCAATTTCTGAGCCACTTTCGGCACTCTCTCAGCAAACGGAAATAAGATGCAATGGCCCTGCGTCGCCTCTCGTCCAGCCTCACGTCTCCGTGCTATAGTTGGCTGCATGACCCCCAAAACCAGCCCATCCACCGCCGCCCGCACCCCGCTCACACTTCGCCTCTACCTCCTCGGCGCGTGGGTGTTGGGCTGGTGGCTGCTCTCCGACGGACTGCGCCAACGCCTCTTCGGTCACTACACCGAGATCGGCGGCCGGCTAGGCCCCTGGGCCGACCTGGCCCGCGCCGCCGGCTTCGACCCTGCCCAGCTGCCCCTTTTCTTCGTCGCCCTCGGGGCGGGCCTGTTGGGAGCCGGCTTCGGCGTCGTCAAGCGCCGCGCCTGGGGCTACTACACCGCCCTCCTCCTCTCCGCCCTCGCGCTGCTCTACCTCGGCTGGGGCACGCTCGTGGCGCTGGCCTGTCTGGTGCTGTTGCTTCTGCCGCCCTCCCGCCGCTACATCCACTTCTAGCCGCGCATTTATGCGAATTAGCATACACTACGGCCACTTTGCCGGAGGGCCGTCCCATGCCTGCTGATACCGCCTTGCTCGCTGATATTCAACTCTTCGAGCTGTTGGATGACCAAGAGCGCGGCGCGCTCGCCGCTCAACTCGACCACGACCGCTTCCCGGCGGGCCACCAACTGTTCAAGCTCGGCGACCCCGGCGACGCGCTTTATATCGTGCAGTCCGGCGAAGTGGAAATCTTCTTCAAGAACGACACCGGTGAGCGCATCGTGCTCGAAACCGCCCGCGCCGGTGACATGATCGGCGAACTGTCGCTGCTCGACAACGGCCCGCGCTCGGCCTCCGCCCTCGCCATCACGCCCGTTGACCTGCTGCGCCTCGACCGCGACGACCTGGAGCGCTTCCTGCACATGTGCCCCAGCGCTACGCTCGACCTGCTGGCCGCCATGAGCCGCCGCCTGCGCCAAAACGTCACGCTGCTGCGCCACACCGCCACGCGCAACGTCAATACCGAAATGGCCGACCAGCGCACCGTCGTTCAGAAAGCCGCCGACTGGATCGCCGCCTTCAGCGGCTCCATCCCCTTCCTGCTGCTGCACGTGCTCATCTTCGCCGTGTGGATCATCCTCAACCTCGGCGCTATGCCCTTCCTGCCCATCTTCGACCCCTATCCCTTTGGCTTACTGACCATGGCCGTCTCGCTGGAAGCCATCGTCCTCTCCGTCTTCGTGCTGCTCAGCCAAAACCGTCAGGTCGCCAAAGACCGCATCCGGTCAGACGTTGAATACGACGTAAATCTGAAGGCCGAACTGGAGATCGCCCACCTGCACGAGAAACTCGACGACCTGCAAGCCGAAATGCTCGCTCGCCTGTCCACCCTGGAACGCCACGCCGTCAACGGCGCCTCGGCCGTGCCGCCCGCCAACGGAGCCACCCGGTGACCTCGACGCCCGGCCGCCTGGCCCTGGTGGGCGGCAATGAGTTTCGCCGCGCCTGCGACCCGCTCGACCGGGCGCTGCTGGCGGCCGTGGGGCGCGCCCACCCCGCCGTTGTCATCCTGCCCACCGCCGCCACCAACGAAAACCCCTACGTCGCCGGCGAGAACGGCCGCCGCCACTTCGACCGCCTGGGCGCGCGCGCCGACAAGCTGATGATCGTGGACGCCGAGACTGCCAACCAGCGCGACCTCGCCACGCCCGTGGAGAAGGCCGACCTCATCTACCTCACCAGCGGCGACCCGCTCCACCTGCTCGAGTCGCTGCGCGGCACGCGCACCGAGGCCGCCCTGCGGACCGTCTACGCCCGCGGCGGCGCGCTGGTCGGCTCCAGCGCCGGGGCCATGGTGCTCGGCGCGCAAGTCTGGCGCTTCGACGGCTGGGCCCCCGGCCTGGCCTTCGCCCCGCACCTGGCCGTCCTGCCGCACCACGCCACGCTCGCCGCCCGCTGGAACGCCCCGGCCCTGGCCGCCGCCCTGCCGCCCGGCGTCACCCTCGTCGGCATAGACGAGGCCACCGCGCTGCTCCTGCCCGAGGCCCAGGTGCTCGGCCTCGGCCAGGTCACCGTCTACGCCGCCGATGGCCCACAGACCTACGCCTCCGGCGCCGTCATCCCTGCCCTCCTGCCGCCCGCCCTCTCCTCACCCTAAACACACCGGGCCGGTCAGCTCCCCGCTAACCGGCCCGCCAGTTTCTCTGGCTCGCTGTCGCCCTAGCCATGCTGCTCGGCAAACAGCCTGCCAGTCCCAACGCAGCGCCAAAATTCGCGCTAATTCGTGCTAATTCGTGGCAAACGCCTTTGGGTTGGCCGCTAGGGCAGCTCCAGCCCGTGCGCCTCCAACAGCCCCCGGTCCTCCAAGAACGCCGCCGTCGGGCCGTCCGCCACAATCTGTCCCCGGTCCATAATCACCATGCGCGGAAATAGCTCCCGCACGAATAGCAGATCGTGCGTGCTCGCCAGGATCGTCTGCGGCAGCCCGCGC
Organism: Anaerolineales bacterium; assembly: GCA_020850595.1. Classification (GTDB taxonomy): domain Bacteria; phylum Chloroflexota; class Anaerolineae; order Anaerolineales; family UBA6663; genus JADZEK01. The sequence continues at coordinate 9,536 of JADZEK010000077.1, forward strand.
AGCAGGTTGATGATGCCCCGCCGCGCCCGCGGGTCAAGCCCCGCCGTCGGCTCATCCAGCACCAGCAGTTGCGGCTCCATCGAGAGCACCGTGGCGATGGCGATGCGCTTCTTTTCGCCCACGCTCAAATGATGCGAAATGCGCCCCGCGTAGTCGCCCATCCCCACCGCCGCCAGCGCCTGGCTCACGCGTTCCTTCACCTGCGGCGTGGGCAGCCCCATATGCAGCGGCCCAAAGGCCACGTCTTCATATACCGTCGGCGAGAAGAGTTGGTCGTCCGGGTCCTGAAACACCAGGCCCACCGCCGCCCGCACCTTGCCCAGGTCGCCGCCCGCGCCGGCCGCCTCCTGGCTGGTGTCGAGCGCGTAGCCGCACACCCGCACCCGCCCCTCGCCCTGCAAAATGCCGTTCAAGTGCAGCATCAGCGTGCTCTTGCCCGCGCCGTTCGGCCCCACCAGCGCCACGCGCTCGCCCGGCCTCACCGTCAGCGAAAGCCCCACCAGTGCCGCCTGGCCGTCGGGATACTTGAACTTCAGGTCGTTGATCTCAATCGTGGCCGTCATGCCGCCGCCCGTCTGCTAACCGAAAATGAAGCCCACCAGCGCCGCCAGCGTCAGGAACGTCACCCAGCCCACCAGCGCGTTCCAATCCTGGTCGTGCATGTGCGGCGTGTCCAGCATGTGCATCTCGCCCTGGTAGCCGCGCGCCACCATCGCCGCGTGAATGCGCTCACTGCGCTCGAAAGCCCGCAGCGTCAGGTTGCCCACCATGCCCCCCGCCACCTGCCCGCGCCACATCAGGCCGCCGCCCGTCTTGGCCCCCGCCGGGCCGGCCCCCGAGCGCGCGGCCCGCGCCCGCCGCAGCCGCAGCCCCTCATCCGCCAGCACGAACAGATACCGATACATGAACCCCACAATCGCCACCAGCGCCGCCGGCACGCGCAAAGCTCGCAACCCCCACATTAGGTCCGGGAAGGCCGTCGTGTTGGTCATCAGGATGGCGGCTTGCACCGACAGCCAGCTCTTCACCAGGATGCTCAGCAGTCGCACCGTCCCCTCCACCGAAATGCTCCACGGCCCCACCTGGGCCAGCGCCGTCCCCGCCACCGTGAAGGGCAGGGCGATGGCCGCCAGCGCAAACGGCAGTGCCACGTAGGAGCGCCGGAGGGCAAAGCCCGTCCCCAGCCCGGTCAGGTGGGCGACCACCAGCGTCCCGGCGAAGAGCAGCGCATAACCCAGCCACGCCCCCGCCGGCGCCAGGCTGGCCGCCAAGATAAACAGCAGCGTGCCGATCACCTTAACACGCGGGTCGAGCCGATGAATCAGGCTCGACCCGTGATGATGTTGATCCGCCAGATCAATATGCAGCATACCGCGCCCGGCTAGGCTTGCGCCCGGCGCTGCATCCGGGCGATGGCCACGGCCAGGCCGAACACCAACAGCGTTCCGACCACCACCGCCACGATGCCTGAGATCAGCGGGTTACTGATGAACGGAATCGTGTAGTTCGGCAGGAGGTGGTACACCGGCCCCAGGGCGCGCTCCAGAAAGCCGTGATCTGCCGCCACGCGCTCCAGCCCGTCGGGGTGGGGCGAAGCCGCGAACGAGAACATCGCCACCCCGACCGCGATCCCTAGCCCCACGCCCACCCAGTTGGCCGCGCCCTGCGCCGGGGCGCTCGCCCCGCGCTCCAACAGGTCGCGCCGCCCCGCGTAAATGAAGGCCAGCGCCCCAACGGTGATAATCGCCTCACCCAGCCCAATCAGCACGTGCACCCCGGCCATGGCCGGCAGCGCCACGCCCAGCGGCGAAGTGCCGCTGATCGCCAGTTCCACCGCCGTCGCCACGGCCCCCAGCACCACCGACACCCACGCGCCCACCGCCCCCGCCGCCAGCAGGCTGTTGCGCCCCTCCCCCAACGCCCGTTTCAGCCCCAGGTAAATCAGGTGGCCGGTGAACGCGGTCAAGATGCCCATATTCACGATATTGAAACCCAGCGCCAGCAAGCCGCCGTCTTGGAAAATCAGCGCCTGCACACTGATCACGCTCGTCATCACCAACACCGCCGCCCACGGCCCCAGCACAATCGCCGCCAGCGTGCCGCCCAGCAGGTGCCCGCTCGTGCCGCCCGCCACCGGAAAGTTAATCGCCTGCGCCGCGAAGATAAAGGCCGCCATCACCCCCATCAGCGGGATTTGCTTACTGCCCAACTGCCCGCGCGTCTGGCGCAGGGCATAGGCAATGGCCGCCACCGCCAGCCCCCAACCCACCAGCGCCACCGGCGCCGACAGGAAACCATCTGGAATGTGCAGCTTCACGGGTGATAACAGGTTTAGCAGCGGCGGCATCCTCTACTCCTTTGGGCTTGGCCGAACCAATGCATCTCGGTTTAGAGCGCATGTGCGTGCGCGTGCTCTAGCTCGTGCGCGTGATTGTGAAACGTCATCTTCGGTAGGCAATCCTCGCAATAGCCGAACAGCGCCAGGTGGTTCGTCTCCACATGAAACTTCTGCTCCTGCTCGATCTGCGTGAACAGCTGCGCCACCGCCTCATGGCTGATCTGTCGTACCGTGCGGCAGTTCAGGCACACTAAGTGGTGGTGGGGCGTCTCCCCGGCGATCTCGTACACTAGCCGCCCGCCGCCCACGTCGGCCGCCACCACCAGGCGCAGCTCCACTAGGAAATCGAGCGTGCGGTACACCGTGGCCCGGTTCACCGCGCTCGACTTGCGCTGCACCCGCCCAAAAACCTCCTCGAACGTGGTATGTCCGCCGCCCTCGCCGATCGCGTCCAAAATCAGCTGGCGTTGGGGCGTAACCCGGAACCCGCGTTCGTGCATCAGGGCGACATAATCCAGGCGGTTGTGTGTCATGGTCTGACCCTTATCGCGACAAATTGCAATAACTATTCTAATCCAATGAGCACCAATTATCAACACCCAGCCCCACTAAACATCGCCCGCCGCCCCTGCATCTTTCTCTCCAACCTCGAACAACCCCCTTCTTGCCCAAAGCCCCCCAACTAGGTGCAACTCGTGCTCATTCGTGGCCAAGCCTTTCTCACTCCTTCGCCCATCACCCCTCCTCTCTCCCCATTCGTGTCCATTCGCGGCGCAGCCGCCCATTCGTGCTCATTCGTGGCAAAAATCCTCTCATCCCGCCCTCGGCTTGTGACCCTTTACCCCCGCCAGTACAATTCGGCCCCATGTCTCCCCTGTTGGCCGACCTCCTGGTGGGCCTCGCCACCGTCTTGGCCGTGGCGGCCCTGCTGCTCGTCTGGCGCTGGCGCGTCCAATCCGAGCGCCGTGCCCGCAACCTGCGCGCCCTGTTCGAAGTCAGCCGCCAGGCCACCGCCAACCTCGAAAGCCAGCAGGTGCTCGATGTCGTCGTCCAGGCCGTGCAAGACGTCATGGGCTACCGCCTGGCCAGCATCCTGCTGCGCCACCCCCACGAGCCGGTGCTCATCAGCTCCGCCATCTCCACCAACCTGCGCGACCGCATCCCCCTCGGCGACCGCGTGCCCCTCGGCCGCGGCATGGTCGGCCGCTGCGCCGCCACCGGCCTCACCCAATTGGCCAATGACATCACCCGTAACCCGCACTACATCCGCGCCCCCGGCGGCTGGGACCCCGGCAGCGAGCTGAGCGTGCCGCTCAAGGCCGGCGACCAGGTCCTCGGCGTGCTCGACGTGGAAGATGACCGTCGCGGCGTCTTCGGCCCCGACGACGTGCTGGTGCTCGAAGCCCTGGCCGATCAGTTGGTCGTCATCCTCAGCAAAGCCCGCCTGCTCGAAGCCGAACGCCGCCGCGCCGACCGCATGGCCACCCTCTCCGCCCTCGGTCGCCTGATCAACACCAGCCTCAGCGCCGACGCGCTCCTCTCCACCGCCGTCGCCGCCATCGAGCGCGACCTGCGCTGCCCCGACCTCGCCGTGCTGCTGCTCGACCCCGACAACCCAGACCAGCTTGTGCTGCGCGCCGTCGGCAGCGGCTTCCGCGCGCCCTCCGGGGTGGGCGTGTATCGCCGGCCGCTCAGCCAGGGCCTGGCCGGCCGCGCCGCCCGCCTGCGCGAGATCGGGCGCGCCGACCACGTTGCCGCCGACCCCAACCCTCCCGCCCTCGGCGCTCCCCTCCGGGCCGAATTGGCCGTGCCCATCGTCCTGGGCGAGAGGCTGCTGGGCGTGCTCAGCGTCGCCGGCCCCGAACCTTTCACCGACGACGACGTCACCAGCTTCGAGATCATCGCCGACCAGCTCGCCATTGCGCTAGAGAACGCGCGCCTGTTCGCCGGCGCCGAAGCCAACCTGGCCCAGTTGCGCACCCTCTACGAACTTAGCCGGCGCCTCAGCCAGGCTCACGACAGCCGCGCCCTCATGCGCGCCGCCCTCGAAGTCCTGGCCGAGCACAGCCCCTACCGCTGCACCGTGGCCTTCTATGAATTCGACGCCACCGGCCGCCCGCGCTGCTTCTACGTCCCGTTCTTCTACCAGCCGGGGCAGGGCATCCTCGCCGCCGAACAGCACATTCCCACCAGCGACGATGCCCTCAATCCCCTGCTCGATGCCGGCGAGACCGTCGCCATCAGCCATGTCGCCCAAGACCAGCGCGTGCCCGCTTTCCTGCGCGACGATCAAATCGCCGCTGGCCGCCCCGCGCTGGCCCTCATCCCGCTCGTGGCCGGCGGCCGCCGCATCGGCAACCTCGTCCTCTCGCACACCGAAGCCCACGCCTGGGCCGAAACCGAATTGCGCCTCTTCCGTTCGGCCGCCAACCAGATTGCCGCCGCCCTCGACAACGCCCGCCGCCTCGCCCTGGAGCAAGACCGCACCGAGCGCCTGGCCCTCATTGCCCGCGTGGCCCAGGGCATCGCCGCCCGCCTCGACCCGGCCGACCTCCTGGCCACCACCGCCCAGGCGCTGCACAGCCGCCTCGGCTATGCTCACGTCGCCATCTTCCTCATCGAGCCGGGCGACGGCTGGCTGGTGCAGCGGGCGCGCGCCAGCCAGTGGCCGCGCGGCGAGAGCGACGGCTACCGCCAGGCCGCCACCGAGGGCATCCTGGGCGCCGCCGCGCAGGGCCGCCGCTCGGTGGTCGTCAACGCCGTCGCCGCCGACCCGCGCTACATCGCCGTGCCCGGCTCGGAGATCCGCGCTGAACTGGCCGTACCCATCCTGTTGGGCGACCGCTTGCTCGGTATCTTGGACGTGGCTGGGGCCGACCCCTTCGGCGAAGACGACGTGACCGGCTTGCTCATCGTCGCCGACCAGTTGGCCGTGGCGCTGGAGAACGCCACCCTCTACGAGCGCGCCCAGACCGCCGGCGTGCTCGAGGAGCGCCAGCGCCTGGCCCGCGATCTGCACGATTCCGTCACCCAGTTGGTCTTCAGCCTGACGCTGATCGCCCAGTCGGTTGGCTCGGCCTACCGGCGCGACCCGGCCGAGGGCGAGCGCCGCATCGGCCGCATGTTGGAGCTAAGCCGGCAAGCGCTGGCCGAAATGCGCGCGCTGCTCACCGAGTTGCGCCCGGCCGGCCCGGTGCCCAACGGCTTGCTGCCCGCCCTGCAAAAACACATCGAGCGCGTGGCCGCGCGCGAGCACCTGGCCATTGAACTGGAGGCCGGCAGCTACGCCGCCCAGCCCACCGCCCCCACCCGTGAACAGGAAGAAGCCCTCTACCGCGTGGTGCAAGAAGCCCTCAACAACATCGTCAAGCACGCCCACGCCCAGCGCGTGACCATCCACCTGGCGCGCGTCGCCGCCGGCCTGGAGCTGACCCTCGGTGATGACGGGCAGGGCTTCGACCCCGCGACACCCGTGCCCGAGCCGCGGGCCGGGGGCTTCGGCCTCGTCGGCATGCGCGAGCGTGTCGAGCGCCTCGGCGGTGCCTTTACCCTCACCTCCGCCCCCGGTGCGGGCACCACCCTGCGCGTGACGCTGCCCGTCTGATCACGCCTCCGGCCGCTGGTCACCCGGCTCCCAAGAAATTGGCATGTCCCCGCTCATCCGCCCGGACGAACCCCACACATTAGGCCAATGCTGGCTGGCCGTCGCACGCCTCATCCTGAGCGAGGGCCGTCCATGGCGCTACGACGGCGCCCCCCCCGCTCGCGGTTGCCCACCTCACCCTCTCACTTCCCCCTCCAACCTCCAACCTCCCCCTTTCCCTTTTGCCTCATTTTCCATTATCATATTGTGCAGACCTACTAACTCATGATTCGCCTGCTGATCGTAGACGACCACGCCATCGTGCGTGAGGGCCTGCAAACCCTCCTGGCCGACGAAGCGGATATTGAACTCGTCGGTCAGGCCCCTGACGGCCTTACCGCCCTGAGCCAGGCCGAGCGCCTGCGCCCCGACGTCATGCTGCTCGACCTCGTCATGCCCGGCCTCGGCGGCCTCGACGTGCTGCGCCGCATGGCCGGCGTTCATCCCGGCTGCCGTGTGCTCGTCCTCACCTCCTTCGCCGAAGACCAGAACGTGCTGGCCGCCATGCAGGCCGGCGCGGTTGGCTACTTGCTCAAAGACGTCCTGCGCGCCGACCTGCTCCACGCCATCCGCCTGGCCGCGCAGGGTGTGCCGGTGCTGCACCCCGAGGCCCAGCGCAAGCTGCTGGAGCACCTCACCCGGCCCGCCGCCGCCCCCGGCGCGCTGGGTACCGAACTTAGCAGCCTCACCGACCGCGAGCGCGACGTGCTGCGCCTGATCGCCCAGGGCAACAGCAACCGCCAGATCGCCGACCTGCTGCACATCACCGAAGGCACCGTCAAGGGCCACGTCAGCAACATCCTCTCCAAGCTCCACCTGCAAGACCGCACCCAGGCCGCCCTCTTCGCCGTCAAGCACCACGCCGCCTAAAGTCGCGTATAACCATCCGGCGGCCAGTGAGCGCCCGACGCCTCCGGCCCGTGTCGGCCGCCGCCCAGCCCAGCGGGTTTACGCTGGGCC
>JADZEK010000078.1 GCA_020850595.1 Anaerolineales bacterium
ATGGCTCACCTCCTGAATAGGTCCGCCCAGGGTACCGCATCTTACTCCCGTTGCCTGACGGCCGCTGCCGCCCATTTTCGGCGGGTTTTTGCCCCATCCCCCAATTCGCCAGCAGTATCTTGCCATGCAAACATATCGTCTGCTGCGAGTCGCCCTGGCAGTGGCTGGTCTGTTGGGGGCCTGTTCCGGCGCGGCCCCGACCGCCGCGCCCCTCGCCGTGACCGTGCAGGCTTTCCAGATGACCTACCAGCCGCCTACGCTGGAACTGCAGGCCGGTCAGCCGGTCAAGCTCACGCTTCAGAATGACGATGTGGTTGACCACGACTTCAGCATTCAGACCATCCCGTTGGAGATGATGAGCGCCACGCCGGAGCCGATGGCCGGTCACGATATGACGCACGTCGCCGACCAGCCGGAACTGCACGTTAGCGCCTTAAGCAACACCGCGGGCACGGTGGAGTTTACGCCCACCACGCCGGGCACGTATGTGTACTTCTGCACCGTGGCCGGGCACCAAGCAGCCGGAATGCAGGGGACGCTGGTGGTCACGGCGCCGTAGCGAACGGGGACAGCCGGTTGCCGGCAGTCAGCATAAAACGCGGCGCTTCCCTTGAAGCGCCACGTTCCGATTCCCGCAACTGTGTCCGGTGCTCAACAGATCGCTAATACTTGACCAGTTCCGCGATCATCTCGCGGGTCAGGCGGGCGGCCAGATGCTTGGGGCCGCTGGCATCGGCGGTCAGAAACGGCAGCGAGATTTCCGTTGACTCTTGCGTCTTCAGCTCGTCAAGCGCCAGGCGCGAGGCCTGCACGATGCGGTCGTAGGCCAGTTTGTCGTCGGCCACCCGGATGCCGGTCTGCTCGAACGCCTGATTCAGCAGCCAGTGGATGACCACCCGCCATTCTCGGTCAGCCGGCTCGGCGCGCAGGGCGGGCGCGCTCACCGGGCGCGGCGCGCTTGGCCGGCGCGGCGCGGTCACCGGTGGCGGCACGGTCACCGGCGGCGGCACGGGCGGCACATCATCGGCGCGGCGGCGCAGATACAGGCCCAGCCCATAAGCCACGCCAATCACCACGAGCACGACCACCACAGCCAGAACGGCAATCTCAAACGCCATGCGGTTACCTTTGCGCAGCGGCGGGTTGGTAGCCCCGCCCCACAACACCGATTGGACGGTCTCGCCCCAGTGTAGGCAAATTGGCGGCCGGTGACAAGTGGCCGGAGGTTAGAGTTGGATAATTGCCAGTTCGGCCAGGGTTTGGCGCAAATCCTCGGCGGCGGCCGGGTCGCTTTCAACCGCCAGCGTTGCTTCCAGAGCCGGGGCGGCGGCCGGCCCCTGCAGGCGGGCCAGCGCCCACCCGGCGTGGCCGCGCACCGGCGGGGCCGGGTCACGCAGCAGCGCCGCTAACTGGGGGGCCAGCGCGTGCTGGCCCCCATTGGCCGTCGCCACGCAGGCGTTGCGCACCAGTTGGTCACGCCCCGCCCGCGCCAGCGCCGACCCCGCGAAACGTTCCGCAAAACGCTCCGGCGTCAGCGCCAGCAGGTCGGCCAGCAGCGGCGCGGCACGCTCCACCTCGCCCGGATAGAACGCCGTCTCCTGGGTCTGGATAGCGAAGCGCTGCCAGGGACACACTTCCTGGCATACGTCGCAGCCGAACACCCAGTTGCCCATCAGCGGCCGGAGCGCCCGGTCGAGCCAGCCGGGGTGCTCGATGGTCAAATAGCTGATGCAGCGGCGCGCGTCGAGCACGTATGGGCGCGGGAAGGCCGCCGTTGGGCAGGCCGTCAGGCAGCGCGCGCAGCGGCCGCATAGGCTCGCCGCGCCCGGCTGGTCGTACTCATCAAACGCCAGTGTGGTCGCCAGCACGCCGAGGAAGAAATCGCTGCCGCGCCGGGGGTGAATCAGCAGCGTGTTCTTGCCCGTGAAGCCCAGCCCGGCCTGTTGGGCGTGGCTGCGCTCCAACAGAGCGCTGGTGTCCACGCACGGCTTGCTGAAGCTCTCCGGCCCGGCCTCGGCCTTGAGCCACAGGCCCAGCGCCTTCAGGCGCTGCGTCATCAGCCGGTGATAGTCTGCCCCCCAGGCGTAGGTGGCGATGCGGCCCCGCGCCGGGTCGTTCAGCGCCTCCGGCGGCAGTCGCAGCGCGTGATAGTCCAGCCCGACCAGCACCAGCGCCCGCGCGCCCGGCAGCAGCACGTTCAGGTCGCGGTGGCGCGCCAGGCGGTAGGGCCGCGCCAGATACTCCATCGCGCCGTGGTAGCCCGCCGCCAGCCAATCGAACAGCGCCAGCAGATGCGGCGACGGCGCGGCCGGAGTGATGCCCACCAGGTTGAAGCCGAGGGCGGCCGCCTGGGCCTTGATCCGCGCGGCCGAGCCAGGGCGTGTCAAGCCGGGCCTGGCGGTTGCGGCGGCTGGGCTTCGGCGAAGCTGAGAACCTGGTAGGTCTCCACCGGCAGGTGCGCCCGCCGCCAGGCTTGCGGCCGCAGGCCGAGCTTATCGCACAGCAGGTCGAGGAACTGCTCCGCGCTCTCCACGCGCTCCCACACTTGCGGCAGGAACGTCGCGCGGCGCTGGCCCTGATGCAGCACCACGCCGTCCACGTGCGGGCGCAGTTTGCCCGGCAGCTCAGCGCTGTCGGCATAGGCCAGCGGCTGTGGCTCGGTGAGCACGGAAATTTCGATGGCGATGGACGACACCTCGGCTGGCGTCACCGGCAGGAAGCGTGGGTCGTTTAGCGCCGCCTGAGCGGCGTGCAGTTGCACGTCGGCATACAGGGCGCGCTCGGCGTGCAGCCCGCCGATGCACCCGCGCAGCCGCCCGGCCTCGGTCAGGGTCACGAAACTGGTTCCGCGGGCTTGCAGGGCGGGCGTCAGGCTGGCGGCGGCCACCGGCGGCGGGTTGGCTTGCGCGGCAGCGGCCACCAGCGCGGCTCGCGCCAGGTGCAGCAGGGTTTCTTGCTCGGCGGCGGAGAGCGGCGCAGACATTCCGGCCTCCTCGCGGGCGCGCCTCAGGCTAGGCGGCGGTACCCGCGGTTGTAGTAGATCAGCGGCCTCTCACCCGTGTCGGCGGGCGTGTCGTCGTCGCCGAACACCGGGCCGACCGTGCCCACGCCCGCATCCACCACCTCGCCGATGAAGATGGTGTGATTGCCCGCGGGGTGCGAGGCCACCACGCGGCAGTCCAGGTGGCCGATGTTCTCCGCCAGGATGGGCGCGCCGGTGACGGTGCTGTACAGCGCCAACCCCTCAAAGCGGTCGGTATTTTCAGTGTCGCGCCCGGCGAAGCGGTCGGAGATCCACTCTTGCCCCTCGCGCAAGAACGAGAGCGCGAAGCACCCCGAATGCAGGATCAGCGCGTGGGTGCGCACGTTGTTCTCGATGCTGGCCAGCACCAGCGGCGGGTCGAGCGCGACAGACGCGAACGAGTTCACGGTCATGCCGTGGGCGTAGTCGTGGCTGCGGCTGGTCAAGATCGTAACGCCGGTCGGCCAATGCCGCATGACGGCGCGCAGAGTATCAGGATCGGTGGGCATAGTTACGCGGATCATAGCCCCGCCGGGGCCGCGTCGTCAAGGCTGCCGCTGGCTATCCGCCCAAAAGGACAGGCTGCCACCACCGTTCGACCTTTAAGCACTCAGGTGCTTAATGTTGCGGTTCCAGGCCGTCGGGCCGCGGCCGAAGCAGACATAGACTGTCAACAATGGAAGCCGCGCCACGCTCGCGGTAGAATTCACAAACGAGCCGTAGGGTGCTCAAACGATGCTGCTGACGCCCATTTCTCCCGCTGACCGCCTCTTCTCGCCCGACTCACTGTTCTGGCAGATCAACCGCGAGAGCCTCATGGTGCTCTCCGGCCCGCGCGCCCTGTTGCTCGAGCTGGCGCACCCGCTTGTCGCCCAGGGCGTGGCCGATCACAGTAACTTTCGCGCGCGCCCGCTGGGCCGGCTGTTCCGCACCGTCGGCGTCATGACCGCCCTCAACTTCGAGCCGCGCGCCCAGGCCGGTGCGGCCGTCAAGCACACCCGCGTGTGCCATGCCCGCGTGCGCGGCGCGCTGCCCCACGACGTTGGCCCCTACCTGGCGGGCACGCCCTACCGCGGCGACGACCCGCTGCTCCAGCTCTGGGTGCTGGCCACCCTGCTCGACTCAGTGCTCGTCGCCTACGCCCACCTCGTTCGCCCGCTGACCGAAGCGGAGAAGCACGCTTACTACGCGGTTGGCCGGCGGCTGGGCCGCGCCTTTGGCATCCCGGCCGACCTCCTGCCGCCCACCTACGCCGACTTTGAGTGTTACGTCGCCGCCATGCTCGACAGCGACGCGCTGACTGTCGGCCCCGCGGCGCGCGCCGTGGTGCAAGCGCTCTTCGCGCCCGTGCTGCTCGGCCCGGCCATCCGGCTGTCGAGCTTCATCAGCCTCGGCCTAACGCCCCCCCGCCTGCGCGCCGCCTTTGGCCTGCCGTGGAGCGCCGCCCACGAGCGGCGCTTCCAGCAGTTGGGAGCGCTCTCGCGGCGGCTGCGCCCGTTCACGCCCGACCCGCTCTGCGTGCACCCGCAGGCGCTGCTGGCCGAGTGGCGCCTGCGCCGGGCGTCACCGAACTAAGACCGACGACCTTACAACTCAGGCGCTGAACAGGCCGGGCGCAGTGGGCGCTTGCGCGGTTTGCCCACCCGCCTGCTGTGCCTTTGGCCGACGGCGCGGCGAAAGAACAAGCCTGCTTGGGCGGCCGCCCCACTGCAGCATTGTTCAGTCACGGAGGCCCCGCATGAAAGTCAAACTGATCTTGCCCGCGCTCACCGAAGCCACCAGCCCGTTCTGGCGGCCCATCAAGTACCACCTCTTCCCGCCGCTGGGCCTCGCCACGCTCGCGGGCTACCTCGACCCCGACGACGAGATTGACCTGCAAGACGAGCACGTCGAAACGCTGCGCCTCGACGACACGCCCGACCTGGTGGTCATCCAGGTCTACATCACCTCCGCCTTCCGCGCCTACGCCCTGGCCGACCACTACCGCGCGCGCGGCGCCTACGTCTGCCTGGGCGGGCTGCACGTCACCTCCCTGCCGGACGAAGCCGCCGCCCACGCTGACACGATCTTCCTCGGCCCCGGCGAAGACATCTGGCCCGCCTTCCTGGCCGACTACCAGGCCGGCCATCCGCGTAAACGCTACGTCAGCCAGGTGCGCACGCTGCTGGGCCTGCCGCCCATCCGGCGCGACCTGATTAAGCGCCGTCTCTACCTCGTGCCCAACTCCATCGTCGTCTCGCGCGGCTGCCCGCACACCTGCGACTTCTGCTACAAAGAAGCCTTCTTCAAGGGCGGCCACTCCTTCTACACCCAGACCGTGGACGCCGCGCTGGCCGAGATCGAGCGGCTGCCCGGGCGGCACCTCTACTTCCTGGATGACCACCTCTTCGGCAACCCGCGCTTCGCCGCCGCGCTGTTCGAGGGGATGCGCGGCATGGGCCGCTTGTGGCAGGCGGCGGGCACGGTCAAGAGCGTGCTCGCTCCCAAGCTGCTCGAGCTGGCCGTCGCCGGCGGCCTGCGCAGCCTGTTCGTCGGCTTCGAGACGGTGAGCCAGGCGAACCTGAAAGAGCACCACAAGTATCAGAACCTCAACCGCGACTACACCGCCGCCATCCGCCGCCTGCACGACCAGGGCGTCATGGTCAATGGCAGCTTCGTGTTCGGCATGGACGACGACGACGAAGCCGTCTTCGACCGCACGGTGGATTGGGCGGTCACCCACGGCATCGAGACCGCCACCTTCCACATCCTGACGCCCTACCCGGACACCGAGCTTTACAAGCGCATGGCGGCGCAGGGGCGCCTGCTGCACAGCCGCTGGGATGAGTACGACACGCGCCACGTGGTCTTTCGGCCCGCGCGCCTCGCGCCCGCCGCGCTGGAGGCCGGCTACTGGCGCGCCTACCGCGATTTCTACCGCTGGGGCAACATCTGGCGCAGCGCGGCCGCCAAGGCCAACGCGGTAGATCGCTTGCGCCACATGGCCTACGCCGGGGGCTGGAAGAAGTTTGAGCCGGCTTGGGACTGGGTCATCCGCGCCAAGCAGGTGACGCACCTGCTGCCGTTCTTAGAGGAAATTCTAGAGGCCTTCGGCAAGCGGCCGAACGCTCACGGCCAGGCCGCGACCAGCAGCAGCGCCGCCGCCGCGCCCACCAGCGCCCCGCCGATCACGTCCGAGAGGTAGTGCACGCCCATCGCCACGCGGGCCAGCGCCACCAGCGGCGCCCAGGCCACCAGCAGAGCGGCGAACCAGCCCGGCCCCCAGGCGGCGGCCAGCACCAGCAGCAGCGCCATGCGCGCCGCATGGCCGGAGGGGAAGGAGTGCGGGTCGGTGGCGCGGTAGAGCTTGCCCCACTCGCCCGCGGGCCGCTGGCGCTTGATGAGGCGCTTGATGGTCAGCACCACCACGGCCAGCCCCAAGATGCCCACGAACAGCCGCAGGGCCAGGTCTTTCCACTCCGGCGCGCCCCAGAACCACACCAGCGCCAGCCCCGCGCCCCAGAACCAGCTATCGCCGCTGTGCGCCAGCCCTATCGCGGCATAGCGCAGCGGGCCGGGCCGCTCGGCGTAGCGCAGCGCGTTAGACCAGCGCCTGTCGGCGGCCAGCAGGCGTTGGAAGTAAGTCGGCGGCGCGTCAGCCATCAGGCCACGGCCCGTTGCTGCGCCAGGTCACGCTGCACCAGCTCGAACTGGTGGGGTTTGTCCACGTCCATGCCGGCCTCGGCGTTCGGGCAGCGCATGGCCCGCCCGCGGATTTGCAGGCGTTGCAGCGCGGCGTGCTCGGCGGCCGGGATGCTCATTTGCCCCAGCGCCATGCGCAGCAGCGTGCCGAAGCCGATGATAGCCGCCTGCCGCAAGACGTTCTTGCGCGCGGCGATCAGCTCGTTCCAGGCCGGGCTGTAGTGGTTAACCAGCGCCGTCTGGATCAGCGTCATGTCGCCGCCGCAGAAGCGCCCCTCTTTAAGCGTGAAGTAGCTGCGGTGCGCGCCGGGGAAGCGCCGTTCCATGTCGGCCTCGGCGATGAGCGAGTAGTAAATCTCGTGATCGGTGGCGAAGGCCGTAGCCAGCGTCCAGTCCACGCTCGCGGGTGTGATCGCCGGGATGTCGGAGCTGACCAGCAGCGCGTGGCGGCACTCCGGCTCGGCGGTCAGCACCGCCTTGACGCCCGCTTCCACGTTGCCCAGCAGCGAGCCGCTGTTGGGCAGGTAGCTGAGCGGCCGGGCGCAGGTGAAGGCGTGCGCGTCCGCCGGCAGGCCGACGACCACCACCCGCCCGATGCCGGCCGCGCCCGAGAGCGCGTCGAGCACCCATTGCAGCATCGGCCGGCCCGCGATCTCCAGCAGGGCCTTGTTGCGCCCCTGGGTCAGCGCGTAGAGCGGGTCGCTGGGGCGGGGGACGCCGCCCGCGGTGACCACGGCGGCGGTGAGCGGTGTGTCAGTCATCGGCGGTTAGGGGTTGAGCGTTTGTAGCGTCGGCTCGAAGCCCAGGCGGTCAATCAGCGCCTCTAGCTCGGCGTTACTCAGCTTGCGCTTCTGCCCGCTGACGGCGATGAGCGCGGCCTCAAGCATGTTGGTGCCGAAGGAGCGCCCGTCCATCACCGGCGTAGTGGTCACCAGGTGCTTGACCCCGGTCGCCTTGAACCTGGCTACGTCCTCCACGGTGGTGGTGTTGGTGCAAATGATCTTGCCGTCCAGCCGGGCCGGCATGTAGCGCTTGATGTAGTGGCAGTCGCCGGCGATGACGGTGGCCCAGGCATACCACTGGCCGAACTTGGGCGTGCTCTTCTCCTGCTTCTCGCCGATGGGGTAGACCCAACTGAACGGCAGCCGCCCCACGATGGGCATGATCAGGGCCGCCAGCCGCTTGACGGCCGCCTCCGAGCGCAGCGGGATGGGCACATCCAGCGCGAACATCAGGTCGCAGAAGACGGTCTCGAAGCCGCCCTGGATGAACGACTGCGACATGCCCCAGCGGTCGGCCCCGCCGGTCATCATCACGCGCTTGGGCTTCAGGTCGGCGGCGATGTGTTTTTCCATGAAGCCGACCACGCGCCGCTCCAGCGTGTTCTTCAGGCCGGTGCCGTCCGCCAGCGGCGTCTGCTGGACAAAGCGCACCATCTTGTTCACCGAGTACAGCGGGTACCACTTGTCGGCCACCATCAGCCCCAGGTCGGCGCCGCCCACGCCGAAGGCGTCCACCTTGCCGTCCAGCTCCTTGTACTTCTGCGCCGCGGCTTCCATGTCGCCGTCGGTGCCGATGCGCTCGATGGAGACGCGCTCGCCCAGCAGCTCGACCTCGACGGCCTTGTTGCGTTTAGAAGAACCCAGGCTGATGCTGACGGCGCGTTTCATAAGGGGCACGCTTTCGTGGAGGGGGATAGTCACCGCGGATTGTGGCACAGCGGGGGCAGGCTGTCAAAGCTGGGCCGGGCAAACCCCGATGTCCGGCGGTGGGCTGTGTTCGGCCCCGGCGCGGCCCGCCTCCCTACGCGCCCAGCGCGAAGGTGTGCTCGATGAACTGCGCCGCGCCGCTGTCGGCGATGAAGCTCAACGCGCTGATGGCGATGTTCCAATACAGGCCGCGCGGCAGCAGGCGCTGCACGGCCTCGCCCAGTCCGGCGGCGCTGAGGCCGCCCGAGATCAGGGTCAGGTGCGGCGTCCACTGGTCGGGGGCGTAGAGCGGCGGCGGCTCCACGGCGAATGGCGCCAGCGTGGCCCACAGGTCGGCGTGCAGCGCGGAGAGCGCGGCGGTGCGCACCAGGGGCAGGTAGAGCACCGGGTCGTCGCCGGGGAAGAGGCCCAGGCCGGAGGTCCGCACGCTGAGCGGGGCGTGGCGGCGGGCGACCTGCGCCAGCGCCTCTGGCAGCCCGGCGCGGTCGTAGCGCGGCGCGATCTGATACGAGAAGTGCGGGAAGGGCGGCAGGTGCTGCCGGGCAAGGTTGAAGACCTGCGCCAGCTCAGCCACCAGGCCGTTCAATTGGTCGTCGTGCTGTGGGTCGAGGCGTGAGACGAGGCCTTCCATGCGTGCGTCGCCGGCTCAGTCCGCCGGGGCGGGCTGGCTGGGGATGGGCTCGGGCGGCACGACTTCGGCGGGCTTGGCCTGGATCAGGTCGTCGTCGCGGCGGTAGTGGCGCAGGTGCGGCGTGGTGCGCGCCACCCACATCGTCGCAATCAGAGCGCCGATGCCGCCCGTCACCACCGAGAGCGGCGCGCCCAGGCGGTCGGCCACCACGCCCGCCTCCAACTCGCCCAACTGCGGCCCGCCCATCAGGAAGACCATGTTCACGCCCGTCATGCGGCCGCGCAGGTGGTCAGGTGTGCCCAGTTGGCGGATGATGTTGCGGAAGACCGTGCTGACCATATCCGCCCCGCCCACCACGGCCAGGCACAGGTAGGTGAGCCAGAAGTCGCGCGAGACGCCGAAGACGATGGTCGCCACGCTGTAGGCCACGATGGCCCACAACAACCCCAGGCCGCGCCGCTGGATGCGCTCGGACCCCGGCACCATGAAGATAGCCGCCAGGGCGGCCCCCACCGACGGCGCGGCGTAGAGCAACCCGTAGCCCTCGCTGCCCACCTTCAGAATGTCCTGCGCGAAGATCGGCAGCAGGGCGATGGCCGAGGCGAAGAACGTGGCGAAAAAGTCGAGCAGCATGGTCGAGCGGATGAGGGGCGCGCTGAAGACGAAGCGCAGCCCCTCGCCCATGGCCTTGAGCGACACATCCTGCTTGTTGGCCGCGCTGTTGGCCGGCAGGTCGCGCATGAGCAGCAGTGCCCAGATGACGGCCAGGAACGACACAGCGTTGGCGGCGTAGACCCAGCTGATGTCGCCGCGCGCGATCAGCAGGCCGCCCAGCGCCGGGCCGAGCACCGAGGCCAGTTGGAACATGATGCTGTTCAAGCTGATGGCGTTGGGCAAGTGTTCGGGCGGCACCAGGTTGGGGAAGAGCGCCTGGCGGGCGGGCATGTCAAAGGCTGAGGCGGTGGCGCTCAGGGCGGTGAGCGCATACAGCGGCCAGACCGCGGCCAGCCCGTGGAAGGTGACGAGCGTGAGCACCCCGGCGATGACGGCCAGCGCGGCTTGCGTCGCCAGCATCAGCCGCCGCCGGTCGAGCGCATCCGCCACCACGCCGCCGATCAGCGAGCAAATGATGATGGGCACCACGCGCACCAACCCCACGGCGCCCAGCGCCAGGCCCTTCTTGTCCTCCGGTACCAGCAGCGACACATGCCACAAGATGGCGGCGTTCTGCATCATCGAGCCGGTGAAGGAGACCAACTGGCCGAACCACAGCAGCCGGTAGTTGCGGTGCTGCAGGGAGACGAAGTGCCGGCGTAAATTCTGGCGGTTCATGCGGTGGACACTCGGTTCACGGTAAAGTCAAGCAGCCAACAGCGCGGCCGCCGCTTTGGGGCGGGCCGGACTGATGTGGAAACAGGTCGGGTGTCTAGGTGCCCCAGTCGCGCAGATAGAGGAAGTCGTAGCCGACCGTGCGGTTGCTCAGCTTGGCGATCAGCGGCAGCATGCGCTTGAACTGGTTGCGGCGGATGCGCTCGGCCACGCGCTGCACAAACGCCGCCTCGTACCCGGCCGCCACGCACTCCTCCAGTCGGTAGCGCTGGTCCACGAGCAGGTACAGCAGGGGGTCCACCTGGGCATAGGTGAAACCCAGTTCGGCCTCATCGGTCTGGCCCAGCCACAGGTCGGCCGACGGGGCCTTCTCGATGATCGGCTCCGGCACGCCGACGTGGCGCGAAAGCTGGCGGATCTGCGTCTTGTACAGGTCGCCCAGCGGGTTGAGGGCCGACGCCGAGTCGCCGTAGAGTGTGGAGTAGCCGAGCAAAATTTCGGTCTTGTTGCCGGTGCCGACCACCAGGCCGTTGCCGGCGGCGCTGCGGTCGTAGAGCACGATCATGCGGGCGCGGGCCATGACGTTGCCGGCGCGCTTGGAGTCACTCGCAGGAATGCCGACAATCAGCGGCTGCACCATAGCGGTGATCTCAAATGTCTCGGCCTGCACGCCGGTCCGGTCAATCACCAATTGGGCGTGGGCCAGCGACTCGGGCGAAGAAGTCTGGTACGGCATCCGTATCGCCAGCACGTTCTCAGGGCCGAGCGCCTCGGCCGCCAGCATACAGGCCAGGGCCGAGTCAATTCCGCCGGAGAGGCCCACCACGGCGCGCTTCAGGCCGGTGCGCAATATCTCGTCGTGCAGAAAATTGACCAGGATGCTGCGGGTCAGTTCGACGTTGATGGAGAGTGAGAGATCGGGGGCCATGCCCTAGCCTTTGTCGCTGGCGCCGTTGCTGCCTGCGGTGATGCGCTCGATCTCGCGCCGCACCAGGGCGTGGCGCTCATCGCGCAGCAGCGGCAGGCGCGCGCGCGTGCGGTGCAGCTGCCCCAGGTCTAGCTCGGCCACGGTAATGGCCTCCTCCTGATACGGCCCCTGGGCCAGCAGGTCGCCGTTAGGGTCGAAGACCGTCGCGCCGCCCCAGAAGTGCAGGCCGTCCTCGAAGCCCACCCGGTTGGTGTGCGCCACGAAGCTGGTGAACAGGCTGGCGTAGGCCCGGTTAATGTGCTCGACCCACCAGGCCGACTCCAGCTTCTCGCCGTGGGTGATGCCGCGCCCCGGCGAGGCCGAGGTGAACAGCATCAGGTCGGCCCCGTCGAGCCACAGCAGGTAGGGCGGCGAGGCGTGCCAGAAGTCCTCGCAGATCAGTACGCCCACGCGGCCCCAGCGTGTGTCGAAGGCGCGCACGCTGTCGCCCCAGGCAAAAAAGCGGCCCTCGTCGAACAGGCCGTAGGTCGGCAAGTAGACCTTGTGGTGAATGTGCAGCACCTGCCCCTGCGAGAGGTAGGCCGCGGCGATATAGAAGCGATGGCGGCTGTCCTCGTCCACGAACCCAACCACCAGGTCGAGTTGGCGCGAGGCCGCCAGCAGCGGGCCAAAGATTTCGTCCTCGGCCGAGGGCGCGCGCGCCAGGCTGGGCGCCAGGTCTTGCAGCACGTAGCCGGTCAGCGAGAGCTCCGGGAAGACGAGCAACTGCACGCCCTGGGCCACGGCCTGGTCAATCAGCGCCAGGTGGTGGGCCAGGTTGGCGCGCATGTCGCCCAGGACGGTCTTGATTTGGGCCAGGCCGAGCTTGAGATGGGTCATGGGTTCACCGAAGCGTCGGCTGGGCCGCCCGCGCTGGGGGTGGGGGGTGTCGCGGCGGCCGGCGCGTTCCGCAGCACGGCGGGCAGCCAGGCCAGCAGGGCCAGCGCCAGCACCAGGCCGCTGCCCACCGTTTCAATCCGCTGCCCGGCGAGGAGCAGGGTCGGCTCGCCGCGCCCAAAGCTGAGGGCAAACAGCCCGGCGGCCACCAGCACCACGCTCAGCCCGCCCAGCGCGCCGGGCCGCCAGCTTTTGGCCGGGCCGCGGCCGAGCGCCCAGACGACGAGCAGCGCCGCCACGCTCCAGGCCAGGCCGACAGTCTGCGCGGCGAAGCGCGGCACGCTCAGGCCGAACAGGTCGGGCGCGGTGCTGGTCAGCAGGGCGGGCAGTTGGCCGGGCGCGACCTCCACGCCGTAGCTGCATCCGGCCGCCAGGCAGCCGCCCCAGCCTAACAGCCCCAGCAGCGCCGCGGGCAGGGCCAGCGCATCGAACAGCGGGCCGAGCGGCTCGCGCCGGCGCGCGGCGTAGAACCATAAGCCGAAGACCGCGCCCGCCGCCGCCCCCGGCCACGACAACCCGCCGCGCCAGAGCGCGAAGACCTCATCAATGTGTGGAAAGTAGAAGTCGCCGTTGACGATGATGAACAGCAGCCGCGCGCCGATGAAACCGCCGACGCTGGCGGACAACCCAGCGTCGAGCCAGCGCGTAGCGCGCCCGGCCGGGGCGCGCCAGTAGAGCGCGGCCAGCGCGGCGGCCAGGCCCAGGTCAATCAGGACCGTGTAAGTATAAAACGTAATCGGCCCCAGGCGGGCCAGGACGGGGAACACGCGGAAATGATATCACAGCGCTGGGGCGCGGCGGCATGTTGCTTACGTCGCGTAGGCGTCCAGCGTTCCCCCAATTCGACAGCCGCGCCGGTGAGCCGCCAAACTCGTTGCCGGCCGTATTCGCAGCGCCGATTATGCCTCCGCGTGGGCTGGTAGAATAGCCCCATGCCCCCCGCCGACCCGCCTGCCTACCTCGATACCGCCCTCGCCGCCGCCGTGGACGCGGGCGGCGTGCTGCGCCGGCTGTGGAACAAGCCGCGCCAGGTGCAGGCCAAAGGCCCGCGCGACATCGTCACCGACGCCGACTTCGTCGCGCAGGCGGCGGCGCTCGGCCGGGTCCAGAGCGCGTACCCCCAGCACGCCTTCCTCTCCGAGGAAGGCCGGCACGCCATAGACCTGAGCGGCCCGACGCCCACCTGGATCATTGACCCGCTCGACGGCACGACCAACTATGCCCGCCGCCAGCCGGTGTTCGCCGTGTCGGTGGCGCTGGCCTGGGACGGCGCGGTGCAGGTCGGGGCCATTCACGACCCGCTGCGGCGCGAGACCTTCTACGCGGCGCGCGGCGGCGGGGCGTGGCTGCAGCGCGGCGTCACCCGCCCGCGCGCCCTGCGCGTCAGCGGCGTGCCCGACCTGGACTCGGCCGTCGTCGGCCTGGATTGGGCGCGCGAGCCGCGTCTGCGGGCCAAATCGTTGGCGGCGCTCAATCGCCTGGCCCCGCGCTGCCGCACGGTGCGCGCCACGGGCAGCGCCGCGCTCGGGCTGGCCTATGTGGGCGCGGGCCTCACCGACGGTTACTTTCACCACATGCTCCAGCCGTGGGACCTGGCCGCCGCCGTGCTGCTCATTGCCGAGGCGGGTGGGGCGGTGACCACCCCCAGCGGCAGCGCCTGGCGGCTGGGCCTATCGCAAATCGCCGTCAGCAACGGCCGCATCCACGCTGAGTTCGTCGCCGCCCTGCGGGGCTAGAGCTGCGCCGCCCTCCGCACGTTTGTTCCAACCGGCGCGGCGAGGTAAAATGCCCGCCCATGACCAAACGCCGCCGCAAAGCCGCCGCCCCTACGCTCGCCTCCATCATCGTTGGCCTGGTTTTCCTGTGCCTGCTCGCCCTCCTCTCCTGGCTCGCGCCCGGCCTGTTCAAAGACCAGAACGCCACCCCGCCCACGATCACGCCCGCGCCCGAGACCAGCGTCAGCGGCGACTGGTATCAGCTCTACTTCACCCAGCCCGAGCGCACCGCCCAGCAGGATAACCCTAGCGGCGGCATCCCCGATAAGGTCATCGCCACCTTCGACGACGCCCAGGAGACGATTGACCTGGCGATCTACGAGTTCGATTGGATGCCGCTGGCCGACGCGCTGCTGGCCGCCGCCGAGCGCGGCGTGACCGTGCGCGTGGTGACCGACAGCGACTCGCACGACGAGCCTGGCAGTGCGGCGCTGCGTGAGGCCGAGATCCCCATCGTGGAAGACGAGCGCGGCGCCATCATGCACGACAAGTTCGCCGTGATTGACGGCGCGGCGGTGTGGACCGGCTCGATGAACTTCACCCGCAACGACGCCTACCGCAACAACAATAATTTCATGTTCATCCAATCGGCGCGGCTGGCGCAGAACTACACCCGCGAGTTCGAGGAGATGTTCCTGCGCGAGGAGTTCGGCCCGACCTCGCAGGCCGACACGCCCAACCCGGTGGTCACCCTCAATGGCACACGGGTCGAGAACTACTTCTCGCCCGACGACGGCGTGGCGGCGCACATCGAGGCCGCGCTGGAGGCCGCGCAAGACAGTATCTACTTCATGGCTTTCTCGTTCACGCGCCAAGACTTCGCCCAGACCCTGCTCTCCAAGGCCGACGCCGGGCTGACGGTGCAGGGCGTGTTCGAGACCCGCCAGATCGCGGCCGGCGGCGACCAGGCCTGGCTGCTGCTGACCCGCGGCGGCCTCAAAGACAACGTGCTGCAGGACGGCAACCCCTACAACCTGCACAGCAAGGTCTTCATCATTGACGAGTCCGTGGTGGTCATGGGCTCGTACAACTTCTCCAACAACGCCGAAGACAGCAACGACGAAAATGTGCTCATCATCCACAACGCCGACATCGCCGCCGCCTACTACGCCGAGTGGCAGAAGGTCTGGGCCGTGGCGGAGGCGCAGTAGGGCGCGCGCTGAGCCAGCGCCCGCTGGCCGACACTGCCGATTTTGCCTGTCACACCTGCCCAAACGTCCTTTGATTGGGTTCCGAACCCGGCCTCACGCGCAGCCGATGGCCCTGGTGTGGCCTTATGGCCGGTGAGGAATCTCGATCGTGTTCACGGGCGGCCGGCTTATGAGTTACTAACCTGCCTTGACTCTAACAGGCCAGGGCGCTGGCTTC
Organism: Anaerolineales bacterium; assembly: GCA_020850595.1. Taxonomy (GTDB): domain Bacteria; phylum Chloroflexota; class Anaerolineae; order Anaerolineales; family UBA6663; genus JADZEK01. Next base: position 15,380 of record JADZEK010000078.1, read on the forward strand.
GCAAGCTGTATCAAACGCAGGCGCACGGAGGGATTGGTAGCGGGCGGGGTGGTGTGACCGGTGGGAGGTAGCCATGCGCAGTGCGCGAGTAATGGGGCTGGCGTTGTTGTGCGCGGCGGTGGGGGTGTTGGCCTGTGCCGGTCTGACACCGGGCGGGGCGGCCACCGAAGCGCCGCCTACTACGGAAAGTGCGCTGGCGGGCACCCCGGCGGCCACCGCTGCCGCCGCGACCGAAGTGCCCGCCACCGCGGCTGAGCCAAGCCCGGTGCCAGCGACGCCGACCGAAAAGGCGACGCTGCCCCCGACCTTGACCCCCGCGCCGACCGAGGCGCCGCTGGCCCTGGAGATCGTGCAGACTCAGGTTTGGCTCGACGCCAACCATAGCAACGCCCGGGCCAACGTGCTCTTCCGCAATCCGTATGACTTTCCCGTATCCCTGAAGTACGACGCCTACGCCGCGCTGTACAACGCCGCCGGCGACCTGCTGCGCCAGGACCGCCTATACTTTCTGGACGGCATCAGCGGGGGCGGCGGCTACTTGCAGCCGGGGGAGACCGTGGCCGCCAACGCGTGCTTTACATGCGAGGAGGCGCTGCTCAGCGAGCCGTGGGATTCGATGAAGGTCACGGCCGCTATTGTGGACGCCACCGGGCGCTGGAACGTGGTGACCGAGGTGACGCCCACGCTGGCGAGCGTGGAGTTCGACCCGGCCAACGCGATCTTTTGGATCAGCGGCACGGTGAAGAACAACACCGCCAACCCGGTGCAGCGCATTTCGGTGCGCGTGATCGTCTACGACCCGGACGGCAAGCTCATCGGCGCGGCCGAAGGCTCGGCCTGGGATGTGCCGGCAGGTGCGACGGTCACCTTCAGCAGCTACGGCCTGGGCGAAGCATCCGCCGGGCAGTACACCACCGAGGTCACGGCGCTGGGAGTGAATTACTAGGGGAGCCGCGCACTTTCGCCTATAGTGGCGGCCGAATTGTATTACGCCGATCGGTTGGTAGCGAGTGCGGGGCGTAGGGCCGAGCAAAGAGCCCTCGGCTTGCGCTACGCCCCTCCCGACGCCGGGCGGCGTCGAGGCCGACGGGCGTGACGACGGCGGACGTCAGTTCGGAAATCGCTCCAGACGGTTGCCAAAGCACGCGCGGATGGGAGGTAAGGCATGAAGTTCAACCTGGGCCGGCTGCTCGAACCACAGACGCACGCGCCGACCGAATCGCTGCTGCTGTATGACCCGGACGACCTGACCACGCACGCCGTGGTGGTGGGCATGACGGGTTCGGGCAAGACCGGCCTGTGCATAGATTTGCTGGAAGAGGCCGCCCTCTCCGGCCTGCCCTCCATCCTGATTGACCCCAAGGGCGACATCACCAACCTGCTGCTCCAGTTCCCCGACCTGGCCCCGGCCGACTTTCAGAAATGGGTGAACGTGGATGAGGCCCGCCGCGCCCACCTCCCGCTGGAAGATTACGCCGCCGCCCGCGCCGCCGAGTGGCGCGCCGGGCTGGCCCAATGGGGCCTTGGCCCGGCCAACATTGCTCGCCTCAAAGAGTCGGTGGAGTGGGCGCTCTACACCCCCGGCTCCGACGCGGGCCGGCCGGTGAGCGTGCTGCGCTCGTTCGACCCGCCGTCGCTCAGTTGGGACGACAACACCGAGACCCTGCGCGAGCGCATCGCCGGCACGGTCTCGGCGCTGCTCGGCCTGGTGGGCCTCGAGGCCGACCCGGTGCGCTCGCGCGAGCACATCTTGCTGGCGAACATCTTTGAGCACGCCTGGCGCGCCGGGCAGCCGCTGGACCTGGCGGCCATCATCACCCAGGTGCAGACCCCGCCCTTCGCCAAGCTGGGCGTGTTCGATGTGGAGCGCTTCTACCCGGAGAAAGACCGCTTCAATCTGGCGCTGGCGCTGAACGCCATCGCCGCCGCGCCGAGCTTCCAAAGCTGGGTCAGCGGCGAGGCGCTCGACGTGCCCGCGCTGCTGCGCACGCCGGAAGGCAAGCCGCGCTGCTCGATCTTCTACGTGGCGCACCTGAGCGACGCCGAGCGCATGTTCTTCATCGCCCTGCTGCTGGAGCAGGTCACCGCCTGGCTGCGCGGCCAGACCGGCAGCGCGGGCCTGCGGGCGTTGCTCTACTTCGATGAGGTCTACGGCTACTTCCCGCCTTATCCCCTCAACCCGCCCACCAAGCAGCCGCTCATGCGCTTGCTCAAGCAGGCGCGCGCCTTTGGCCTGGGCGTGGTGCTGGTGACCCAAAACCCCGGCGACCTGGACTACAAGGGCCTGACCAACACCGGCTCGTGGTTCATCGGCAAGCTGCAAACCGACCGCGACAAAGCGCGTCTGCTGGAAGGGCTGGCGACGATCTCGGCCCAGGGCAGCCTGGCCTTCAACCCCAGCCAGCTCGACACGCTCATCTCCTCCCTCAAGCCGCGCAACTTCCTGCTCAACAACGTGCACGCCCCCGCCCCGCTGCTGTTCGAGACGCGCTGGGCCATGAGCTACCTGGCCGGGCCGCTCACCCGCGAGCAAATCCGCGCCTTCAAGCCGCCTAGCGCAGCCGCTCTGGCTGCGCCGGCAACTGGCGGCGGGGTAGTCGCCGCCGCCGCGCCGCCCAGCGCAGCCGCTCCAGCGGCGCCGTCCGCCTCCGTGCCGCAGTACTTCCTGCCCGTGACCCAAACGCTGGAAGACGCGGTGCTCGTGTGGCGTGAGGCCACCGGCCAGAAGCGCGCCCAGTTCGAGGGCGGCGGCGCGCTGGTCTACCGGCCGGTGCTGTTTGCCCAGGCGCTGGTGCGCTATGTGCTGGCCCGCGCCAACCTCAACGCCGACCGGCGCTTTGCCTACGCGCTCGACGCGACGCAGTGCGAGCCGGTCCCGCACTGGGCCGAGGCCGAGGCCCGCCCGGTGGACGCAAAGGCCGTGAGCCGCGTGGCCCCCAGCGGCGCGCGCCTGGCGGACGAAGCTCCCGGCCGCCTGCTCGACCCCAAGCGCCTGGCCGCCTGGCAGAAGGACTTGACCGGCTACCTGTATCGCACGGCCGATTTCGCGCTGCACTACAACCCCGCGCTCAAGGCTTACGCCCGGCCGGGCCAGTCGTTTGAGGAGTTCCGCGCCGAGTGTGGGCGCGCGGCCGCCGCCCGGCGCGACGAGGCGCTGGCGAAGGTGCGCGCCCGCTACGACAAGAAGCTCGACAGGTTGGAGGATCGCCGCGCCGCCGAACAGCGCGAGGTGGGTCGCAACGAGGACGAGCTGCGCGCCCGCGAGTCTGAGAGCCGCTGGACCGGGGCCGAGAACATCCTCGGGCTGGTGCTGGGCCACTCGCCGCGCCGTATGATGTCGGTCAGCGAGAGCAAGAAGCGCCTGGCGCAGCAAGCGCGCAATGAGGTCACCGAGAGCAAAGAGACCGTCGAGACGCTGACCGAGCAGATCACGCAGCTCAAGGCCGAGGCCCAGGCTGAGTTCGCCGCCCTGGCCGAGAAGTGGCAGGCCGTCGCGCAAGACGTGCAGCCGCTGCGCCTGACGCCCAAGCGCGCCGACATCCTGCTCGAAGTGTTTGGCCTCGGTTGGCGGCCCATCTGGAAGCTCACCGTGGACGGCCAGCCGCTGGAGTTGCCGGCGTATCTATAGCGTGCTCGTGTTGGCGCCCCGGCCGTAATCCCCCCGTAACCTCCTACCGCTATCGTGGAGGCACACTCGCCCCCCACCTTAGGAGGACGTTCCCCCATGAAACGCGCGCTAATTTTCTGGCTGGGCGGCGGGCTGGCCGCGCTGGTCGCCGCCCCCCTCGCCTGGTACTTGCTCTCGCCGCTGTGGATCACCCGCGCCGTCAACGAGGCGCTGCCCACTGCGCGGCCCGTCGTCGTCGCGGCGGCCACGTCGGCCCCGCCCACGCCAACCGAACCGATGCCGGCCGCCACCCCCACCACCGCCCCCACCGACGCGCCCGTAGCCGAACCCAGCCCCACGCTCGTGCCGCCGTCGCCCACGCTCATTGAACCGACCGCCACGCCCGCCCCGCAAACGCTGGCGCAGGGCGCGTTCTACAACATCGTCCACGAGGGCGAGGGGCAGGCCGGCATCTACCAACTCGCCGACGGCTTGCGCGTGCTGCGCTTCGAGGACTTCATGGTCCTCAATGGCCCCGACCTCTACGTCTACCTGGTGCCCGACGACCCGGTGCCCAACGCCATCGGCTTTGATTTCATGGCCTACCACGACCTCGGCCAACTCAAGGGCAATGTGGGCGATCAGAACTATGAGCTGCCCGCCGACCTCGACCTGAGCCGGTATCATTCGGTGGTAATCTGGTGCCGGGCCTTCAAGGTGCCGTTCGCCGCCGCGCCGCTGCTGGCGGCCGAGAGCTAGGGCGGGGCGCTGCCTGAGACAAAACGGGCGGGGCCGGTCACACTGACCAGCCCCGCCCGTTTGCTTGCACGTTGGCGCGCTAGCGCTTCTGGCCCGCCAGCACCGCCTCCATCCAGGGCAGGTGCTCCTCGTCGTGGAAGAACGTGTTGCCCTCAATGTTGCCTTGCCGCGGGTTCCCCGCCGGCGGGGTCAGCGGGTAGGGCGTCTGCCAATCGGCCTCGCTAAACGCCTCCAGCCGCGCAATCAGCGCGTCGTAGACTTGCCGAAACTCCGCGATCACCTGCGCCGGCGGCAGAGCCTTGTGCTTGGCGTCCAGCGCGGCGTTGATGTCCTCTTCCGTGCCGTCCGCCGCGATGGCCGGGTCAATGCCCAGCCCCACCGCTTGCGGCTTCCCATCCAGGTAGCCCAGCACCATCCGTCGCCAGGCCGTCAGGTGTGCCAGGTGGTCCTTCACCGACCAGCCGCCGTCGGCTCCGGGGCGGGTCAGGGCCGCCTCATCCAACTCAGTGATCAGGCGCTCCAGCTTGGCGCGCGAGGCGCGAATGTGGCTCAGCACTTCGGCGGTCGTTTCGGAAGCAGGGGTAGCAGACATAAGGTTGACTCTCCTAAAGGGTCAAAGTCTAGTCGCCGGCGGCAGGCGCGGCAACGGCGGCGCCGCTCTTGGGCGCGGCCGCCGCCAGGCGGGCGCGGCTCACAATTACCAGCGCGGCCAGGATGATGATCATGCCGGCCGCCATCCACCCGTCGAGCGTCTCCCCCAGCAGGCCGACGCCCAGCAGCACCGCGACAACCGGGTTTACATACGCATAGGTCACGAGCTTGGCCGGGGCCAGGTGGCGCGTCAGCCAGGTGAAGGCCGTCATGCCGATGAGCGAGCCGATGACGACCAAATAGGCCACGGAGCCCCACCCCGCCGACGACACCTGGGCGGGCCAGTGCTGGCCGAGCAGCAGCGCCAGCAGCAGGTTGAAGAGGCCGCCCGCCAGCGATTGGTAGCCGGTGGCGGCCAGCGGGCTGAGCTTCACCGGGCGGCGGCGCAGCAGCAGCGTGCCCAGCGACCACGCGACCGCCGAGAGCAGCAGCGCGCCCGCGCCCAGCAGGTTCACGGCCGCGCCCTGTTCGCGCAGCAGTTGCGGCATGAGCAGCACGCCCAGCCCCACCAGCCCCAGTGCCAGCCCGGCCCAGCCGGCCGTGGTCAGCCGCTCGCCGCCGGGGATGAGGAGCTCCAGCCCCGCCACCCACAGCGGGATGGTGGCGATGATGAGGGCGGCTAACCCAGCGGGCACGATGGTCTCGCCCAGGGCCAGCAGACCGTTGCCCAAGCCGAGCAGTAACACGCCGGCCGCTCCCAGCACTGCCAGGTCGCGGAGGCCGGCGCGCAGCGGGCGGCGCAGCATCGCCAGCGCGCCCAGCAAGATGGCGCTCGCCAGCAGAAAGCGCGTGCCCGCCATCAGCGCCCACGGCATTTCCGCAACGCCGATGCGGATGGCAATATAGGTGCTTCCCCACACAATGTAGAGAGTGCCGAGCGCCAGCGCCGTCTGAAAGCGGTGCATGGCTACAGCCGCGCCTCACGCCCGAGCACCGCCGCCAGCACTGCTGCCGCCGCTGCCGTCCACTGCCACACGCCGCCCAGGGCGAGGGCGGGGGCCTTGGGCCAGCCTAGCGCGCGGCGGCCCTGCGCCTCCACGGCGTGGTTGTGCTGCTCGACCAGTCGGCTCACTAAGTTCGGGTTCGGTAGCATCTTTACAGCTCGCTCTCTAACTGGACGTTCAGCCCCGAAGTTCACCCGGCCCGCGCCCCGCCGTCTCTGGCCGGTCATACGCGGCGGGCCGGTTGCTCAATGGCGTATAACCTGCTATAATCGCCTTTGACGGTTGTATACTACTCCGCCGTCCATAACCTGTCAATAGGTACTTTGATAGTTATAAAGGCCAACCACTATGCCGCTCCTCCCCAGCTTCGAGAGCGCGCTCACGCTGAGCAACGACCGTCTATGCCTCGACTTCTGCAACACGGTCAGCAACCACGCTAGTGCCGCGCCGCGCGAACACCTGGAAACCTACGCCCACCTGGTGGCCTGGGCCGAGCGCGGGGGCCTGTTGCCGCCCGCGGCCGCCGCGCGCCTGCTGGCCGCCACCGCGCGCGACCCCGCCGCCGCCGAAGCCGTGCGCCGCCGCGCCCTGGAACTCCGCGAAGCCATCTACCGTCTCCTCTTAGCGGCCTCCGGCGGCGCGCCCGCCCCGGCCCTGGAGCCGCAAGGCTCGCCCTGCGAGCCTAACCTGGCGCTGCTCAACGCCGCCCTGCGTTCCGCGCTGGCCCACGCCAGGTTGGAGCCAAACGGTGAGGCCCTCGCCCTGCGCTGGGATTTGGCCGCGACCGATGCGCTCGACAGCCTGCTGTGGCCGGTAGCCTATTCCGCCGCCGACCTGCTGGCTTCGCCCGACCAACTCGCGCGCGTGGGCCAGTGCCAGGATGACCGCGGCTGCGGCTGGCTGTTTCTGGACCTGACCAAGAACCACAGCCGCCGCTGGTGCGCCATGGGCGACTGCGGCAACCGGGCCAAGGCCCGCCGTCACTACCAGCGCCAGAAGAGCGCTATATAATTCTGACCATGTACGCCTCCAACCCGCTCCCGACCCTGCCGGCCCGCCCCGCCCCAGCCCCTGTGCCGCTCACGGTTTGGATCGCGCGCGTGCTCGTGGCGTCCGCCTTCATGCTCACGCTGCTGGCCGCCGCCGCGCTGGCCCTCACCGCCCTGTTCGGCCTGCGCTACCGCGACGTCATCTACCCCGGTGTGTCGGCCTGGGGGCTAGACCTCTCCGGCCTCACTCCGGCTGAGGCCGCCACCGCCATCACCTACGCCTTCGACTATCCCTCCAGCCCGGCCATCACCTTCCGCGACGCGGACTCGGCCTGGACGGCCACCCCCGGTCAGCTTGGCCTGACGCTCGACCTGGCCGCGACCGTCAACGCCGCCTACGACGTAGGCCGCACCGGCAACCTCCTGGCCGACGCGCTGGCGACCTTCCGCGCCTGGTATGGCGGCGTGCAGGTCTCGCCGGTGGTGCGCTACGATGAGGCCCAGACGCTGGTGTACCTCAACGGCGTGGCGCAAGTTGTCTACCGCCCCGTGCTGGAGGCGTCACTGAAGGCCGAGGGCGTCACCATCACCACCACGCCCGGCCAGATCGGTCGCCAGCTCGACACGTTGGCGACCGCCGCCGCCGCCAAGCTCATCGTGCTCGGGCTGCGCTCAGGCGAGGTCAGCCTGGTCTACGTGGAGACCCCGCCGCTGGTGCTCGACGCCTCGGCCCAGGCCGCCGCCGCGCAAGCCATCGTCAGCGCGCCGCTCACCCTGGGCCTGGCCGAGCCGCGCGAGGGCGACCCCGGCCCGTGGACCATTGACCCGGCCGCGCTGGGCGACATGCTCCAAGTGCGGCGCGTGAACGATGGCCCCAACGCCGCGCACTACGAGGTTGGCCTCGACCCGGTGGCTCTGCGCGCCTACCTCGACCCGCTGGTCCCACCGCTGGCCGTCACCGCCCGCGATGCGCGTTTCATCTTCAACGACGACACCCGCCAGCTCGAAATTCTGCAAGCCTCGCAGGCCGCCCGCGCGCTGGATGTTGACGGCACCATCGCGGCCATCAACACCGCGCTGGGCGCCAATCAGCACAGCGCGGCCCTGGCCTTCACCGTCACGCCGCCCGCCGTGCCCGACGACGCGACCGCCGCCGCGCTGGGCATCACCCAGCTCGTCAGCCAGCAGAGCACCTCGTTCGCCGGTTCTACCGCCGAGCGCATCACCAACATCCAGGCCGCGGCCGCCAAGTTCCACGGACTCATGGTCGCCCCCGGCGCGACGTTCTCGTTTGGCGACAACCTGGGCGATGTGAGCCTGGAGACTGGTTTCGCCGAGGCCCTCATCATCTACGGCGGGCGCACCATCCGCGGGGTGGGCGGCGGCGTGTGCCAGGTGAGCACCACGGTCTTCCGCGCCGCCTACTTCGGCGGCTACCCCATCGTCGAGCGCTACTCGCACGCCTACCGCGTGGGCTACTACGAGCGCGGCCCCGGCTGGCAAGGCCCCGGCCTCGACGCCACCGTTTACACGCCGCTGGTGGATTTCAAGTTCACCAACGACACGCCCTACTGGCTGCTGATGGAAACCTACGTGGACCCCGGCGCGGGCCTGATCACCTGGAAGTTCTACTCGACCTCCGACGGCCGCACGGTGCAGGTCAGCCAGGCCAATGTGCAGAATGTGGTCCCCGCGCCCGAACCGCTGTACGAGGAAGACGCCTCGCTGCCCTCCGGCACCATCAAGCAGGTGGACTACGCCGCCGACGGCGCCGACGTGACCGTGACGCGCACCATCACCCGCGACGGCGTGGTCATCAACGCCGACGAGCCGCCCATGACGACGCACTACCAGCCCTGGCGCGCCATCTTCAACTACGGCCCCGGCACCACCGGCATCCCCACGCAGGCCAATTAGCGCGGAGGGGTGTGGTAAAATCCCGCGCACCCCAGGAGAATGCCCATGGTCAGCCCTGATCTGCTTGAAATCCTGCGTTGCCCCAATTGCGTGCGCGAGACCCCCGGCCTGCTCACGCTCGAAAAAAACGCCTGGCTGGTGTGCCAGGACTGCGGTCGCAAGTACCCCATTCGCGACGACATCCCCGTCATGCTGATTGACGAGGGCACCAAATGGCAGACCACGGCCGTGGCCGACCTGCCGGTGCCCCCGCCCGGCGAGTGAGCCGCCCCGGCCCCATTGCGGAGCCAGCCATGCTGCCCCGGCGCTACGCCGCGTTGAGCCTGCTGGCCCTGGCGCTCTTGGGCCTGGGCCTGTTGGTGTTAGCGCTGCCCGCCCCCGTGGAAGCGCCCGCCCTGCCGCACCCCGCCAACACCAGCGCCGCGCTGGCCGCCCTGCCCGCCGGCCTGGCGCAGTTGGCCTCCGCCCTCAACTTCGCCGATGCGCTCGGCCTGGGCCTCCTGGCCGTGGCCGTCGTGCTGCTCTGGAGCCTGGCCCTCGTCTGGGAGCGCCGCCGCCCGCGCCGCTAGCCCCCTTTCCCCGCCCAGACCCACACGCCCCACAGGCCAATCATCAGCACGCCCAGCCCGAAGCGCAGCACCACCGACCAGCCGCACCCGGCCACATAGTGCTTCACCGCCGTCAGCGCCTCCTGCGCGTTGTGGCCGCGCCGCACATACTCCACCGCGAACAGCCCCGCCACCGCCCCCAGCAGCGCCCCGAACGGCGGCAGCACGAAGAACCCCACCAGCGCCAGCCCCAGGCTCGCCGCAATCGCCTGCCAACTGGCCCCGCCGCGCTTGGCCGCCGCGCTGCCCAGCGTCAGGTCGAGCAGCACGCCCACCAGCGTCAGCAGGCTCAACAGCACCATGATGACGCCGCCCAGCCAGCCGTCGAAGCCCGCCAGCAGGCCGAACACCAGCGCCCCCAGCCAGATCAGCCACACATCCGGCAGCACCGGCACCACCACGCCCGCCAGCCCCGCCAGCATCAGGGCCAGCGCGATCAGCGCCGCGACGATCTCCATCTGTGTCATGCGCAGATGATAACAAAAAAGGCGGGGAGCGCTGTGACCCTCGCTCCCCGCCGCGTGTTCCCGCGCCGCCTAGCCCGCGTCCGGCGCGATCACGTCAATGCCGCCCATCCACGGGCGCAGCGCCTCCGGCACCACAATGCTGCCGTCGGCCTGCTGATAGTTCTCCATCACCGCGATCAGCGTGCGCGGCAGGCCCAGCCCCGAGCCGTTCAGCGTGTGCACGAACTCTGGCTTCCCGCCCTCGCGCCGGTGCTTCACGTTGGCGCGGCGCGCCTGGAAGTCGCCGCAGTTTGACACCGACGACACCTCCAGCCACTCGTTGCAGCCGGGCGCCCACACCTCCAGGTCGTACGTCATGCGCGCGCTGAAACCGATGTCGGCCGTGCACAGTTGCTTCACGCGGTAGGTCAGCCCCAGTTCGGCGCAGGTGGCCTCGGCGTGTTCGCGCATGCGCTCCAGCTCCGCGTCTGAGTCCGGCGGCTGGCAGAAGATGTACATCTCCACCTTGTCGAACTGGTGGCCGCGCTTAATGCCGCGCACGTCGCGCCCGGCCGCCACCTTCTCGCGCCGGAAGCACGGCGTGTAGGCCGTGTAGCGCCGCGGGCCGCGGGCCAAGTCCATGACCTCGTCCTTGTGCAGGCCCGTCACCGGCACCTCGGCCGTCGGCACCATCCACAGATCTTCTTCCGCGTCGTGGTACAGGTTGTCGCGGAACTTGGGCAGTTGCCCCGCGCCGTACAGGATGTCCGAGCGCACCATGAAGGGCGTGTACACCTCGCGGTAGCCTTGCCGGATGTGCAGGTCGAGCATCCACGCGATTAGCGCCCGCTGTAGGCGCGCCCCCGGCCCGCTCAGCACGTAAAAGCGGCTGCCCGTCAGCTTCACGCCGCGCTCGAAGTCAATGATGCCCAGCTTGGGGCCAAGGTCCCAGTGGGCTTGCGGCGCAAACGCGAACTGGCGCGGTGCGCCTACCGTCCGCAGCACCACGTTGTCGTCTTCCGTCGTGCCCACCGGTGTGCGCGCGTCGGGCACGTTGGGCAAAATGCTCAGCAGCCCGTGCAGGGCCTCGTCCACGCCGCGCACCTGCTCGTCCAGCGCGGCGATCTTGTCGCCTACGCCTTTTTGCTCGGCGATCTTGGCCTCGCGTTCAGCCGCGTCCTTGATGCGGCTGATGGCCTTGCTGGCCGCGTTGCGCTCGGCCTTGAGCGCCTCCACTTCCTTGAGCAGATCGCGGCGCCGCTGGTCCAGCGCCAGCGCCTCATCTATCGTGGCGGCCAGCTCCGGATTCTGCCGCTGGCGCACCGCCGTCTTAAGGCGTTCAGCCTCCGTGCGGATAAAGTTTAGGTCGTGCATGGTGTCCTCGTAACGGCCTCGCGGCTGCGATAATGATTTTGGGTTGGGGCAGATCAGGCGGCGCCGGCGTGGCGCACGGGCAGGGCGGCTCGCGGCCGCTAACTAGACCCGCCGCGCTGGTTGCTGCTGATGGCCCACGCCACGGCGTTCAGCCCGAGGATTAGAATGTCGCAGCCGAACAGGCCGGCCAGGCTCACAACGACCACACTCATGCTCATGGCGACCCCTCCCTGGGGCGGCTTGCCCCAGAAACAATACGGCCCTCCATCCTGGGTCTTGCGCAGGACGAGGGGCCGCTCGTGGTGCCACCTGCTTTCGCCGCGCGGCGCAGGGCGCGCCGTTCGGCCTCATTCACGCTCGCTAACGGGAGCAGCCCGGCCCGCCTCATCGGCGCGGCAACGGGCAACGAAAAAGCTGTTGCCGATGGGAGTGGAAACCAGCCAGGTGGACCTGCCGCGTTGCAGCCTTCCGCGGCTCTCTGCGAGGTCGTCCCGGCCGGCATGTCTCCGGCGTTGTTGAGAATGTGTGCGCGAATTATAGAGCGAAACCGCGCGGCCGGTCAAGACAGAGTCGAGCGGTGATTACCCACAAGTCCTCCCCGCGCCCATTAATGCCGCCGACAATTGGCAGAATTGCCGTGCTGCAGGAGATGTGAGTAATCACCGCAGAGTCGAGAGGCGGCGATTGGATAGAACAAATGTCTTGACTATTGCCCTGCCGCCTGCCTATACTCATACCAGACCGTGCCCGTCGCCCCAGGAGACTGCGCCATGCCCTTGCCTGACCCGGCCCCCATCCCCGCCAACCGTTCCATGCCGCCCGCCGTCGTCATCCCCGAGCTGGCCTACCCGGACGTGCCGGTCGCCGCGGCCTGGCTGTGCGGCGCGTTCGGCTTCACTGAGCGGCTGCGCATCGGCCGTCACCGCGCGCAGCTCGCCTTTGGCCCCGGCTCGCTCGTCGTCACCCAGCTCAGCCCCGACGTGCCCGCCGCGAGTGCCGCCGCCGGTCACTCCGTCATGGTGCGCGTGGACGATGTGGACGCCCACCACGCCCACGCGCGTGACGCTGGCGTGGCCATCCTCAACCCGCCCACTGACTACCCTTTCGGCGAGCGCCAATACACCGCCGCCGACTTCTTCGGCCGCCGCTGGACCTTCTCCCAGACCATCGCCGACGTAGACCCCGCGACTTGGGGCGGTGTGGTGCCCTCGGCCTAAAACGCCGGTCAGGCGTAATACGCTAGCCGCCAGCCCGTGGCCGTCGCCCAGGCCTCGGCCCCGGCCATCAGGATGTCGCACACCGGATCCTTTACATCGTAGTACAGGTCCCAATCGGTTGGGCCATGCTGCGCCAGCGCGATCTTCACCCGCCCATAGGCCTCGGCCGCGTGGGGGTGGGCGCGCAGATAGTCGCGGAACAATAGCGCGTAGCGGCCGTTGGCGCTGCCCGCGCGGCGCACGTGCAGGTGCAGCGGCCGCGTGCCCGCCGGGGCGCGGTACATTTGCTTCTCCCACGCGCGGGCGCTGCTGCTTGCGCCGGGGGGCACATGGTCACGGTTGTGCTCGCCGCGCGTGTAGCCCGCGCGCTCGAACGCGGCTTGCAACTCGGGCGAGAAGTCGGCCACCGTCACCTGCACGTCAATGATGTCTTTGGCGGCCAGCCCCGGCACCGCAGTGGAGCCGATGTGATCAATCCGGAGCGCCCACTCGCCCACGGTGGCGCGCACGGGCGCAGCCACAGCCGCGAACTCCTGGGGCCACCCGGGACGGTAGGCGACGATGAGGATGGGGCGGGCGGTTTGCATGGGCGGGCCTCTCGGGTTGGGGTGCGGATGTGGGCATTGTAGCGCATGCGCGCCGGCACTCTCCCAGCCATGCCGGCCACGCTCCCGGCGTCACTGAGTGCGCGGCCTGTTCCCCCCGCTGCCCGCCGGGCTTCCCCAAAACTTCCCAAGCGAGAGGTGACCCCGCCCCCATGACAACCGGGGCCGCTTGCCCCTAAACTGGGCCTGGTTGCATCCACCCAGGAGATAGGCATGAAACGCGTTGGGGTTCTTCTTACTTGGCCGGTGTTGCTCGGGTTGGCCTGCGGCGGCCTGGCACAGCCCACCGCCGATCTGCCCGCCACGGTGCAGGTGCTGCAAGCCACCCTCACGGCCCAGGCTGCGGCCACGCGCCCGCCCGCCACCGCCGGGCCGACGTTCACCGCCCCGACGCCGGACCCCAGCTTGCCCGCTTTCTACGTCGCCACCGACGGCAGCGACGAAACCGGCGATGGCTCGGCCAACGCGCCGTGGGCGACCATCACCCACGCGCTCGACAGCGTGGCCGACGGCAGCCTGATCTTGGTGCGGCCGGGGCTGTACACCGGGCGCGTGCGCATCCGCGGGCAGTTCGCTGCGGGCGTCACCGTGCGCTCGGAGGTTCCGTACCGCGCCCAACTGCGCGCCGACGAGACGGTGCTGACCATCTTCGAGGCCCAGGGCATCACCATTGCGGGCTTTGACATCGCGCACCTCAGCCCGGCCGCGGGTCCGATCGTCGTCCAGATCCAAGACGCGCTCGGCGACGCCCCCGGCGGTGACGAGTTCACCAGCCGCATCACCCTGCGCGACAACCTCATCCACGACGCCTACGACAACGACCTGCTCAAGATCAACAACGGCGCGCAGCACATCACCGTCACCGGCAACGTCTTCTACAACCAGGGCGACTCAGACGAGCACATAGACATCAACAGCGTGCGCGACGTGGTCGTGGAAGACAATATCTTCTTCAACGCCTATGCGGCCAGCGGCCGCCCCGTCACCGGTGAGTCGTCGAGCTTCATCGTCGCCAAGGACAGCAACGGCGATGAGGACGGGCTGATCGGCCTCTCCGGGCTGATCATCCGGCGCAACGTGTTCCTGCACTATGAAGGTTCTCCCGGCGCCAACATGATCCTGCTGGGCGAGGACGGCGCGCCGTACTACGAAGCCGATAACGTGCTGATCGAGAACAACCTGTTTCTGGGCGATGGCGCGGAAATCCGCGCGCCGTTTGGCACCAAGGGCGCGCACAACGTCGTCTTCCGGCACAACACCATCACCGGCGACATGCCGGGCCGGGCCTTCGCCTGGCGCTCCAACGTGGAAGGCGAGAACCAGCCCAACGACAACATCCAGCTTTACAACAACATCTGGAGCGACCCCACCGGCACCATGACGAACTTCGCCACCGCGCCGCAAGGCGAGACGGCGGTCTTCACCCTCAACCACAACCTGTACTGGAACGGCGGGCAGCCGCTGCCGCAGAACGGCGAAGACATGATCCAGATCAGCGCCGACGCCGCCGCGCTGACGGGTGACCCGCGCCTGCCGCCGCCGGTGAACGTGCCGCTCCCGGTCTGGGACGCGGCCGCCGGCGTGTTTGGCGGCGGCGCGTCAGACATTCGCGCGGCCTTTCTCCAGCTTGTGCTGGCCTATGGCGTGCCGCCGGCCGGCAGCGCCGCGCTCGATCAGGCCGACCCGGCCCAGACCAGCGGCGAGGACATCCTGGGTCAGGCCCGCACCGGCGCGCCGGACCTGGGCGCCTATGAAGTGCAGGGCAACGAGCAGGTGGTCGTGCTGGCGACCAGCGCGCCCGCGGCCACCCCGCCCGGCGGGGGCGGCGGTGAGCCGCCTGCGGGCGACAGCCCCCAGCCGACGCTCCCGCTGCCCAGCCTGTCGGGCTGGGTGATCTTCACCCGCCGCCTGGACGACCACGACTGCCTCTATCGCCTGCCGCTGTTGCCCAACGCCGCGCCCGAAGACCTGACCGCGCGGCTCGACGGCCTGGCCCCCGGCGCAGAGGCCGACTGGGGCGCGCTTTCGGCCGACGGCGCCTGGTTCCTGCTGGCGACCGACCGCTTTGACCCCGATTGCGTGGGCTGGCCGTGCCTGGTGCTGACACCGGACTTCGTGAACTTTGAGGTGGTGCGCAGCGCGAGGCAGGTCGTTCACGCGCAGTACAGCGCCGTGGCGGCGGGCGGCGGGCTGATCGTCTACCAGAACGGCGGCGGCACGCACGACCGCGACCTCTACGCCATCCGGCGCGAGGCGGAGGGTTGGAGCGCGTCCGTGGAACTGACGACGGCCTCGCCCTTCGGCCAGCACCTGCACCCCAGCCTGTCGCCCGACGGCGCGCGCGTGGTCTTTGCCTGCTCCGACGACCCGTACGCGGGCGCGGCGCTGTGCGAGGCGGCGACGGACGGCAGCGCCTTCAGCGTGCGTCTGGCGGCGGGCGCGTTGGGGGAGGGGGCCACGGTGTTCTTCCCAAGCTATGCGCCTGATGGCTCGATTGTGTTTGAGAGTGAGCGCGACGCCCAGCAGTTGTGGCGGCTGGCGGCGGGCAGCGACCAGCCGCAGTTGGTAAGCGCCCTGGACAACGACGGCAGCCCGTGCGTGCTGCCCGACGGCACACTGGTCTCATTGTGGAATGGGCGGCCGGGCGGCACGGGCGCGCGCGAGATCAAGCTCATGGCGGTCGATGGGCGGCAGTACGCCATGCTGCTGACCGGCGTGGACGTGTTCGCGGTGGGGCTGGGCTGCGGCGGCACGCCGTAGGAATGGGGCCCGTGATGAAGCGACGCCTGAGCTGGGGCGCGGTGGGATGGTGGCTGCTGCTGACGTTCGTGGGGCTGGCCCTCGCGGGCGGGCTCCACTTCCCCGGCGGCTATGGCACGAACGTCTGGCGCGAGGCGCGGCTCGAAGACCCTGTGCCGCTGCTGGGCTTTCTCTTCGGCGTGGTGTCCGGGCTGTTCATTGCTGGACTCCAGGCGCTGGTGCTGCGGGCCTGGGGCGGGCCGGCGCGCCAGTGGGTGCTGCTCAACGCGCTGGCCTTTGGCCTCGTCCACGCCGTGGCCGACGGGCTGCCCTACCGGCCGCTCGTGGCCTTCGGCGGCGGGCCGGTAGTGGCGCTGTGCCAATACCTGGCGCTGCGGCGTTCACTTACCCGGCCGTGGGCGTGGTTGCCCCTCGTAGCGGCGGCCTGGTGGCTGGCGTTCGGCCTGACGCAAGGCCCCTATGACTATAACCTGCCGGCCGTGCTGCTGGCGCTGGGCGGCGCGACCGGCCTGGGGCTGCGCTGGCTGTTCGTCCCCGGACCGCGGCGAGGCATGTGGCCGGCGGCGTGGCGTGAGCGCTGGGCGCGGCTAAGCGCCGGGCAGCGCGGGCTGCTCTTGGCGGTGTCAGGCCTTGGTCTAGCGGCCTGCATGCTTGCGTTTACCGTCATGACCGGTCTGGTGCCGCTGCCATGAGCGCCCGTGACCTCGTGGCGTGGCTGGCGCTGGCGCTCTGGCTGGCCGGCTGCGCAGCACCGCCCGTGCCCGCCGCGCCGCCGGTAGACCCGGCGCAGACCATCATCTTCTACAACGGCCCGATCGTGACCATGGACCCGCACCAACCCACAGCCGAGGCGCTGCTGATGCGCGGGGAAAAGATTGAGGCGGTGGGGGGCGCGGCCGAAGTGCTGGCGCTGCAAACCGATGACACGCGCCTGGTAGACCTGGGCGGGCTGACGCTGATGCCGGGTTTCGTGGACGCGCACACGCACGTCCTCAACGACGCGCGCTCGCTCGGCATGAGCCTGGACGAGGCGCAAATGCTGGCGCTGCGCAACGGCATCACCACCCTGGGCGACCTGTACGTGGACGAACCGTTCTATCGCGAAATTCAGGCGTTCAATGCGCAGGGGGCGTTGCGGGTGCGCGCCAGCCTGTATATGGTGCTGACCGACCCGTGCGGCCACGTGCAGGGCGATTGGTACCAACGCTACCCGGCCGACCACACACCCGGCCGGCAACTGCGCGTGGAGGGCGTCAAGCTCTTCACCGACGGCGGCACGTGCGGCGGGGTGGCCTTGAGCTTTGAGTTGGAGCCGGGCGCGGGCGAAGGGGATTTGTGGAATACCCAGGCCGAGGTCAACCAGTTGGTGGCCGAGGCCCAGGCGGCGGGCTATCAGGTCGCCATCCACGCCATCGGCGACCGGGCGGTGGAGCAGGCGCAGGCCGCGCTGGCCGCGGCGCTGGCGGGCGGGCCGAACACCTACCGGCACCGCGTGGAGCACCTGAGCGTGCTGCGGCCGGAACAGATCACCCGGTTCGGTGAGCTTGGGCTTGTGCCCGTCGTGCCGGGCCAGTACCCGGCCTGCACGCCCTTTGGCCCGCCGGTCCCGGAGCCGTATCACGCCTGGGAATGGCCGTGGCGCGATCTGCGCTCCGCCAACCCGGGGCTGCCGATCGCCTGGCACAGCGACTACCCCTACTGGTCCATCAACCCCCTCGTGCACCTGTATGGCTTTGTGACGCGCAACGACGTGCAAAACTACTACACCTGCCCGCCCGGCGCGTGGCTGCGCGATGACGTGCTCACCACCTCGGATGCGCTGGCGATCATGACCATCAACTCGGCCTATGCGCTCTTCCGCGACACGGAGGTGGGCAGCCTAGAAGCCGGCAAGTATGCCGACCTGATTGTGATGAGCGACAACCCGCTGACCGTGCCCGCCGACGACCTGCGCCGCTTGAGCGTGCTGGCGACGATGGCCGGCGGGCGCTGGGAGTGGTGCAACCCGCTTAACGCCGCGGTCTGCCCCGGCTATGTGGCCCGGACGCCCGCCCCGCTGCCCGACCCGCGCCCGCCCGTGGCCGTGCGCTGGCTGGGGTTGGCGCTGGCCGTCATCGTGCCGTTGGGCGGCGCGTTGAGCCTGGGGCGGGCTGCATGGCGGCGCGGGCTGGTGGCCGTGAGTGCGCCGGCGGCGGTGCTGGGCGGCGCGGCGTGGGCCGCGGCCTGGGCCGGGCAAGCCTGGGTGGGCGATACCAACGTCGCCTGGCTGGGCCTCACGGCTGGGACGCTGCTGGCATTGGCGGCGCTGGGCCTGGCCGCCGCCGAGCGCCCCACGCGCCTGGGGTGGGCCGGCGTGTTGCTGGCCGGGGGCGGGGCCGTGCTGCTGGCGGCCGGCACCGTGGCGTCGGGCTGGTGGCAGCTAGACGAAGGCTGGCTGGGGCTGATCCTCGGGCTGCTGCTGCACCTCCTGGGGCTTATCGTCTATGGGTTGGCGAACCTGCTGGCGCGGCGGCGGACGTTCGCCCACTGGCTGCCGCTGCTGATGGGCGTAGCGGCCGGGATCGTGCCGTTCGTTGGCAGCAGCCTGGACAATAACAGCCGGTGGCCGGCATATGTGCTGGGGTTGGGCGTCGGCGGCGGCTGGGTGCTGCTGGGCCTCTGGCTCGCCCGCCGCTGGCAGGCCGCGCGAGTGGGCGATAGGATTAAGGCGATACTGTCGCCGATCAACCCGGAGCAAGCCCATGACTGACCCACTCCCAACACCATCGGATTTTGACGGGCCGCCTGACGCGCGCACCTTGCACCTGCCGGATGACCGGCGGCTGGGCTTCGCGGAGTACGGCCGGCCCGCCGGCTGGCCGGTGTTTGGCTTCTTCGGCGCGTCGGCGCGGCGCTTCCGGCCCAACGACGCGGAGACGACCGCGGCCGGCGTGCGGCTGATCGTGCTGGAGCGGCCGGGCTTCGGGCTGTCCGACCCGCTGCCGCCGCGCTCGCTGCTCGCCTGGACCAGCGACGTGGCCGCGCTGGCCGACGCGCTCGGGCTGGCGCGGTTTGCCGTCATTGGCAGCTCGCAGGGCGGGCCGTATGGGGCAGCGTGTGCCTACGCGCTGCGCCCGCGTGTGACGGCCCTGGCGCTGGTGAGCGCGTTAAGCTCGTTTGAGATCCCGGGCGTAACGCAGGGCATGGCCGCGCCGCTGCGGCTGCTGCCGGTGCTGGCCCGGCGCGTGCCCTGGCTGGTCACCTGGATGAACCAGGCCGCGGCGGGCATGGCCCGGCGTGACCCAGAGCGCTTCTTCAAGCAGACGTTTGGCGCGCTGCCCGCGGCTGACCAGCAGGCCGTGCAGAAGAACCCCGAGATCAAGACCAGCATGCTCGCCGACGTGCCGGAGATTTACCGGCAGGGCAGCCAGGGCGTCAACCAGGCGGTGCAGGTGGCGTGCGGGCCGTGGGGGTTTCGGGCCGAGGACATCCGCGTGCCCACCGTAGTGTGGCAGGGCGAGGCCGATCCCAACGTGCCGCCCGCCATGGGCCGCTACCTGGCGCGGGCCATCCCCAACGCGCAAGCCCATTTTGTGCCGGGGGCCGGGCACTTCCTGGGTTTCACCCATTGGGCCGAAATCCTCGCCAGCCTGCTGCGCCTCGCAGCGTAAACGCAACGATATGCCGCTGGGCGAAACCGGCCTGGTCCCGCGCGTGGGGTCGGGCCGGTTTGTGTTGCTTCGTGGGAAGGTGCTTGGGAAGTCCTCGGCTTGGCCTTTCTTCTACAACCCGCCGCATCTGCTGCTGCTGGCCGAAGCCTATGCGCTGGCGGTGAGTCAGCGCGCGGGGTAGGGACTGCGGACAGGATCAATGTAGCGGCGGGCTGTTCGTCGGCCCGCCGCTTGCGTTAAGGTCGCTGCCGGAGCGCTAGAGCCAGATGCGGTCAGGGTGCTCGATCAGGGCGGCCAGGTCGCCCAGGAAACGGGCGGCCGGCGCGCCATCCACCGCGCGGTGGTCGAACGTGAGCGAGAGCATCAGGGCGCTGCGCGGGGCGAGCACGCCACCCACCGGCAGGGCCACGGGGCGCAGGCGGCCAATCCCCAGGATGCCAACCTGCGGCGGGTTGAGGATCGGCGTAAAGGCATCCACGCCCAGCGCCCCCAGGTTGGTCAGCGTGAACGTGCCGCCGGTGAAGTCGGCCAGCGTTAGCGTGCCCGCCAACGCCCGCTCCACCAGCGTGGTGCGGGCCTGGGCCAGCGCCAGCAGCCCCTGGCCCGCCACGTCGCGCAGCACGGGCACCAGCAGGCCCCGGTCGGTATCTACCGCCAGGCCCAGGTGGATCGCGTCGAATAGCTCCAGCGCTTCGCCGTCGAAGTGCGCGTTGAAGTGCGGGTGCTGCGGGAGCACGCGCGCGACGATGGCGGCCAGGAAGTCGGTATAGGTGGGGCGCGGCGACCCCGCGGGCAAGTCGGCCAGCAGGCGCGCGCGCAGGGCCGCCAGTTCGGTGGCGTCGGTGTCGCGGGTGAGCGTCACCGGCACGGCGGACTGCATGACGGCTTGCAGGCGGCGGGCGATGGTCCGGCGGGTGGGCGAGAGCGGCACGCGACGGCTGCCACCCGAAGTGGGTGCTGACTGCTCACCGGGCTGCATGGCGGCGGCCACGTCGGCGCGCCTGATGACCGGGCCGGCGGGCCTAATCTGCGCCAGGTCCACGCCCTCAGCGGCGGCCATGCGGCGGGCCACGGGTGTCGCGGCCATAGGTTCCGGTGAGCCGGGCGCGGCGGCGCGTTGGGCCAGGTAGGCGCGCACGTCGCGCTCGATGATCAGGCCGTCCGGCCCGCTGGCGTGGGCGATGGCGGCCAGGGACACACCTTCGGCCGCGGCCAGGGTGCGGGCGCGCGGGCTGGCGAAGAGACGGTTGGCGTGGGGACCAGTCTGGCGGAGTGCGACCGGTTCGGCGGCGGCCGGAGGCGCGGCGGTGCCGCCGACGGTGCCGGCCGCATCTTCGCCAATCGTGCCGATGGCCGTCCTGACGGCGACCGTGCTGCCGGGGGCGGCCAGGATGGCCGCGAGCGTGCCGCTGGCGGGGGCCTCAACCGTCAGCACCGCCTTGTCGGTCTCCACCTCGAACAACGGCTCGCCCTTGACGACAGCGTCGCCGACCTGCTTGAGCCAGGCGGTGAGCACGAGCGTGTCCGCGGTCTGGCTGAGGGGCGGCATGAGGATGTCAGTGGACATGACGGCCTCCCGCCTATAGGCCGCACATCGCGCGGGCGGTGGCGATGATCTTGGCCTCGCTGGGCACGTAGGCCTGCTCGAGGATGGGCGCAAAGGGCGGCGGCACGTCGGGCGCGGCCAGGCGCTTGATGGGCGCGTCGAGGTAGGCGAAGGCCTCGTCGGCCATGAGCGCGGCCACCTCCGCCCCCCAGCCGTTGGTCAGATTGTCTTCCTCGACGATCAGCAGCCGGCCCGTCTTGCGCACCGACGCGAGGATCAGCGCCTTGTCGAGCGGAACGAGCGTGCGCGGGTCAATCACCTCGGCCTGAATGCCCTGCTCGGCCAGCTTGTCGGCGGCGGCCAGCGCGCGGTAGACCATCAGCAGGTTGGCGACAATCGTCACGTCGGTCCCGGCGCGCCGCACGCTGCCCTGGCCGATGGGCACGATGTAATCCTCGTCGGGCACCTCACCCATCGGGCTGAGCGCGCCCTTCTCGGTGCGCGCGCCCTTGGAGCCGTAGAGCAGCTTGTGCTCGAACATCAGCACCGGGTTGTCGTCGCGGATGGCGGCGGTGAGCAGGCCCTTCGCGTCGTAGGCGGTGGAGGGGGCCACGACCTTCAGGCCGGGCACATGGGTGAAGAAGGCCTCCAGGCTCTGGGCGTGCTGCGAGCCGCGCCCGGTCGCCCCGATCGGGGCGCGCATGACCATGGGCACCGCCAGCGTGCCGCCCGACATGTAGCGCAGCTTGGCGGCCTGGTTGGCGAGCTGGTCCATCATGTTGAAGAGGAAGTCGCCGTACTGCACGTCGGCGATGGGGCGCAGGCCCGCCGCCGCCGCGCCGATGGCGATGCCGGCGATGGCGGCCTCGGAGATGGGCGTGTCGAGGATGCGCTCGTGGCCGAACTCGTCCGACAGGCCGAGCGTGACGGTGAACGCGCCGCCGAACCCGCCGCTGATGCCGATGTCTTCGCCCAGGCAGAACACGCGCGGGTCGCGGCGCATTTCGGCGCGAATGGTTTCGCGCAGAGCCTCGGCAATGCTCATCTTCGTCATAGCCAGTTCCTTAGAGCTAACTGGTAGCGCTCCATTGAACCGTGGTCAAGTACACCAGCGGGCGACCAGGGCCAAAATCGCTTTGGACGGGCGCCCGCGGTGCTTGGGTGGGGTCCAGCGTGGCGGCGGGACCGGGTAAGCCAGCAAC
>JADZEK010000079.1 GCA_020850595.1 Anaerolineales bacterium
CCTTCTCCGGCGAGAGCCGGCCGGCGAAGAGCACCTCGGGCGGGTCCGCGGGCGGCTCGACCGCGTCGGGCAGCTCGATCCCGTTCGGCACGACGATCGGGTCGCGCGCCCCGAGCCGCGCCGCCTCGCGGGCGAGCGGCTCCGAGACGCAGACGACGGCCGCCGCCCGGCGCAGCACCGGCCGCGCCAGCCAGGGCGCGCGCGCCGCGAGCGCCAGGTCGCTCCCGTGCCCGGTGACGACGACGGGCTTCCCCGCGGCCAGGGCGGCCGCGCCGGACGGGAGCCAGTGCGCGTGGACGAGGTCGGCGCCGCGCGCGGCCGCGCGGACGGCCCGCGCCATCGAGCCGAGCAGGAGCGGCGCCGCCCACGGGCGCCGGCGCACGACCCGCGTTGGCGTTTAGCGAAGCCTCGGCCCGGCCATGCCCACGCGTTACTTCACGGTTGAACAAGCCAACGCTCTGCTGCCGACCATCCGCCCGCTGGTGGCCGCGCTGCTGGAAGCGCGCCAGCGCATTGTGGACGCGCAGCCCGAGCTGTGGCCGATGCTGGAAAAGGCCGTGGGCAACGGGGGCAGCGCCAAGGCCACGGCCGTGCTGAGCGATTTCGAGATCGTAGACCACAACGTCAAAGCAATTATGGCGCTGGGGCTGGAGTTGAAGGACGTGAACAGCGGCTTGGTGGACTTCCTGGCGCAGCGCGACGGGCGCGAGGTCTACCTGTGCTGGCGCTACGACGAGCCAACGGTGGCGCACTGGCACGATCTGGAGGCCGGGTTCGCGGGGCGCCAGCCGCTGGAATAGCCGGGGCGGTCGCGGCCAAGCGGTGGGCAAGCGCCGAGTTATTGGTATTGTTATTCGCCTGGTTCCACTTTAGGATGACCGGATGCTTAATTTCCTGAAACCCAAGCCCAAGCCGGCTGACGGGCCGAAGCGCCTGTGGCTCGACCTGGGCGACCTGGGCGACCTGGTCAACCCGGCTGGGCCGCACGAGCAGTGGCAAGACCATGGGCTGGGCCTACTGCGCACCATCCTGCATCAGAACGGCGTGGTGACCGACCTGGCCTCGACGCGCGCCTGCACTACCTGGCAGCAGGTGGAGAACAAACTGCGCGGCTACGACCAACTGCTGATGAATGTGCGCAGCTACACCTACCCATCGGCTTACCGGGCGGCCAAACTGTTCAAGCAGGTGAACCCGAACGGCCTGGTGATCACCGGCGGCATGCACGCCACGGTGGCGCCCGATGAGATGGAGGCGGTGCCGGAGTTCGACAAGATCTGCAAAGGCCCCGGCGAAGGCGTGATTGTGGAGTTACTGCGTCACCCAGAGAGTTTTCCGCGGGTGTTCCTGGGGCAAGGCAGCAAGACGATGGCCGAGTGGCCGATGATTGACCGTGCGCTCTGGCCCAAACCGAATAGCTGGAAGCTGGCGCGCAAGTTCAACTGGCCGCTGGAGCCGGAGTGCGGCTGGGGGCCGCCCGCGGTGGCGACCATCCTCACCAGCCGCGTGTGCCCGTGGCAGTGCGTGTTCTGCAACGAGAACAGCTACATCGCCAACATGGGCCGCCGCCCGGTGGAGATGGTGATTGACGAGCTGAACTTCCTGGATCGCAAGTACGGTCCGCTCGGTTCGGTGGTCATCCACGACAGCATGTTCTTCCAGAACCCAAGCTGGCTGGAGGAGTGGATTGAGAAGTATCCGCGCCTGACGCGCACGCCCTGGCCCTATTGGGCGGCGGGGCGCGCCGACACAGTGCGGCAGTGGCCCGACCTGTTCGAGGCGCTGATCCGTGACACGAACTGGCGCACGGTGTCCATCGGCTTCGAGAGCGGCAGCGACCGGGTGCTGCGCATCCTGAACAAGGAATGCACCGAGGAAGACAATTACTTCACCATTGACCTGCTGGACCGCATCGCCGGCGACCTGGAGCGGCAGGGCAAGCCCGCGCCGGTGTTCTGGTCGAACATCATGCTCGGCATTCCGGGCGAGCAGCGCGAAGACGCCATTAAGACCATGCGCATGATTAAGTACATGAAGCGCACCCTGCCTTCGATCTCCTTCTACGCCCCCTACCCCGGCTCGGCGCTGGGCCACCAGCTGATCGCCGAGGGCAAGAGTCTGATGTCGAAGGACAACTACCACCGCTTCCCCGACGACGAGAAGGTGAAGGGCGTAGACTACCAGTTCTACCGCGAACTGCTGGCGGGCAAGTATGATGATGAAGTGAACCAGGGCCTGCCGGAACTGTATCAGCGGCAGGAAAACTATCTGGGGGCACTCGCCAAGGCGTAGGATCAGCGATGAGCAGCTTCAGCAATCCGCACTACATGTATCTGTTCAGCCTGAAGAACGGCAAGAAGCGGCTGGCCTATGGGCAGTCGCCGGAAGACGCGCTGATGATCTTGAGCTACCGGCTGTCGGCGGAAGAGATGGACGAGATTCTCAAGGACGATTTCGAGAAGATCAACCAGCGCAAGCTGCAAGAGCACGTGGACCAGTTGGGGTAACGTGTTGGAGGGGTTGAGACACAGACAAGGGTTGAGTGAGCGGCGACGCGGCACTCAACCTTTTTGGTTAAGCAGCGCGGTGGGTTGAGCCAGGGTGGTTTTGCCACGAATTCGCGGGAAGTGGGAACGAATGGCCACGAAGAGGAACAGGGATAGGCGCGCATGGAATGAGGCGGTTCAGTTAGCGGCCTGGCGCCGCCGCGTCCGACGATCGGGAAAGGGCTGAGCGGGGTGCAACTTCCACAGGAGCAGGCGGCCCTGCTGCGGGCCATCGTAGCGGGCAGCACGCTGAAAGTTCACCGCGACATTGAGGGGAACAAAGACTATGTGCTGCACGCGCTGGATGGCGGGGCCACGCCCGTGCCGGCTGAAGTCGCGGCGGGTTTGGTCGAGGCGGGACTGCTGGACAGCAACAAGAAGTTCCCGGCGGCGACGTTCTGGCTGACGGAGCGCGGGCAGGCCGCGGTGGGCGAAAGGCCTTAGCGGCGGCGGACGAGGGTGAGGAGGCCGCCGAACGCGCCCAGGGTGAACAACACTCCGATGAGGATGGCGGGGGGGAAGCCGGTGTTGATCTGCACGCCTTGCGCAGGGAGCAGCGTGGGGCGCACTTCGGGCGCGGGGGCGGTGAAGGTCGGCAGACGGCCCGCGGCGGGGTCGGCGGTGGGTTCGTCGGTGGCAAAGATCGCGCTGAAGTCGAGCGTGCTGGTGGCGGGCAGGGTGGGCGTGGGCGGCGGGATAATGGTGGGAAGGTTGGGATCGTCGCCGACCATGCGCACGAACTCGCGCAGCACCCAGCCGGCATTGTCCGGTCCGCCCAGGTACACGATCTTGAGCCAGACGCCGGTAGGCGTACGGCCGATGACGTCACTGGTTTGGCCGGGGATGAGCACGCCCACCCGGTCGTATTCGGTGCCCGGCCCGGCGCGCACGGTTACGTCTTGATAGATCTCCACCGTCCAGGGTGAAGGGGTGCCAGCCTGGGGCGGCGGGGCCGCGGCGAGGGCCGGAAAAACAGCGCCCAAGACCGCTGACAGCCCGAAAAACGCCAGAAATACCGCCGATTTGAGCCTGATAGGCATGGCGGCAGTATAACACTGCCGGGGCGATGTCGGGGAAATATCAGCGGGCGGGCTTGCAGGTCGGGCGAGAGGGGTTATGATTCAGGCACGAGCTATCCTTGGGGAGGAATGACGTGAGCGAG
This sequence comes from Anaerolineales bacterium, assembly GCA_020850595.1. Classification (GTDB taxonomy): domain Bacteria; phylum Chloroflexota; class Anaerolineae; order Anaerolineales; family UBA6663; genus JADZEK01. The sequence goes on from JADZEK010000079.1 coordinate 3,709, forward strand.
CGAACTTACCACGGGAATGTGGCGCCCAGTGACATGGCGGCGGCGCTGATCTCGGCCTTCAACCAGGGGAACATGCGCTGCCAGCAGGTCGGCCAGGGCGACAAGATCATGGTGCAGATTGCCACGCGCGAGTGGGCGCAGAGCGGCGGCAAGACGGCTATGTCGGTGACGCTGCAAAGGGTGACCGACGGCGTGACGGTGAACGTGGGCCAGGGCGAGTGGTTGGGGGTGGCGGCCTCGCTGGGCCAGACGGCGCTCTCGACGCTGCTGAACCCGTGGAACATCCTCAACCGGCTGGACGACATCGCCCAGGACATCACCTCGCTGACGCTGGAGACGAAGGTGTGGGAGGCGCTGGAGCAGTTCTCGCGCACGGCGCAGACCACCAAGACGATCTCGGCGCGGCTGCAAAGCGTGGTCTGCCCGTACTGCGAGACGGCCAACAAGGTTGGCGCGGCCAACTGCGAGAACTGCGGCGGGCCGCTGGGCGAGGCGCAGCCGGTGAGCTGTCCGAAGTGTGGGAATGTGATGCCGCCCAAGAGTAAGTTCTGCGCGAACTGCGGGACGGCTTTGGGGTAGGCAGGAGAGGACTTTTGCCACTAATTTGCACGAATGGTGCGGCTGCGCCGCGAATGAGCACGAATGTGGCTGGAGCGCGCCAGTCGGTCAACGGGGCTGAAGAGCTTTGCCACGAATTGGCACGAATCACACGAAGGGGAGATGACGCGGCAAGCAGCCGAGGCAGGGGCAACGCAAGGCGATGTTAGGAATCACAGCGACGGAGGGGTGGCGGGCGGCGCACGCGGGCGGGTGCGTGGGGCTGCTGGAGATGACCGGGATTGAGAATGGAGGCTCGTCGGCGGCCCTGGACGCGCGCAAGCGGGAGATTGAGGCCGAGGTGCGGGCGCGCTATGCGGGGTATGCGCGGGCCGACTTTCTGACCTTGCCGGTAATGACGGCTTACGACCGGTATTACACGCGTTTCAACAAGACCTATCACGTGCAGTTGCAGCTCGAGTCCATCGTGCTGAAGGGCAAGCGCCTGCCCAGCGTGTCGCCGGCGGTGGACGCGAACTTCATGGCCGAGATTGAGACGCTGGTGCTGACGGCCGGGCACGACGCGGCGAAGTTGGTGGCGCCGGTAATGATTGACACCTCGGGCGTGGGCGAGCGCATGACGCAGATGAACGGCGAGCCAAAGGACATCCGCGCAGGCGATATGCTCATGCGTGACGCGGATGGCATTCGCTGTTCGATCATCTACGGGCAGGATGCGCGCTCGCCGATTGCGCCGAGCACCACGCACGCGCTGTACGTGGTCTATGCGCCCATGGGTGTGCCGGCGGAGAGCGTGGCGGCGCAGTTGGAGAAGATCGCGGCGTATGTACGGCTGGCATCGCCGGGGGCGCAGGTGGTGCAGCAGCGAGTCGTTCGGGCGGAGAGGACGCTTGCCACGCACGAATGAGCACGCATAGGGCGACGGGTTAGCACGAATGGGCTTTGGGGGAATGCAGCCGTGTGCACGCAAAGGTTGTCAGCCGGCCAGGGGCAGGGCGGCGCGGCGGGCGCATAAGGCGTCCCAGTCAGCACTGAGCCAGGCGGCGCGGGCTTTGGCGGTCTGCACCGCGCCGGACACCTCCCA
>JADZEK010000080.1 GCA_020850595.1 Anaerolineales bacterium
GGAGATGTCCCATTCGTAACCGTTGGCCGAAAATAGATTGGTGGCCGTCGCCGGTTGTGTCCAACCCAGCAGGCCTGCCCGCAATACCGCCCAAAATCGGGCCCGCACTTTCGTTGTCATACTGTAGAGTTTATCCGCGCCCGCTATCAGCGGTCAAACCTGCAATACAACCATCCCCGACCCTGCCGCCCGGCCGTATCTCAGAAGGGCGTCCAAAATAAATGCTGGACAGCAACCGACCAAATGCCACGTTTGGCCCCGCATCAGGAACGAGTCGGCCCTCAAAAGCCGGCTCCGCCAACCGGGCCGGGAGCGGCCACGGTGGATCGGGGGAAACCCCGGATGTGCGTCACCCGCAAGGGGGGCGAACCAAGAACGCTCCCGAAGACGAGACCGACCTGATGCCCAGGTCGGTTTTTTGTTTTCAACCCTGATGCGCGATAACTCCCAACCCGAACTATCACGCATCATGTCAGCCATCACCAAACTCCCCGGCATCCGTGTCCGTCCCGACAACGCCAACCACCACTTGTGGAACAATCACGGGACGTGGTTCTTGCATTACACCGTGCATCCCACCCCCTTCACCAAGGAACGCATCCGCCGTTCCCTGGGCACGAAGGACCTGAAAATCGCCCGCGAACGGCGCGATACCTTCTTCAACCATCTCGCCAGCGAAGCGGCCAAGGCGGCCGCCGCGGCCCGCAAAGCCACTGCCGCATGAACCCGCCCAGCAGTGTGCTGCGCTTCCGGCCCGCCGGCAGCGATGCCTGCACCTTGCCCGGCGCCCAACGGCTCACCGACGTCTTCCTCAACGCAGACCCGAAGCCAGCCGGTCATGTGGTGCTCCTCCCCCCCGAAGCCGGCGCCCCCGCCCGCTGGGCCTATGTGCTCAGCGACGGCCGCGCCACGGGCCTGCAGAGCATCCACTCGCGCCAGGACCTGGAGGAAGGGATCCGGGAGTTCTACTTCCAGGAACTGACCGCCGACGGACTGCAAAGCGCCTGAGCGGGTTGAACCACGTAGTGCCGGTCTTCAGCCGGCACTGGTTAGGCGTTAAGCTGACGGCGCGGCATGACAGCGCGGGCTGAAGGCATAGAGCCACACATCGCTGACACATTTGGCCAGACATCGCTGACACATTACGCAGGGCCACTATGCCCTGGAACGAATGTGATCGAGTCACTGCGCGGTGGAACTTTGTGCAGGCGGTGCTGGCGCAGCGCGCGAGCTTCGCGGCGCTGTGCCACGCGCACGGGATCAGCCGGGAGTGCGGCCACAAGTGGTGGCGACGCTTTCGGGAGGGTGGCCGCCCCGCGTTGGGCGAGCGCACGCGGCAGCCGCGCCGCGCACGCCAACAACAACAGCTCTGGCTGCGTCGGTTGCTGACGCTGCGCCGCCGGCACCCGACCTGGGGTCCGCACAAGTTGCACTGGCTGCTGTGCCAGCGGCACCGGCGCGCCCGGGTGCCCGCAGTGCGCACGCTGGGTCGCTGGCTGGCGGCGGCCGGGCTGGTGCGCCGGCACGTGCGGCGGGCGCCGTCGGGTCCCTCAGTCGCCGCCGGTCCGCCGCCGGTGGCGGCGCAGCCCAATGATCTGTGGACGCTCGACTTCAAGGGCGCGTTCCGCACCGCTGACGGCACGCGGATTCATCCGCTGACCGTCCGCGATGCCGCCTCGTGCTGCGTGCTCCTGGTGCGCCACGTGGCCCGGCCGAATGAGCCGACGGTGCGGCAGGCGCTCACCGCGCTGTTCCGTCGGTGCGGCCTGCCCCGGGCGGTGCAGGTGGACAACGGCACCCCGTTTGCCAGCGGCGGCCCGCGGGGCTTGTCGGCCTTGAGCGTGTGGTGGCTGCGCCTCGGCGTGCGCGTCGTGTTCACCCGTCCCGGATGTCCGCAAGACAATGGCGCACATGAACAGATGCACCGCATCCTCAAGGCCGAGACTGCACGGCCTGCGGCCGCGCATGCCCGCGCGCAACACCGCCGCTTCACTCGCTGGTGCCAGCGGTATAATCACGTCCGCCCGCACTTCACGCTGGGGCGGCCGCCCGCCGGAGGTTATCGGCCCAGCGTGCGGCGCCTGCCGGCGGTGTTGCCCGTCTGGGCGTATCCCGCCGGCTGGCTCCGACTGCAGCCGGGAACCAACGGGCGCGCGTGGTGGGGGCAACGCCAGCGGATGTTCGGCCGCGCCTTTGCCGGCGAGTGGCTCGGGTTGCGCCCACGGCGCGGCGGCTGGACCGAGGTCTATCTCGGGCCTCATCTGCTCGGCCTGCTGCGTCACGATGATCGCGCCGGGCTGCGCCCGGCGCGCACCCAACCACCCAAGCGACGGTAAGGGAGGGGCGCAGCCCCTCCCTTAAACCCTCCCCATTTTTTTCAAATGCTTCCAAACCACCGGCGGCCACTGTCAGCGATGTCTGGCCAAATGTGTCAGCGATGTCTGCCCAAATGCCGAAGCACCGCGCTACGACCGCGCTACCCGCCGCCGTTGCCAAAAACGCGCGCTTCCCTGCGCGCCGTTTTCTCGCAAGCTCGGCTGACTCCATGCCCTCCTCGCCCCTCACCCTCGCCGCCGTTGGTTGCGGCTCCCGCGTCCAGGTCTACAGCGCCCTCGCCGCCGCCATGCCGGAACACTACCGCGTGGTCGCCGCCGCCGACCCCGTGCCTGACCGGCTGGAACGGGTGCGCCGGCTTTCAAGGAATCCCAACCTCCGCACGTTCGCCAACGACCGCGAACTCTTCGCCGCCGGCAAACTCGCCGACGTGCTGATGATCGCCACCCAGGATCCCCTCCACGTGGGACCCTGCATCGCCGCCATGGAACTGGGCTACGACGTGCTGCTGGAAAAACCCATCGCGACCAATTTTCGCGACGTCCTGCGCCTGGAAACCGCCGCCGCCCGCCTGGGCCGCCGCGTGCTGGTCTGCCACGTCCTGCGCTACACGAACTTCTACTCGAAGATCAAGGACCTGCTGGCCGCCGGCGTCCTGGGCGAGGTCGCCGCCGTCAACGCCACCGAGGGCGTCGGGCTCTTTCACCAGGCCCACTCGTTCGTGCGCGGACACTGGGCCGTCACCGCGAACTGCTCGCCCATGATCATCTCCAAGTCGTGCCATGACCTGGACATCCTCTCCTGGCTGGTTGATTCACCCTGCGAGTCCGTTTCCAGCTTCGGCTCCACCTCCTACTTCAACGCCGCCCACGCTCCCGCCGGCGCGCCCGCGCGGTGCACCGACGGCTGCCCGGTGGCCGCCACCTGCCCCTATGACGCGCACCGCTATCTCGGCGATCAGCGCGGCTGGCTGCACTGGGTGTTCGACCGCGAAGCCGGCGCCACCGACGACGAGATCAAGGCGTGGCTCGCCACCAGCAAGTGGGGCCGCTGCGTGTACCGTTGCGACAACACCGCCGTGGATCGGCAGACGGTGAACCTGCAGTTCGCCAACAAGATCACCGCCACCTTCACCATGTCCGCCTTCAGCGAGGGCCGGGACCTGGAAATCCGCGGCACCCGCGGGGTGTTGCA
>JADZEK010000081.1 GCA_020850595.1 Anaerolineales bacterium
ATATTTTCTGCCGCATCCGCGGTTACATTTCGACCATGCGCAAGCAGGGCCACTCCCCCTTGGCCGCGCTCCGCAGCGTTTTTGCCGGTCAAATCCTCATGCCCCGCCTGACCGCTGAGTAGTTACGAAAGGCCTACAAAACAAGCACATTTCGCTGTTTGGCGGCCACGTTGCCGCCGGCAACCGCAACTCAGTCTAGAGACATAATGTCTGGAGCTGAGTGGCCGATCACGGAATCCGCTGGAAAACCAGGCCATTCCGAACAAATCTTGGAAAGCCGTGGAAATTTAAGCGAACGATCCGAAGCAAATGTTCTGAATAAACAGATCTATCCGCCGGCCCGTGGGCTGCCCTTACCAACTAAACAGGTCGCCCGGCACCCGTGACCCCGCGACGGCTGTGCCCTCAACGCGCCAATCACGACAAGAGCGCCTCCCCTGAGGAGAAGCCGGTGGTGGGGGCGCTATCTACTAGCCGAATGGCAGCCGTGACAATGGTGACGTTTCTCACCCCATCCATGACCACCGCACCACCCCGGCTGGCACGCTTCCTGCCATAGTCTCCCATGGCCGGGCCGGAACTGGCCCCCGCCTCCCCGCGTCTTAACCGCACAGGAGGCCCCCCGCCCATGACACCCTTGCGCCCTTTCGCCAGTTTTGCCCTCACCCTGGCCCTGCTGCTCGCCGCCTGTGCCCCCGCCGCGCCCGTGCCCGACACTCCGGCTGAGCCAGCGACTGACACCCCGGTCGCGCCCACGCCCGGCTCCGACGAGCCTGTCACCAGCCCCACCCAGCTCCCGGCCGCCACGCCCGGTACCCCGGTCGCGCCCGCTTGGGCGCCCCAACCCGGCGACGCCGCCCTCGACCGCGGCACGATCTACCTCGATGTCATTGAGGTGTTTCTGCTGGAGAGCTACCCCGTGCAGGTGCAGCTCCACCTGGAAGGCTCGCGGCCCACACCCTGCCACCAATTGCGCGTGGCCGCCGCCCCACCCGACACCCAGGGCCACATCGTGGTGGAAGTCTACACCGTCACCGACCCCGGCCAGGCCTGCACCCAGCAACTGGCGCCGCTGTCCGAGAACATCAACCTGGGCAGCTACCCCTCCGGCAGCTACACCGTTATCGTCAACGGCAAGAAAGCCGCCGAGATCGTCGTTTAGCCGCCTTTTCGCGAGGAAACTGCGCTGGGAGATGCTTACGTGAATCTAATTTGCCTCCGCTATAGTACTCCGCAGGCGTCCGGCAACTCGCTGTATAATCGCCCGGCATGACCGAACCATCCGTGCCAACGGCGAGTCGCCTGGAAGCAGCCCGCAATGTGTGGCTGGCGACCGTCCGGCCCGACGGTCGCCCCCACCTCGTCCCGATCTGGTTCGTCACCGCCGCCGACCGCTGGTATTTGTGCACCGCTCCGAACAGTGTCAAAGCCCGTAACCTCGGCGCCAACCCCCACGTGGCCCTGGCTCTCGAAGACGGCGACCAGCCGTACATCGTGGAAGGCCGGGCGCGGCCGGTGACCCCCGACCCCGACCTCATTGCGCAGTTCAAGACCAAGTACGACTGGGATATCACCACCGACGCCCACTACACGCAGGTGTTTGAGGTGGTAGTCTCCCGGCGGGTGATGGGTGACAACAAGTAGGCCGGGGCCGGCAGCCGTTTAGGAAAGGAATTTTGCGGCCATGATGCGTTTCGACCGTTTTACCGAGCGAGCCCAGGATGCCGCCGCGCGCGCCTATGAAATCTTGCAGCGCTACGGCCACAACCAGGTGGATACCGAGCACATCCTGCTGGCCCTGCTCGAACAGCCCGAGGGCGTCATCCCTCAAATCCTCGACAAGCTCAGCGTAGATCAGGAGCTGATCAAGAAGCGCCTGGACGACGTGCTGCGCGCCTCGCCCAAGGCCGCCATCTACGGCGGCGGCACCGGCCAGGTCTTCATCACCCCGCGCGTCAAGCGCATCATTGACCTGGCCAACGAAGAGGCCAACCGCCTCAAGGACGAGTACATCTCCACCGAGCACATCTTCCTGGCGATCCTCTCCGAGCGCAACACCGCCGTGGCCCGCATCCTCTCGGAAGCCGGCATCACCAAGGAGCGCGTCTACGACACCGTCAAGGATATTCGCGGCGGCCAGCGCGTCACCGACCCGCAAGCCGAGGCCCGCTACCGCACCCTGGAGAAGTATTCGCGCGACCTGACCGCCCAGGCCAAGTCTGGCAAGCTCGATCCCGTCATCGGGCGCGACAAGGAAATCCTGCGCGTCATCCAGATCCTCTCGCGCCGCACCAAGAACAACCCGGTCATCATCGGCGAGGCCGGCGTGGGCAAGACCGCCATCGTCGAGGGCTTGGCCCAGAAGATCGCCACCAACGACGTGCCCGAAATACTCTCCGGCAAGAAGGTCATCTCGCTCGACCTGGGCGGCATGATTGCCGGCAGCCGCTTCCGCGGCGAGTTTGAGGAGCGCCTCAAGGCCACCATCGAGGAGGTCCAGCGCTCCGAGGGCGACATCATCCTGTTCATAGACGAGTTGCACACCGTCGTCGGCGCGGGCGCGGCCCAAGGCGCCATGGACGCCAGCAACATGCTCAAGCCCGCCCTGGCGCGCGGCGAATTGCAGTGCATTGGCGCGACCACGCTCGATGAGTTCCGCAAGCACATCGAGAAAGACGCCGCCCTCGAGCGCCGCTTTGCCCCCGTCTACGTGGACGAGCCGAGCGTCGAAGAGACCATCCGCATGTTGCACGGCCTGCGCGACCGCTACGAAGCCCACCACAAAGTCACCATCAGCGACGCGGCCCTCTCGGCCGCCGCCAAGCTCTCGCAGCGCTATGTCACCGAGCGCAGCCTGCCCGACAAGGCCATTGACCTGATGGACGAAGCCGCCGCCAAGCTGCGCATCGCCCTCTACTCGCTGCCGCCTGAGCTGAAAACCCTCAAGGCCGAGATTGACCGCCTGCAAGCCGAAGAAGAGCAGGCCGGCCTGGCCCGCGACTACGAGCACGCCGCCCAGAAAAAGGCCGAACGCCTGCGCATCGAGACCGAGTTCGCGGATCAGCGCGACGCCTGGGAGCGCGAGCACCAGCTAGACGAGGTCGTGGACGAAAACGACATCGCCGAGGTCATCTCGCAGTGGACCGGCATCCCGCTCACTTCCATGCTCGAAACCGAGCACGAGAAGCTGCTGCACATGGAAGACCGCCTGCACGAGCGCATCATCGGCCAAGACGCCGCCGTGCACGCCATCGCCGACGCCATCCGCCGCTCGCGCGCCGGGCTGAAAAGCCCCAAGCGCCCCATCGGCTCCTTCATCTTCCTTGGCTCCTCCGGCGTGGGCAAGACCGAGCTGGCCAAGGCCCTGGCCGAGTTCATGTTCGACGACGAAGACGCCCTAGTGCGCGTGGACATGAGCGAATACCGCGAGCAGCACACCGTCTCGCGCTTGTTTGGTGCGCCGCCCGGCTACGTGGGCTACGAGGAAGGCGGCCAGCTCTCCGAGGCCGTCCGCCGCCGCCCGTACCGCGTGGTGCTCTTCGACGAGATCGAGAAGGCCCACCCGGATGTCTGGAACGCCCTGCTGCAAATCCTGGACGACGGCCGCCTGACCGACGGCCAGGGACGCCTGGTGGATTTCCGCAACACGGTGCTCATCATGACCAGCAACCTCGGCACCGAGTTCGTCAAGAAGAGCGGCAGCCTGGGCTTCCTGCGCCGCGAGCCTGGCGAGAGCGACGCCGATAACCGCGAGAACCAGGACAAGATCGAGCGCGCCCTGAAGGCCACCTTTCGCCCCGAGTTCCTCAATCGGGTGGATGAGATCATCACCTTCAAGCCGCTGGCCCTGGCCGACGTCGGCCGTATCGTGGACCTCCAGATGAAGGAGATCCAGAAGCAGCTCTCCGAGTACGGCCTGACGGTTCAGCTCACCGACGCCGCCCGCCGCTGGCTGGCCCAAGAGGGCTTCGACCCGGCTTTCGGCGCCCGCCCGCTGCGCCGCGCCCTCCAGAAGTACGTGGAAAGCCCGCTCTCGGTGCAGATGCTGCGCGGCGAGTTCAAGAGCGGCGACACCGTCACCGTGGACCACACCGCAGACGACGGCATCCAGTTCCGCCGCGAGGCCCCCTCGCCCGCCCCGCTGGAGGCATCCGTCAGCGCCTCGGTCGAGCCGTAAGCGGCCTCAGCCTGCGAACACACAAGGGACGGCTCACACGAGCCGTCCCTTGTCTTTAAGGTCGGGGCGGTCAGATTTGAACTGACGACCACCGCGTCCCAAACGCGGTGCGCTGCCGGACTGCGCTACGCCCCGAATGCCGGTATTGTACCACCCGTACCCTTATCTTTAGTCCGGGCTGATTTTCCTCGGCCCGTTGCCCCCAGCCTGGCCCCCTTCGTGTAATTCGTGCTAATTCGTGGCAAAGGTTTTCTAGCGGTTGACCAACGCGCTTCTTCTGTCGGCCTGCGCTACAATGCGTCCATGACCTACGCCACCCTCGCCCGCTACTACGACCTGGAAAACGCCGAGTTCACCGAAGACCTGGACTACTGGCTGGAGCTGGCCGACGAGTACGGCGACCCAATCTTAGAGCTGGGCTGCGGCACGGGCCGGGTGCTGCTCAACCTCGCCCGGCGCGGCCACGCCCTCACCGGCCTCGACAACGCGCCCGACATGCTGGCCCGCCTGCGCGCCCGCCTCGACGCTGCCACCGGCCGCCACCTGGCCGCCGCCCCCACGCTGGTCGAGGCCGACATGACCACCTTCGACCTCGGCCAGACGTTTCGGCTGGCGCTGATGCCGTTCAACACCTTCATGCACCTGCTCACGCCCGAAGCGCAGCTGGCCGCCCTCACCCGCATCCGCCGTCACCTGGCCCCTGGCGCGGCCCTCGCGCTGGATATGCCCAACCCCGGCGAGGCCTACGCCGCCCCCGAGCCGGGCCTGACGCTGGAGCGCACTTTCGCCGACGGCGAGCGCACCGTGCAGCAGTTCAGCACCCTCAGCCTCGACCGCGCGGCGCAGTTGGCGCGCATCACCTGGCTCTACGACTCCACCGGCCCGGCCGGCGACCTGCACCGCACCAGCGTGCCGCTGACACTGCGCTACACCTTCCCTGGCGAGATGCGCCTGCTGCTGGAGCGCGCAGGCTTCGCTCAAGCCCACTTCTACGGCGACTACGACCGCTCGCCGTTCGTGGACGGCGCGCCGCGCTTCCTCGTGCTGGCCGTGGCCTAAGCCCGACCTCTCACAACTCTCCGGCTACTTCCTTCGCTAAGCGCTCAAAATACTCGGCCAGGTAGCGGTGGCGCTCCTCGGCGATCTGCCGGGCCGTGCGCGTGTGCAGGCGGTCCTTCACGCGGCTGAGCTTGAACAGGAACTCGTGGTACGGGGTGTGCGGCTCGCCGGGCTCCTTCACGAAGCTGGCCCGAAAGCTGACCGAAGGTTCGCCCGTCAGCGGCTGCCCCGCCAGCGCGGCGTAGGCCATGGCCCGCGCCACGCCGATCGCGCCCAGCACGTCGAGCTTGTCGCTGTCGAACATGATCTGGGCTTCGAGCGTGCGCGGGGTTTCGGTGCCGCGGAAACGGTGGGCGCGGATGCAGTGCAGCACGGCCTCGATGCGCTCGGGCGGCCAGCCTTCCGCCGCGAGCTGCGCCCGCGCGAACTCGGCCGAGGCCTCGTGGTGCGTGGCGCGCGCGCCGGCCTCGTCGCTGGGCGTGGCGCCGCTGGCGTCGTGCAGCAGCACCGCCGCGCGCACGATCTCCAGGTCCGCCCCCTCGGCGCGGGCCAGGCGCTCGGCCAAGGCCAGCACCCGCCGGATATGGTCAAAGTCGTGCACGGGGTCGGCCGCGGCGTAGAACTGCCGGGCCTGCTCAAGCGTGGGCATGGGGGCGTTAGCCTGTGGCGCTAGCCTTCGGCCGGCGTCTCGGCCGGCTTGCTGCCGATCTCGACCAACTGAATTTGCGTCTGGTAGCGCTTGCCGTCAATCTCGATCTTGGTGTTGGCGTAATAGCCGCGCGAGCCGGTCTTGAACGCCTTGGGCGGCAGGGCCAGCACGCCGACCACCTTGCCGTCGTCCGACTTGATCTCCGCGATCAGGTTCATGCCGCCTCCTTAGGAGCGCCCTGCGCCACGACCAGCGCCATGGCGTGCTCGTGGGTGTGGCTCAGGCTCACCGCCCACTCCACCAACCCCAACGCGCGCGCCAGGGCCTCGGCCGCGCCGTGCAGCCGCAGTTGCGGGCTATGGCGGCCGTCGCGCACGATCTCGATCTCTTTCCAGCGCACGTCGCCGATGCCGCAGCCCAGCGCCTTGGCCACCGCCTCCTTGGCCGCGAAGCGCGCCGCCAGCGCCGGGGTGCGGCCCTCGGCGTCAATCAGCTCCTGCGGCGTGAAGAAGCGCTGAAAGAAGCGGTCGCCGTGGCGCAAGATGGCCTCGTCTATGCGGCTGACCTCGATGATGTCAACGCCGGTGCGCAGCATGGCGAGCCTTGGGCGGGCCTACTCCGGCCCGGCCACCGCCAGCACATAGTTTTCGGGGCTGAGGAACTCGGCCGCCACCGCCTGCAAGTCGTCGCGGGTGATGGCCTTGATGCGGTTGGGGTAGCGCCGCAGGTAATCCAACCCCAGGTTGTGCAGCTCCATGGCGCTGACGTTTCCGGCCAACCCCTCGTTCGTCTCCAGCGTGAACGGCAGCCGCCCCAGGAAGTTGGCCTTGTTGTCGTCCAGCTCTTCTACCGTCACCTTGCGGTTGACGAACTTGGCGATCTCCTTGACGATCAGCTCGGTGGCGCGGGCCACGTTCTTAGGGTTCACCCCGGCGTAAGCGCGCCACGGGCCGGGGCCTAGCCCGCCGTCCAGGCTGCTGGCGGCATAGTACGCCAGGCCGCCCTTCTCGCGCACGTGCTCACCGATGCGGCCGCCCATGCCGAACACGCCCAGGATGTTGTTGGCCAGGCGCGCCGCCAGAAAGCGCGGGTGGTTGCGGGCCGGGCCGGGGCCGCCCAGCACCAGGTCGCTCTGGCTCTTGCCGGGCATCACCACGCGCTGCAGCTGCTTACCCTGCGGCTGGGCCACCGGCGGCAGCGGCGGCTCCGGCGGCTGGGCCGGGTTGGCCCAATTGCCGAACCAGCGCTCCACCAGTTCCACGGCCGCCTCGGCCTTCACCGCGCCCACCACCGTCACGATCATGCCACGCGGGCCGAAGTGCGCCTGGTGAAAGTTCACCAGGTCGGCGCGCGTCAGCGCCTTGAGCGTGTCGGGGTAGCCGTCTTCGTCAATGGCGTAAGGGTGGCCGGGGTAGGCGGCCGTGAAGAAAGCCTCCTCGGCGCGGGCGCGGGTGTTGTTGTCGCGGATCGCCAGGCGCGTGAGCAGCTCGTTGCGCAGCCGCTCCACCTGCTCCTCGGGGAAGGTCGGCCGGCGCAGCGCGTCCGCCGCCAGCTCCAAGATCAGCGGCAGGTCTTCGGCCAGGCTCTTGCCGTAGAAGCCGGAGGTGTGCGTGCCGGCCGAAACCGACAGCGCCGCGCCCGCCGATTCGATGGCGTCATATATCTCATCGAACGAGCTGCGCTCGGTGCCGCGCATCAGGGCGGCGGCGGTGAAGCCCGCCAACCCCGCCTGGGCGCGGCTCTCCCACAGCGCGCCGGTGCGCAGGTCGCTATCTACCACCACCGACGGGCTGGTGAAGTTCTCGTAGGCCAGCACCGTAATGCCGTTGGGCAGCACTTGGCGGGTGATCGTCTCCGGCCCCGGCAGCGACTGGGCCGCGACCCGCGGCGTGGCGGCGCGCTTGGCGCGGACGGCAGGCTTAGTCTTCATCGTCGGCCTCGGCGGCGTTGGCCTGGGCGGGCGCGGCGGACGGCACGAACGTGCCCACGGTGCGGTTGTCGCGCGCCAGGTATTTCTGGGCCACGCGCTGCACGTCGGCCACGGTCACGGCGGCCAGCCGGTCCAGGTAGCTGTCGAACCACTTGTAGGAGGCGAACAATTCGGTGTGGCCCAGCCAGTAGCCCTGGTTGGTGACACTCTCCGCCCCAAAGGCGAACAGTGCCCGCGCCTGCTTGATGGCCTTGGCCAGCTCGGCCTCAGCCACCGGCTCGGCCCGCAGGCGCTCCACCTCGGCGTTCAGCGCCGCCTCCACCGCCTCCGGCGTTTGGCCCTGGCGCACGGTGCAGAAGAGCGAATAAAGATACGGATCGAGCGTGGGGACCAGGCCGGCCGAGGCGTTGGCCGCCAGGCCGCTCGCGACCAGCGCCCGGTACAGCCGCGACGATTTGTTGCTCGTGCCGCCGCCGAACATGTTCAGCGCCGTGGCCCCGCCCAAGATCGAGTCCATCGCCACCAGGGCGATGAAATCGGGGTGATTGACGCCCGGCACGTGGTAGCCGACCTCAATGAAAGCAGTTTCACCCTCGCCGCTCAGGCTGACGCGGCGCTCGCCCTTCTGTTCGGGCTCGGGGCGCGGCCGGCGGGCGGGCAGGGGCTTGGGCCGATAGCCGCCAAACAGCGCCTGAATACGGGCCAGCATGTCGCGGGTCTTGAAGTCGCCCACCACCACCGCGATGGCGTTGTTGGGCGCGTAGTACTGGCGATAGTGGCTGTACAAGTCGTCGCGCGTCATGGTCTCCAGGTCTACCATGTCGCCGATCACCTCGTGGTGGTAGCTGTGCACCCGGAAGGCAGCCGCCTGCACTTCTTCGGTCAGGCGGAACCCGGGGCTGTTCTCGCGCCCCTGCCGCTCAGAGATGATGACGGTGCGCTCCGAGGCGACCTCCTTGGGCGGGAAGAGCGCCCGGCCCATGCGGTCGGCTTCCAACCGCAGCGCGAAGTCAATCTTGTCGGCCGGCAGCGTCTCAAAGTACGCCGTCCAGTCAATCCAGGTCATGGCGTTGTAAACGCCGCCGTCGCGGGCGATGCGGCGCTCGGACACCTCGCCCGGGTAGCGGCGCGTGCCCTTGAACATCATGTGCTCAACCCAATGGCTGACACCCGTTTGGCCGGGCAGTTCGTTGCGCGAGCCGACGCGATACCAGACCCAAAACGACGCCAGCGGGGCGGTGTGCACCTCTTTGAGCAGCACGGTCAGGCCGTTGCTCAGGCGCGTCTTCGTCACCTTACCAGAAGCCGGGGGCATAGCTCTCCTTCACCCATACGGGGCCAGAGCGGCTTAGTGCTGGCCGTTGCCGTTGTAGCCGCGCCCCACGCCGCGATACTGGAAACCCAGCCGCTGCATCTGCGCGGGGTGATAAATGTTGCGCCCGTCCACCACAATCGGCCGGCGCATGCTCTGGCGCAGCCGCTCCAGGTCGAGCTGCTTAAACTCGTTCCACTCGGTCACCACAATCAGCGCGTCGGCGCCCGCGGCCACTTCATAAGCGTCCTCGCACAGCTTCACGCCCGGCATGTGCCGCCCGGCCACGCTCATTGCCACCGGGTCGTAGCCCTTCACCAGCGCGCCGCCGGCTTGCAGTTCCCTGGCAATCTCAATCGCCGGGGCGTCGCGCATGTCGTCGGTGTTGGGCTTGAAAGCCAGCCCCAGCAGGCCGATGGTCTTTTGGTCCAGGTCGCCCAGCAGGTCGCGCACCTTGCGCGTCACCAGCCGGCGCTGGTCGCGATTGATGTCCATGACGGCCTGCAAAAGCTGCGGGTGCCTGCCCTGCACATTCGCCATGTGCGCCAGCGCCTTCACGTCTTTGGGAAAGCAGGAACCGCCGTAGCCCAGCCCGGCGTCGAGGAACTGGCGGCCGATGCGCGGGTCGAAGCCCATGCCGGTCGCCACCTCTTTTACGTCGGCGCCCAGCGCCTCGCACACATTGGCGATCTCGTTGATGAACGAAATTTTGGTCGCCAGAAAGGCGTTGGAGGCGTACTTAATCATCTCGGCTGTGCGCAAATCCACCACCTGGATCGGGGCGCGCAGCGGCAGGTGCAGGTCGGCCACGCGGTTGGCGGCGTCGCGGTCGAGTGACCCCAGCACCGTGCGGGCCGGGTTCATGAAGTCGGCCAGGGCCGAGCCTTCGCGCAAGAATTCGGGGCAGGAGACCACGCTGAAAGCGATCGGCGCGGCCTGCTTGGCGCGCACGATGTCGGCTACCCAGTCGCCCGTGCCGACCGGCACGGTAGACTTGTTGACGATGATGAGCGGGGCGGTCATGTGGGCGGCGATGCTCTCGGCCGCCGCGCGCACGTACTGCAAATCGGCCTCGCCGTCCACGCCTTCGGGTGTGCCCACGGCAATGAAGGCAAACTCGGCCTCGGCCAGCGCCTCGGCGTAGTGGGTGGTGAAGCTCAGGCGGCCCGCCGCTACGTTGCGCTTGACCATCTCTTCCAGGCCCGGCTCGTAGATCGGCAGCAGGCCCTGCTTAAGGTTGGCGATGCGCTCTTCGTTGATGTCGAGCGCCATCACCCGGTTGCCCAAATCGGCGAAGCACGTCCCGGTGACCAGGCCCACATAACCGACGCCGATAACGCAGATATTCTTCACGCTGTTACTCCTTCAGCGGCAGCCGGGCAACCCGCCCCCGCCGGCCGGCCCTCCCAAACCCAGAGATGGGGAAAACGTGGCTGTGACCTGGCGATGATACCACAGCGCCTCCGGCCGCCGCGCCCCGGCCCTCAGGCCCAGCCGCGGTCGGCCAGCTCGTCCTCGTCGCGGCCAAAAAAGTGCGCCAGCTCATGAATCAGCGTGCGTCGCACGCGCTGGCGCAGCTCGATCTCGGTGCGCGCCAGGCTTTGCAGGGCCAGCCGGAAGAGCGTAATGCGGTCGGGCACGATCAGCAGGCTGTCGGCGTGGCGGTCAATCAGCGGCACGCCCTCGTACAGCCCCAGCAGCAGCCGGCGCTCGCCGGGGTCGTGCTCGGGGCCGGGCGCGTCTTCCACCAGCAGCAGCACCGTTTCGGCCTCGGCCCGCAGGGCGGGGGGCAGCTGGGCCAGCACGGCGTCGGCCTCGTCGAAGACGATCTGCTCGAAGCGCTCGGGAGAGACGTGCATGCCCCAAATTGTAATCTACCGCGCCAGGCGGAACCAATCCAAGTATAATCCCCGTGTATCGGTCGGATTTGAGTGGAGGAGGTGCGCATGGCGGCTGATCCGGTAGTCCTCATCACCGGCGCGACCGGCGAGTTTGGCCCGTATGTGGCGCGGGCCTTCGCCGCGGCCGGGGCGCGCCTGGCCCCTACCGCCCGCGCCCTCGACCAGGCCGAAAAGCTCCTGGCCGATTTGGGGTTGAGCGCCGCCCGCGGCCTGCCCGCCGTGGTAGATGTGACCCAGGCCGCCAGCGTGAAAAGCTGGGTGGAGGCGGTGCACGCCCGGTGGGGGCGGGTAGACGTGTTGGTGAACATCGCCGGCGGCTACAAACCCGGCAAGCCGGTGGCCGAGCTGGAGGAAGCCGACCTGGATTTCATGTTCAACCTCAACGCTCGTTCGGCCTTCCTCACCTGCCGCGCCGTGGTGCCCCTCATGGCGGCGCAGGGCGGCGGCAAGATCATCAACGTCGGCGCCAAGGCGGCGCTGGCCGCGGGTAGAAAACAGACGGCCTACGCCATCAGCAAGGCGGCGGTGCTGCGCCTGACCGAGGCGCTCTCGGCCGAGGTGCGCGAGCAGCACATCAACGTCAACGCCGTCATCCCCAGCATCATTGACACGCCTGCCAACCGCGCCAACACCCCCAACGGCGACTATGCCAAGTGGGTGGCCCCCGGCGACCTGGCGGCGGTGGTGGTCTTCCTGGCCTCCGAAGCGGCGCGCGCCATTCACGGCGCGGCCATCCCAGTCTACGGCCTGGTGGGCTAGGGGCCGGGGTATACCATTAGGCGCCGTTGGCCGTCGGCATCGGCTATAGAAGGAGGCCGCCATGGTGGGGAGCGTGTCTCGGCGTCTCACGCGGCGGCGCAAGGTGGGCTACGCCCTACTCGCGCTGCTAGCCGTCCTGTTGGCGATGCTGGCCTTTCTGGCGCTGGCGCCGCCCAACCTGGGCGCGCTCCGCTCCCAGCCCGACCCGGCGCCCGACTACGCCGCGGCCGTGGCGCGCGTCAGCGCCCTCCAGGCCGCAGAAGCCCCGCTCATCAACCCGGAGTGCGCCACGCGCCTGCTCACCCACGGGCAGGCCACCGCCCGCGTCACCGCCTTCATCCACGGCTACACCAACTGCCCACAGCAGTTTGCCGACCTGGGGCAGCAGTTCTACGACCTGGGCTACAACGTCCTTATCCTGCGCATGCCCCATCACGGCCTAGCCGACCGCCTGACCGATGACCTGACCAACTTCACCGCCGAGGAAATGGCCGTCTTCGCCGATCAGGTCGTTGACCTCGCCGCCCCGCTGGGCGACCACCTGACCGTGGTGGGTCTCTCCGGTGGCGGCACCATCGCGGGCTGGGCGGCGCAGCAGCGGCCGGAAGTAGACCAGGCGGTACTCATCGCCCCCGGCTTCAGCCTCAAGCTCATTCCCGACTCGGCTACCCAGTTGTTCATCAACGTGGCGCTGCGCCTGCCCGACCGCTTCTCGTGGTGGGACCCCACGCACCCCAACCCGCCCCCGGGCGGGCCAATGGGCCACGCCTACCCGCGCTTCTCACTGCACGGGTTGGCGCAGCAACTGCGCCTAGGCCTGGCTGTGCGCGCCCTGGCCCGCCGCGCCGCCCCAGCCGCCGCCGGCCTCCTGCTCATCACCAACGCTAACGACATCTCGGTGGATAATGCCGTGGCGGCCCAGGTGCTGGCTGACTGGCAGGCGCACGGGGCCACGGTAGACAGCTTTGAGTTCCCGGCCAACCTGCGCCTGGGGCATGACCTGATTGACCCCGGTCAGTCTGATCAACAGGTGGCCCTGGTCTACCCGCAGTTGATCGCGCTGATTAACCGGTAATTCCCCGCCAAGCGGGCCGCGCAACCGGCCGCCGCGGGCCGCGTAATACTGTGTGCCGGGCCGGCCGCGCGCTGTGGAGCGCAGCGCCCGCCCCGCGGACGGAGTGCCAGGGTTGGACGAGTTGGTGCGGCGCGCGCGGTCGGGCGACGATGACGCCTTCAGCGCGCTGGTCGAAGCCTATCAGACGCCGATCTACAACCTGTGTTACCGCATGTTGGGCGAGGCCGGTGAGGCCGAAGATGCGGCGCAGGAGACGTTTTTGCGCGCCTACCAGCAGCTCGCGCGCTATGACCCCACGCGCTCCTTCAAGACCTGGCTGTTCGCCATTGCCAACCACCACTGCATAGACCGGCTGCGCAAGCGCCGCCTGACGTGGCTGTCGCTGGATGACGACCTGCCGCCGCACCCGGCGCTCAACGAGCCGGGCCTGGGGCCGGAGGAGGCCAGCGTGCGCCGCGAGCAGACCGAGATGCTGCAAAAGTTGCTGGCGCACCTGCCGCCCGACGACCGCGCCGTGGTGGTCATGCGCTACTGGTACGACTTTTCCTATGAAGAGATCGCCGAGGCCACCACGGCCACGATCAGCTCGGTGAAGAGCCGGCTGCACCGGGCGCGCGGCAACCTGGGCGAGATGTTGGCCGGGGCCGCGCCCGATCGCCGAGCCGCCGGCCGCCCCGCGCTGCGGGTCGAAAGTGGAGGCGGGCCGTGATGGCCGAGCCGAAGGAGGCTGAGGCTGTGAACCATAAGCCTTTCCAAACCGCCATGCAGGCTGTGCTCGATGGCACGGTGACGCCCGCCGAGCGCCGCGACCTGGAAGCGCACCTGCTCGGGTGCGGGGCGTGCCAATCTGAGTGGGTGGCGCTGAGCGAAGTGCACCGGCTGTTCAAGGCCGAGCCGCCGGCCGCCCCGCGCCGCGGGTTCAGCGGGCGCTTTCAGGCGCGGCTGGCGCAGCGCCGCTCGCGCCCGCGCCTGCTGGGCGGGGCCGTGGCGCTGGGCCTGGGCGCGGTGGGCCTGGCGGCGCTGGTGGTGCCGCTGGGGTTGGGCGCGCTGTACGCCGCCTGGCGCGTGGCGCAGCAGCCCGCCACGACCTTGGCGCTGTACGCCAGCGCCGCCGCCGCGCGCTCGGTGCTCGAGACGCTCTTGACGGCGCTCTTTATTGCCGCGCGTTCGCTGGTGGAGCCGGCGCTGACCAACCCGCTGGCCTGGCTGGCGGCGCTGGCGGCGTTGGTCCTCACCGGGGTGTGGCTGTACTTGATGCGGACGGTGCTGCCGGAAGGAAGGCTGCGATGAAGCGTGGGGTGGTAATGCTCGGGCTGGCGCTGGCGGCGCTGCTGGCGGTCGGGGCGGCGGCGCGCCCGGCCTACGCCGCGGGCTGTGACAACGACAAGCGCGTGATGGGCGGCAGCTATAGCCTGCCCGCGGGCGAAGTCCTCGACAGCAACCTGATCGTGCTCGGCGGCAGCGCCAGCATCGCCGCCGGGGCCACGGTGCAGTGCGCCCTGGTGGTCGTGGGCGGCAGCGCCGATGTGGCCGGCAGCGTGGCGGGCGACGTGGTGGTGTTCAGCGGCGATGTCACGCTGCAAAGCACGGCCGTCATCGGCGGCGAGCTGGCCACCATTGGCGGCACGGTCAACCGCGCCGAGGGCGCGGTGGTGACCGGCGGCGAGAGCCAGGGCCTGAACTTCGGCGACGGGCAGCGCTGGCCGACGGTGGTGACCAACTCACCGTTTTACGGCCTGATCGCGATTTGGGAAGGCGTGTTCCAAACCTTTATCGCCGCGCTGGTCATGGGCCTGCTGGCGCTGCTGGTGATTGTATTCTGGCCGGAGCAGACCAACCGCGTGGCGGCGGCCATCACCAACGCGCCCGCGGCGACCGGCGGGCTAGGGCTGCTCACGCTGGTGGCCGTGCCGGTGTTGCTGGTGTTGGTTACCATCACCATCTGCCTGATCCCGGTGGCGCTGGTGGCGGCGGTGATTTTCGCCGCGGCCATCATCCTGGGCTGGATTGCGCTGGGGCAGATCGTGGGCGCGCGGCTGGCCGCCGCGTTGAGTCTGCGCCAGCTCAGCCCGGCGGCGGCGGCGGCGCTGGGCACCGGCGCGTTGTGGGTAGCCACCAGCGCCGTGGGCCAACTGCCGTGCATCGGTTGGGTGGCCTGGGTGGTGCTGAGCGCGGCGGGCCTGGGCGCGGTCACGCTCACGCGCTTCGGCACGCGGCCGTACCTGCCCGCCCCTTTCAGCAGCGCCCCCCCAGCCGCGTCGAGTGAGCCGCTGCCCCCCGCGCCGCCAGAAGTTCCGGCCGATGCGCCAGACGCGCAGGCGACCTAGCGCCAGGCGTGTGAATCATGACCGAGGCGGGTCGGCTGTTGGACCCGCCTCGGTCTGTTTAAGGCGCTGGTCAGGGCACGACGTGGATCAGGCCGCGCGCCTCGGGGTGCTCGCGGCAGAAGTAGCCATAGTCGCCCGCGGCCTCAAACGTGAAGCTGAACGTGCCGCCGGGCGCCAGCGGGCCTGAGTCGAACCCGGCCGCGTCCTCCGGCGTGCCTTGCACTACGCTGTGCGTCACGCGGTCACCGTTGGTGAACACGACCGTGCTGTGCGCGGCCACGGCCAGCGCTTCCGGCGCGAAACTCGCGGCGGAGAGCGTGACGCTCAGGCCCTCGGCGTACGGCGTGACGGGCGCGGTGGGCGGCGCCTCGCCGCGTGGGGTCATGGTCGGCGGGATCGGCGTGGGCGTGGTAAAGATGGGGCCGCACCCGGCCAGGGCCAGCGCGGCGAGCAAGCTCAAGCAGACCAGGTGTCCGAGTCGCATCCGGCCATTCTACCGCAGGCCGCGCCTAGCTCAGCGCCAGGGGCAGGCTGGGCAGCACGCGCCGCAGCGTCTCGGCCAGCGCCTCGGCGGCGGCGTTGGGCGGGCGGCGCTTGTGCCGGATGAGCGTGATCTCCCAGTCGGGCAGGCGCGCCGGGCGGCCGTTGGCCTCCAACACCGTCAGGGCCACCAGATCGCCTGCTTCTAATTCGCGCCGCGCGGCGATGGCCGGCACCACGCTGAGGCCCGTGCCCGCCAGCAGCATCCCCTTCACCAGTTCCACCGGGCTGAGTTCCATCCATGGCCCGGCCTCGGCCTCGCCCACGGCGGCGCGCACGCGCTCCAAGAACGATTGGCAGGCCGGCCCCCAAAACGAGACCAGCACCTGCGCCCGCGCCAGGTCGGCCAGGCTCACGGCTGGCCGCGCGGCCAGCGGGTGCTGCCGCCCGGCCGCCACCAGCAGTTGCCCGCGAAAGCGCGCCACACTCTCGATCTGCGGGTGCAGGCTCGGCCCGGAGATCAGCGCCAGGTGCGCCACGCCGTCCAGGATTTGCCCCGGCGCCTCGCTGGAGTGGACCGAGCGCACGCGCACCTCGACGCCTGGATGGCTGCGCTGGTAGGCCACCAGCGCCGGGGCGAACAGGTATGCCCCGGAGGTGACCGTGACGGCCATGGTCACGCTGCCGCGCTGCCCGGCGCTGGCCGCGCGCGCCGACTCGGCGCCCTCGCGCAGCACGTCGAGGGCGCGCTCGGCGTAGACCCGGAAGGCCTCGCCCGCCGGGGTCAGGGCCACGCCGCGCCCCTGCCGCTCGAACAACGGCGTGCCCACCGCGGCCTCCAACTGGCGCAGTCGGTCAGACACCGTGGCCTGGCCCAGGCCGAGTTCGGCGGCGGCGCGGCTCAGCGAGCGGTGCCGGGCGATGACGCTGAACAGGCGCAGATGGTCAGTGTTCATGGCCCGATGCGCCGAAGGTTTAGGGCCGCGCCCGGCGGCGGGCCAGCGCCGCTTGCCGGGTGATGAGGAATAGCGGGAACATGACGCTGATGGCGATCAGGCCGGATAGCGCCAGGTAGACCCACACATGCTTGATGCCCAGCCGCCGCGCCTCCACTACCATGAACAACCAGCCCGCCAGGAGGTAAAAGAGAATGTCGTTGGAGATGGAAGCCGCAGCTGGGTTGGCATACGCCGCGGCGATGAAGCTGGGCAGGCCGCCGTTATCCGGCTGCTGAAAGAACGCGAGGTTGTGTGACCACGTGGCGAACAGCGCTACGAGCGCGATGCCGGCGTAGGTCGCGCATAGCAGTTTGTCGGCGCGGGTCAACGAACCGCTCACCGCGCCAGCCAGACCAGGATGAGCGTGATCAGCGCCGGCAGCGCCTGGACGTACAGGATACTGCGCTTGGCCGTCAGGCCGCCGTACAGCCCCGCCACCAGCACGCACAGCAGGAAAAACACCTGCACGCTCCAGCCCGCTGGGCCGAGCAACACCCCCCACAGCAGCCCGGCCGCTAGAAAGCCGTTATACAGTCCCTGGTTAGCGGCCAGCGTGGCCGTGGCCTTCGCCATCTCCGGCGTCAGGCCGAAGGTTTTCAGCCCCCGCGGCTTGGTCCACAGGAACATCTCCAGCACCAGAATGTAAATGTGCAGCGCCGCCACCAGCAGCACCGCGATCCCGGCCACAATCGTCATAGACTGATCCTTCCCTCACCCGGATGGCGCGGCAGTGTACACCCGAAGGAAGGGCGACGAAAGAACGCGACCAGCCTGGGCCTGCTCCGCCCCTCGCCCTCACCCAAACTTGGCCCTCCCACTCTTCACCTCCCACGTCTCACTTCCACCGCTCTCCTCAACCACCTCCTCCAACCTCCGACCTGCGACCTCCACCCCTCGCCCTTCCCGATACCTCCCCTCGCGCCCTCGGCATTGTTGGATGCGCCGCTCCTGACTATAATCCCATCATCATTAACAGAATTCTGAGAGGAAGACCCCGTCATGCCAGCCAAACGTGAGCTGAATACCTTCGGCGCCCGCGCCCCCCTTGACAGCCAACATGCCTATTACCGCCTCGACCACCTGGCGGAGCAGGGCCTGGCGCCAGGCCTGGCGCGGCTGCCCTTCTCCATCAAAATTTTGCTCGAAGCCCTGCTGCGCAACTGCGACGGCTACCTCGTCACCGAAGACGACGTAAAGCGCCTGGCGCACTGGAACGCCGCCCAGCCCGACAGCGCCGAGCTGCCCTTCCTGCCCGCCCGCGTGCTGCTGCAAGACTTCACCGGTGTGCCCTGCGTGCTTGACCTGGCCTCCATGCGCGATGCCGTGCGCCGCCTGGGCGGTCAGGCCAAGCAGATCAACCCGCTGGTGCCGGTGGACCTGGTGATTGACCACTCCGTCCAGGTAGATTACTTTGGCTCGGAGCTGGCGCTGCAGCGCAACGCCGAAGTGGAGTTCAAGCGCAACCGCGAACGCTACGAGTTCCTGCGTTGGGGCGCGGGCGCCTTCAACAACCTGCGCATCGTCCCGCCCGCCACCGGCATCGTCCACCAGGTCAACCTGGAATACCTGGCGCGCGGCGTGCTCACCAAGCCCGACCCCGACAACACGCTGGTCGTCCTGCCCGACACGCTCGTCGGCACCGACTCGCACACCACCATGATCAACGGCCTGGGCGTGCTGGGTTGGGGCGTGGGCGGCATCGAGGCCGAGGCCGTCATGCTCGGTCAGCCGCTCTACCTGCTCGCCCCGCAGGTCGTCGGCTTCAAGCTGCACGGCCGCCTCCAAGACGGTGTTACCGCTACCGACCTGACCCTAACCGTGGTGCAGATGCTGCGCAAGAAGGGCGTGGTGGATAAGTTCGTGGAGTTCTACGGCAGCGGCCTGTCGTCCATGTCACTGCCCGACCGCGCCACCATTGCCAACATGGCCCCGGAATACGGCGCCACCATGGGCTTCTTCCCCACCGACGCTGAGACGATCAACTACCTGCGCCGCACCGGCCGCGCCGCCGCCGGCGACCTGCTGGAAGCCTACGCCCAGGCCCAGGGCCTTTACCGCACCGATGCCCTGGCCGACCCGGTCTTCAGCGACACGCTGGAATTGAACCTGGCCGACGTGGAGCCGAGTCTGGCCGGCCCCAAGCGCCCGCAAGACCGCGTGCCCCTGCGCCAGCTCAAGAGCGCCTTCCACAAGAGCCTGACCGCGCCGGTGGCCGAGCGCGGCTACGGCCTGGACGACGAGCGCCTGAAGCGGACGGTGCAGTTCAAGGACAACGGCCACTCGCTGGAGCTGCGCCACGGCGCGGTCGTCATCGCCGCCATCACCTCCTGCACCAACACCAGCAACCCATCGGTGATGGTGGGCGCGGGCTTGCTGGCCAAGAAGGCCGTGGAGGCCGGGCTGAGCGTGCCCCACTACGTCAAGACCAGCATGGCCCCCGGCTCTAAGGTCGTGCGCGACTACCTGACCAAGAGCGGCACGCTGCCCTACCTGGAGCAGCTCGGCTTTAACATCGTCGGCTATGGCTGCACCACCTGCATCGGCAACAGCGGCCCGCTGCCCGACGCGGTGACCGAGGCCGTCAAGAACGGCGACATCGTCTCGGCCGCCGTCATCTCGGGCAACCGCAACTTCGAGGGGCGCGTGCACCCGTTGGTCAAGGCCAACTTCCTGGCCTCGCCGCCGCTGGTGGTGGCCTACGCCCTGGCCGGCACCACCGATATTGACCTGTCCACCGAGCCGCTGGGCACGGGCAAGGATGGCCGGCCCGTCTACCTGCGCGACATCTGGCCCAGCCAGCAAGAGATCGGCAGCGCCATCGCCGCCGCGGTCGAGCCGGAGATGTTCATCCACTCCTACAACAACGTCTTCCTCGAGAACGAGCTGTGGAACCACATCCCGGTCAGCGGCGGCGAGTTGTATGAATGGGACCCCGACTCGACCTACATCCGCCGCGCGCCGTTCTTCCGCGGGCTGACACTCGCGCTCGACCCGCTCACCGACATTCACGGGGCGCGTGTGCTGGGCATGTTCGGCGACAGCATCACCACCGACCACATCTCGCCCGCCGGCAAT
This sequence comes from Anaerolineales bacterium, assembly GCA_020850595.1. Lineage (GTDB taxonomy): Bacteria > Chloroflexota > Anaerolineae > Anaerolineales > UBA6663 > JADZEK01. The sequence continues at coordinate 19,743 of JADZEK010000081.1, forward strand.
ATCGCCAAGGACAGCCCCGCGGGCCGCTACCTGATGGAGCAGGGCGTGAAGCCCCGCGACTTCAACCAGTATGGCACGCGGCGCGGCAACCACGAGGTGATGGTCCGCGGCACCTTCGCCAACATCCGCCTCAAGAACCTGCTGCTGGGCGGCGAGGAGGGCGGCAACACGCTGCACTTCCCCGACGGCGCCAAGCTGTCCATCTTCGACGCCGCCGTGCGCTACCGCCAGGAAGATACGCCCCTTCTCATCCTGGCCGGCAAGGAGTACGGCACCGGCTCCAGCCGCGACTGGGCCGCCAAGGGCACGCTGCTGCTGGGCGTGCGCGCCGTGCTGGCCGAGAGCTTCGAGCGCATTCACCGCAGCAACCTGGTGGGCATGGGCGTGCTGCCGCTGGTCTACCAGGACGGCCAGACCGCCGCCGGCCTGGGCCTGACCGGCCGCGAGCAGTACGACATCGTGGGCATTCAGGCCGGCCTGGCCCCACGCCAATTGCTGACCGTGCGCGCCAAAGCCGACGACGGCCGGATTACCGAGTTCCAGGTGATCGCCCGCCTCGACACCCCCGTGGAAGTGGACTATTATCGCAACGGCGGCATCCTGCCGGCCGTGCTGCGCAACCTCGTCCGGGCCGACGCCGCCGCCGCGTAGCCGTGAGTCTGAAAGAGCCGGGAGGCAGACCACCTCCCGGCTCTTTTTGCGCTTCCGGGTCGCCACGGTTACAGTAGCGGCCTCACTCACTACCCCAGGGAGACCGTTACCATGAAAGTCGCGTATGTGTTCGCCACCTCGGGCCACACCGCCAGCTACAAGCTGGGCAAGATGATCCTGCCGCAGATGGAAGACGACCGGCACGGCGTGGAAGTGGTCGGGATGATGTTCTTCGACGACAACAACTACGTACTGCGCGCGGGCGACCCGATCGGCGAGCGGCTGGCCCAGGTGGCGGCCCGGACCGGCACACTGCTGATGATGTGCGACCAGTGCGCCCTGGAGCGCGGGTTGGCCGAGGGCGAGCTGGGCCAGTGCGTGCCCAAGCACACCGTCGCGGGCGTGCGCGTTGGCTGCTTCCCCGACCTGTACGTCGCCCTGGCCGGCAACCCGCCCGACCACATCATCACGCTGTAGGTGGCTCCCAAACGAAAGCCGCCCGGTGGTCAGGGTCACCGGGCGGCTTTTGCGTTGCGGCGTGACGGGCCGCGGCTTAGTAGATGCTCAGGTAGCGGTTAAGTTCCCAATCGCTGACGCTGATGCGGTACTCGTCCCACTCGTGGCGGCGGCCTTCAATGTAACGCTCGAACAGGTGGTCACCGAAGGCCTCGCGCACCAGCGCGCTGCCGCGCAGTTCAGTAATCGCCTCGCCCAGCGAGCCGGGCATGGCTGTCAGTCTAGACAGCCCGGCCTCATCCAGGTGGTAGAGGTCTTCTTCGCGCGGCGCGGGCGCCTCCAGCTTCTTCTCAATGCCTTCCAGCCCGGCCCACAACATGGCCGCGAAGGCCAGGTACGGGCTGGCCGAAGGATCGGGGCAGCGCAACTCGATGCGCGTGGCAGTGGCCACGCGCCCCGCGCTGACCTTGGGGATGCGGATGAGGGCCGAGCGGTTGGTGCGCGCCCAACTCAGGTACACCGGGGCCTCATAGCCGGGCACCAGGCGCTTATAGCTGTTCACCAGCGGCGCGATGACGGCCGAAAGCTCGCGCGCGTGGGCCAACTGCCCGGCGATGAAGTGCTTGGCCACCGCGCTCAGGCCGTAGGCGTCGCTGGGGTCGGCAAAGCTGTTCTTGCCGTCCTTCCACAGGCTCTGGTGCGTGTGCATGCCGCTGCCGTTGATGCCCGCCACCGGCTTAGGCATGAACGTGGCATACAGGCCGTTGCGCTGGGCGATGGCCTTCAGCGTCAGGCGCAGCGTAATGGCATTGTCGGCGGTGCGCAGCGCGCGGTCGTACTTAAAGTCAATCTCGCTCTGGCCGACGGCGACTTCGTGGTGCAGCGCCTCCACTGTGATGCCGAAGGCCTCCAGCGCGGAGACCATCTGGCGGCGCACCGAGTGCGCCTGATCGGTGCTCACATCAAAGTACCCGGCCTGGTCGTGCGGCGCCAGCGGCAGCAGGCTGCCGTCGGGGTTCGGCTTGAACAGGAAGAACTCCAGTTCCGGCCCGGTGAAATACTCGTAGCCCATCGCGGCGGCCTTAGCCAGCGCGCGCTTAAGCACCTGGCGCGGGTCGCCGGGAAAAGGCTCGTCGGTGGGCAGGTGCGCATCGCAAATCACGCGCGCAGTCGGCACGTCCAGGTCCCACGGGATGACGGCGAAGGTGTCCAGGTCGGGGTGGAGCAGCATGTCGCTCTCGGCGATGCGGGCAAAACCCTGCACCGACGAGCCGTCGAACCACATGCCGTGGTCGAGCACGTCGTTCCACTGCGTCACGGGGATGCCCACGCTCTTGACCATGCCCATGATGTCAGTGAACTGCAAATTGATGAAGGCGACTTTCTTCTCTTTGATGATCTCGGCGATAGACTTGGCCTTAGCGGGGTCGTGGGCCATGGGCTGGGCGCTCCTTGTGTAGATCAAATCGGGTAACAGCCGTCAGTGTAACCGGCATCTGGGCTTGGGGCAATGCCGTCGCCTCTATGCGGAAAACGTATTTTCGCACGGATTTTTGGGCAGTTATTACCAGCCTACCACGCCAGAACGCTGTTATGTCAATCCGGTGCGCAGCGTGTTGGGGATGTGGCGGGCTGCCGCTAGCCGAACAGCGGGATGACTTCGCGCCCGAATAACTCCACCCCGGCCGTTTGGGGGAAGTCGGCGAAGCGCAAGATGAAGTGCTCGACGCCCAGGCCTACGAAACGCCGCAGTTGGGCGGCCACTTCGGTGGGCGTGCCCACGAGCGCCGCGTCGGGGTTATAGAAGGGGTGCGCCTCCGCCAGCGCGCGGGCGGCCGCGGTGGTGGGCGCGATCGCCACGCAGTCGGTCATCCAGGTTTTCACCAGGCCGTCATAGTCACGGCCCACGGCGCGGCAGTGGCCGCGCAGCGCGTCCAGCGTGTCGGCGTAGCCCGCCGGCCCGCCGACACCATTCCACCAATCGGCGTAGCGCGCCACCACGCGCAGCGTGAGCTGCCGCCCGTGACCGGCCAGCATCAGTGGCGGCGCGAACGGCCCCTTGGGTGCGCACACCGCCCGGTCCACGTGGTAGTGACGGCCGTGGAAGGTGGCGCTCGGCTCGGTGAACATCAGCCGGATGATCTGGGCGGCCTCGGCGAGCTGCTGAATGCGCGTCGCGGCGGCGGGGAAGTCGTAGCCATAGGCGCGGTACTCATCTTCCTTCCAGCCCGCGCCCAGGGCCAGGATCAGCCGCCCGCCGGAGAGGGCCTGGAGCGTGGTCGCCATCTTGGCGAGCAGCGCCGGCGCGCGGTACGACTGCGCCAGCACGATGTTGCCGAAGGTGTAGTCTGGGTGCCGGCCGCAAAAGTACGTCAGCGTGGTCCACGCTTCCAGGTTCTCGGTGTTCACCGCGAACTGGGACGACCAGGGCACGAAGTGATCTGACACCCAGGCGCTGGCAAACCGCCCGCGCCCGGCCTCCAGCAGTTGGTCGGCCTGGGCGCGCAGTTGGGCCACGGAGCTGCCATCGGTCGCGAACTCAGGAATACGAACACCGAACTTGATCATCGCCTCTCCTACGCTGCGGGTGGCTCGGGCGGCGGAGCCTCGGTCACCGGGTCGGCGGCCGGGTAAGAAACGGGCGTGCCCTCCGGCGCGACGAGCGCCGGGACGGGCGGTTCGGGCGGCGCTTCAACGGCGGGCGCGGCCGGCAGCAGCAGCGGCGGTGCGGCGGCACTCGGCACGCGCCAGATCCAATGCGTCAGTGAACCCAGCAGCGCCAGTATGCCGCAGATGAACAGCACGGCCCGAATGCCGATCACGCCGGCCAGTGCGACGGCCAGCAGCGGAGCGATGAACGCGCCCAGGTTTAGGATAGTGGCATACAGCCCATAAAATTCGGTGCGGCGGTCTTCGGGCAGCGCCTTAATCAACACGGTGGCATAGCTGACGTTGATGCCGCCCGCGAACAGGCCGTTGAAGACATCGAGCAGCAAGATCGGCGTAAGCCCCGGCGCCAGCGCCACCAGCGCCGGAAAGACGCCCGCGCTGAGGATGGTGAGCCGGAAGGTGCGGTCGGGCTTAAGGCGCTCGCCGGCCCAGCGCCAGAACAGCAGCCCGACGATGGTCGCCAGGCCGCCGACGGTGGCGTGCAGGCCCAGCCAGGCGTCGCTGGCGTCCAACTCGCGCACGTAGCGCAGGATGTACAGCGGCGCAGCCATCCACAGCCCCCAACTGTGCGCCAGCGCGTTGAGCGTAATGCGCCGGAAGTCGCGATGCGCCGGGTCGAGCAGGTCGGCCGGCCAGGGCCGCCAGGCGCGCCAGGCCTCTTTTGGCCGGCCGGCGGGGCGCCGCGGCGGCGGGCGGTGGTTGACCCGCACCCGCGCCAGGTGCGCCAGGCTGACCATCGCGCTCAGCCAACCCAGGGCGTAGAGCAGTTGGTAGTTGCGCGGGAACAGCGTGTGGCTGAGCAGCCAGCCGACGACGAACGTGACCACGCTCGTCACCGACGAGTTGATGAACTGCCGCACCGAAAACACGCGCATGCGGTGCTGTTCGGGCACAGCCTCGGCCATCCAGGCCTGGCTGCCCACGCCCCATACGTGCGCCGGGATGCCGAACACCACCAGCAACAGCATCGTCAGCCGACCGGCCGGCAGCCAGCCGAGCTGCACCCAGGGCACGAAGCCCAGCAGCAGGAACCCCGTCCAGTGGATGCCCAGCGCGGTGAGGATCCAGCGATGCGGCCGGGCGCGGCCCTGCAAGAACTGCCCGGCGGGCACGGCCACCAGCATGGCCATCAGCGCCGGCAGCGCGCTCAGCAGGCTGATGTCGGCGTTGCTGGCGCCCAGGCGCAGCACATAGGCGCTGTTGAACGCGATGATGCCGCTCAGGATGGAGGAAAAGAAAATCTCGCGGTACAGCAGGCGCGCATTGTGCGCGTCGTTGGGATGGAAGTGCATGCAGGGGGCGCTGCCGGTCGGCCGCGGGTAAGGCGAAGGGGTTTAACCTTGGCGAGGGTGAGCTTAGGGCGTGGGCCGGCGCGCCAGTTGGGCAAAGCCCCGCGCCCGCGCGGTGATGGCGGCAAACTGCTCGGTTTCGACGAGTTGTTTATCCACCAACTGACTGCCGACCGCCACGGCCACCGCGCCGGCCTCCAGGAATTGCGGCGCGTTGGCGGCCGTGACGCCGCCGGTGGTGATGAGGCGCAGATGCGGCAGCGGGCCAAGCACATCGCGCAGATAGCCTGGGCCGCCGACGTTGGCCGGGAAGCACTTGACGTAGGGGCTGCCCCACTCCCAGGCGGTCTGCATCTCGCTGGGGGTCATTGCCCCGCAAATGCACACGACGCCCTCGTCTCGGCAGAACCGCACCACGTCGTGACGCAAGATAGGTGTGACGACAAACTGCGCGCCGGCCGCCAGCGAGCGCACGGCGCTGTCTCGGTCGAGCACGGTGCCGGCCCCCAGGCAAAAGGCGTCGCCGAACTCGGCGCGCACGGCGGCCAGGGCCTCCAGCGCGCCGGGGGTCGTCAGGGTCAGTTCGAAGACGCTCAGCCCGCCGGCGAGCAGCGCCCGCGCCACCTCCACCAGGCGGCGGCCGTCGTTCAGCCGCGCCAGGGCAATCACGCGCCCCTGTTCAATGCGTTCCGCCACTGTTGCCATGCTCATGCTGCTTGGGCCACTCCGTCGCGAAGGTGATAGCCAACAGCGCCTGCTACCAAGCCAGGCGCCGCCCCCAAATTGTAGCGCACGTTCGGCCCCAGGGGGGAGGCCCAAGATTTGGCCCAAAATCCTGGGCAGAATCACCGCCCCAGCCTTTGCTATAATACCCGTGGCCGAACTATTAGAAAGTCGAACTATTATGCCGACACCCCTGGAAGCCTGTGCCCGCGAAGTGCTCGATGTGATGCCGCTGGTGATGCGCACGGTGCGGGCCGAGATGCGCCGCCACCGCGCCCCCGGCCTGACCGTGCCGCACTTTCGGGCGCTGGCCTTTTTGGGCAACAACGCCGGGGCCTCGCTGTCGGAGGTCGCCGAGCACGTCGGGCTGCAACTCCCCTCCATGTCCACGCTGATAGACGGCCTGGTGACGCGCGGGCTGGTCTCGCGCGCGCCCAGTGCCACCGACCGCCGCCGGGTCACGCTCAACCTGACGCCTAGCGGCCAGGCCACGCTGGCTACCAGCCGCCGCCACAGCCAGGACAAACTGGCTGCGCGGCTGGCGAGCCTCTCGGCCACAGAACAGGCGACCATCATGCAGGCCATGCAGGCCCTGCGCGTGGCCTTCACCCCCGAGCCAGAGTCGGCCCAGCCCGGCTAGGCCCAGCGTTACCTCCCTTCACCGGCACCCATGACCACGGACTCCGCGCGTGAGGAGCGCGCTCCCGGCGCGCCGGCCGCGGCCCGCCCCTCGCGGGTGCCCGACACCTTTCGCGCGCTGCGCCACCGCAACTTCCAGCTCTACTTCGGCGGGCAGTTGGTCTCGGTGGCGGGCACGTGGATGCAGATCATCGCGCAGGGCTGGCTGGTATACCGCTTGAGCCACTCGGAGCAGGCGCTGGGGGTGGTGGGCTTCGCTGGGGCCATCCCGGCGCTGCTGGCCTCCCCGTGGGGCGGGGTGCTTGTAGACCGGGTGTCAAAGCGCAACCTGTTAGTGGTGGCGCAGGCGCTGATGATGCTGCTGGCGTTCATCCAAGCGGCCCTGGCCTTTACGCAGTTGATACAGGTCTGGCACATTGTGGCGCTGGCGGTAGCGCTGGGCTTTGTAAACGCCTTGGAAGCTCCGGCGCGCCAGGCCTTCACGGTGGAGATGGTCGGCCGCGAGGACCTGACCAACGCCATCGCGCTCAGCTCCATCATGTTCAACGGCGCGCGCGTGGTCGGCCCGGCGCTGGGCGGCCTGCTGCTCGCCACCGTGGGCGATGGCTGGTGCTTCTTCATCAACGGCCTGTCGTTCCTGGCCGTCATCGGTGGGCTGCTGGCGATGCAGGTGGCCCCGGTCAGTCCGCCGCTGCGCATCGTCTCGCCCTGGCGCGAGTTGGCGCAGGGGCTGCACTACGTCTTGCTGCACCCCGAGCAGTTCGGGCTGCTGCTGCTCTCGCTGATCTATTCGGTGTTCGGTCTGTCGTATGCCACGGTGCTGCCCGCCTTTGTAGACCGGGTGCTGCATGCCGACGCGGCCGCCTTTGGGGTGATCAACGCCGTGACGGGGCTGGGCGCGATGTGCGGGGCGTTGGCCGTGGCGCACTCTGGCGGGCCGGGGCAGCGCGGGCGGTGGCTGCTGCTGGGCTGCGGCGTGTTCTCGCTGGCGCTGGCGCTCTTCGCGTACATCCCGCTCTATTGGCTGAGCCTGGCGCTGGCGTTCGTGCTGGGCCTCAGCTTCATGGTGCAGTTCACGCTGATGAATACGCTCTTGCAACTGCACGTGGCCGATGCCATGCGCGGCCGCGTGATGGCGTTGTATACGCTGACGTTTTTTGGGTTCTTGCCGTTCGGCAACCTGGCGCTGGGCACGCTGGCCGAGGCCTGGGGCCTGAGCCTGAGCCTGGCGCTCAGCGCGGGGGTGGCCCTGTTGCTGGCGGCGGCCGTGTTCGTGATCGTGCCGCGCCTACGGCGGATGCCGTAGGCGCGGGCGGGTCTATAATCGCGGCGCTGTCTCCTCCTGAGCGTCGTCTGGGCGAGAAAGGCTGGGCCGCCATGTATCGTCGCCGTTTCTCTGTCAGCGGTCTGCGCAACTCCGCGCGCAGCTATTACTACCGCGTGCAGCGCATGCGCAATCGGCGCTCGATCTTCGCCGGGTTGGGCTGCCTGGTGGTCGGGCTGCTGGTAGTGTGCTGCCTGGCGGCGGTGGCGGTGGTGTACCTGGCCTACACGGCGCTGGCGCCCTCGGCCGCGGCGCCCGCGCTCTATGCGCTGGGGGCGTTCGTTTAGCGTGCCGCTGATCGGCATTACGACCCACGCGCCACACGATCCTGACCGCGCCAGCCTCGACGCACTGCTGGCCGCGATCGTGCAAGGAGTGGAGCGCGCCGGGGGCTGGCCGGTGCTGGTGCCGCCAGGGCTGGCCGAGAGTACGCTGCGCGGCCTGCTGGCGCGCCTCGATGGCCTGCTGCTTTCCGGTGGGGGCGACGTAGACCCGGCCTGCTATGGCGCCCCGCCGCACCCGCTGGCGGCCGGCCTCGACCCCGCGCGAGATGCAGCCGAGCTGGCGCTGACGCGCTGGGCGATTTATGAGGGCCGGCCGTTGTTCGGCATTTGCCGCGGGGCGCAGGTGCTCAACGTGGCGCTGGGCGGCACGCTCTATGGCGATGTGGGCGAGCACCCCGGCGCGCTGCGGCACACCTATCCGTCGCAGGCGGCGGCTTTGCGCCCGCACCCGGTGCAGGTGGCCGAGGGGACCCGGCTGGCCGCGGTGCTGGGCTTGCCAGAGCTGACGGTAAACAGCCTGCACCACCAGGCGGTGCAGGCGGCGGCGCCCGGCTTGCGCGTGGCGACCCGCGCGCCTGATGGGTTGGTGGAAGCCGTGGAATTGCCCGCGCATCCTTTTGCGCTGGCGGTGCAGTGGCACCCGGAAAGCCTGCCCGCCGCCCCGGAGATGCAGCGCTTGTTCGCGGCCTTTGTGACGGCGGCGGGCCGCTAGGGCGACGGCTTAAACACAAACGGCCAGGTCAGCGCGGGTACCGCGCCCTGACCTGGCCGTTTGTCCCTGTCTGGCGATTGCGCCTACCAGCGCTGCGACGGGCCGGCTAGCCCGACCAGGCTGATCGCGCAAAAGATCGCCAGCACAACCACCAGCACCACACCAGCGCCGATCATGATGGGATCCATGGTTCTCCTCCCCGGATCCAAGGGCCAGCGGGCAGGGGGTGTTTCCGGCGTCCCTGCTGGCAGCCCTATCCAAGCCAAGCCATCATGCCGAACAGATGTCCAAAGTATACTACTTTTCTCAACTTTTTGTTCAAACTGGGATGGATTTCTTGGCGTTTATACCGAACTGAAACATTTCTGAAACGATCGCTCTGCCCGGCGTTGCCCTCGCTTCCGGTCCCAGCCTAACTCATTTCCTACCCGGCCCGCCGGCCGCACGGCCCTGGGGCCAACTGAGGCGACATGCCCGGTAGGGCCGTGCCGCCCCGGGGGGGGCCAAGTTCTGGCCGCCGGAGCGCCGGTTTTTCCTGATACAATCGCCCCGCCATGGACGCCAAATCGCTCGCCACGCTTGAGCTGGCGAAAATTCTCGACCGGCTCAGCAAATACACCGCCTTTTCGGCCAGCATGGCTCTGGCGTTGGCGCTCACGCCGACTACCGATCTGCGCGAAGCTCAGCGCCGCCAGGCCCAGACGACCGAGGCCCGCCGCCTGCTGAGCATTAAGCCCGACCTGACCATCGGCGGCGCGCGCGACGTCCGCCCACAGGCCCAGTCGGCGGCCATCGGCGGCGTGCTCGAGCCGAACGAGATGCTGGATGTGAAGAACACGCTGATCGCCGGGCGCACCATGCAGCGCACGCTGCTGCGCTTGGCCGACCAGTTTCCCAGCCTGGCGGCGCTGGCCGCGCGGCTGGCCGAGACCCCCGGCCTAGTCGAGGCCATCAGCCAAACGCTGGACGAGCGCGGCGAGGTGCTCGACTCGGCCTCGCCCGAGCTGACCACCATCCGCCACGACCTGCGCCTGGCGCACGACCGGCTGCTGCAAAAGCTCCAGCGTATCTTGGGCGACCCCAAGAACACGCCCTACCTGCAAGAAGCCCTCATCACCCAGCGCGACGGTCGCTACGTCATCCCGCTCAAGGCCGACTTCAAGGGCCGCATCCGCGGCATCGTCCACGACCAATCGGCCTCGGGCGCGACCGTGTTTATTGAGCCGCTCTCGACCGTCGAACTGAACAATACCTGGCGTGAGTTGAAGCTGGCTGAGGCCCAAGAGATCCGCCGGATTATGGCGGCGCTCTCGGCGCTGGTGGGGCAGCAGGCCGCGCGCATCATCGCGATCGTGGACACGCTGGCCGAGATTGACCTGGCCTTTGCCAAGGCGCGCTACGCCGACACGCTGCGCGCGCATGAGCCACTCCTGCGCGAGTTCCGCAAGGTGAGCGCGGAGGCCGAACGGGCCGCGGCCGGCACGCGTCGCCACCCCGGCTCAACGCTCAAGCTGCTGCAAGCGCGCCACCCGCTGATCAACCCCGACCACGTGGTGCCGATTGACGTGGCGCTCGACGACGCCACCTACGCGCTGGTCATCACCGGCCCCAACACCGGCGGCAAGACCGTCAGCCTGAAGACCGTGGGGCTGCTGGCGCTGATGGCCCAGTGCGGGCTGCACCTCCCGGCCGGGTCTGGCTCGGAGTTGTCGGTGTTCCCGCGCATCTACGCCGACATCGGCGACGAGCAATCTATCGAGCAGTCGCTCTCGACCTTCTCGGCGCACATCACCAACACCATCCGCATCCTGCGGCGCGCCGACGACCGCTCACTCATCATCCTGGACGAGTTGGGCGCGGGCACCGACCCGGCCGAAGGCTCGGCCCTGGCGCGCGCCATGCTGTCCTACCTGCTGGATATGGGCGCGACCACGCTGGTCGCCACGCACTACCCCGAACTGAAGGGCTATGCCTACACCACGCCGGGGGTGCGCAACGCCAGCATGGAGTTCGACCTGGACACGCTGGCCCCCACCTACCGGCTGATCATCGGGTTGCCGGGTCGCTCCAACGCTTTCGCCATCGCTGCGCGGCTAGGGCTGGATGCGACGATCATTGATGAGGCCAAGCAGCTGGTAGGACAGGCCGACCTGGAATCGGAGAAGCTGCTGGAGGAAATCCACCAGGCGCGGGTGGAGGTGCGCGCCGAGCGCACGCGGGCCGAGAACGCCCGCCGCGACGCCGAAGAGACCGAGCGCGAGCTGGCGCTGCGCCTGGAGCAGATTGAGGACGAGCGCCGCAACGTGCTGGAGCAGGCCCGCCGCACCGCCGCCCAAGAGCTAGACGGTCTGCGCGACGAGCTAAGCGAGCTGAAGCGCAAGCTGGCCCGCGCCGCCGCGCTGGGCCAGCCGGGCCGCGCGTCCGCCGGCGATGACACGGACGAGACGCCGGGTGACCTGCTCGACGCGGTGGACACTGGGCTGGCGAAGACCGAGCGCGCCCACGCCGCGCCCGTGGCCGCCCGGCCCATAGACACCGGCCGCGGCGCGCCGGCCAGGCGCGCCATCCGCCTGGGCGACACAGTGAAGCTCAAGCACCTCAACTCCATCGGCGTGGTGACGGCGCTGACGGCGGCCGAGGCCGAGGTGCAGGTGGGCCGCATGCGCATCCGCGCCAAGCTGGATGAGATCGTCCTGCGCGCCTCGCCGGAGGAAGACATCCTCGCCGCCACGCGCCCCGCGCCCGCCCCAGACGCCGCGCCCAAGATCGGGCTGCACCCCTCGCCGGGGCTGGAGCTGGACTTGCGCGGGCAGATCGTGGAAGACGCGCTGTCCGAGGTGGAACGTTACCTGGACGCCGCCTACCTGGCGGGCCTGCCGTGGGTGCGCCTGATCCACGGCAAGGGCACGGGCAAGCTGCGCCAGGCCGTGCGCGAATATCTGCGCGCCAGCCCGGTGGTTAAGAGCCACGAGACCGGGCAAGAGGCCGAGGGCGGCGACGGCGTGACGGTGGTGAAGCTGGCCCTGGCCGCCGACTAGGCGCCTCCTGCATGACGCGCCTCGCCCTCCTGGCCGATATTCACGGCAACCTGCCCGCGCTGCAAGCGGTATTGGCCGACCTGGACCAGCACGCGGTGGACCAGGTGGTCGTGGCGGGCGACGTGATTAACTGGGGGCCGTTCAACGCCGCCGTGATGGACGTGGTGCTGGCGCGCGGCTGGGCCGTCATCCGTGGCAACAACGAGTATTACCTGCTCGACCACGGCACGCCGCGCGCTCCGGCCGCCTGGAGCAACCGCCGCCAATGGGCCATGCTCGATTGGCTGCGCGACCAACTGGCTGGGCCGCACCACGCCGCCATCGCCGCCTGGCCCGACACGCTGAGCCTGCGCTACCCCGACGCGCCCGCGCTGCGCGTGGTGCACGGCACGCCGCGCGCGAACAACGAGCCGCTGTACCCCGACTCAACTGAAGCCGAAATTGCCGCCGCGCTGGCGGGCGTGGAAGAGCGCACCGTGATCGCCGCGCACACGCACCTGCCGGTAGACCGCCACGCGGCGGCTGTCCACCTGCTCAACCCCGGCTCGGTGGGCGTGCCGCTAGATGGCCTGCACCGCGGGCGCTACCTGCTGCTCGAAGGCGACGCCGAGGGCTGGCGGCCCACTTTCCGCAGTGTGCCGATTGACCCGGCCCCGGTGCTGGCCGAGCTGGAACGGCAGCGCTTCCGTGAGCAGATGGGGGTGGTGGGCCACTTCGTGGCGGCGGAGTTTGCCAACGCGCGGCTGGAGCTGATGCCGTTCCTAGTGTGGCGGCGGCAGCATTGCCCCGACGCGCCGTTTGGCGAAGAACTGCTGGCCGACTATGCCGCCGTGAACCCGTTCGACTATATGCCGGAAGCCTACCGCGCGGGCTGGCAGGTGGTGGGGGGCGATCATGGCGCAGCCTGAACGCGAGGAGACCGCCGTGCTGGCGCCGACCGGCGGTGGCGGGCTGCCGCCCTTCATGCGCACGTGGCTGGGGGGGGTGCGGCCGCTGCTGGCGCTGGTGCTCGGCAACCTGTGCGGCTGGGCGGCGTGGCGGCTGGGGTTGTCGGCGGTGCTGGCACTGTGGCAGGGGCAACCATCGCCCGGCGACTTGCCGCGCCTGATCACTCTGACGGCCCTGAGCGCCATCATCATGGCCGGGCCGCCGGTGCTGGTGGGGGCGTTAGCGGCGCGGCTAGCGGGGCAGGCGCACCTGCTGGTGGGGGTGCTGGCCGGGCTGTGGGCGCTGACACTCATCCGAACCGTGCCGGCGGGCCTGCCCATTGCGCCGGGGCTGTGGTATGCCCCCACCGTGCTGGTGCTGTTCTCCGGCGGCATGGGCGGCTGGACGATGAGCGGGGGGCGCAAGCGCCAGGACTGAAGTGCCGAGCGTGTGACACCGGCCAGACGCAAACGGTCGAGCTTAGCTCGACCGTTTGCGTCTGCCGATCAGGCCGCTTTTGGCGCTTAGGCGGGGCGCGGGAGGCCGGCTTGCAGGTCGGCGGTGACCAGGCCCGCCACGCGCCGGCCGATCTCCACGGCAAAGTTGGTGCCCCGGTCCCAGGGGTAGACCTGGCTCATGCTGGCGAAGTACAGCCCCGGTACGGGCGTGCGCACGTCGGGGATGTTGCGCGAGTGGTTCAGCGGCGGCACGGGCTGGGCGTAGGCCGTCTTCCACAGCCACACCTCCCTAATCCAACTCCGGTCGAACTCCGGGTTCATCTTCTGAATGGCGGGCAGGAAGCGCTCGAGCAGGTCTTCCTGGCTGAGCCGAAAGTGCTCGTGGCCGGGGTCGAGGTAGTCGCCGACGTAGACCAGGTGGTCGCCGCCATAGTGCTCGCGGCCGATGTAGTTGGTGTGCTCGACCAGCGCCAGGAAGGGGAAGCCCGCTTCCTTGGGCATGCTGTGCCAGTAGTAGTTGGTGAGCTTGTGCTTCAGCGCCAGCACCAGCACCACCGCGCCCATGCTCTTCAGCGCTTGCAGCTTGGCGCTGTATTCGGCGGGCAGGTCAGGGGCCAGGCGGGCCATCAGCGCGGGTGACGAGGTAGAGATGACGGCGTGATAGCGTTCGGCGCCGGCGGCGGTGGTCACGGCCAACTGCCCATCGGCCTCGCGCCGGATGCCGGTCACGGCGCTGTCCAGCCGAATCTCCACGCCCAGCCCGCGCACGACCGCGGCCAACTTGTCCATGAAGGCCTGAAAGCCGCCGGTAAAGGTGCCCAGCCGCGTGGTGCGTGAGTGCAGCCGCGCCCACAGCCAGGCCATGTTCACCACGTCCAGGTTTTCCTCGCCGAATTTGCCCACCAGCAGCGGCCGCCACAGCAGCGCGTACAGGCGCGGGCCGTACCACTTCTTGGTCCAGGCGGCGGCTGTTACTTTTTCCAGCGGCTGCCACCAGGGCGTCAGCCGCAGGTAGAGCGTGGCCACGCCAAACCGGATCATATCCGTCAGCGGATAGTTGCGCAGAAAGAAGCGCAGCGCCATCAGCGGCGAGTCGAGCGGCTCGAACTTGCCGTTGACGTAGGCTACGGTGTAGGGGCGGGGGAAGAGCACCTGATCGCGCCAGCCCAGCTCGTCAATCAGGCCCAGGATGGCGCTGTCGGAGGCGAACCAGTGGTGGTAGTACTTCTCCAGCGACCAATCCCAATGCGGCGCTTTGAAGCCCGCCGCCAGGCCGCCCACCTGCGGCGCGGCCTCGTAGATGGTGACGCGGTGGCCCGCACGGGCCAGGTCATAGGCGGCGGCCAGCCCGGCCGGTCCCGCGCCAATGATGGCGACGCGCTTGCCCGTTTCGGCGACTTTAGCGGGCGGCTGGCTCACTCGGCGCCGCCTTTGGCGCCGGCCGACTCAGCCCCGGATGTGTTGGGCCGGTGTGCGGGCGGCTGAGCGTCAGCGCCGGGCGCGGGCTTGGCCTGCTCCAGCTTCTGATAGTCGGCCTGCACGGTCTCCCACTTCAGGCCGGCGCGGGCCATGAAGTAGGCCCCCACCAGGGTGATGGGCAGCCACAGCGCGGCGTGCAGCACCAGCGTGTAGCCCGCCGCCACCGCCGGGTTGACGCCGTAGGCCGAGAGCACGGCGATGCCGGGGGTGTCAAACGTGCCGACGTAGCCGGGGGCCGAGGGGATCGTCGTCGCCAGGTTGACGATGCCGTTCATGAGCATCAGCCCAAAGAACCCGCCGGTGTAGCCGGTGAAGTCGAAGGCGTGCATCACGAACCAGTATTTGCCCGTCTCCAACAGCCAGATGACGACCGAGGTGAGGAAGACCATCAGGATGTTGCGCGGCGAGCGCAGCGCCTCCAGCCCGGTCCAGAAGTTCTCCACCAGCGGCGTGATCTTGGCGCGCGGCCCGGCGGGCAGGCGCGGCGCGACCAGGCGGTGATACAGCCCCAGCGATTGGTGCGGGAACATGGCGGCCAGCAGGAAGACCAGCAGCGCCCCGGCGAAGGCCGCCGTGCCCCAAACCGTGAGGGCCTGAATGCTGCCGGCGAAGCCCGAACTCATGGTCAGGTGCGCCAGGGCGTTCAGGTTGAAGAAGATGAACATGAGCATGACCACGCCGTCGAAGATGCGTTCGATGAGGATGGTGGCCAGGCTGGCGCTGATGGGTACCCCCTGCTCGCGGCGCAGCACGTAGGCGCGCAGCACCTCGCCGGCGCGGGCGGGGTAGATGTTGTTGCCCATGTAGCCGATGGTGACGATGGGGAACATGGCGTTGGTGGAGATGGTCTTGAGCGGCTTGAGCAGGTAGTGCCAGCGCCAGGCGCGCGCCCAGACCCCCACGAAGTAGATCGCCACGCCGGGCGCCAGCCACCAGTAGTTGGCGGTGCGCAGCGCCGACCAGACGTCGGCCCAGTGGATATTGCGTAGCGCCACCCACAAGAAGACGGCGCTGATGAGCACCCCGACCCAGAATTGCCAGCGTTTTAGCACGAAAAATGGCCTCGACGGCGAATAGCACACCGGCGGGGATCACCCCGCCGGTATATTGGCGATTATACCATTCGTGATACACGCGGGCGGGGCGTTTGGCGCGGCGCTAGCGCACAGCGACCGGCAGGTAGACCGGCGCGCAGTAGCCGGTGTATATGCCGAGGCTCCAATCTTTGAGCACACCAGAGTTCGGGCTGTTGTTGTCCTTGATGGTCAGCGTCCAGGTGCCGTTGGGGTCCACGCCGACAAAGCGGCCCATGGCCCCCTCCGGCTGCACCTGCGCCAGCACGACGTTGTTGGAATAGTCGGCGTCGGTGACCGGGCCGCCGGGCGGGATGGGCGAGTCGGTCCAGGTGGTGCCGTTGTAGAGGTTATCAAACGGACCGCCGCGATTATTGGTCAGGGTGGTGGTGAGGCCATCGGGCGCGGTCAACATCAGCGTCAGGTCGCCGGAAGCCGAATGCGAGATGACGGTCTGGGCCGTCACGTTCGTCAGGTAGTGCCCGGCGTTGCTGACGACGATGTTGGAGGTCGTTGTGCCGGGGTTGGCGATGGGCGTGTCAACCGAGTTACTGTAGGACCGGTCGTCCACGATCAGGAGCTCGTTGAGCGTAGTGATCTCCAGTTCCCAGCGGTTGAGCGTGCCGGTATCGCCCCCGGCGTTGTCGCGCACCACCAGTTGCCAATTGCCGTTGGGGCTATGGAAGCGATAGTTGCCCATGGCGCCTTCGGGCACCAGGTAGTATTGGGGCACATTGTTGGTGAAAGCGACTTCGGTGACGCCCAGGGTCTGGTCGTCGTCCCAGGTGGTGGCGGAGAAGACGTTGTCGGCGCTGCCGCCATTCTGCGTGGTGAGCGTGCCGGTCAGGTCGGCGGGGTAGGGCGAGTTGAGGTAGATGTCCAGATCGGCGTTCCAGGTGTGCGAGATCGCGGTGTAGGCCGTCACCTTCCAGAGGTCGTAGCTTAGGCCGCTGACGGTGAGCGTGCGGGTGATGGTGTTGAGGTCGGGGATGGCGACCGGCGTCACGTCTTGATAGTGGGTGGTGGTGACGGTGCAGCCGGGCGGCGCATCTACGGTGGTGGCGGCGGCGGGCCGGCGTTCCGGAGGCGGGGTGTTCGCGGCGGCAAGTTGCGGCGGGCGCCCTAGCAAAGCCAGCCCAGCGGCAGCGATGAGCAGCGAGTTTCTCAGGCAAGCGGCAGGCAGCATGGCCCAGTCTCCTTGTAGAAAAGCCCGGCCGGGCCGCGCCCGACCCTGAGGCCTGAGCCATTATTATAGGCCCGCGGGGGCAAACAAAAGGGGCGAGGCCGTGCTAGGCGCCTCGCCCCGGGGGGTTACGAGCAAGCGGGCCGGCTAGGCCGCTGCCGGCTGCGGCAGCATGCGATCGAGCAGTTGTTCCAGCGCCATGGTATGGCTGCAGCGTTCACGCAAGAGGAAGAATTCGCAGTCGCACTTGAAGATACCGTCTTTGAAGCTCACCTGGTGGTCGTTATTCTCCCCGGTGAAGGTTAGGTGGAATTGGTCGAAGTGGAAGCGCTCGCGCTCCTGAGCGTAGCGCTTGGCCTTCTCAATCTTGCCAATCATGCCATGATCCATGTCTCAGCTTCCTTTCTGCCGCCCAGGGCGGCGCCGTGCCAAAGAAACCGCGCCAGACAAAAAAAGAAGCACGCAGAGCGTCAGGGCACGCTGCGTGCTTCGCCAGAGGCTTCATCCAGAATTGTCAGCAGTGACTCGCGGCTCATATGGCCGTTGGTCCCTCCGCTTCGGGTGGTACTCTCAGGTTCAGGGTACTGCCAGAAGTATAGAGGCACTCGCAGGGGGAGTCAACTGACGGTTGGCCCCCGCTTCAGCGCCGATCATCACTGGCGCGCATTTGGGGCCGGATTCGCGCGGCTAAAGGGTTGGTGAGAGTTTCGCGGCGGGACGCTCAGCCTTCGTCCTTCACCCGTAGGTCGTGCCAGCTCCAGGTGGCGAGCAGGGTGGGGTGCGGGCCGATAAACTCGCGCATAATCGAGTTGTCGGGCACGGCGGCGGCCGGCCCCGGGCGGAACCACTGCAAAAACGACAGCAGCCGGTTGGCTTCCACGTACTGCGGCGTGTCGGGCCGCACCTGCAGCAGCAGCGGCTCAGCCAGGGGGCGCAGCACGGCCATCTCGTGCACCAGCGCCGAGTTGAAGATTGCGTCGCTGTTCTCCTGGTAGGGGAAGATGTTGAGCTTCTCGCCGCGCTTGACCGATTCCCAGCGCGCCAGCGTCTGCGCGGCGGTGTAGCCGCGCGTGGCCGCATCGCGCGCCACGCGCCGAATCAGGCGCGTGTCGGTGGTGCTCACCCGGTTGTGCCGGTCCAGGTTGAGCTGCGTCAGCGCCGACACATAGACCCGGTAGATGCACTCCGGCGGCAGCCCCGGCACCAGATTCGGGTTCAGCCCGTGGATGCCCTCGATAATCAGCAGGTCGTCGCGGCCCAGGGTGATGGTCGGGCCGGCTTCGCGCAAGCCGGTGCGGAAGTTGTACTGCGGCAGCGGCACCGCCTGCCCAGCCATGAGCGCCAGCAGGTGCTCGTTGAACAGGGCCACATCGAGCGCGCCCAGCGTCTCGTAATCGAACTGGCCGGCGGCGTCACGCGGGGTCAGCTCGCGGTCCACAAAGTAGTCGTCGAGCGCCAGCGGGTAAGGGTGCAGCCCGTGGGCCAGCAGTTGAATGGCCAGGCGCTTGGCAAAGGTGGTCTTGCCGGAGGCGGATGGCCCGGCGATGAGCACTACGCGAATACGGTCGTGCTGGGCGGCGATCTCGGCGGCGATGCGCGCCAGCCGCCCCTCGTGCAGCGCCTCAGCCACCAGCGACACCTCCGGCAGCCGCCCGGCCGCGATGGCGTCGTTGAGCGCGCCTGCCCCGCGGATGCCCAGGCGGTCAAGCCAGTGGCTGGATTCCTCAAAGACGGCGAACAGCTTGGGGTAGGGAGCGCCGGGCCAGAGTTGCGTGGGCGTGTCTTGATGCGGAAACTGGAGCAGGAAGCCCGGCGGGAAGGCGTGCAGATCGAAGTTGGTCAGGTAGCCGGTGGAGGGCAGCATATAGCCCTGCAAGTAGTCGGCGTGACCGTTGAGCTGGTAGAGCACCAGCGTGTCTTTCTGGCGGTGGGCCAGCAGCCGCACCTTGTCGTCTTCGCCGCGGGCGCGGAACAGCGCGATGGCCTCGGCCAGGGGTACGACGGATTTGCGGTAGGGCCGGTCTTCAGCCACCATCTGCCGCATGCGCGCGCGGATGGCGTCTAGCTCGTCCTGGGTGAAGGGCGCACGCCCGCGCACCTCGCAGAAGTAAGCGCCCGCCGCCGCCGCGGCATGCTCCACGAACACCCCCGCCTCTGGGTACAGCTCCTTGGCGGCGGTGACCAGCAGAAAGACCAGCGAGCGCCGGTAGATGCGCATGCCGTCGGTCGCGGCCAGCGTCACCGGCTGCACATCGGCGTCTACGGTGAGCGGCAGGGCCAGCTCGGCCAGCTTGCGGTTGACGATGGCGGCGGCCAGTGGGGCCTCGCCCGGCCGGGCCGCGGCGCGCAGAATCTCGGCCAACGGCGTGCCAGGCGGGGCCTCAAAGACCCGGCCGTCGGGCAGGCGGGCCTGCACGGTGGCGCGGGGCTGGCTGAGGTGGATAGCGCTCATGGGGCGGGACCGGGTGGTTTACGGAGTGCGCCAAGGATTACCGGATGATTGGCGAAGGTCGGCGATTAAGCTCGTACCAAGCGCTTTGACGCTGAGATTGGCATAGTCTAATTCGCTCGCGACCGATAGCTTGCCGACGGGCGCTGGGCCGTTAATAAGCTCCTGGGCCAGAGGCATTAACGGATCAACGTCTAGGTTCACTAGCCCGGTTGGGCGCGGATTAGGCTTGCCACGCAACTCCTCAGCCAAGGACAGCATCGCAAGCTCAATCTGCCAGAGCTAGCGGCCTTGGCCGTTGCTGCCCGGCCCGGCTTCCGGCACGGCTGCCCGCTCGGGCAGTCGCAGGGCGGCGGCGGCTGGGGCCGTGGGCGCGCCGCCATTGAGGGCCGGGGCGAGCACGCGCCGATAAAGCTCGGTTTGCAGCAGGCCGCCGGGGTCGCAGCGCGCCTTGAGCGCGGCAAAGCGCGTCAGGGTGTCGGGACCAAGGTAGCGCGCGGCGGCCGCCGGGGTGAGGGTGCTGTCTTTGGCGAAGTAGAAGCGGCCCCCGGCTTCGAGCGCAATCTCGTTCAGCCGCTGGGTCATGGCGTAGAGGTCGGTGCGCCCGCTGCGGCTGCCGGGCACCTTGAAGTCAATCGCTAGCGAGTAGCCGTCTACGGCGTGGCTGAACAAGAAGCGGTCGGGCCGGTGGCGCTTGAGGACGTTCACGAACGTGGCAAAGCCGCGGCCCTGGGCTTCGGCCAGTTGGGCGCGGTAAACGTCGGCGGCCTGCGCCTGGGGGATAAAGGTCTGGTATTGGATCAGGCCGTGCCGGTAGCCGTGCTGCCAGCGCGGCACGTAGTCGAGCAGGAAGTTGAAAGCCACCAACCCCTGGCGATAGAGGTGGTGGTGACTGAGGGTGCGCGATATCAGGTACTTGCCCAGGTTGGCGAAGCGCATGCCCAGCCGGTTGAGGCCGAGCGGCATGAAGCGCCAGATGATGGCTTTGGGGATCAGCCCAAAGAGCGTGTCGGGCAGGTCCTGGTAAGCGAGGCTGAGGCTGTGGGCCGGGTGGGCGTCTTCGCCGGGGGCCAGGTAGCGCGCGCGGTGGATCTGCCCGCGGCCCAGGTGCGCCCCGCCGGTCGTGCCGTCTACCCAGCCGACGATATAGTCTGCCTCACGGCAGCGGTCAATATCGGCCAGCATGTCTTGAAGGCTGGGCGCGGCCCAGGCCTCCACGGCCAGGTCGCCGGAGTAGATGCGCTTGAGTTGGAGCGTGATGGACGTGAACACGCCTAGCAGCCCGGCGCTGGAGATCAGGCTGTAGAACAGGTCGGGGCGCTCACCAGGCGCGCAGCGCACCAACTCCCCGGTGGGCAGCAGGGCCTCGCAGGCCAGCACGTGCTCGCCGATGGGGCCGGTGTGATAGTTGTTCTTGCCGTGGATGTTCATGCCCAGGCAGCCGCCCAGGGTGGGGAACATGGTGCCGGGGACGACGGGCGGCCACCAGCCGTCTTCCAGGGTATACTTCCAGAGTTGCTCGATAGTGACGCCCGGCTCGACCGTGATCACACCCGTGGCAGGGTCCCAGGCCAGCACGCGGTTCATGCGCTGCAGGTCGAGCACGATTTGCCCGGCGTTGAGGGCGGCGTCGCCGTAGGAGCGGCCCGCGCCGCGCAGGGCGACGCTCAGCCCGCGCGTGGCGGCCTCGCGGAACAACTCCGCGATCTGCTCAACGTGTGTTGGGCGGTAGAGGTAACTGGTGCTCTGTGCCGCGCGGCCGAAGCCGGTCAGCGGGGTAAGGCGGTCGAAGTCAGGGAAGATTGACATAAGGTCGGCAGCAAGCGGCAGGTAAGCGCCAACAGTCCATTATACTCTGGCAGTCGTGTCCAATCACCGTCGCTTGGCAAGCGGCGGGCGCGCTCTGGCCTTCAACGCAGTCTATCCGCCATATCACTGGATGGGCGCCCCCACCCACGCCCTGGCGCTCCCCGGCTCAAACTCAGCTCGCATAGCAGTGGATCGGCCTATTGGCTGGATTATTCGTCCTGGCTGCGGAGGTGCCCCATGCGTCTGACACCGTTCTTTCGCATTCTGGCTGTTCTCACGCTCCTAGCCGCCGCCGCGGGCGGGCCGGTCGCACCCGCCGCCGCCCAAAGCGCGGCGTATTTCGGCGCCCGCCCGCTGGCCGGGGCCGGCGACTTCGGCGATCCCTTCATGGTCGAAGACCTGACGACCAGCGGGTCCCCCGAAAGCTCGGAACCCAGTGGCTTCGTGCTGCTGGGGAGCGCGGCCTACTTCTACGGCGAAACGCCCGCCACCGGCCGCGAGCTGTACCGCACCACCGGCTTCCTCACCAGCACGGCGCAGTTGGCCGACATTTACCCCGGCGGCGAAAACGGCGTCAACCAGGACTTCAACGGCCCGTCGCTGGTGGAATTCGACGGGCGGCTATACTTCACTGGGCGCACGGCCGAGCAAGGCGAAGAGCTGTGGGCCACCGACGGCACGCTGACCGGCACCGTGCTCGTGCGCGATGTCGCCACCGGCACCAGTGCGTCGCAGCCGGAAGACTTCATCGAGTTCAACAGTGAGTTGTATTTCACGGCCGACGACGGTGTACACGGCGACGAGTTGTGGAAGACCGACGGCACGCCGGGCGGCACCGGGCTGGCGGACGAGATTGACCCCGGCATCTTTGGGGCCGGCATTGACGAAATGGTGGAGTTCAGCAGCCGGCTGTGGTTCAACGCCTCGGCGAACCACGGCGACGAGCTGTGGACGTACGACACCGGCTCCGGCGCGACGGAGTTCAAGGACATTTACACCGGCGGGAGCAACAGCTCGTACCCCGAGCAGTTCACCGTGGCGGGCGGGCGGCTGTTCTTCGTGGCCGACACCGCCGCCACCGGCCGCGAGCTGTGGGTGACCGATGGGGTGGACAACACCGCTACCCACACCTTCATGGTCAGGGATATCTACACCGGCACCAGCGACAGCTATATCTATGATCTGGTGGCCGCCGGCGGCAGCGTGTTCTTCAGCGCCTACGACGGGGTGACCGGCGACGAGTTGTGGAAGAGCGACGGCACGCTGACCGGCACGGTGCGCGTGGCCGACATTAACCCCGGCCCGAATAGCAGCGGGCCGAGCGAGATGACCGCTTACAGCGGCGCGTTGTACTACGCCGCCGATGACGGGGTTCACGGCCAGGCGCTCTGGCGCACGACGGTCACGACCACTGAACTGGTGGCTGACCTCAACCCCACCGGCTACGCCTCGATAGGCAACTTGCACGTCCACGACGGCCAGTTCTACTTCTCGGCCACCGACGGGGTGTACGGCCGCGAGTTGTGGGTCTACGACGGCCTCACCGTGACGCGCCTGACCGACCTGAACCCCGGCGCGGCCGACGCGGCCCCGTACGCCTTCTTTACCCCGTCAGCGGCCCCAAAGCTCATGTTCTTCGGCGCCAACAACGGGGTGAACGGCTATGAGCTGTACCGGCTGAGCACCCAGACCTCCACGGTCATCTCGCTGGTCAAGAACATCGCGCCCGACGCCGTCGGCTCGGAGATTGACGAGTTGACCGGCGCGGGGGCCAACCACGTCTACTTCGCGATTGGCGACGACGCCACCGGGTGGGAGCCGGGGGTCAGCGACGGCACGCCCGCCGGCACACAGCGGCTGGGCGACTTTGTGGTTGGCACCGACGGGTCTGACCCCGAGTACTTCGCCGGCCGGGGCGACGGCCGCGCGCTGTTCGAGCTTGACCTGAGCGGGCTGGGCAACGGCGAGCCGGCGTTCTCCGACGGCACGCCCGGCGGCACGCTGCTGCTGCGCGACGTGTATACCGGCACCAACGGCAGCTACCCTGACCCGTTTGTGCCGCTGGGCGGGCTGAGCGTGTTCTTCGCCATGGACGGCGTGCATGGCGAGGAGCTGTGGCGCACTGACGGCACGCCCGGCGGCACGCTGCTGGCGCGTGATATCCACACCGGCACCATCGGCAGCCACGGCGGCTGGGCGACGCGGCTGGGCGGCCTGGTGATCTTTGGGGCCGACGACGGCGTGCACGGCGATGAGTTGTGGGCCAGCGACGGCACGGCCCAGGGTACGCGGATGATCTCCGACCTGGACTCCGGCGCGTATCAGAACTCGTCTCCCTACGACCTGGTGACCGTGGGCAGCCGGGTGTTCTACGTGGCCTACGACCTGGAAGGCAACGACGCGCTCTACTTCACCGACGGCCTGACGGCCACGCTGGCGCTTGACCCCGACGACACCGGCCTGACCTCCCTGGACCAGCTGACCCCCAGCGCAAGCGGTGTGTTCTTTGGGGACTATGGCGGCGGCGGGGTGTACAACATCTGGTGGACCGACGGCTACACCTACACCCAGGTGAGTAATCTCGGCGCCAATGCTGAGCCGATATACTTATACGAAGCCGTGGCCCTCGGCGACCAACTCTTCTTCCGCTACTGCGACCTGACCAACGGCTGCGAGTTGTGGCAGGCCGGGCCGCACACCGGCGTGGGCCTGGTGCGCGATATTTACCCCGGCCTGCCAAGCAGCGACCCGACCGACCTGACGGTGGTGGGTGACAGCCTGGTGTTCGCCGCGGCCAGCCCCACCGGCGGGCGCGAGTTGTGGGTGAGCGACGGCACGCTGGCCGGCACCGAGCAACTGACCGACCTGGAGGCCGGCGCGGCGCACAGCAACCCCAGCGAGCTGGCCGTTTCCGGCAATTACCTGTTCTTCCTGGCGTATACCGAGAGCGCCGGGCAGGAGCTGTGGGCGATGGTGGTGCCGCAGAAGCTGTACGTGCCGCTGGTGACCCGCTAGCCGCGCGGCGCTTAAACCAAACGTGGGCCGGTCACAATAGACCGGCCCACGTTTTTTTTGGGGCAGCGAGGCTTTACGAGCGGCTGGGTTTATCGGCCCGCTGGCTCTTATCGGCGGGCGGCATGGCGGCGGCGCGAGCGACCGGTTTCTCCGCCTTGTCGGCGTCCTCCTGGGCCAGCGTCTCAATCGTCTCCAGGTCGCGCTCGAGGTTGCGGCGGCGCAGGAACCAACTAATGAGGTACAGCGCCGGCAGACCCAAGAAGATGGCATAGCCGAAGAGCAGGTAGCCGAAGGTGTCGGGGGTGGCGTCTTGCAGCAGGGGCAGGAGTAACATGGCGCAGGTCTCCGATCAGGCGGTGAGCAGCCGCGCCTTCAGTTCTTCCACGCGCTCGCCCAGGCGCGCCAGCCGCACGCGGCTGACCAGCAGGGCGACGTAGAGGAAGGTGAAGGCCAGGTTGGCGAACAAGAAGGTTTGCAGCATACGCGCGGTCATGTCGAAGCCGCCCTCCGAACTGGCCGAGCCGTTGCCGATGACGACCGGATGAATGGTGCGCCACCAGCGGATGGAAAAGAAGGTGAGCGGCACGCTGATGACGCCGATGATGCCGTAGACGGCGGCAAAGCGCGCGCGGCGCTGCGGGTCTTCGATGCCCTGGCGTAGCATCAGGTAAGCCACGTAGATCAGGGCCATGATGGTGTAGGTGGTCAGGCGCGGGTCCCAGGTCCACCAGGTGTTCCAGGCCGGGCGCGCCCAGATCGAGCCAGACATGGTCGCCATGACGGTCAGCACCAGGCCGACCTCAACCGACGAGTAGGCCACCTGGTCCCAGAACTGCTTGCCGGTGGCGAGGTAGATGCCCCCGGCCACGGCGGTGATGGCGAAGGCGGTGAAGCTGAGCCAGGCCGACGGCACGTGAAAGTAAAAGATGCGCTGGACTTCCCCCATGGTTTTCTCTTGCGGGGCGTAGAAAAAGACCATTCCGATGGCGATGAGCATCATCACCGCTGTCACAACGTTCAGAATGGTCACGGCGCGGCCGGCTTTGGGCATGGCAAGCTCCTTCGGCTTATTCCTCGACGACGTACTCGAACAGCATAAAAGCAGCGGCCACGAAGAGCAGATCGTAGCCGATGAGAATGTTGAACCACGGGCCGATCTCGACCCACTCCACGCCGGCCAGAATGCCGCTGCTGGCGCGCACGCCGGCCACCAACAGCGGGATGGCTACCGGGAAGAGCAGGATCGGCAGCATCACATCGCGCGAGCGGCTGTAGACCGCCAGCGAGGCCAGCAGCGTGCCCACGGCGGCGTAGCCCAGGGTGCCCAGCAGCAGCACCAGCAGCAGCAGCGGCCGCAGCACCGGCATGTTGAAGAGCACGCCAAAGACCGGCAGCAGCACCGCCTCCACTACCAGGATAAAGAGCAGGTTGCCCAGCGCCTTGCCAAAATAAAGCGCGCTGCGGTCAATGGGCGCCAGCAGCAGGCCGTCGAGCGAGCCGCGGTCTTTCTCGGCCGCCAGACTGCGGTTGAGACCCAGCGTGCCGGTGAAGATGGTTGTCACCCACAGCACGCCCGCCGTCACGTTCTCGCGCGCGGCCCGGTCAAGCTCCAGCGCGAAGTTGAAGATCAAGATCATCAGCAGCGCGAAGACCACCATCGCGCTCAGCAGTTCCTTGCTGCGAAACTCGGTCGCCAGGTCTTTCCAGACGATGGCGCCCATCGTCCGCAGGAAATGGCGGAAATGCGCCGTCGGGCCGGCGGCGGCGGCCGCGGCGGTGGTTGGAGGCGCCAGCTCCGCCGGCTCAGGCGGCATAGCTCGCCCCCTGCGCCACCGCCGTGTAGGTGTCGGCGAACGCGGCCGGGCTGAGCATCGCCGTGGCCGCCGAGTAGGCCAGCACGCCGCGCGCCAGGATCATCACGCGGTCGGCCAAGGCCAGGCTGCGCGGCAGGTCGTGGGTGGAGAGCAGCACCGTGCGCCCGGCGTCAGCCACCGCGCGCAGCACCTCATCCAGCATCAGCGCGGCCTCCGGGTCGAGGCCGGTGTACGGCTCGTCGAACAGCATCACCGCTGGGTCGGGCAGCAGGGCGCGGGCGATGGCCAGGCGCTGCTGCATACCGCGCGAGAAGGTGCGCACCAGGTCGCGGCGGCGCTTGCTCAGCCCCACCTGCGCCAGCACCGCGCCCAGGCGCGCGGCGGGCTGCTCCAGGCCGTACAGCCGCGCATAGAACTGCAAGTTTTCCTCAGCAGTCAGGTCGCTGTAAAGCAGCGTGTGGTGCGACACCACGCCCAGCCGCCGCCGCACGTCGGCCGCGCCCTCGGGCAGGGGAATACCCGCCACGCGCACCTGCCCGGCGCTGGGCTTGGAGAGCGTCGCCAGGATGCGCATGAGCGTGGTCTTGCCCGCGCCGTTCGGCCCGAGCAGCGCCACGCACTCACCCGACGCGATCTCCAGATCAACCCCGCGCAGCACGGGGCGCAGGCCAAAGGCTTTCTTCAAGCCGTGCGTCTCGATCACCTACCGGCCCGCCTTCCACACCGCCTGCAGCTCGGCCTTCAGAGCGGCGCGGTCGGCCAGATAATCGGCCTGGGCTACGTCGCCGGCGGCGTAGACGGCATCGAGCTCGGCCAGCGCTTGCAGCAGTTCCTCGCGGCGCACGGACGGGTCCACCGGCTGCGGGCGACGGTAGAGCCACACGCCAATGCCCAGCAGCGCCACGGCTACCGCGCCAATGCCCACGGCCAGGCCCGTGGTGGTGGTGGTGGTGGTCAGGCCGAGAGCGCTGCCGCCGCTGGCGGGCGTGGTCGTGCCCGTCCCAGCGGTGCCGCTCAGGTCAAAGGTCAGGCTCTCGCCCGCGGACAGTCCGGCCCGGTTGAAGTTCTGGAAAGTTTGGCCTTGGAAAGTCTCTGGGCCGAGGTAGAGCACGTTGGGGCCGTCGAGCTTGACGCCCAGGTCTGACAGTAGCACGTTCACGCCGGCGACCGGGTAGTGCATCACCTGGCTGAAGTTCAGGCCGCCGTCGTACGGCAGGCGGTACGACACCAGCAGTTGCCCGCCGCCCTCGCCCGGCGAGATCTGCCACAGCGCCCCAAAACCGTCGGCGTTGCGGAAGTAATCCTGGTCGAGCACGGCGTTCTGCACGTTCAGGTCGGTGGCCCCGGCGGGCAGATTGAATTGCAGCAGGTCCGCGCCGGAGGCGGCGTAGGTGCGATCGCCGCTGTTCGAGAAGATGAACAGCTCGCCAATGGTCACCGCCGTGGCGGTCTGAAATTCGAGGAACATATGCATCTGGCTCACGCGGATGGCTGCCGGGTCGCTGGTCTTTTCGTAGATCGGCAGCGTCAGCGCGAGCGGCGCGCCGGCCGCGTCGAAACTCGCCACCTCCGAGCCATAGGTCACCTCGTCGTAAACGGTGCTCACCAGGAACTGCCGGCCGGGCGCGTACGCCACCGCGCCGAAGTCAAACGTGCCGTCGGTCCTGACGGTCGTCGTGAAGGTGTCAATCAGGCTGGTTGTGTCGAAGCTGTGCAGGTTGAGCTCCAGCCCGGCTGGCACGGTGCCGCCCGCCGTGCCGTTTACCACCGTGCCGCTCACCCGGCCGGTGCGCTCGGCTGGCGCGCTGCTGGGCGCGGCGTAGACATAGCCGAAGGCGCGCACCGCCGCCGCCACCGCCCACTGTTCGTCCGCGCTCAGTGCCTCTGCGAAGGGGTGCAGCGCATCGCCGCCCGCGATGACGGCCCGCAAGTCGTCGCCGGTGCGCAGCACCATAACGGCCTGATCGGTGAAATTGGGCATGGGCCGGCCCAGCGCGGCGGCGTTGGGGCCGTCGCCCTGCCCGGTCGCGCCGTGGCACGCCGCGCACTGGGCCGCGTAGATCGTCTGGCCGAGCGCCAGCTGCTCTGGGGGCGTGCTCAGCGTGGTGACATAGGCCGCCAGTCTCCAGCGCTGGGCCTCGGTCAGGCTGTCGCCGAAGGGCGGCATGAGCGCGTCGAGGTTGCCCTGGGTAATGGCCGTGAAGAGCGACAGCGGGCTGCGGCTATGGGTAAAGGCTGGGTCGGTCAGGTTAGGCGGCGGGGCGGGCAACTGCGCTGACATCTCGCCGTCGCCCTGGCCGCCCGCGCCGTGGCAGGACGCGCAGTGTTCCAGGAAGAGTGGCCCGCCGTCGCGCGCGGCCGGCGCTGCGGCCGGGTAGCCCACATCAGCCGGCCTGGTCGTGGGTTCCAGAGTCGGGGCGGCCGGCGTCTGCGGCGGCACGGTGGCCCCCACGGGCAGGCTGGTAGACACGGTACCCTGGCCGGGCGGCGGGGTCACATCGCCCGCCAGCGAACAGGCGGAGAGCAGGGCGGCCGCGGCCACGAACAGGGCCGCCAACGGCCGGCGCAGGTGCATGGGCATGGGTTGGCCTGAGCTAGCCGCGGGCTTGCGCTTCACGCGGTCCGGCGGCGGGGGCGGGCAAGCGCTGTCCGCAGTGGCCGCAGAATTGGTCGCCCGCGGCCGCGCCTTGCCCGCAGTTGGGGCAGGTGACGCTCTGGGCCGCCCCGCACGCGGGGCAGAAACGGTCGTCGGCGCTCACCGCCGCGCCGCAGGCGTGGCAGGCCTGGCTGCCGGCCTGGATGCTGTCGGCGCCGGCGGCTTCCACTTCATCGTCCATTGCTGCCCCGTTCAGCGCGGCGCGGCGCTGGGCAATGGCGGCTTCGATTTCATAGTCTGCCGAACGCCCCAGGGCGGGGGCGGCGGCCTGAGCGAGGAGGCCGGCGCTTAGCGCGTCGAGCTGCTTGAGCACGCTCACCCCCTGCGCCACCAGCAGCGCGCGCTGCTCGGCGTAGTCTTCCTCATTAATCTTGCCGGTGGCGTGGTCAAAATCCAGGTCGCGCAGTTGCAGCAGCACGCGCTCGTGCTCGGCGCGCAGTTGGTCGGCCGGGCCGGGCTGGCGTTCGCGCTGCGCCTCGCCCGCCACCAGCGGCTGGGCGACGATAAAGGCCGCCACCAGCACCAGCGCTAGGCCCAGCAAGATCGAGCCGATATCCATGACGGTTAGCCTTAGTTGCTCGCGGCCAGCAAGGGCGCAATCTGCGCTTGCAGCGCCGCCGTGGTGGTGGGGCCGACGAACAAATGCCGCAAGATGCCGTCTTGGCCAACCACAAAGGTCTCCGGCACGCCCGTGATGCGGTAGCGGTGCGAGATCTCGGTGCGCAGGTCCGGCCCGTTGGGGTAGGTGATGCCGAAGCGGTCAATGAACCCGCGCGCGCCTTCTTCCGTGTCCACGTAGGCCACGCCCACGAAGACCACGCCCTGGTCTTTGTACTGCTGCCAGGTGCTTTCCAGGTCGGCGGCTTCCTCTTCGCACGGGATGCACCAGGAGGCCCAGAAGTTGATGACCACGACTTTGCCGCGCATGTCGGCCAGCTTGAACGTGCCGCCGTCGAAGGTGGTGATCTCGAAGTCGGGGGCGGGCTGGCCGTTGCCCACCTGGCCCGCCGCCAGCGGCCCGCTGCGGCTCATCTGAAAAGCCACCAGGCCCAGCAGCGCGATGAGGAGCGCGAACACCAGCCATTGCCACCAGGCCAGGCGGCGCACCTTGGGTAAAGTGGCCGGCTCGGCCGCCGGAGGGTTAAGCGTTACATTCGGGTCAGTCGCCATACTTCACCTGCGGCGGTCAGCGCCGCTGCTCAAGTTCGCGTTCCAGGCGCTGGGCATATTCATCCACCGGCGCGGTCGGGGCATCGGCTGAAGTTTCAGGCTCAGCCCGGGCCGGCTTGCGCACCGCGCCCTTCAGGTAGCGCCACAGGCCAAAGCCGCCCGCCAGCACCGCCAGCGGCGGCACCACCCACACCAGGAGGTTCAGGCCGCGCGTCGAGGGGCGCGCCAGCACCCGCTCGCCGTACTGCTCCACAAAGTAATCCAGAATTTGCTGCTCGCTCCAGCCGGCCTCGAGCTTTTCTTTGATGGTGTTGCGCCACTGGGCGCAGGCCTCGGTCGGGCACACGTCCAGCGGGGTGTTCTCGCACACCGGGCAGAACAACTGCTTGGCGACCCGGTTCACGTCGTCGGCCGTCACCGGGGCGAGGGGCGTGCCCGCCTGGGCCTGGGCCGGGGCCGGGCGGCTGATCAGGCTCGCCAGCAGCACGGCCAGGGCGAGGGCCAAGAGCGTGGTTGGCTTTAGCCAAGGCTGCCGATTCATCGCGTACCGCAGATTCATCGTGGCCTTCACGCCGACTGCACCGGGGCCGTGGCGGCGGGCGCGGTTACGCGCCGGCGCGCTTCACTGGCGTCGGGCCAGGCGGCGACCAGCGTGCCCAGGATGAACACCACGCCGCCCATCCACACCCAGTTGATCAGCGGGTTAACGTAGATTTTGAAGGTCGCGCCGTTGGCGGCCAGCGGCTCCCAGGTGACCAGCAGCACGTACACGTCGTCTTCCACGGTGCTGCGCACGCCGGGGATGGTCATGGGCTGCTGCGACTCGATGTAGAAGTCGCGGCGCGGGTGCAGCTGACTGATGAACTTGCCATCGCGGTAGACGCTGACCGTGGCGCGGGCCACCTGCCGCCCGTCCTCGGTGAAGAACTCGTCTAGCCCATCGAAGGTGACCACGTAGCGCCCCAGCGTCAGTTGCTCGCCGGGCTTAAGCTGGCCCTGCGTCTCGATCTGGAAGAAGTTCGAGCCGATGATGCCGATGGTCATGATGATGACAGCCAGGTGGATCAGGTAGCCGCCATAGCGCCGCCGGTTGCGGGCGATCAGGTTGAGCAGCGCCGTCAGCGCGTTTTCGCCGGTGCTGCGCATACGCGCCCGCGCCCCGCGTCCGAACTCAATCAGCGTGGTGAGCGCCACGAAGGCCGCGATGCCAAAACCGAGCAGCGCCCCCAGGCTGTGAATGCCCGCCAGCGCCAGCGCGGCCACCAGCCCCAGCGCCAGGGCGAACGGCACGCGCAGCAGCTTGCCGAGCTGGCGCGCCGAGCTTTGCCGCCAGGCCATCAGCGGGGCGATGCCCATCAGCAGCACCAGCCCGGCGAACAGCGGCCCGGTGGCCTGGTTGTAGAACGGCGGCCCAACCGTGATGGTCTGGCCGGTGACCAACTCGGAGAGCATGGGGAAGACCGTGCCCCAGAACACGACGGCGGCGATGCCCAGGAAGAGCAGGTTGTTGAGCATGAAGGCCGTCTCGCGTGAGAGCAGGCTGCTGAGCTGGTGGTCACTGCGCAGATGCTCCCACTCGCGGAAGAGCAGGAGCAGCGAAGCGATGAAGCTCGCGCCGATGAAGACGAAGAAGCTCGGGCCGATGGCGCTCTGGGCGAAGGCGTGCACCGACGAGAGTACGCCCGAGCGCGTGAGGAAGGTGCCGAAGATGACCAGCGAATAGGTCAGGATGATCAGCACCATGTTCCACTTCTTGAGCATCCCGCGCTTCTCTTGGATCATCACCGAGTGCAGGAAAGCCGTGGCCGTCAGCCAGGGCAGGAAGGCGGCGTTTTCCACCGGGTCCCAGCCCCAATAGCCGCCCCAGCCCAGCACGTCGTAGGCCCAGCGCCCGCCCAAGATCAGGCCGAGCGAGAGGAACAGCCAGCCTACCAGTGTCCAGCGGCGGGTGGTGCGAATCCACTCGTCGTCGGCGCGGCGGGTGATGAGCGCCGCCATGGCGAAGGCGTAGGGCACTACGAAGCTGACGAAGCCGGTGTAGAGCATGGGCGGATGGATGATCATGCCCGGATGCCGCAACAGCGGGTTGAGGCCGCGCCCGTCGCTCAGCAGCAGCGGCACGGCCCCCGCCGGCGGAAGCATGCTCGACACGGTCGCGCCGGTCACGCTGGTCCATAGCCGCAGGAACGGGTTCTCAAAGAAAACAATCAGGCCGATGAAGAAGCCCAGGGTGATCATCATCACGGCGATGACGTAGGGCATAAAGACGCGGTCGCGCTCCCACTTGCGCAGCAGCGCCAGCCCCGCGAAGGTGCTCATCAGCCAGCTCCAGAAGAGCAAGCTGCCGGCCTGGCCGCCCCACAGCGCCGTGACCTTCAGGTAGAGCGGCATCGCCCGGCTGGTCACCGAGTGCACGTATTCCACCTGGTATTGGTCGGTCACCAGTAGGCCGATCAGGCTGAGGCAGGCCAGCGTGACCAGCGGCCAGGTGAGCAGGGCCGCATGGTGGGCGCTGGCTAGCCAGGTGGGCCGGCGGCGATAAGCGCCCAGCAGCGCCATCACCGTGGCGTAGACGGCCGCGCCGAAGGCCGTCAGCAGGGCGAAGAAGCCGAAGTTGGCGAGCATGGGTTAGCTCTGGCTCTGGTTGGGCAGCGATTCTTCGTAACGGGTGGGGCACTTCAGCAGCAGTTCGTCGGCGTAGAAGATGCCGTCTTCACCGAGCTTGCCGGTGACGATGGCCTGGGCTTCGTTCTTCAGGAGGTCGGGCTTCGGCCCCACATACACCACCGTCATGCGCCCGGCGTTGGGGTTGATCGCCGCCTGGTGCAGAATTTCGGCCAGGCCGCCCGCCGCTTCTACATCGGCGGCGTCGTTAGAGACGTTAGCCACCTGGAAGGTGATGGTCAGGCTGGCTGGGTCGTAGGTGATGGTGTCGCCCAGCACCGCGCCCGAGGCGCGCAGATTGCGGCCCACCAGGCTCGCGCCCTTGGCCTGAATTTCATCCACGGTGTAGAAGTATTGCGCGGTGCTTTGCAGGCTGGTGACGACCAGATAGACAATCGCGGCGATGACCAGCAGCCCGCCGATCAAGAATTTAGCCCGGCCCCCGCCGCGCCGCGCATACACCTGTGTTCCCACTGTCGTTTCAGCCATGGCTCTGCTCTCCTATCCCGCTCGTTTCACGCTCGTGGACACTTCGGCGCGGGCCGGTCGGCGTGGCCCACGCTCAGCTTCAGTTGCCACGGCAATTGCATCTAAATCCGGAACGCCTGCAATTTAAGGGCTTCCAGAGTCTTCGGTCTTGGGGTGGTGTTCCAGCGGCTATTGCCAATCACCCTGAAAACAAGAACATTCGGAAACTACGCCAATTAAGATGCAATTGCCCTGCTTCAGTTGCCGGCCGCCCGCACCGGCGCGCCGCACTGGCGGCAAAACTTGTCGCCCGGCCGCAGCTTTCCGCCGCACTGCGTGCAGAAGGCCGCGCCGGGAGCGGCCGGCGGGCGCTCAGCCTTGGGCTTGGGCGGCGTTTCGTCCCGCGCCGCCGCTTGCCGTTCCGTAAAACTCCGCCGCTCGGCCGCGGTAAACCGTTCGGTCGAGAGGCGCTCCCCTTGCGGCCGGCGCTCCAGAGGCCGGCGCTGCCCGCCGCCGGGGCTGGGGCGATGTCGGCGCGGCGCGCGGCGGTGGACAGCGCCGGCCTGCGCCCGCCGCTGCACCAGGATCAACCCGGTCACGCCCACGGCCAGCACCCCGACCCCGCCAAGGGCCAGCCACACCAGGGTCAGGTTGGCGGCTGCGGAGCTGCTCACGTTGACGGCCGCGCTGCCGGCATCAGCCGCGCCTACGGCCACGCTCGACAGCGTGTCATCGGCCTTGGTGTAGGCGACGGTGAGTTGCACGCGCTGGCCGCCGGCCAGGGCGCCCAGGCCACCTTCATAATACTGTAGGCCGAACTCGCCCGCCCCCACGGCCGTGAGGGCCGGGGTGGTAGTCAGGGCGCTCGCGCCGGCGGGCTGCTGCAGGCGTACGGCGGCGGCAGTTATCGTGTAGTCGCTGGTCCAATCGAAAGTATACGCCCGCTGGCGGCCGGTCAAGCTTAGAGCCGGATCATAGTATTCCAGCCGAAATTGCAGCGTCTCGGTGGTCAGCGTAACGATTATATCGTTCCCCGCCGGGGTTGTGGTGAAGACCGCGGCCAACAGGCTGCCATCGGCGGCGGTGTAGGCGGTGGCGCTTGGCTGGCCGGCGGCGGCGGGCATCCGCAGCGTCACCTGGGCGGGCAGGGTGGTCTCAGCGGGCAGCGTCCCGTCCAGAATGACCAGCACGCCGGCGCGGTCAAACTCCGGCCAGAGGGAGATCAGCAGGCGGTCGAGGCTAAGGGGAGCCTGGGCAGCGGCCGGGCGCGCCGGCCCCAGCGCCGCCCCAGCCAGCAGCAGCACCGCGAGCAGCGCCGCGAGCCGTGAGCAGCGCGGCGCGGCGCGGCGCGCCGAACCTGTGCTGTCTTGCGCCAACCGAACGGTAAGGATTGTCACGCAGACGCCTCCCAGGGATATGCTGCTGGCTTATTCTAAGCAGCCGGGGGGCGGGGGGGAGTAACGTTCGTCACCACTAATCGGTGGCAGCCGCGCTGGTTGTTCGGTTTCTTAGCAGCGCAACTCGTGACATTCGGCACTAAGCCACCCGCCGCTTAAGCATACCATATCCACATTTCCAGTTTTGCGCGATTCAGCGCCACTCTGGGGCGCAAGCAACCCACCAGGCACTAATTTGGACGCCGGTTGTCTCCAAAAGGCGTGAC
The DNA here is from genome assembly GCA_020850595.1 of Anaerolineales bacterium. Lineage (GTDB taxonomy): Bacteria > Chloroflexota > Anaerolineae > Anaerolineales > UBA6663 > JADZEK01. The sequence goes on from JADZEK010000081.1 coordinate 54,357, forward strand.
ACTCATCCCTGTTGTCCGCGTCAAGCCGTGCCTATACTGGCGCCAGGCTGAGGTTAAGGAGAAGATTGTCCATGCCGATCTCATCTGAGCGTCGCGGCCATCCGGTCTTCGCCTGGCTCCTGGCCGCGGCGGGGCTGCTGCTGGCTCTGGCCGTGTCGGCGCTGCCGCCGCGCGCGGCCCAGGCTGCGCCGCCGCCGCAAGCCGCCACCCCGCCCGCCGCCGGCGACGTAATCGCGATCTCCTCTGATCAGCAATGTCTCGACTGCCACACCGCGCCCGACCAGACCATGCCGCTGGCGAACGGCGAGACGCTCTACGTGACTATGGATCAGGCTCAGTTCGCCGCCTCGGCCCACGGCCAGGCCGACGTAGCCTGCCGCGACTGCCACACCGAGATCACCCAATACCCGCACGAGGCGCTGGCCGCCCAATCGCTGCGGCAAGTGACGATTGAGAAATCGGCCACCTGCCAGGAATGCCACCAAGACCAGGCCGCCCGCGTGGCCGACAGCATCCACGCCCAGTTGCGCGCCGACGGCAACGAAGATGCCGCCACTTGCGCCGACTGCCACAACCCGCACTACCAGGTCAAGGTCGAGCCGCGCGCGCGCATCCCCGCCACCTGCGGCCGCTGTCACAGCGGCATTGAGCAAGAGTATCGCCTGAGCGTGCACGGCGCGCCGGTCTACGCCAACACCAACGCCGATACGCCCCTGTGCATTGACTGCCACGGCGTGCACACCATTCAAGACCCGCGCACCGCGCAGTTCCTCGACAAAAGCCCGCAACTGTGCGCGCGCTGCCACGCCGACCCAGAACGCATGGCCCCCTACGACCTGAACACCAACGTGCTCTCCACCTACGTGGCCGACTTCCATGGCACCACCACGACCCTGTTCGAGGCGCAGGCCCCCGACCAACTGCCCAACACGCCGTTGTGCATTGACTGCCACGGCATCCACAACATCAAGGCGGTCACCGACGCCGAGTCGAGCGTCATCAAGGAAAACCTGCTCACCACCTGCCAGAAGTGCCACCCCGACGCCACGCAGAACTTCTCGGGCGCCTGGCTGAGCCACTACACGCCCTCGCCTGAGCACAATTCGCTAGTCTACTATGTGGGCTTGTTCTACAGCGTGTTTGTGCCCGTCACGGTCGCCGGCATGAGCGTCTACGTCGTCACCGACGCGGGCCGGCAGCTCATCCGCCGCCGCCAGAAAGGCGCCGGCCCGGTCCACCCGCCGACTGACAGCGGGTCGGGCAGCCGGCCCCCGGCCGCGCCGCCGCCCCAGCCCGAACCTCCCGTCCCCGCGCCCGAAAGCGCCGCGCCACCCGAAAGCGCCGCGCCGGAGGTGCCCGAACCTGCCGCCACGCCGGAACCACCCGCGCCCGCCGCGCCCGAGGGAGACCACTAATGGCCGCCAAGACCACCCCCGCGCGCACTTACCAGCGCTTCTCGCTCGGCCAGCGTCTCGAGCACCTGCTCACGCTCACATCCTTCGTGGTGCTGGCCGTCACCGGCCTGCCGCAGAAATACGCCGGCGCCGAATGGGCTCAGACTATGATCGCGCTCATGGGCGGTATCCAGAGCGTGCGCATCATCCACCGCGTAGCCGCCACCGTGCTCATGCTCGAGGTGGTCAACCACCTGTTCATGCTGGGCTATCGGCTGATCGTGCGGCGCGTGCGGCTGACCATGCTGCCCGGCCTGAACGATGCCAAGGAGGGCCTGGGCGCTTTCCTCTACAACCTGGGCCTGCGCCGCCGGCCGCCCCAGGCCGGGCGCTTCACCTTCGGCGAGAAGTTTGAATACTGGGCGCTGGTCTGGGGCACGTTGGTGATGATCATCACCGGCTTCATGCTCTGGAACCCCATCGCCACCACCCGGCTGCTGCCCGGCCAGTTTATCCCGGCGGCCAAGGCCGCGCACGGCGGCGAAGCCCTGCTGGCGGTGCTGGCCATCATCATCTGGCACATGTATCACGTGCATCTGCGCACGTTCAACAAGAGCATGTTCACCGGCAAGCTGAGCGAGCACGAGATGCTCGAAGAGCACCCCCGCGAGCTGGCCGACATTAAGGCCGGGCTGGCTGACCGCGCGCCAGACCCGGCGCAACTTCGCCGCCGCCAGCAGCGCTATTTGCCGATTGCCGGCCTGCTGGCCGCAGGCCTGCTCTTCACCATCTACCAGTTCGTCACCTTCGAACAGACGGCGCTGGCCACCGTGGAGCGCGGCGAGCCGCAAGAGGCTTTCCTGCCGCTCACGCCCACGCCGCTGCCCACCGCGCGCCCCACGGCTACCCCCATTGCCCTCGACCCGGTGTGGGAGGACAACTTGGCCCTGGTCTTCAGCCAGGAGTGCGTCAGTTGTCACGGCGGCGCGGGCGGCCTGTACCTGGACTCGTACGCCGCGGCCATGGCCGGCGGGCGCGCTGGGGCCGTGATCGTCCCCGGCGACCCGGAAGGCAGCTCGATCCTGACCAAGATCAGCGCCAACAAGCACCCCGGCCAGCTCACAGAGTTTGAACTGCAAGTGCTCACGGAGTGGATCGCGGCCGGAGCGCCGGAGCGCTAGGCCTCGAGGATGGCATGGACCAGCCGCAGGTGGTTCCGCTCTGGCGCCCGCGCCGCCCCCTGGCCCCTCGGGTGGGCGCCGCCCTGCGCGTCTTCTTCCGGCACAACCTGCGCGCCCGCGTGGCCCTGGGCCTGGGCCTGCCCATCTTCCTGACGCTCACGCTGCTTTCGCTGGCCCACTACTGGCGCGAACGCCACCTACTGACCGACCAAGCCCAGCTCACCGCCACCCAGATCAGCCAGGTGGTGCTGGGCAGCCTGCGCCAGAGCATGTTGGCTAATCACCCGACGCTGATGGACGCGGTGCTGGCCGACATCACCGCCCGCGACACCATCGAGCGCGCCCAAATTATGGACTCGGACGGCCGCGTGCTGGTAGACAGCGGCCTCGCCCGCCCGGGGGTCGTGCAGTCGGTGACCGAGCCGGGCTGCACCGCCTGTCACCGCGCCGCCCCTGGCCAGCGCCCCGCCGCCGTCGTTGTCAACAGTGATGCCCACGCCCTGCGCGTGGCCGTGCCCATTAATAACGAACCGGAGTGCGCCGCCTGCCACCCCGCCGCGGCCGTGCACCTGGGCGTGCTGTTGGTGGATGTGCCCATGCGCATCCTGTGGCCTCACGCCGTGCAAAGCCTGCAAATTGACCTGGCCATCTCGGCCGGCATCACGCTGGTTGCGACCGTCGGACTCTATGGGCTGCTGCATCGGCTGGTGGTGCGGCGGGTAGAGGCCTTCCGCCGCCCGCTGGCCGCTTACGCCGCCGGCGACTTCGGCGTGCGCCTGCCCACGGGCGGGGCCGCCGCCGACGAGCTAGACGAACTGGCCGTCAGCTTCAACCGCCTGGCCGACCAGCTCGCCCGCCAGGCCCAGGCCGCCACCGCCCGCGCCGAGCTGCGCCAGCGCGCCATCGTGGAAGAGCGCGAGCGCATTGCCCGCGAACTGCACGACGGCCTGGCGCAGGTGCTCGGCTACGTGCACACCAAAGCCACCGCCGTGCGCCTGCTGCTGGCTCGCCAGCAGCTCCCCGCGGCCGAAACGCAGTTGGCCCAGTTGGAGGCGGCGGCCCGCGGCCTGTTTGTGGACGTGCGGGAGGCCATCCTGGGCCTGCGCCTGACCAGCCGCCGCGACGAGCGCCTGAGCGCGCTGCTGCAAGCGTACGCCGCGCACTTCAGCTCCTTGAGCGACCTGCCCGTCAGCGTGGAGCTTTCGCCCTCGGTCGGCCAACTGGCGCTGCCGCCCGAGACCGAAGTGCAGTTGCTGCGCATTGTGCAAGAGGCGCTCACCAATGTGCGCAAGCACGCCCAGGCCACGGCCGTTCAGGTGGTGGTGCGCAACAGCGGCCTCGTGCTGGAGGTCACCATCCGCGACAACGGGGTGGGTTTTCACCTCGACCGCGACGGGCACGGCGGCGGCGGCCGGCCGCATTTTGGCCTGGCGACGATGCGCGAGCGCGCCGAGGCCATCGGCGCGGAGTTTCACCTTGCGGCTCGCCCCGGCCAGGGCGCCTGCGTGTCGGTGCGCCTGCCGTTAGACAAGCCGGCCTGACCATGCGCATCCTGGTGGCTGACGATCACTCCCTCTTCCGCGACGGCCTGGTGAGCCTGCTGGAGGCGGCCGGGTTCGAGGTGGTGGGGCAGGTGGGCGACGGCGGCGCGGCCGTGGAAGCCGCCCTGCGCCTGCGCCCTGACGTGGTGCTGCTCGACCTGACCATGCCGGTCCTCACCGGGCTGGAGGCGCTGATTCGCATCCGCGCCGCGTGGCCCGAGGCCAAAGTCGTCATGCTCACCGCCAGCGACGGCGACGACAGCTTGTTCAAGGCCAGCGAGGCCGGGGCCAGCGGCTACCTGCTCAAGAGCCTCAAGTCCGACGAGTTTCTAGAGATGCTGCTCGGGCTGGAACACGGCGAGGCGGCCATGACGCGCCAGACCACCGCGCGCCTGCTGGCCGGCCTCACCCGCGCTGCGCGCGCGCCAGCGGCCGAAACCCTCACCCCGCAAGAGACCCGCCTCATCCAATATCTGGCCGAGGGGCTGAGCAACAAAGCCATTGCCCAAGCCATGGCCGTGAGTGAGAATACGGTTAAATATCACCTCAAGAACATCCTGCAGAAGCTCGGCCTGCACAACCGCACCGAAGCCGCGGCCTATGCCATCCGCGCCGGGCTGCGCCCGCCGCCCCCCTCCGCGGCCTAGCGCACCCCGGCCCGGCTGCGCGCCGCGCCGCCGGCTGCCCCTGTGCCCTTCGCCGCCTACCCGTTTGAGCGCCGGCCTACCCGCCTGGGTAGGCAACCACCCTACCCCCTCGCGGACTCAGATTTGGACGGGCGGGTATTCCGACCGTTGGTGAACCGCACTATCCTTGACTTGCTTGAAAGGGGCAAAGGCAGGGATAGTCGGCGTGGCTCGGACGGCGTGCGTGATCCTCTCTGGCCGCTCACTCTTCGCGGAAGGCATGGCCACCCGCCTGGGGCAGTTTCTGCGCCCCGATGAACTGACCAGGGTGGATGCCCGTGACCCCCACGCCCTGCAAGCCGTCATCGCCGCCCAGCCGGCCGCGGTGCTGCTCGAAGCCGGCGATGAAACCGTGACCCAGCTCGACCCGCTGCCCGGCCTGCTGGCCGCGCTGCCCACGCTGCGTATTGTGCAGCTCGACGCGCGCGGCCACGATGTGCAGGTCATCACCAGCGCGCGGCGCACCGTTGATCAGGCGCAAGACCTGATTGCTATCTTGAAGGCGAACCCATGACCACCCACCGCCAAGGAGGCTGCTCCCACCGACGCTCAACGCCGCCCCACGCGACCACCATGCGTGTTTCCACACGAGGAGAGCAAGATATGAAGAAGCGCATAGCCGCCGCCGCGGCGCTGCTGGGCCTGGCCCTGCTGCTGGCTGCCTGCGGGGCGAACCCCACCACCGTGCCCACCCCGGTCATTCAGGAAATCATCGTGACTGTGGAAGTGCCAGTGGAGCAAACGCAGATCGTGGAAGTGCCCGTCACCGTCGAGCCGGCGGTGAACATCCCCTTTGAAGCGCAGTGGGCCGGCTCGGCGCACGCCGATGCCGCCGCCGAAGCCTTCATGCACTGGAACACGGAAGACCCGGCCGAAGTGCCCGCCGGCTGCGCCAAGTGCCACACCACCAGCGGCTACCGCGATTTCGTGGGCGCCGACGGCAGTGCGCCCGGCGCGGTGGACGGCCCGGCCGCCATCGGCCAGGTTATCACCTGCGAGGCGTGCCACAACGACGCCACCCAGGCCATGACCAGCGTCACCTTCCCCTCCGGGGCGGAGATCACCAACCTTGGCCCGGAAGCGCGCTGCATGCAGTGCCACCAGGGCCGCGCCTCCGGCCTGAGCGTGGAAGAGGCCATCAGCCAGGCCGGCCTGACCGACGATGACACCGTCAGCGCCGACCTGGGCTTCACCAACATCCACTACTTCGCCGCGGCGGTCAGCCGCTACGGCACGCAGGTCAAAGGCGGCTACGAGTATGCCGAGCAGACCTACGACGTGCTCTTTGAACACGTGGACGGTCTGAGCGCCTGCACCGACTGCCACAACGCGCACACGCTCGAGTTGCAGCTCGACAAGTGCGCGGCCTGCCACGCCGTGGGTAACGCCGAAGACGTGCGCAACATCCGCATGAACGGCTCGCTGGTAGACTATGACGGCGACGGCGACCTGGCAGAAGGCATGTACTACGAACTGGAAGGCGTGCGCGCCAAGCTCTTCGCCGGCATGCAGGCCTATGCCTCCGAAGTCTCCGGCGTGGCGCTGGTGTACGACACGGCCGCTTACCCATACTTCTTCATTGACACCAACGCCAACGGCGCGCTCGACGACGGCGAAAACAACTTCGGGAATGCCTTTACCGGCTGGACCGGCCGCCTGGCGAAGGCCGCCTACAACTACCAGACCTCGCTGAAAGACCCTGGCGCGTACGCGCACGGCGGCAAATACATCATCGAACTGCTGTACGACTCGCTGACCGACCTGAACAGCGTGCTGGCCGCGCCGGTGGACATGACCGGCATGCACCGCATTGACGCCGGCCACTTCGCCGGCTCGACCGAACCTTTCCGCCACTGGGACACCGAAGACCCGGCGGAAGTGCCTGGCGCCTGCGCCAAGTGTCACTCGGCCGACGGCCTGCCGACTTTCTTGAAAAACGGCGCCACCATCGCCGTGCCGCCCAGCAACGGTTTCCAGTGCTCCACCTGCCACAACGACCTGACCACGTTCACCCGCTACCCGGTGGACAGCGTCCGGTTCCCCAGCGGTGCCACGGTGACCTTCGGCGAAGGCGCCGAAGCGAACCTGTGCATCAACTGCCACCAGGGGCGTGAGTCAACAGTTAGCGTCAACAACGCCATTCGCACCGCGGGCGTGGGCAATGACGAAGTCAGCGAAGCGCTGCGCTTCCGCAACGTCCACTACTTCGCCGCCGGCGCCACGCTCTTCGGCACGGAGGTCAAGGGCGCCTACGAATTCGACGGCCAGGAATACCTGGGCCTGAACACCCACGGCGACCTAGGCCCGGCCGATTGCGTCAGTTGTCACGAGACGCACGCGCTCGAAGTGCAGGTGGAAGCCTGCACGCAGTGCCACAAGACCGTCACGACGGTGGCAGACCTGCGGACCATCCGAATGTCAGACGTGGATTACGACGGCGACGGCGATGTGACCGAGGGCCTCGCCAGCGAAATCGGCGCGCTGCAAGACGCGCTGCTGGCGAGCCTGCAAGCCTACGCCGTCGACAAGGGCGGTGTGGCTCTGGCGTATAGCCCGACGGCCTACCCCTACTTCTTCGCCGACGCCAACGCCAACGGCGTCATTGACGAAGGCGAAGGCGGCTACGCTACCTGGACGCCCAGCCTGCTGCGCGCGGCCTACAACTACCAGTATTCGCAGAAGGACCCCGGAGCGTTTGCCCACAACGGCAAGTACATCCTCCAGGTGCTCTACGACTCACTGGTCGCAGTCGGCGCGGACGCCTCGGCCTACACCCGGCCCTAGCGCCGTCCGTTCGCCTCACCTGCCTCAATCAGCCGGGCGCCGCAAGGCGCCCGGTTGTGCGTTAACCGCCCGGCGGCCGCGATCGCTGAGCGCTGGGCCTCCGAACGACTTTCTGCCGCTGGCGCTCAGTTAGCGGCCTATGGGCGCCGGCGTCGCCGCGGGCCTGGCCGGCAGCGCGGCAAACAACTCGCAGGCCAGGCAGCCCGTGCGCAGGTTGCCCGCCTGATCGCGAAACTGCTGCCAGCACGGGATGTCTGGGTGCTGCGCCACGCAGCACACCACGAAGCGCTCGGGTGGGCAGGCGTGCACTTCCCAACAGCGCAGCGCGGGCGGTGCGGCGGCGGCTTGCGATCGGCCCGCTTCGGTCTGCCAGCGCGCATCCAGGCGGCGCATCAGCCAGACCATGCCCGCCAGTGCCAGCGCCGGCGCGCCCAGCCGCAGTCCAAATCCCAGCACCACCGACAGCCAGGCCGTTTCCGTGTTCATCGGCCGGCCTCCAGCCGGCGCTCCAGCAGCGCCTGGACCAGCGTGCCCAGGCACAGCATCAGCGCCAGCGGCGCCGCCACCCTGAGTGTCAGCCCAATTACCATAGTCAGCGTCACTGCGGTCATGCTCACCTCCGGCTCGTCGTTCGATGAGCGGGCAGCTCATCGCTCTGCCATCAGCATAAGGCGGGCGGCGGGCGGCGGCTATTGGCAGTCAGCCGTATCTTGACGTGGGTGATTCACCCCAGGCGGCATGGGAAAGCGACCAAGGCGGTGGGGATGACCGGCATGGTCAGCTAAAAAGCCCGGCGGGGCCACGCTGCGTGGTCCCGCCGGGCGCCGCCGCCGCCCAGGGCGGCCTACGCGGTGATGATGCCCTTGCGGATGGCGTACTTCACCAGGTCGGTGCGGGTGTGCAGGTTGAGCTTGGCCATCAGGTTCTCGCGGTGGCGCGCCACAGTCTTGGGGCTGATGGTCAGCGCCTCGGCGATTTCGGCATTGCTGGAGCCTTCGGCCAGGTAGGCCAGCACTTCCTGTTCGCGCTCGGTTAGGCCGCTGAGGGCCTCGGCCGCCGCCGGGCCGCGCGGGCCGGCCAGGTAATCTTTAACCAGCAGCTTCGCCAATGGCGGGTAGAGGTAGACCTCGCCCGCCGCGGCCGCGCGCACCGCCGTCAGCAGTTCCTCCGGCGCGGCGCGCTTGGGCACATAGCCCGCCGCCCCGGCGTGCAGCATCCGAAAGAAATACTCCTCGTCCTCGTGGATGGTCAGCGCAACCACGGCCACTTGCGGCCAGCGCGCCCGGATGGCGGTGGTGGTGTCAATGCCCGAGGCGTCCGGCAGGCCGATATCCATGAGCACCAGGTCGGGGCGCAGTTGGTCTACCTGCGCCAGCGCCTCGCGCGCCGTGCCGGCCTCGCCCGCGATCTCCAGGTCGGGCTGGCTTTCGAGCAAAATCCGCAGCCCCGCGCGCACCACCGCGTGGTCGTCCACCAACAGCAGCCGGATCGTCATGCCACTGCCTCCGCCGCCGCCGGGATGGTAACGACTACCCGCGTGCCGCCGCCGGGGCGCGCCCCGATCTCAAAGCAGCCGCCCAGCAGTTCGGCGCGTTCGCGCATCCCCAGCAGCCCCCAGGCCGGGCGCCCGGCGCTGCGTTCGCCCGGCGGTGCGGCCGCCAGCCCGCGCCCGTTATCCTCCACTTCCAGCCGCAGTCCCTCGGGCGCGAACGCCAGCCGCACCCAGGCGTCGGCCGCGCCGCTGTGCTTGAGCACGTTGGTCAGCGCTTCCTGCGCCATGCGGAAGAGCGCCGTGCGCACCGGGCCGCTCACCTGGCGCGGCTCGCCCTCGATCTCCACATGCACGGCTAGTCCGCGGCGCTGCTGCACGTCTTTGCCATACCAGCGCAGCGCTGCCGCCAGGCCCAAATCGTCCAGGTGGGAGGGGCGCAGGTCGGCGATCAGCCCGCGCAGTTCGTCGAGCGCGCCGCTCACCAGCGTCTCTAACTGCCGCAGTTTGAGGGCTGCGGCGGGCAGGGCCGGGGCGTCGCCCTGCAGCGTGGTGGCGACGCCGCGCAGCCCCAGCCCCAGCGCTGTCAGCGATTGGCCGGTGACGTCGTGCAGTTCGCGCGCCACGCGCTGGCGTTCGGCCTCCTGCGCGGCCACCACGCGTCGCAGCAGTTCGCCGCGCTGGGCCTCGCGCCGTTCGGCCTCCTGCAGCCGCGCCGCCTGCAGGCCCGCGATGTGGTGCTGGGCTTCGACCTCGAAGGCGCGCAGGAAGCGAATGATGAAGACCGAGGCGGCCGAGGCCGCCAGCGCGCGCATGATCTGCACAGGAAAGCCGAACACCCGCAGGAACAGGGCCTCGTTGAGCACTGTGGAGGGCGGCAGCCCGCTGGCCTCGGCAAACATCTGCCCCACCAGCCCATACCAGGCAAAGGCGACCGCCGCCCATAGGCTGTCGCGGCTGAAGGTGGTCAGGCCGGCCCGCCGGAAGGCGCGCTGCTGGGCGATGAGGCCCGCCGCCGCCAGCAGCGCCGCGGGCAGCGCCAGGATGTAGCGGGTCCAGGCGTGCGCGGCCTCCCACAGCCCGCTGCCCAGGCTCAGACTGGGGCGCAGCGCCAGCAGCCCCAACCCCCACAGTGTGACCAGCACCACCGGGATGGACAGGCTGAGCCGGCGCGCGGCTTCGGTGGGCGCGAGCAGCGAGGCGCCGAAGGCCGTGAGCGACAGGAAGGAGAACGACAGCATCGCCAGCCGCAGGCCCTGCCACAGCGCCTGCCCTGGCCCGGCGCTGGTCAGGCCCAGGCGCTCGAACATCTCCATCCACTCGTGCAGACCGTGCAGCAGGCCGAACACGGCCAGGGGGCGCAGCGCGTGGCGCAGCCGCCGGTCGGAGGCGCGGCCGCCTTCCAGCGCCACGACCAGGCCCATAGTGAAAAATGCCAGGCCGTAGACAAAGAAGACGATGGTCAGGTTGCTCGCGCTCACCGCTGCTCCTGCCGGCTGCTCGCCGGCCCGCCTCCGCCCGTGCCATCCGCGGCCGGCGGGCGGGCCGCGGCTAGAGCGTAAGCCCGGCCCACGCGGGCAGCGAGTGTCGTTTATCCGCAAAACTGAGGCAATTTATCCGCGGATTGCGCGTGGCGCGTTGCTTGCGCCCAATGAAACCAACGGCCCGGTCAACCGACCGGGCCGTTGGGGTTCAGCGTTGTTGCGCGCTCACAGCGCTAGCCTTCGCGCACCGCCGCGGCAGCCAGGTTGCCTTGCCAGTTGCCGTAGACATCCACGGTCACGCCCTCCAGCTTGGGGCGCACGCCCTTGACCATCAGGCCGGGGCGGCCCAGCGCCGCACCGCCCAGCTGAATGTTGCGCGGGTCGCGGTAGCCCACGCGCACCAGCCGGCGCCAGCGCTTGGCGCGGTTGAGGGCCGAGCCGTGCACGGTCCACAGATGGAAGAGCACCACGTCGCCGGCCTTGGCCGGCACCGACACCGAGTCTTCCAGCGGGTACTGCTCCACCGGCAGGAACGGCTCAATGTCCGGCCCCATGATATGCTGGAGCTTGCCGAGCTTGTGGCTGCCGTCCAGAAACTTCAGGCAGCCGCTTTCTTCGTCGGCGTTGTCCACGTGCACCAGCGCGTCAATATAGCGGCCGTCGGTGTGCGGGTAGAACGGGTCGTCCTGGTGCATGGGGAAGGGCGTGCCCGCGCTGGGGGCCTTGGCGTGCAGCGTGCTGTGGTGCACTTCCACCGCGTCCGTGTCCAAGATCTGGCCGATGGCGTCCGCCAGGGCGGGGCGGGTCACGGCCTGCATCCACGCCGCCGAGTAGTGGTGCAGTTCGTGAATGTGCACCAGCACGGCCTTGGCGTCTTCCTCGGCCTCCATGTAGTCCTTGCGCCACGAGCCGCGCCAGCCGCCTTCCCAATGGGCAAACGTGTCCATCATGTATTGCAGGTCGTCGCTCAGCTTGCTAATTTCCTGCGCCGAGAAGACGTTTTCTAGGCGCAGAAAGCCGTGTTCGTTGAAGAAATCCACTTGCGCTTGTGTCAGCATGGGGGCTCCGATTAGGTTAGGCTGTGTGCGTAGTGTAAGGTCATCCTAGCTGGAGTCAATCCCCAGGCGGGGCGGCGGGCATGCTCGGCGGCGGCTGCTCGGCGGCTGGGCCTTCGCCGCGCGCGCGGGCCGCCAGCAGGCCGGCTTTAGTCCACACCGGCTTGTCGCCCACCGCGCTCAGCAAGTAGCAGCAGGCGCGCTGGGCCTGGCCGCCCACCAGCACCAGGCAGGTGCCGCACGAGCCGGCCGCGCAGCTAAAGCGGATGTCGAGGCCCAGCTCGTCGAGCAGCACCCATAACAGCTCACGGTCCTGCCCGTCGCGCACGCTGTAGTCTTGGCCGTTGACGTTAAGCTTCATGCGGCCTCGGGTCGGGGGCGGGCCGCGCCGCCGCGCACCACCCACGCCTCCGTGCGCTGCCAGAAAGTTTGCCGCTGCATAGAGCATCCTTGCGCGAAACGAACGCGCGGAACATTGTACCCGCTGTCGCCCGCAGCGCCTGCCCTATCGCACCTCTAGCCTCCGCCCTCCCACCTCTCACCTCCAACCTCCAACCCCCCGTCTCTCCCCTTTGACTCCGCCGCCCACCCGGCCTATCATCGCCCGCACCAACTACAGGAGTGCGCATGCCCAACCTGACCCTGCCCCTCGCCGACGCCCGCCGCCTCGGCCGGGAGCTTTTTACGGCCGCCGGCGCCCCGCCGGATGAAGCCGCCCTGGTCACCGAGGAGTTGATCGAAGCCAGCCTGATGGGCCTGGACTCGCACGGCCTGCTGCGCTTCGGCGAGTACGCCAACTGGGCGCGTGAGGGCCGCGTGAAGCCCGGCGCGCCCGCCGCCATCGTCCATGAAACCCCCACCACCGCCATCGTGGAGTGTGGGCTGAACTTCGGCCAGGTGAGCGCCGCCTTCATGGTCAACCTGGCGCGCCACAAGGCCGCCGCCGCGGGCATGGCCTGCGTGGTCAGCCGCAACTGCGGCCACGTGGGCCGCCTGGGCGCGTGGCCGCAGAAGCTGGCCGAGCAGGGTTTCCTGGGGCTGGCCTTCGCCAACAGCACGCGCCACGGTCACTGGGTCACGCCCTTTGGCGGGCGCGAGGGGCGGCTGGCGACCAACCCGCTGGCCTACGCCGTGCCCACGAGCGGCCAACCGCTGGTCATGGATATGTCCACCGCCATGATCGCGGAGGGCAAAATTCGTATGCTCATGCATCAGGGCAAGCCGATCCCGCCCGGCGCGGTCATAGACGCCGACGGCCGGCCCACCACCGACCCCCAGGCCTTTTATGGCCCGCCGCACGGTTGGATTTTGCCCTTCGGCGGCGACCTGGGCTACAAGGGCTTCGGCCTGAGCCTGCTGGTGGAGATCATGGGCGGGCTGCTGGGCGGCTTCGCCAGCACCGACCACGGCCGCCACATCAACGGCTTCTGCCTCCTTGCCCTCGACCCCGATAAGTTCTGCGGCCGCGCCCGCTTCCAGGAGTTGGTGGACGACCTGGCCGCCTATGTTGTCGGCGCGCCGCCGCTGGCCGAGGGCGGCCAGGTGGTGCTGCCCGGCCAACTCGACTTTCGCACCCGCGCCCGCCGGCTGGCCGAGGGGCTGCCGCTGCCTGAGACTACCTGGCGGCAGATCGAACAGGCCGCCGCCGCCCTCAACCTAGACCTGGGCTGGGCGCGCGTCGGCTTCGCCCACCGCCTGAGCTAATGCGGCGGCGCTGCCTCTGCAAACCGCCCCGCCGTTGGGCGGCCCACCCCTTTAGGACTCGACCATGACCATCAAAGATCAGCTCCACCTGCCGAAAGACGTGAAGATCGCCACTTACGCCTCGCCCGAGCCGAGCGCCGACGAACTGGCCTTCTTGCAGGCCGTGGGCGTGCAGTACGTCACCTGCTTTGTTGATGGGGCCAAGGCTTCGCCCGAGTATTACCTGAGCCGCAAGCAGGTCTTCGCCGACGCGGGCCTCACCCTCTACGGCCTGGGCAACCTCGCCGTCCACAACCAAGACGCCCTGGTCCTCAACCTGCCCGGCCGCGACGCCAAGATCGAGGAATACCAGCGCCACCTGCAATACCTGGGCTATGCCGGCATCCCCTACACCACCTACGCCCACATGGCCAACGGCATCTGGAGCAGCCCGCGCGAGACCAGCCGCGGCGCCTCGGCCCGCGCCTTCAACCTCAATGGCCCCGGCGCGGGCAACTGGGCTGGTCGCGTTTACGACCAGCCGCTCTCGCATGGCCGCGCCTACAGCGCCGCTGAGTTGTGGGACAACTTCGCCTACTTCATCCGGCAGGTCGCGCCAGTGGCCGAAGACCAGGGCGTCCTCATCGGCATCCACCCAGATGACCCGCCCGGCCCCACCCTCAGCGGCGTGCCGCGCTGCCTCTTCAGCAGCTTCGACGGCTACGAGCGCGCCCTGCAAATCGCCGCCAGCCCGAACGTGGGCCTGTGCCTGTGCGTGGGCTGCTGGCTCGAAGGCGGCCCCGCGATGGGCAAGGACGTCATCGAGACCATTCACCACTACGGCGCGCAGGGCAAGCTTTTCAAGGTGCACTTCCGCAACGTGGATCAGCCGCTGCCGCACTTCGTGGAGAGCTGGCTCAACAACGGCTACCAGGACATGCGCCCCGTCATGCAAGCGCTGGTCGAGGTGGGCTTCGAGGGCGTGTGCATCCCCGACCACACGCCGACCATCCTCGACACCCCCTACATCGGCACGGCCTACACCCTGGGCTACATGCAGGCGCTGCTGGCCTCCGAGACCGCGTACGCCAGGCAGCCCACGCCGTAGCGCCGACCGCCGCTCCGCCAGCCAATACGCCGCGGGCCGGCGCGCGTGGACGCGCAGCGAACCACACGACAGCGTGCTTAGCCTTCAGTGGGTTGGTAGGTCGCAGACACGCCGGCGGTCAGCAGGTCAAAATTGAGCGTTGACAAACGCCCTTGAATTCAAGTATTCTCGTGTCGTCATGACAACGGACAACCGACATTAAGCGTGACATAATGTTTAAGATCGCGCGCACCGAGCGCAAGACGCTCACCGAAGTGACTCTGGAGAGCCTGCGGGCGGCCATTGCCGCGGGCACCTACCAGCCCGGCAGCCAACTGCCCACCGAAGCCGAACTGGTAGAGATGCTGGGCGTCTCGCGCACGGTCGTGCGCGAAGCCCTGCGCGCCTTGGAAGAAGGCGGCCTGGTAGCCCGCCGGCAGGGCGTTGGCACCTTCGTCCGCGAGCAGGCCATCCTCAAGAACCTCAACTTCAACTACGGCATCACCGAGATGATCGAGTCGGCGGGGCACACGGCCGGCACGAGCTACCTGTACGCCGCGCGCGAGCCGGCCGACGCCGAAACCGCCGCGGCGCTGGCGCTGGCCGAGGGCGACCCCGTGTTCACCGTCACCCGCGCGCGCACCGCCGACGGCCGCCCGGTGGTCTACACCCTCGACACCCTCAGCGTCGCGCTGCTGCCCAAGGCGGGCTTTGACGCCGATCGGCTGCTCACCGCGAGCATCTACACGCTGCTGCAAGCGGAGTTGAGCCAGCCCATTGAGTATGGTGTGGCGCGGCTGCTGCCCGCCCACGCGCCCGCCGCGGTGGCCGAGCAGTTGGCCCTGCCGCCCGCCGCGCTGGTGCTCTACCTGGTGCAAACCGACTACGCCGCCGCCGATAAGCCGCTGCTTTACTCCCGCGAGTATCACCTGCCCGACGCCTTCGACTTCCTGGTCTGGCGGCGCGGGCCGGCGCGGGTTAGCGCGGGCCTGGTCTAGTGCCGAACGCCTTCGCCTTCAGCACGCTGGCCGCGCCCGAGTGGCCGGCCGAGGTCGTCATTGAACGGGCGGCGGCCTTCGGCTACGACGCGCTGGAGTGGCGCGGCGGGCCGGACGGCCATGTGCCGCCCAGCCTCAGCGCGGCCCAGCTTGCGGCGCTGGCCCGGCGGCAGCGCGACGCCGGGCTGACGGCCCTGGCCGTGACCGCCTACTCATCGTTCGTGGCGGACGATGCCGCCGTGCGCCGGGCCAACCTGGACGACCTGCGGCGGCATTGCGACACAGCCGCGGCGCTCGGAGCGCAGTTCGTGCGCGCCTACGAAGAAGCGCTGCCGCCCGGCGCGCGCCCCGAGGCGCTCTACGACCGCCTCGCGGAGGGGTTGGCCGCCGCCGCCGAGTACGCCCAGCGCGTGGGCGTGGCGCTGGCGCTCGAGCCGCACGCCGACTTTGCCCGCTCGGCCGTGGCCGCGCCGCTCCTCGAGCGTGTGCCGCACCCAGCCCTGCGCGTGATCTGGGACGTGGGCAACGCCTATGCCGCCGGTGAACACCCGGCCGAAACGCGCCGCCGGCTGCGCGCGCGGCTGGCCTATGTGCAGCTCAAAGATGGCATGGGCCGCGGCGCGGCCTGGCATCTGACCGATCTGGGGCAGGGCGCGGTGCCGCTGGCCTGGGCGGTGTGGAGCCTGATCGAAGACGGCTACACCGGGGCCTTCAGCGTGGAGTGGGAGCGCGCCTGGCACCCCGAGCTGGCCGCCGCCGAGGTGGCGCTGCCGGCCGCGCTCACGGTGCTCAAGCGCTGGGCGAAACAATAGCGACAACGGCGGCGCGGACTGCGCCGAGCAGCATCCGTTAGCAGATAGGCAGACCGACATGACGTTGACTTACGATCCCGGCGGCGGCGAAGCCTTCAAGGCGGCGATCAGCCGCATACCGGGCTTCCCGGCCGCCGAAGGCCTGCCCATGCGTTTCATGGTCTTTGAGTCCAACGCCCTGCTGCGCCTGGGCGGCTACCTGGCGCAGGCCGGGGCGCAGCCCTCGCAGCCGCTGGCCGTGGTGATGGATGAAACGCCCATGCGGCGCGCCGGCGCTGACCTCAAGGCCCAGGTGCTCGCGGTGCTGCGCGCCGCCGGCTGGCAGCCGCAGGTAATCGCGCTCACGCCGGATACCACCGGCCAGGTGCACACCGACTTCGGCCAGATCCGCCAGGTGCAGGCGCAGCTGACCCCCACCACCGCGCTGCTGGCCGTCGGCTCCGGCACCGTCACCGACGTAGCCAAGCACGCCGCCTATTGCTTGCAGCAGGAGCAGGGCGGCCCCGCACTGCCCTTCGTGGTTTACCAGACTGCCAACAGCGTCAGCGCTTACACCTCCAACATGGCCCCGGTGTTCGTCGAGGGCGTCAAGCGCACGCTGCCCTCGCGCTACCCCGACGGCCTGGTGTGCGACCTGGAGACCCTGGCCGATGCGCCGCCGGAGATGACCGTGGCCGGCGTGGGCGACCTGCTGGCCGCCTTCAACAGCTATGCCGACTGGTGGCTGGCCGGGCGGCTTGGCCTCGACCACACCTACACCGAATTCGCCCAGACCCTCATGGGCCCGCTGGATGAAATCTTCCTGGCCAACGCCGAGGCCATCCGTACCCGCACGCCCGCCGGCATGGCGCTGCTGGCCAAGCTCATCGCGCTTGGCGGGCTGGCGATGTCGCTCTCGCGCGCCACCGCCCCGTTGTCGGGCTTCGAGCACGTCGTCTCGCACGTGCTCGATTTGGAGGCCGAGCAGGCCCGCCGCCCGCTGGCCCAGCACGGCTCGCAGGTGGCGCTGGCCACGCTGCTGACCACCGCCGCCTACGACCGCTTCCTCACCACCTTTCGCCCCGGCGACGCGCTGGAAGACCTAAACGCCTGGTATCCGAGCGCCGAGACCATGCAGGCCCGCATTGAGTCCGCCTTCGCCTACCTGGACGAGACCGGCGCGGTGGCGGCCGAGTGCTGGGCCGACTACCAGCTCAAGCTGGAGCAGTGGCACGCCCAGCGCGCTGCCTTCACGGCCGCCTTGCTCGATTGGCCCGCGGTCCAGGCGCGCCTGCGCGCCCTCACCCAGCGGCCCGAGCGCGCCGCGCAGATTCTGCGGGCCGTGGACGCGCCCCGCCGCTTTCAAGACCTGACCCCCGCGCCCAGCGAGGCCGAGGTGCGCTTTGCCTTTCTGCACGCGCCGCTCATCCGCAAGCGCCTGACGCTGGGCGATTTGCTGGTATTCGGCCCCGGCGACAAAGAAGCCGCCTGGCACTCGGCCTGGGACCGGGCGCAGTGGGTCGGCGGCTTGGAGAAGTAATGCGCTGGAAATCCAAAGGCCGGGGACTCACGGGCCTCGGGGGACTCGGCGGCGGTCGAAGATTGGCTGGCCTGTTAGGTCAAACTTGTCACCCTTAGCGCGCTGGGAGGCGCCTACCATGTCTGCAATTACGGGCAAGAAAATTCGGCTGAACCGGTTGATCCAGGCGGAAACCAACACCTGCCTGATCTGCGCCATTGACCACGGCATGACCTCGCCGGTCTTCCTCGACGGGCTGTACGACACCAACGCCCGCGTGCGCGAGGCCATCGGCGGCGGCGCCAACGTGCTCATGCTGGGCCGCGGCATCGCCAAGCAAACGGCGCAGTTCTTCGCCCGCGACACCTCGCTGGCCCTCATGCTCACCGCCTCGGCCGCCGGGCGGTCCGCGGGCGCGCTCATCACGCCCATCGGCTCGGTCGAAGAAGCCCTGCGCATCGGCGCGGACGCGGTGGTGATGTACGTGGCGCTGGCCGGTGACAATGAGTCGGAAGCCATCCAGGCCCTCTCAGACATCGGCGAAGCCTGCGAAGAACTGGGCCTGCCCTTCATCGCCGAAGCCGAGTACCCCAACGCCTACCAGAGCCTGACCGACATGGCTACCTCCTACGGCGCGGACTACCTCAAGCGCAACGCGCGCCTGTGCGCCGAGATGGGCGCCGACATCGTCAAGGTCAACTGGTCCGGCGACCAGGCTTCCTTTGGCGACATCATCCGCGCCTGCGCCCGGCCGGTGGTGCTGGCCGGCGGCTCGCTCATCAGCGATAGCGAGCTGCTCACGCGCATGGAGCAGGCGCGCGAGGCGGGCGCGGTGGGCTGCTCGGTGGGGCGCAACATCTTCCAGCACCAGCAGCCGCAGAGCATCACCCGCGCCATCAGCCGCGTCTTCCGCGACAAGTGGCCCGCCAAGCAGGCGCTGCAAGAGCTGACCGACAAGCTCAACGCTTAGGTATGCCGGCCGACGCGCTCCGCGCCGCGCGCGGGTTCCTGCTGGACTTGGACGGCACGGTGTATATAGGCGAGCGGCTCATCGCGGGCGCGCGGGTCTTCTTCGACGTGCTGCGCGCCCAGGGCAAGCCCTGGCTGTTCTTGACCAACAACTCCAGCAAAGACGCGGCGCAGTACGTCGCCAAGCTCACCCGGCTGGGGCTGCCGACCACCCGCGACCAGGTGCTCACCTCCGGCGAGGCCGCGGCTGACTACCTGCACGGTTTACGGCCGGGGGCGCGCGTCTACGTCGTCGGCACGCCCGCGCTGGAGGCCGAGTTTGCCGCGCGCGGCTTCATCGTGACCGACGCGACGCCCGACTACGCGGTGCTGGGCTTTGACACCACGCTCACCTACGCCAAGCTCTGGCGCCTGTGCGACCTGGTGCGGGCGGGCCTGCCCTACCTCGCCACGCACCCCGACTTCAACTGCCCTACCGAGACCGGCTTCATGCCCGACATCGGCGCCATGATCGCGTTTGTGGCCGCCGCCACTGGGCGGCAGCCCGACCTGGTGATCGGCAAGCCCAACCGCCTGATCGCCGACGCGGCGGCGGCGCGCCTCGGCCTGCCGGTGGAAAGCCTATGCATGGTCGGCGATCGCCTGTACACCGACATCGCCCTCGGCCCCGCGGCCGGCATGATGGCGGTGTTGGTGCTCAGCGGCGAAACCAAGGCGGAAGAGGTCGCCCAGGCCGCCCACCCGCCCACGGCCGTGTTTGCAGATGTAGGCGCGCTGGCAGAGTACCTTCGCGGCTAGCCCCCCGCTCGCCCAACCAAAAAGGACCAGGCAGAGCGCCCGCTCTGCCTGGTCCTTTTGTTTTGCCGCGCACGTTACGCGGCGGGCGCCAGGCGCAGCGGCGGGCCACTCAGGTCTACCTGCGCCAGCCAGCCGGCGCTGAGCGGCTGCGAGGCGTTGGGCCGCAGTTCGCCATACGTCTGGGTGTGCAGCACGCGGTCGCCCTGGGTCACAGCCAGCCGCGCATGGCGCGTAAAGGCCAGCGAGCGAAACTTGAAGTGGCCGAAGGGCAGCCGAGCGTCTACGGCGGTGAGGTGGTTGGGGTACACCCACTCTACCGGCGCGGCCACCTGAATGGGCAGGCGGCCCTCCGGCCAGCCGCGCGCCCCCGCCCGCAGGTAGGCCGCGATGGAGCGCCCCGCCTGCCGCCCCTCCAGCGCCGAGACCTCGGCCGTCTCGGCTCCGTGCAGCAGGTTGCCGGCCGCGAACACGCCGGGGGCCGAGGTGCGGTAGGCGGCGTCGGCGGCCGGGCCGAGCGTGCCAGCGTCTAGCGCCAGCCCGGCGCTGCGAGCCAGGTCGTGCTCCGGTATCCAGTCGCCGGTGAAGATCACCGCGTCGCAGTCCACCACCTCGGTCGCGCCGGTGTCAATGTTCGCCAGCTCCACGCCTTTCAGGCGTTTGAGGCCCAGCAGCCGGCTCACGCGTGTGCGTGGGCTGATCGGGATGCGGCGCGTCAGGTCCATCAGGTACCACTTCATCGGCAGGTAGGGCAGGTAGACCTGGTGGCGGGCGTGCTCCGTCACCATCCGCGCTACCGTGATCTTGGCGTGGGCCAGCGTCATGATGGCCGAGAGGCTGACGATCTCGGCCCCCACCACCACCGCGCGGCGGCCCACCGGCAGGTGCTGCTCGAACACAAAGCGCTGGAGTGAGCCGGTGGTGAACACCCCCTGCGGCCGGTAGCCGGGCACCAGGCGCGCGGCGCGCGGGCGTTCGCGGCAGCCGGTAGCCAGCAGCACCACCGGCGCTTCGAGTTCACCCAGCCCGGCCGGGCTGGTATAAGCGAGGCGCGTCGGCCCGGCCCAGTGTGTCACTGTGACGGCTGGGCGCAGGTCTACCCCGGCGCGTTCGGCGGCGCGCACGTAGTGGCGGGCATAGGCCGGGCCAGAGAGCGCGCGCTGCAAGTCTAGAATGCCGAAGCCGGGGTGATCGCACAGGCGCGGCACGCCGCCCAGTTCGGGCTCGCGGTCTACCACGGTGACGGCGTGGCCCAGGCGCTTAAGCGTAATGGCGGCGGCCAGCCCAGCCGGCCCCGCGCCCACGATGAGGACGTCTGGGTTAGTGGGCACGGGCGTCCTCCAGGCCGGTGAGCGCGGCGGCGCTCTGGCCGGTGTGTTGGGCCAGCAGCCCCACCACGGCGGCGTGGCAGTTGAACCCCTGGCAGCGGCCTTGCAGGGCGCGTGTGCGGCGGCGCATTCCATCAATCGTCTGCGCTGGGATGGGCGCGGCCAGGGCGGCGCGCAGCTCGCCCAGCGACACGCGCTCGCAGTGGCACACCATCCGGCCGTAGTCGGGGTTGGCGGCGATCAGTTCCGCCGACTGGTACGGCCGCACCCCCGCCTCGCCGATGTTGGGCATGTGCACCGGCGCGAAGTCTGGTTTGAGGCCCAGCCCCAGGCCGGCCTCTCCCAATAGCCCGACCACGTACTCGGCGATGCCCATGGCGCCGGAGATGCCGGTGGAGCGGATGCCGCCCACGGTGACATAGCGCTGCGCCGCGTGCAGCCTGATCTGGTAGTCGCTGTGTTCGGTGGCGGGCCGCAGCCCGGCGTAGGTGGCCGTCACCTCCTCGTGCAGCAGGTCGGGGATGATGACCCGGCCCTTCTCCCATAGCGCCTCCAGCCCGGCGGCGGTCGTGTTGGTGGCGGTCTTGTCGGGCAAATCTTCGGCGGTCGGGCCGAGCAGCACGTTGCCGTAAACCGTGGGGCTGATGAGCACGCCCTTGGTGGTGGCGGTGGGCACCGGCAGCAGGATGTGGTTGACCAGCCGCCGCGCGAACTTGTCGAAAACGATGAGTTGGCCCCGGCGCGGCGTGATCGTGAAGTCGTTGTGGCCCAGCAGCCGGTCAATCGTGTCGCCCTGCAAGCCCGCGGCATTGACCAGGTAGCGGCAGGTCAGCGCGCCGCCGGTGGCGCTGCTGAGGGTGTGCGTGCCGTCCGGCCCCGGCGCGATCTGCGTCACGGCGAAGTTCAGCCGCAGCGCCGTGCCGTTCAGCACGGCCTGCGTGGCGAGCGCCAGCGGCAGTGTGTAGGTGCACAGGATGCCCTCGCCCGGCACGAACAGCCCGCCCAGCGCACCGGGGCCGAGGTGCGGCTCGCGGCGGTAGACCTCGTCCGGCCCCATCAGGTAAATATCGTCGTCGCCGTTGGCCAGGCCCTGCGCGTGCAGCTTGGGCAGCGCGGCCTGCTGTTCCGGCGTCCAGGCGATCAGCAGCCCGCCGGTCAGTTCCACCGGCACGCCCGCGGCCGGCAGGAACTCGGCCATGCGGGCATAGCTGCGCTTGAGCAGGCGCGACTCGAGCGTGCCGGGCTTAGCGTCGTAGCCGGTGTGCCAGATGGCCGTGTTGGCCTTGGAGGTGCCGACGCCGACATCCGTGCCGGCCTCGACCAGCGCCACTGAGAGAGCATAGCGGCTGAGTTCGCGCGCGATGGCTGAGCCGACCGCGCCCGCGCCGATGACGGCGACATCAAAGACAGGCGAAGAGGCAGACATAGGTATGGTCCCAAAAAGAGCGGCGCCTCAGGCGGCATCGTGATAAGCCCTAACGGCGGCCACTGCCCGCCGCCAGCGCGCCAGCCGCGCCGCGCGTTCGTCGGCGCTGAGGCGCGGCGCGTAAGCGGCCTCCGCCTGCCAGCGCGCCGCCAGGTCGGGCAGGGTGTAGCCCAGGGCCGAGACCGCCGCCAAGTTAGCCATGCCGATGGCGGTGGCCTCGCGCGCGGCCGCCACGCGCACTTCCAGCCCGGTCAGGTCGGCCACGGCCTGCATCAGGTAGGCGTTGGCCGTCGGCCCGCCGTCCACCTTCAGGTACAGCGGAAAAGGTTGGCCGCTGGGCGCATAGTCGGCCTGCATGGCGCTGACCACCTCCACCACGCGGCAGGCCAGCCCCTCCAGCGTGGCGCGCGCCAGGTCGGCGGGCGTGGTGGCGCGGCTCAGGCCGAAGTAGGCCCCGCGCACATTTGTCTGCCAGTGGGGCGCGGCCAGCCCGGCCAGCGCGGGCACGCACACCACCTCGCTGTCGGTGGAACCGGCGGCCAGCGCGCCGCTGGCCGCCGCGTCGGGCAGCAGGCCCAGGTTCTCGGTCAGCCACTGCACCGCCGCGCCCATCACGAAAATGCCGCCGTCGAAGGCGTAGGCCGTCTGGCCGGGGAAGTCCCAGGCCACGGTCGTGAGCAAACCGTGCTGCGAGGGCCGGGGTTGTGTGCCCTGGTTCATGAGCAGGAAGCTGCCGGTGCCGAACGTGCATTTCACCTCGCCCGGCAAGAAGCACGCCTGCCCAAAGAGCGCGGCCTGCTGGTCCACCAGCAGCGCGTGCAGCGGCAGTTGCCGGCCGCCGAAGTCCAGGTGGCCCACATAACCCGCGGCCGGGCGCACCTCCGGCAGCAGGCCGCGCGGCACGTCGAACAGCCGCAGCAGGTCGTCATCCCAGGCGCGGCGGTTGATATCGAAGAGCAGCGTGCGCGCGGCGGTCGAGGCGTCGGTGACGTGCAGCGCGCCGCCGCTCAACTGCCACAATACCCAACTGTCGGTGGTGCCAAAACGCACCCGCCCCGCGCGGGCCGCCGCCGCCAGGTCGGGGTCGGCTTCCAGCACGGCGCGCAGCTTGGGGGCGGTGAAGTAGCTGTCGAGCAGCAGGCCGGTGCGGGCGCGCAGCCAGTCGGCGCCTAAGCTCGGGCGCAGCGCCGCGCACACGCCCGCCCCGCGCTGGTCTTGCCACACAATCGCCGGGGTCAGCGGCTCGCCGCTGGCCGCGTCCCACAGCAAGAAGGTTTCGCCCTGGTTATCGAAGCCCAGCGCGGTGATGGCGTAGTCGGCCAGCAGCGGCGCGGCGGCGGCGCGCACGGCGGTCAGGATGTCCCACGGGTCTTGCTCCACCCAGCCGGGGCGGGGGAAGCGGGAGCCGACGCCGACCGAGCGACGTGCGACGACGCGCCCGGCCTCGTCCACGACGACGGCGGTGGTTTGCGTGGTGCCCTGGTCTATGCCGAGCAGGTAAGCGGGCATGGGCGGCCTGCCTCGTGCTGGGTTACAGGCGGGCGCGCAACTCGGGTGTGCCGTAGTCGAATCGCACCCCGGCGGCGGTCTTCTCCGCGAAGGCCGTGGCGACCTTAATCACCGCGTCGGCCACGTCGTCCAGGTCCTGGCGCTCCAGCAGCGGGTGCACGCTCGCCAGCCAGAAGACCTCCTCGCAGGCGGTCTCGGCCACCGGGCACAGGCCGGGGCCGTATTCTACGTGGCCGTCGTAATACTTGCAGTCGAATGGGCAACTCTTGCCGCCATAGCCGCTCTTGTTCACGAACACCGGCTCCAGGTGCTGCGGTATGATCCAGCGCGTGGTCGAGATATAGCCCAGATCATACACGCCCTCGGCCGCCAGCGCCGCGGCAAAGCTGAGCATGTCGGCCCCCAGCACCTGCCGGTTGAGGCGGATGACGTAGTAGAAGTACACCCGGTCGCCCCACTCTGGCTCGGCGGGCGTGGTGATGCCCGGCAGGCCCTTGAGGCGCTCGGTCAGGTAGCGGGCGTTGGCGGTGCGCTGGGCGATCAGCCGGTCGGCCTTCTTCATCTGCTCCAGCCCAATAGCGGCCTGCATGTTGGTGATGCGGTAGTTGGTGCACGGCAGGCCGAAGTGGTACTTGGAAGCCTTGCCCAGCGCGCGCTTACGGGCGAAGTCGCTGTAGCCCCACATCTTGTCGGCCAAGTCGTCGTCGTCGGTGATGACAAACCCGCCCTCGCCGGTGTTGGTGATCTTGCCGGTGATGGTGCTGAACGAGCCGACGTGCCCGATGGTGCCGATCTTGCGGCCCTTGTAGGTGGCGCCCAGCGACTGCGCGGCATCTTCCAGCACCCACAGGTTGTGCTTCCGGGCCAGGTCCATGATCGGGTCCATATCCACCGGCGTGCCGGTGATGGCGACCGGGATGATGGCCTTGGTGCGCTTGGTGATCTTGCGCTCGATGTCGGCCGGGTCGAGCGTCAGGTGCACCGGGTCCACGTCGGCGAAGATCGGCACGGCGTTCTGCTCTAGCACGCAGGTGTTCGAGGCGATGAAGGTGTAGGGGGTGACGATGACCTCGTCGCCGGGGCCGACGCCAAAAGCGGCCAGGGCGATGTGCAGCGAGGTGGTGCCGCTGGAGACCGCGATGGCGTGCTTCACGCCGAACCACTCCGCCAGGGCCTGTTCATATTCAACCGTGGCCTCGGCCCGGCGCAGCTTCTTCTGCTTGGCGACGGTCAGCAGCGCCTGAAGCTCCTCTTCCTCGAACACGTCGGTTTCGACAATCGGGCCGCGAGAACGGACGGGCGCGCCGCCGTCAATGGCGAGTTTAGACATGCCGGTCTCCTTTGGGCGGGCCGCACGGGAGAAAATGCGTCGCCGGCCCTGTACCTCTTTACAGGGAGGAAATGGTAGGCTATAGTAGGCGTTGTCGGACAACCTACATCTTCCGCCATGTTACAGCAGGCACAAGCTCTGTGTCAAGCAGAATGGCGGAAAACTGGAGAGATGGCAGGGGGTAGCGCTCACGCTCGCTGGGCGGAGGCCGCGGCACCGAGCGCCGGCAGGGTGTGGCGCGCGAAGGACGCCGCCGAAACGTTGGGTTGCGGATGTTCGGTTTGACGCTAAGATAGGCAAAACTGCGAAGTCCCGCAAGCGGAGAACGCCAGCCTCATGCCGATTAGACCCAACATCGCGCCAGTTCAGAACAGCGTCAGCCTGCCCGAAAAGGTCGCCGAGCAACTGCGCGACATGGTCATCCGGGGCGAACTGGCCCCCAGCGCGCAGTTGCCCACCGAGCCGGAACTGTCGCGCGCCATGAACGTCAGCCGCAGCACGCTGCGCACCGCCCTCGACACCCTGGTGCGCGAAGGCGTGGTCGTGCGCCGGCGCGGCATCGGCACATTTGTGGCCGAGCAGCCGCTGGCCGCCAACAACCTCAACCTCAACTGGGGCGTTACCGAGGTCATCCGCGCCACCGGCGCCAAACCGGGCACGACCGACTTGCGCCTGGTAACCGACACCGCCGACGAACGCCAGGCGACGCGGCTGAACGTGCAGCACGGCGACCCGGTCATCATCGTGGAGCGCGTGCGGCTGGCCGACGAGCGCCGCGTGGTGTTCTCGCGTGACTACTTCGCCGCGGCCCAGTTCGACGCCTGGCCCGGCGGGCTGGCGCTGGCCGAGTTCGAGGCGTACCTCAAGCAGCACCAGTCGCTCTATGGCTATTTGCGCGAGAAGTTCGGGTTCGATTTTCACCACGCCGGCGCGTGGCTGCGGCCGGTGATGGCCGACCCGCTGCTGGTCGAGCGCCTGCGCATCACGCCCGACACGGCGCTCTTGTATATCGAGCAGGTGGATTACGACGCCAACGGCCGGCCGCTGGTGCTGGCCGACGAGTATCACGTCGCCGAAGCCTTTAATTTCACCGTCTATCGTTCGCGCCTCACGCCCGGCTGAGGCCGCGGCCCACAGCCAGAGGACTCATGCGCATCATCATCGGCAGCGATCACTATGGTTTCCCCCTCAAGGAAGACCTCAAGCAATACCTGATTGAACTCGGCCACGAGCCGGTAGACGTGGGCTGCCAGCGCGCCGACGAGCCGGTGGATTACCCAGACGTGGCCGTGGACGTGGCCCAGCGCATCGCCCACCACGACTTCGAGCGCGGCATCCTCATCTGCGGCACCGGCGCGGGCATGGCGATTGTGGCGAACAAGGTGGCGGGCGTGCGGGCCGTGTGCGCCCACGACCCCTACTCGGCCGAGCGCGCGCGCAAGAGCAACAACGCGCAGGTGATTACCATGGGGGCGCAGATCATCGGCACGGCGCTGGGCCGGCAGTTGCTCGACCACTGGCTGGCGGCCGAGTACACTGGCGGGCGCTCGGCCCCCAAGGTGGAAAAGATCGAGGCGCTCGACCGGCTGCCGCGCGCGGGCGTCAAAGAGTAGCGGCGCGCCGGCGCCTTGGCTAGAAATAGAAGCGGGGCCGATCAGTCAACCTGACCGGCCCCGCTGTGTTGTTACGTTCCGCTGAGCGCGCCGGGTTAGCCGCGCGCCGGCTCCTTCATAGTGGCTTTGGCCTTGACGACCTCCGCGGCCAGGAAGGGGTCTTGCGAGAGACCCTGCTCCATGTGCACGCGGCGGGCCGGGGTGGCCGTGCGCAGCATGGCTGGGCCGTACAGCGAGTCGGGCCAGAAGCGCGCGAAGCCGGCCACTTCGTTTTGCAGCAGCGGCAGATCGGCCTCGGCGTAGCGCGGCGTGCAGTTAATGGTAAACATGCGCCGCCGGTTGCTGCCGCCCCACGAGCTGTGCTTGGTGGCCTGGTTGAACACCACCACGTCGCCCGGCTGGCTGGCGAGCGTGATGGCCGGCACCTGCGCGCCGCTAAGCCCGACGGCCTCGCTGGGGTTCTTCAGCGCGGTATGCAGATCCATGGCGAAGGTGTCGCCGTAGCGGTGGCTGCCGGGGATGACGCGCAGCGCGCCGGTGGCCGCATCTACCGGGTCGAGGTAGAGCGCCAGCTTGTAGAACAGGCGCGGGGGCTTGCCGCGAGCCTTGCCCGACCAATCGGTGTCGGAGTGCCAGTTGGTGTCGCCGACGTAGAAGTTGCCGTCGCTGCCCAGGTAGTTGTAGTCCGCGCCCAGCAGGTCGGTGAACAGGCCGTCAATCCGCGGGTCATCAACGAGCGACGAGAGATATTCCGACTGGTCAATGAAGGGCACGATGCACGAGCGGGCGGTACCGTCGTGGGCCAGGCCGTTGTGCCCACCGCCCCGGCCGGCAAAGACGGCCTCGAACTCCGCGATGATGCGCTCAATCCGGTCGGCGAGCAGGCCGGGGAAGACCAGGTAGCCGAACAAATCCATGTGGGCAAGCTGCTGAGCGGTCAGGAAGCTCATGGTTTACCTCGCTGGGCGACGAAGCCGGGTTGTGGCTGCGGCTGACGCGGCGCGGAGTATAGCACGACCCCGAGCTGGCGGTCAGAGGTCGGAGGGCGGCGGCGGCGCGGCGGCGGCCGCCTGCTCAAACGCGGGCAATAAGCTGAAGTAGACGCGGCGGTAAAGGGCATAGGCCGCTGCATACGCGACGTGGGCGGCTGGGCTGGGGTCGAAGCGCGCGGCCAGGCGCACCACCTGCGGGCAGGCCTCGGCGGGCGTGGCGTAGGCCCTGGCCCCAATTAGCGCCAGCACGGCCGCGCCCACGGCGGTGGTCTCGATGTTCTCCGGCACCGCCACCGGCAGCCCGGTCACGTCGGCCTTGATCTGGTTCCACAGGGCGCTGCGCGCGCCGCCGCCCATCACGCGCAGCTCGCGGGTAGGCAGGCCCAGCGCCCGCAGTTGGTCGCTGTTGTCGCGCAGGCCGTACGCCGAGCCTTCGAGCACGGCGCGCACCAGGTGGGCGCGCGTGTGCGCCAGCGTGAAGCCGAACAGGTTGCCGCGCGCCGCGTCGTTCCAGGTGGGCGTGGTCGCGCCCATCAGCGTGGGCAGGAACACCAACCCTTCGGAGCCGGGTGGCACGGCCGCGGCCAGCGCATCAAGCGCGGCGTAGGCGCTAGGCCCGCCCGCCGTGGCGGCGCGCTGCTCGTCGGGCGCGAAGTGGTCGCGCAGCCAGCGCAGGTTCGCGCCCGACACAAAGCCGGGGTTCTCCAGCAGCCACAGCGCTGGGTCGGCGTGGCAGTGCGTTTCGATCAGGCGCGTAGGGTCGAAAGCCGGCGCGGCGGCGGCGGCACATACTGGCTCCGACGTGCCGGCGATGTCGCCGATCAGCCCCGCCTCCACCACGCCCGCGCCCAGGCAGGCGGCGTGCTCGTCGCCGCTGCCCACCACGACAAGCGTCTCCGCGCTCAAGCCCAGCGCGGCGGCGCGCTCCGGGCGCAGGCGGCCCAGGCGCTCGGTGGCAGGGTGCACCGGCGGCAGTTGGGCGCGGTCTACGCCAAAGGCGGCGCACAGGGCGGGCGACCAATCGCGCGCGCGCACGTCCAGCAGCAGCGACGACGAGGCGTTCGAGTAGTCCACGGCCAACTCGCCGGTCAGCCAGTGTGCCATGTAGCTGCCCGGCTGGAGCCAGTAGGCGGCGCGCGCGGCCACGCCCGGCTCGTGATCCATGATCCAGCGCAGCTTGGGCGCGACGTGGCTGGGGTCGAGGTTGAGGCCGCAGAGGTTGAAGACCGCCGCCTCGCCGAGCGCAGCCCTCACCGGCCGGCACTGCGCGGCGGCGCGCCGGTCCATCCAGATGATGGCCGGGCGCAGCGCCGCGCCCGCCGCGTCAATCGCTACCACCCCCTCCACCTGGCTGGCCAGGCCCAGGGCGCGGATGCGGAGCGGGTCCACGCCGGTCTCGGCCAACAGGCGGCGCACGGCCTGGGTGAAGGCGTCCGTCCAGCGCGCGACGGGCTGCTCGGCCCACAGCGGTTGCGGGTAGTCAATGCCGTAGGCGGCGGCCGCCTCGCCCACCAGCGCGCCATCAAAGGCGACCAGCAGGGCCTTGGTGCTTTGCGAGCCAACGTCCACGCCGATGACGTAGTCCATAGGCAAGGGTTATGCGCGCAAGCGAAACTCAACCAGCGTGCGCTCGGTGGCGGCCTGCCAGGCGCGCACGCTGGCGGCCGAGGTGTCGGGCGCGGGCTGCCAGTCACGGGTGAGGCTGCGCACCTCGACACTGGCGGGCGGGGTGGCGAACCGCGCGCCCGCGTTGGTGAGCAGCGTGGTCGCGCCGTCGGCGTGATGCTCCAGCGCGAACGTGGCCGGCGCGGCGAAAGTGACCAGGCCCGCCACGGCTTCGACGCCCAGCCCGGCGCAGCCGCGGCCCTCGGGCAGCGCGCGCGCATAGCGCACCGCCGCGCCCTCGAACGTCAGGCCGCCCAGCGTGAAGCGCATGGGCAGCGTGGGGTCCTGGGCCAGCAGCATCTGCTCCTCATCGGGGCACGTGATGGCGAACACACCCCGGTCTGCGGTGACGCTGAAGCCCGCCAACTCGCGCGCCGGGTCGAACGACTGCGGGCGAGCCAGGCTCAGGGCGGCCAGCGCGCGCGGCGCGAGGCGCGGCCGTGTCTCGTACACCAGCGGGTGTTCGCTGTAGGGATAAGCCATATTCAGCGTCGAGCGCCCCAGGAACGGCGCGCTGGCCTGCTGTGCGTCGTAGCCCAGCAGGCGCGCCACGCCCACCGCGCGGTCTTCGCCCTCGGCATACTCCCACCCGGCGGCCGGGTCCGAACGCCGCACCAGCCCGGCTGGGCGCTCCACGCCCAGCGCGGCGCTGGCGTAGTACGCCGCCACCGGCAGCGTCGGCTCGATGACGGCCAGTACGATCTGCGCGTCGCGCCAGAGCAGCACGGCGGCGCGCACGGCCTGCGGCTCGCCGTTCACTTCCTCGTCAAACTCGCTCCAGATGTAGCCGGGGGCTGCGCCGCCGCGCCGCGTGAGAGTGCGGTGGCCGAAATGCGCGCCGTCGGCGGTCAGGGCGGGCAGCATGTCCGGGCCGTGCCCGCCGTGCACGCTGACGGCGTTGAAAGGGAAGTGCGTGTGGTAGGCTAGCTTGCCGTACTTGGCCGGGTAGCCGTTGGCCGTGGAGGCCACCCCGGCGCGGCTGTTCAGCAGCGTCACCTGCCCGGTGGCCCGCCGCCCGCTGACCACGAACCCCGGCGCGGGCAGCGCCAGCTCAAAGTCCTCGCGCTCCACCGGCAGCGGCGCTTCGGGCGCGGTCCAGAACGGGTCGGCCGGGTCGAGCGCCAGCGCGAACAGCCCGGCCAGCGCGCTGCCCGGCGAGCCGGGGGAAACGTAGCTTTCGAGCGGTAGCGGGTTGTGGCCGTGCACGCCCTGCGTCAGGTAATGCTCGCTAGGGTGGAACAGCCCGCGCTCGGCGTAGTAGCGCAGGTTGCCACTGCTCAGGCGGCGCAGCAGGCCGGGGTTGGCGGGCGCGACGCCCAGCACATGGCCCAACGCCACGGCGATGAGCGCGCCAAAGCGGCTGCCCAGCGAGCGCCCCCAACCCACATAGCTGCCGTTCGCGCCAAAGAAGTGCGGGAAGGCCGCTAGAAACGACCGGGCGCGCGCCAGCACCTCGTCGCGCAGGTCGGGGAAACGGTCGCCGTCCATCCAGGCCCAGAACAAGTAGTGCCCGCCGAACATCCAGGCGTTGTACAGATCGTATTCGTCGCCGCGGCCGTCGGCGTACCAGCCATCGCCGCGGTAGAAGGCGGCCATGGCCTCCAGGCGGCGGCGCAGGTCGGCCTCGGGCGCGGCCTGGCCCAGCCGCAGGCGCACTACCTGGCTCACGGCCGGGAACATCACCCAGTTATCGGGGTAGGCGCCCTTGCCGTCGGCTTGCGCCAGCCAGGCCACGATCTGGGTCTGCTGCGCGGCGGTGAGCTGGTCGAAGACCTGCGCGCGGCTGAGCCACACCGCGATTGAGAGACAGGCGCACTCCACCAGGCGCTGGTCGAGGTGGCCGATATCGCCCCAGTAGTAGCGCGAGGCCGGGTTGGTGCCTTGCAATAAGCCCTGCTGGAGCAGGTAGGCGAGGTTGAGGTCGTAACCCTGAAAGCTCAGGCGGGCCGGGTTGGCCGGCTGGTATAGCCAGAGGCCCCAGGCCAGCGCCAGCCGCGCGAAGGACTCCAGGCCGTTCACGGCGTCGCTGTGCCCGGCCCCAGCGAAGCCGTCGTCTGGGAACAGCACGCGCGCGGGCGACCCGGCGCGGTTGAGCTGCCGCGCGAAGCCATAGGTGGCGCGGGCCAGCAGCGCGGCCCAATGCGCGCGCGTCCAGCCGGTGTAGGCGGCGTTGCTGAAGTCGAGCGGCGGCAGGTGGTCGCCCAACTCAGCCGTCCCAGGCCACTGAATAGATATTGCTCAAGCCGCCGTGGTTGGCGGTGAAGAGCACCTGCCGCCCGTCGGGCGTGAACTGTGGGTGCGGGTGGGCGCGCTGGTCCTCCACCGGCTCTTCGGTGTCGTGGCGGCACAGCACCGTGAAGTGCTGCTCGCCGTCCCGCGCCTCTACCCGCGAGATGCAGTTGGGCCGCGCCTCGCCGTCGGTGACGAAGCCTTGGTCGGAAGGGTGCCGGTTGTAATGCGCGTACACCCGGCCGGGCGTGGTGTGGGCCAAGCGCTCCCAGCCCGTGCCGTCGGGTTTGCACCAGGCCACGAAGGCGCGCTCGCTCACGCCGTGCCAGCCGCCGTGCACACACACCTGTTCGCCGTCGGCGCTCCAGAACTCGTGCTGGTACCACTCGTCCGCACCCTGGCCGGGGATCGGCCCGCACGCGCCGGTGTCGGTGTCGAGCAGCCACATGCGGTCGCGGTCGGGCGTGAACTCGTGGCAGAACAGGAGCAGGTTGCGCCGGGTGGGGTGCAGCAAGACGTGGTTGATCCAGAAATCCGGACGGTGCAGCACTTCCTCGGCGCGACCGGTTGCCGCGTCCACACGCAGGAGGGCGCTGGTGGTGGTCTGAAAGAAGGCCTCGTCGGGGAAGACCTCGCCCGCGTAGGCGCGGCGCGAGCGTTCGGCGAACAGCGCCTCGTCCCAGGTGGCAAACACGAGCGTGTCGCCCGAAGCGTTGGCGTGCAGCATGGAGGGGCGGCGGTCAGGCGGCAGGGTGAGCAGGGTGCGGGTCTCAAACGTCTCCAGGTGGACCGATCTGAGCGCCTGTCCCTCGAAAAAGAAGACGCGCCGCCCGCCGTCGCCTAGCGCGGCCAGGCAGATCGCCACGCCCCGCACCGGCGGCGAGAACGGCCAGTAGTCGGCGCGGGCCGGCGCGGCGTCGGTCAACTGCACAATCTCGCCGCTCGCTAGCTCGAGCCGGAACAGGTTCGCCAGGCCGGTGCGCTCGGAATAGAACACCAGATAGCGCCCGTCGGGCGTGACCGAGGGGTTGTAGAAATACAGGTGATAGTTGTGGCCCACGCTGGTCAGTTGGCGCACGGCGCGGCCGGTCTGCGCGTCGGTCTGTTTGCGCCACTCGGGCGGGAAGCGGCGGCCAACCGTCATCGCGGCTTACTGCGCGTGAAAGCGCCGGTATTGCGCCGCGCCCGGCTCGCCCAGTTGTGGCAGCGTGCCCTCGCGCTCCCAGCGGGCGCGGCAGCGGGCCAGCGCGGCCGGGTCGGGGGCCAGGCCCAGGCCGGGGCCGGTAGGGATGGGCAGTTGGTTGTGGCGCGGCGCGAAAAGCGGCTCGATCACGTCGTCGGCGTACCAGCGCAGCAGTGATTGGCCCGGCTGGTCGAGGTAGGGCAGGGCGGCGGCCAGCTGCATGTAGGCCGCCGTGCCGACGGCCGTCTCGCCGCTGTAGAACCAGAAGCCCACGCCCATGGTCTCGCAGGCGCCGATGAACTTGATCGTCTCGCGCAGCCCGCCCAACCGCGTCACATTCAGCACCAGCGTGTCGGGCACGCCCAGCTCCACCGCCAGCCGCAGGTCGGGCACGTGGCTGGAGAACGGGATGGCGCTGTGCCGGCGCAGCTTGGCCATGTCGAACCAGCTCGCCACCGGGTCTTCGATGTTGGCGATGTCGTACGGCTCCAGCCGGGCCAGCGCGCGGCGGGCGGTGTTGAGCGGCCAGGCCATGTTGGCGTCCAGCCGCAGCGTGGCGTCTGGCCCGATGGCGGCGCGGATTTCCTTGACCATCCGCACTTCGCTGTCCAGGTCGAGCACGCCCAGCTTGCCCTCGAACAGCGTGGAGCCAAAGGTCTCGCGCATCCGCGCGCAGTAGCGAGCCACCTCCAGCGGCGTGGCCTCGCCGGCCTCGCTTGGCCCCGGCACGCGCAGGGCGAAGTATTCGCTCACGCCCAGCGTGGCGCGCGCCGCGCCGCCCAGCAACTGGTAAATGGGCAGCCCCAGCGCCCGGCCTTTGATATCCCACAGCGCGATCTCCACGCCGCCGAAGGCGCGCACCACGCTGTCGTCGTGCGTGTTCTTGAGGGTGCTGATCTCCGGTAGGCAGCGGCGCGCGCAGTCCTCCACATCGAGCGGGTCGGCCCCCAGCAGCGGGCGGATTAGCTCGGCCGTGACCAGGTCGGCCAGCTCCGGCGTGGCGACCTCGCCCCAACCCGTCAGGCCGCTGTCGGTCTCCACGGCGACCAGGCCCTTGGTCGCTCCCCAATAAATGCCCGGCGCCCAGCGGTAGCCCGCGGTGAGCGGCAGATTGACCTTGTGGACGTGGATGCCCGTAATGCGCATGAGTTCACCCAGAAATAAACGCGGCGACTGACGCCGCCTTGGCTGTCAGTCGCCGCGAGACGCGTTTGGCTCAGGCGGTCTGCCGCGGGCGCATCCGGTCGAGCACCTGGATCATCAGGCGCACGTCGTCGCCCATCAACGCGTCGGCCCCCAGCTCAATGCTGGTGACCATGCTCGGCTCGTCGGTCGTAGACCACGACCACACCGCCAGGTTGGCGGCGTGCAGCGCGGCCATCACCTCGGGCGTCATCACCGTGTACTGATATTGCAGGATGGCCGAACCCAGCATGCGCGCCTGGCGGATGGCCTCCGGCGGGTCGGGCGGAGCGTCGTCGGGCAGGCGCTCAGGGGCGAGCATGAGCTCGGGCACCTTGCTCTTGGCCAGGGCCATGGCCGGGTGCCAGTAGCTGCTCATCAGCGCGTAGTCCAGCGCCTTTTCCTTGACGAACAGGTCCACCAATGCGCTGGCGATGCGCTTGCTCGTGGCGTCGTCGCCGCCCTTGACCTCAAAGCAGCCCATGATGCCCGCCTCGCGGTAATAGCGCAGCGTCTCCACCGTGGTCGGGATGCGCGCCCCGGCAAACTGCGGGTGGAACTTCGCGCCCGCGTCCAGGCGCTGCAACTCCTCGAAGGTGTGGTCGCTCACCTTGCCCGAGCCGTTCGTGGTGCGGTCGAGCTTCCAATCGTGCATCATCACCAGCACGCCGTCCTTACTGATGTTCACATCGCACTCGATCATCTCCGCGCCCAACTCCACCGCCTTCTCGTAGGCGATGCGCGTGTTCTCGGGATACTCGGTGGTGTGACCGCGGTGGGCAATCGCCAGCGGGCGGTTGGGGCGCAGCCAGGGGTTTGCGATCATCGGCCTGATCCTTTCCAATGCGGATAAATGGCCGGCGGCCCGGCAATCTATCGGGCCGCCGGAAATCTGAGCGGGCGCGCGGGCGCTAGTTGGCGCTGGCGCCCTTCAGGGTCAACGTTTCGGCGAAGTGGCAGGCGGCGAACTGGTCCGGCGCGCCGGGCACCTCGCGCAGCAGCGGCACTTCGTTTTTACACACGTCCTGCGCGTAGGGGCAGCGCGGGTGGAAGTGGCAGCCCTTAGGCGGGTTGGCCGGGCTGGGGATTTCGCCCTCCAAAATCACCGGCTGCATTACTTCGTCCGGGTTCAGCGCCGGGATGGCCGACATGAGCGCGGCGGTGTAGGGGTGGCGCGGCTGGTAGAACAGCGCCGCCGTGGGCGCCAGTTCCACGATGCGGCCCAGGTACATCACCGCCACACGGTCGCTCACGTGCTCCACCACGCTCAGGTCGTGGGCAATGAACAGGTACGTCAGGCCGAATTCCTTCTGCGTGTCCATCAGCAGGTTGAGGATCTGGGCCTGAATAGACACATCCAGCGCCGACACGGCCTCGTCGCAGACAATGAACTCCGGCTCGACCACCAGGGCGCGCGCAATGCCAATGCGCTGGCGCTGGCCGCCGCTGAAGGCGTGCGGGTAGCGCCGCAGGTGCTCCAGCTTCAGCTGGCAGCGCGCCGCCGCCTGGCGCACCCGGTCGTCCAGCTCCGCGCCATGCGCCAGCCCGCTGGCCACCAGCGGCTCGGCGATGATGTCGCGCACGGTCATGCGCGGGTTGAGCGACGAGTACGGGTCCTGAAAGATCATCTGCGCGTGCCGCCGAAAACCGCGCAGCGCGCGCTTGTCGAACTTGGTCACATCCACGGCCGGGCCGTCGGTCAAGCGGAACCACACCTCGCCCGCCGACGGCTCCACGGCGCGCAGGATGGTGCGCCCGACGGTCGTCTTGCCTGAGCCGCTCTCGCCTACCAGGCCCAGCGTTTCGCCGCGCTGGATGTGGAGGTGGATGCCATCCACCGCGCGGATGACGCCCGCGCCGGTGGCCCCAAACATGCCCTGGCGCACCGCGTAGTTCTTGGAGAGGCCCTTCACCTCGAGCAGCGGGGCGGCCCCGTTGGCGGCGGGCGGGTTAGGCGGGTTCATCGGGTTCATAGAGGAAGCACCTCACCGAATGGTGGCTGTCAATGGCGGTGACGGCCGGGGCCTTAGCGTCGCAGCGACCCGCCATGAACGACTCGCAGCGCGGGTGAAAGGAACAGCCCGGCAGGCGCGCAAACGGGCTGGGCACCGACCCGCCAATGGCCGCCAGGTGCTGGCCCGCGGTCTTGCCCAGGCGCGGCACAGCCTGGAGCAGGTTGATGGTGTAGGGGTGCTTGGGGTTGAGCAGGATATCGCGCACCGAGCCGTACTCGACCACCTTGCCCATGTACATGATCGCCACCGTGTCGGCGATCTGCGCGATGACGCCCAGGTTGTGCGTGATGAACATGACCGCCATGCCGAACTCCTGCCGCAGCGCGCGCAGCAGCGCCAGGATTTGGGCCTGAATGGTCACGTCCAGTGCGGTGGTTGGCTCGTCGGCGATCAGCAGGCTGGGCCGGCACGCAAGCGCCACCGCAATCATGGCGCGCTGGCGCATGCCGCCCGAGAACTGGTGCGGGTAAGAGTCCAGCCGCAGCTCCGCGTTCGGAATGCCCACTAGCCGCAGCAGCTCGGCGGCCCGCGCCCGCGCCGCGGCCCGGCTCAGGTCCTGGTGCAGCTGAATGGCCTCCATGATCTGGCTGCCGATGGTGTGCACCGGCGAGAACGAGCTCATCGGCTCCTGAAAGATCATGCCCACGTCTTGCCCGCGCACATGCCGGATTTCCGCCCCGGTGGGGCTGAGGGCGGCAATGTCCAGCACCTCCGGCCGCTTGCTGCCACTGACGGCGGGCGGGTAGAACAGGATGCGCCCGCTGTCTATGCGGCTGGGCGGCGGCACAATGCGCAGGATGGTCTGGGCCGTCACCGATTTGCCGCAGCCGCTCTCGCCCACCACCCCCAGCACCTCGCCGCGCCGGATGGTCAGGCTCACGCCGTCCACGGCCTGCACCGTGCCCTCGTCCAGCGGGAAGGAAACGCGCAGGTCTTGAATGTCGAGCAATACCGGGTTTTCGCTCATCGGGCGGCCTCTAGCGTGAGTAGGGGTCGGCGGCGTCGCGCAAGCCGTCGCCGACGAAGCTGAAGGCCAGCACCGCCAGCACCACGAAGATGACCGGCGTGAACAGCCACGGGTACAGCGCGATGGACTTGACGTTCTGCGAGTCTTGCAAGAGCACGCCCCAACTGATGACGGGCGGGCGCAGACCCAGCCCGATGAAGCTCAGCGAGGTTTCGGCCAGGATCATGTATGGGAAGGAAATCGAAAGGTCTACGATGATGTAGCTCAGGAACGACGGCAGCATGTGCCGGAAGATGATGCGGGCGTCGCTGCTGCCCGCCACGCGCGCGGCGGTGATGTAGTCCTCCTCGCGCAGCGAAAGCAGCTTGGAGCTGACGCGCCGCGCCAGGTTGGTCCAGCCCAGCAGGCCCAGGATGATCGTGATGGCGAAGTAGACCTGCTCGGCCGACCACTCCAGCGGCAGCGTGGCCGCCAGCGACATCCACAGCGGCAGAGTTGGGATGGAGCGGATAAACTCGATGCTGCGCTGGATCACCTCGTCTACCCGGCCGCCGAAGAACCCGCCGATGCCGCCGATGATCAGCCCCAGGAAGAAGGCGATGAACATGCCGATGACGCCGATGGACAGCGACACGCGGGTGCCGAACATGATGCGCGAGAAGACATCGCGGCCGAGCTTGTCGGTGCCCAAGATGTGCAGGAAGGCGCCCTCGTCCCGCACGCCGTACAGGTGCAGGTCGGCCGGGATGAGGTCCCACAGTTTGTATGGTTCGCCCTTAACGAAGAAGTAGATCGGCCAGCGGGTGTTGGTGTCCTCGGTGACCTCCAGCAGGAAGGTTTCCGGGTTCATGCCATAGGAGAGGGCATACACGAACGGGCGCAGGTGGAACTGGCCCTGTGCGTCCACGAAGTGGATTTTCTGCGGCGGGCCGTAGAGGTAATCTACGTTGCGGGTGTTGCCGCTGACCGGCGCCAGAAATTCGGCGAAGAACATGATGATCAGGAACAACCCCAACAGGGTCGAGCCGATGAGGGCCAGGCGGTGCTTCTTGAACCGCCACCACACCAGTTGGAACTGGCCGGCGGTGTAATACTTGTTGTCTTCCTCGGCTGAGCGCGTCTTGCGCTTGGCGCGGCCCAGCGGAGGCGTAACTGGGAGGGTGTTAGCGGCGTCTGCCATGGTCGTCAGGCCCCGTAGCGAATGCGCGGGTCAAGATAAGCCAGCATGATGTCGGACAGAAAGGTGCCGAAGATCGTCAGCCCGGCGTACATCAGCAGCATCGCGCCGCTCAGGTACGAGTCCTGGTCGAGCAGCGCCACCAGGAACAGCGGGCCGGTGTCGGGCAGGGCCAGCACGAAGGCCACAATCGGCGCGCCGGAGATAATGCCCGCCAGCTCCCAGCCGATGGTGCTGACGATGGGGTTGAGCGCCACGCGCACCGGGTACTTCAGCAGCAGCCGCCCTTCCGACAGGCCGCGCGCCCGCGCCGCGGTGACGTAGAGCTTGTTCTTTTCGTCCAGCAGGGTGGCGCGCATGGTGCGGATTTGGAAGGCGGTGCCGGCCACCGCCAGCACCAGGGCCGGCACCCACAGATGGGCGAGCAAATCTACGAACTTACCCCAACTCCACGCCGCCTCTACATACTCAGGCGAGAACAGCCCGCCCACACTCGTGCCAAAGATGACCACGCTGAAATACACCAGCACCAACGCCAGGAGAAAATTGGGCGTGGCCATGCCGACATAGCCGATCAGCGTAAAAGTATAGTCGGCCACGGAATACTGCCGCACGGCCGAAAGGATGCCGATGGGGATGGCGATGGCATAGGTAAACACCAGCGTGGCCATCGCCAGGGCGGCCGTGAAACCCAAGCGCTCCCCAATCACGGCTGTGACCGGCAGCCGGCGCAGCATGGAAACGCCCCAGTTGCCGTGCAGCACGATATTGCTGACCCAAATCCAGTAGCGCTCGAGGAAGGGACGATCTAGCCCAAGCTGCTTGCGGATGGTGATGATTTCTTGTTCGGTGATGACGACGCCCGAGGCTTTTAGGCGGTAGACGGCACGGTCGGCGTAGTCGCCCGGGGGCAGTTCGATGATCACGAAGACCACGAAGGACAGGACGGCCAGCATCGCCAGCATGATGAGGAACCGCTTCAGGATGAACCGAACCATCGCAAGCCTCCTACAGCGCGCCGATTTTCGGGGGCGCGCCGGCCATCTAACCCAGACGCTGGATGGGAGAGATACTACCTCCCATCCAGCGTCTGTCAAGCGTCAACGATCAGGCGCGCGGCGCGGCGGCTAGTTGCCGGCCGGCAGCGTCTTGAAGTACCACTGATCCACGCGCTGCGGGTACATGCGGTAGTACTCGAAGGCGTTGATCTTCCACTCCGGCACGTTCCCCAGGTTGTTGGAGACGATGGTGATAGCCGGGGTCGAGGTCACCGTGCCGATCAGGAAGAAGTGCGCCCGGTGAATCTCGACGATCTGGCGGCCCAGTTCGGCGTAGCGCGGATTGTCCGGCGGCGTGGACTTCCACTCATCCACCAGGTCCCACAGGGTCGCCACATCCGCTGGCGGCTCGCTGCCCGAGGCGCCGTTGGTGGCGTGCCACTCGGCCCACGGGCCGCCGCACAGCGGCTCCAGCGCGGCGTCGCCGAAGGGTGGGTACAGCCGGAAGGGGTTGGCGTACAGCGGCGCCTCGGTGTTGGTGCCGCTGTCGGCCACGGCGATGTCGTGGTCGTTGTTCGAGGCCATCGTGCGGTAGGCCTCGGTCGAGACTTCGCGCAGCTCGACCTTCACGCCCACGGCCTCCCAGTATTCCTTGGCCAGCTCGTGCAAGGCCACATCGCCGAACTGCGGCGCGTAGACCAGGTTGATCACCAGCGTGGTGCCGTCCGAGAGCTTGCGGAAGCCGTCGGTGTCTTTCTGGTCCAAGCCGATCTCATCCAGCAGAGCGCTGGCCGCGGCTGGGTCGTAGTCAATCTTGTACTTGTACCAGGCCGGGTCGGCGAACGAGACGCTCGGGTGCACCGGCAGCGCCTGGGTCGGCTCGCTCAGCCCAAAGTTCAGCGTCTGGTTGATCTCGTCGCGGTTGAGCGCCAGCGACATGGCCTCGCTGAACTTGGGGTTCGAGAAGACGGCCGCCTTCAGCGGGTCCTTGCTGGTGCAGTTGAAGGCGTACAGGCGGCCGGAGCCGGCGCCGGGCGGCATCTGGATGTTGTAGTTGCCGGCCGCGGTGTTCTGCTGGTAGAGCGGCAGGCTGCCGATGAGCAGGCCCTGGGCCTTTTCTTCCAGCTCGCCGTTGATGACCTTGAGCTCGATCAGTTCGGGATCGGGCGCGTACGACTGGTGCTGCTCGTTGGCGTAGGGCAGTTGCTGGCCGGTGGTGTCAACCTTGAAGAAGTAGGGGTTGGCGTAGAACAGTTGGAACTCCGGCGTCTCCTGCACCAGCACGTAGATTTCCAGCTTGGGCGGCATCTGGCCCACGTCGGCTAGATGGTGCACCGCGTCTTGCCAGTCGTTCTGCCACGAGGCGAACCACTGCACCCAGGTCTCGTAGCCCGCCGCCACCGCATCGGCGTTGGCGTTCTCGTTGTACTTGATGTGCATGTTCTGCAGGAAGTGCTTCGGCTCGTACATCTGGGTGTACGTGGTCGCCGCCAGGGTCAAGAAGCCCGGCGCCGGCGCGGCGAAGCTGAACTTCACGGTGGTCTCGTCCACCGCTTCGACCTTCATCGGCTCGCCGCCGTAAACCCACTGAGCGGCCACCGAACCGCGCAGGTCGGTGTTGAGGATGATGTCGTTGTACCAGAAGTCAATGTCGGCCGAGGTGAACGGCTCGCCGTCTGACCACTTGTGGCCCTTGCGCAGGGTCATGATCAACTCGGTGTAGTCAGCGTTCCACTCGAAGCTCTTGGCCACGTTCGGCACGATGGTCTGCAGGTCATCCGAGAAGCGCACCAGGTTCACGTGCCGGGCGCTCAGGAACTCGGAGTTGCCCGCCTCGGGGCCGACCGAGGCAAAGCGCAGGCGGCCGCCGTAGGTGCCGATCTCATCGTAGGGCTGCACCACCAGCGGCTCTTCCGGCAGGCGCTCTTCCACAGGCGGCAGCGGCGAGGGCACATTGTTGGTGGCTGCCAGGCGGTCATCCCACAC
Organism: Anaerolineales bacterium; assembly: GCA_020850595.1. Classification (GTDB taxonomy): domain Bacteria; phylum Chloroflexota; class Anaerolineae; order Anaerolineales; family UBA6663; genus JADZEK01. The sequence continues at coordinate 95,413 of JADZEK010000081.1, forward strand.
ACCGCGGTCGGTGAAGGTCAGCTTGCAGTTGGCCAGCGTTTCAAACTCGGCCAGGTCCCACTGATATGGGTACGCCCCCGCGGGCACGCCCTGCGGGTCGGCCACGGTCGAGGCCGGGCATTCGCCGGGGCCTTCGGTTGCGGCGGGGGGTTCAGTGGCTTCGGGGGCTTGCGTGTCGGCCGGGGCTTGCGTGTCAGCCGGGGCCTGCGTGTCGGCGGGGGCTTGCGTGGCCACCGGGGCCTGGGTTGGCACCGCGGTCGCCTGGGCGCAGCCGGCGAGCATGGCCAGTACGGCCAGCGCGGCTGCAAATCGGTATAGGCGCTGAGTTAACATCGCTTCTCCTCGTATTTAAGCGGTCATGACAGCCTGCCAGGGGCACCACGCTACAGGACTCTTGCCTGAGACTAGCCTCCTTCCGCGCATGGGGGCGGAGCGGCCGCGAGCTGAGAGTTGCTCTCGCCCGCCGCGCGCCTCTTCTAGGGGTGCGGACCTTCCGAGCGCGCAGTGGCGCGGCTCAGGAAGGGAACGCCAAGAAGATACGCCTGCCGAGAAGATGATGTATGTTGTCTGACAACATATCATGAAAGACTTTTTCGTGTCAAGCGCCCCATTGGGAGGCCGCCGAGTTGGCTGGGGCCGATCTGGGGGAATTCTAGATCAGTTTGGTAAACAATCCGCTGGCCGGGCGTGGGTTAGGGCCGACGACGCGCGGCGGGCCGGCGCGGGTGGTCGGGCGGCTCCTCGTGCAGATAGTATGGCAGGTCAATGAAGGGGCGTGTGCGGTAGAAGGCGCGCCGGCGGTAGAGCAGGGCCAGCTTCAGCACCCAGGCGGTTTGGTTGTGCAGCGCGGCTTGCCACCAGCGGGCCGGCACAAACTCCGGCAGCAGCACTGTCGCCGCGCGTCCGTCGTTGTGCTCCGCGTCGGTGCGGTCTAAAAACTCCAGGAAAGGCTGGATGACCGAGCGATAGGGCGAAGGCACCACCTCCAGCTTAACAGTCTGATCGAGGCCCCACTCGGCCCACTCGGCGCGCAGTGCCGCGCCCGAGCCGGCCTCGATCTCGATGTGCACGGCGGTCACATTGTTCGAGACCGACTCAGCGTAACGCAGCGCCTCGAGCGTGCCGCGGTGCAGACTGGAGATCGGCATGACCAGGCGCGGCGGCGGGTAGGGCCGCAGCGAGGGCGGCAGCCCGGCCAGGGTCAGCTCGCCGCGCACCGCCTGATAGTGCGCGTGCACGCGCCAGAACGCGAAGACCAACAGCGGCACCAGCGCCACCACGATCCATGCGCCTTCGCGGAACTTGTTTGCGCCGATGATGACCAGCGTGACGCCTGTCGCCAGCGCGCCCAGGCCGTTCAGCGCGGCTTTGAGCTGCCAGCGCGGGCCGCGCTGCCGCCACCAGTGGCGCACCATGCCGGCCTGCGAGAGCGTGAAGGCCAGGAACGCCCCCACCGCAAAGAGCGGGATGAGCGCGTGCGTGTCGCCCTGGAAGCCGACGATCAGCAGCCCGGCCAGCACCGCCAGCAGGCCGATGCCGTTGGAGAACACCAGCCGGTCCCCCAGCAGCGTGAGCTGGCGCGGCAGGTAGCGGTCGCGCGCCACAATGGATGCCACGCGCGGGAAACCCACGAAACTGGTGTTGGCGGCCACCATGAGCACCAGCAGCGTCGAGAACTGCGCCAACAGGTAGAGCGCGCCCGAGCCCCACACGCGGCGCGCCAGGGCGGAGAGGATGGTTTCCTCCGGCCCGGCCACCACGGCGAAATACTGCGTCAGCCCGGTGGTGCCGACGAAGAGCACCGCCATGATGATCGTCATCGCCAGCATGGTCTGGTTGGCGTGCTTGGCCTCCGGCGCCTTGAAGATTGGCACGCCGTTGCTGATGCTCTCGATGCCGGTGAGCGCCGTACAGCCGGCCGAGAAGGTGTGCAGCACCAACAGCAAGGTCAGCGGGGCGACGGCGGGCGGCGCGCTGACGGCGAACGTGCCCGGGCCGTCGAGCGCGGCCCGCACCAGGCCCACGCCGATCATCAGCACGTACATGCCCACGAAGAAGTACACGGGTATGGTCATCATGGTCCCGGACTCCCGCAGCCCGCGCAGGTTGGCCAGGGTGACGATGAGCAGCAGCCCTAGCGCCAGCGGGGTCCGATATTCCCACAGCGCCGGGAACGCTGAGGCCGCCGCCGCTACCCCGGCCGTCACGCTGACGGCCACATTCAGCACGTAGTCAATCATCAGCGCGGCGGCGGCCACCAGGCCCACGTTGGCCCCCAGGTTCTCGCGCGCCACGGTGTACGAGCCGCCGCCGGAGGGGTAGGCCACAATCGTCTGCGCATACGACAGCGACAGGATGACCAACAGCCCTACGACGGCCACGGCAATCGGGCCGGAATAGGCCAGCCCGGCCGCGCCTGCCGCCGCCAGGCCCAGGAAGATTTCTTGGTTGGCGTAGGCGATGGACGACAGCGCATCGGGCGACAGCGCGGCCAGGGCGCGCAGGCGGGTCAGGCGTTCCTCGCCTTGCTGCTGGCTGGCGATGGGTGGGCCGATAATGAGTTCGCGGAGAGATTTCATGCGGGTTGAGCCTCAGCCGGGACCGAGAAGCGCGGGGATTATAGCGTCATCACACTCGCCAGGCCGAAACCTTTGTCTACGGTGAGCCGCCCGTCGGCAGTTACGCAGCTCTCCGCTATAATAAAATTAGGACCACACCAGGGGGCATGGGCCATGTTTCGCCAATCCCCAACCGTCAGTGTCATCATCCCGCTTTACAACGCGGCCGCCTATCTGGCGGAAGCCTTGCACAGCGTCGGCGCCTAGCGTAAGTTTTGCGCAACCAGAGCGCTTTTCGTCGAATCGGAATTGATTTTGAGCGGCCGCTGGAAGCCCAAAGGCAGTTGAAAGGCATCCACACCGCGCAAAGTGAAGAGGGCGCCCGGCAGGGCACTGGCCGGCGCGAAGAGCAAGCCGAGGCCGGCGCTGGTCTGCTG
>JADZEK010000082.1 GCA_020850595.1 Anaerolineales bacterium
CTGTATGTGGAGTTGGGGCCGCACCCAACGCTGGTGCCGGCGCTGGTAGATGGGTTACGGGCGCTGGGGGTGGCGGGGCAGGCGCTGGGGGTGCTGCGGCGCGAGCAGGGGGTGGGGGAGGCGGTGCAGCGGGCGGTGGGGGCCTTGTACGGCGCGGGCGTGGCGGTGGCCTGGCCGAGTGCGCGCGCCGCCGCCCACGCCCTGCCCACCTACCCCTTCCAGCGGCAGCGCTACTGGATCGCCGCGGCGGCCCCGGCTGCGCCCACAGCTGTCGGTGCGCCGGCCGTGCCAACCGGCGCGCACCCGCTGTTGGGCCAATCTCAGCCGTTGGCGACCCCGCCCGGAGCGCAGGTCTGGCTGCGCACCCTCGAGCGCGCCAGCCTCCCGCTCTTGCCCGACCACCAGGTAGACGGCCTGGCCGTCCTGCCCGGCGCGGCCTATATCGAGGCATTTCTGGCGGCGATGGCGGAAGTCAAGCTTGGCCGCACCCTCACCGAGATCACGTTCGCGCACATGCTGGCCCTGCCCGAAGGGGAGCCACGCGAACTGCAAACTGTGCTGCGGCCGGGCCTCAGCGCGGCGCTCGAAGTCTGGAGCCGCCCGGTTGGCTCCGACCAGCCCTGGACCCGTTACGCCTCCGCCACCGTGTCACCCTCCACCGCCGCGCCGCCGCTGACCGACCGCCGCGCCGATCTGCTGGCCCGCTGCGCTCGCCCCCTCGATCCTGCCCTGTTCTACCAGGCGCTGGCCGCGGCCGGCCTGGCCTACGGCCCGCGCTTCCGCGGCGTGGCGCAGCTTTGGCAGGGCGAGCGCGAGGCGCTGGGCCGGCTTCAGTTGCCCCCAACGGCCGCCGGCGAGGCGGCCGCCTACCAGATTCATCCCGCGCTGCTAGATAGCTGCTTTCAAGTCTTCGCCGCCGCCCTTCCACCGCAAGCGGCCGGCGCCGGGCAGGTCGTCTACCTGCCCATAAGCCTCACCCGGCTGCATCTGGCGCACCCCCCCGGCGTGTCCGGCTGGGTTCACGCTCAACTCATCGCCGGCCCCTCCGATCCATCCACCTTCACTGGCCGCCTGACCGTCACGGATGATGCCGAGCAGACCCTGATCGAAATTGACGGCTTCACCGTGCGCCGCTTCGCCCTGCGCGAAGCGGCCTCCGCCCGGCCCCCCATAGACGAATGGCTCTACCATCTGGCCTGGCATCCACAGCCGCTGCCGGAACCAGAGGCCGTTTCGCCGCCGTCCGCGCCCGCCGCCTGGCTCATCGTCGCCGACCGCACCGGCCTGGGCCAGGCGCTGGCCGGTCAATTAGCCGCGCGCGGCCATCGCTGCGTGCTGGCCGTCGCCGGCCCTGCTTACGCCCCGCTTGCCCCCCATCACTACCAACTCGACCCGGCCCAGCCCGCTGATTATCAACGGCTGTTCGCCGAATGTTTCCCCTCCGAGCGCGACGGCCCCCAGCAGGTCATCTGCCTGTCTGGTCTGAACACCCCGTCGCTGCCTGGCGATGACCTCAGCCCCAGCGCCGGCGTGACGACCGCCTGTGCTGCGCTGTTGTGCCTGACCCAGGCCCTGGCCCAGGCCGGCTGGCGCGCCTCGCCCCGGCTCTGGCTGTTGACCCGCGGCGCTCAGTTCGTGGAGCCAGAGCCTGGCGCAGTTGCGCTGGTAGGCGCCGCCCTGTGGGGCCTGGCCAACACCCTCGCGCTGGAGCACCCTGAGTTTGCCTGCGCGCGCATTGACCTCAACCCCGCGCCGCTGGCCGGCGAAGTTGGCGCACTCCTGCGCGAGTTCACGACCGCCGCCGAAGATCGCGTGGCCCTGCGCCCCGGCGGGCGTTACGTGGCCCGCCTGGCCCGCGGTCTAGAAGCCGCCTCGCCCCCGAGCCCGCCCGACCTGACCCCGGCCGGAGAGCAGCCCTTCCGCCTGGAGGTCGCGACGCCCGGCTTGCTAGACGGGCTTGCGCTGCGGGCCATCGAGCGCCGCGCGCCCGGCCCCGGCGAAGTCGAGATCGCCGTGGAAGCCGCGGGCCTCAACTTCCTCGATGTGCTCAGCGCCCTGGCCGCGCGCCCCGATACCGTGGATGGCCCGCTGGCCCTGGGCGGCGAGTGCGCCGGCCTCATCGTGGCCGTCGGCGACGGCGTGACCAACCTGCGCCCCGGTGACGCCGTGGTCGCCATCGCGCCGTGGAGTTTTGGCACCCATGTCACGACCCCGGCGGCCTTTGTCGCGCCCAAGCCTGCCTCATTGAGCTTCGCCGAAGCCGCCACCATTCCCATTGCTTTCCTCACCGCCTACTACGCCCTGCACGACCTCGCCCATGTGCAGCCCGGTGAGCGCGTGCTCATTCATTCCGCCGCCACCGGCACCGGGCTAGCCGCCCTGCAAATCGCCCAGCGCGCCGGGGCGGAGGTGTTCGCCACCGCCGGCAGCGAGGCTCGGCGCGCCTTCCTCCTGGCCCAGGGTGTCACCCACATCGCCGACTCGCGCAGCCTCAGCTTCGCCGGCCAGTTCCAGGTAGCCGCCGGCGGCCAGGGCGTGGACGTCGTCCTGAACGCCCTCAGCGGTCCTGCCGCTGAGCGCAGCCTGGCCCTGCTTGCCCCCTATGGCCGCTTCCTAGAAATGGGCAAGCGCGATATCTACCAAAATGCCCAGATCGGGCTGGAGCCATTCAAGCGCAGCCTCTCGTATTTCGCGGTGGACTTGTTGGGGCTGGCGCTTCGGCGTCCAGCGCAGGTAGCGGCGCTGCTGCGTCAGGTCATGGCCTTGTTTGCCCAGGGCGAATTGCGTCCGCTCCCGCTGACCACCTACCCCATTGCCCAGGCCGTTGCCGCCTTCCACACCATGGCCCAGGCCCGGCACCTCGGCAAGCTGGTCCTCACCTTCTCCGAGCGCGCCGCCACCCCCCTCGTCCCTCGCCCCGCCGCCGCCCTCCGCGCCGATGGCAGCTACCTCATCACCGGCGGGCTGGGCGGGCTGGGCCTCCAGGTGGCCGGTTGGCTGGCCGCGCAGGGCGCTCGTTTCCTGGCCCTGCTGGGCCGCTCCGCGCCCACGCCCGAGGCCCTGCGCGCGCTGGAGGCGCTGCGCGCCCAAGGCGTGCAGGTGCTCGTGTTATCCGCCGATGTGGCTGTCGCGCCGCAACTCGCCGCCGCGCTCGACCAACTGCGGCTGGCCCTCCCGCCGCTCCGCGGCGTCATTCATGCCGCCGCCCTGCTCGCCGACAGCACACTCCTCAACCTCGACCTCGCCCGCCTGCAAGCCGTGCTGGCCCCCAAAGTGGCCGGCGCTTGGAATTTGCACACCCTGACCCGCGCCCTCCCGCTCGACTTCTTCGTGCTGTTCTCGTCCGCCGCCGGGCTGCTCGGCTCGCCGGGCCAGGCCAACTACGCCGCGGCCAATGCCTGCCTCGACGCGCTGGCCTATCACCGTCGCGCCCACGGCCTGCCCGCCCTGAGCATTGCTTGGGGCCCCTGGGCCGACGTCGGCCTGGCCGCCGCCCAGCCCAATCGCGGTCAACGGCTGGCCGCCCAGGGGCTATCCAGCCTGACGCCCGCCGAAGGTCTGGCCGCGTTGGCGCGCGTGCTGGCCCAGTCTGGCCCCCTGGCCGCCGTCATGAAACTCGATGTGCGCCGCTGGAGCCAACTCCTTCCCCAGGCGGCCGAGCTACCGCTGTTGCGTGACCTGGTCGCCGGCCCGGCCGCCGGTGCGCCCCCCCCCGCCGCCGCCGGCTCCGTCCGCGCCGCGTTATTCGCCGCCCCTCCAGCCGCGCGTCGCGGCCTCTTGGTGCAGCATCTCATCGAACAAATCGCTCAGGTGCTGCGCGCCGACCCGGCCCGCCTCAGCCCCGCTGCCCCCATGCCCTCCATGGGCATGGACTCGCTCATGGCGTTGGAGCTGCGCAACCGTCTGGAGTTGAGCCTTGGCCTCAGCTTGCCCGCCACGCTAGTCTGGGGCCGGCCCACCGTAGCCGACCTGGCGCCCGATCTGGCCCAGCGCCTGGGGTTGTCCTTCGAGCACGCCGAGCCGACTGCGCCGCCCGCAGTCTCCGCGCCCGCCCCCGCCTCGGCCGGCGAACCACGCGAGCCTGCTGATCCAGCCTCAGCCGCTGGCGAGCCTGCCGAAAACTTTGTAGACGTGCGCGGGATGCGCCTGTGTGTGTGCAGTTGGGGGCCGGCCGCTGGCGCGCCGGTGCTGTGCCTGCATGGCATGCTCGATCACGGCGCCGGTTGGGAAGCAGTCGCCGTGCGCCTGGCCCAGCGTGGCCGGCGCGTCCTTGCGCCCGACCTGCGCGGCCACGGTCGCTCAGCCCACAACCCCTTTGGGTCAGCCTATCGCCTGACCGACATGCTCAGCGACATGGAGGGCCTGCTGGGCCTCGCCGGCCCTCGTCGCCCCATCCTGGTCGGCCACTCGCTCGGCGCGGCGTTAGCCGCATTGCTGGCCGCCGCGCATCCCGAGCGCTTCGCCGGCCTGGTGCTCGTCGAGCCGCCCTCGCCGCCGGCCCAACCCGCCTCAGCCCCCCTGTCAGAGCCGTTCACCGCCTCGGCCGAACCGCCGGCCCACCCTATCTTGCCCAGCGTCCAGGCAGCCGCCGAGCGCCTGCGGCAAACCCTGCCCGCGCTCAGCCCGGCGCGCGCCCTGCGGTCGGCGACGCGCCTCACCGAGCCGTGCCCCGGCGGCGTTCGCTGGCGCTGGGACCCGGTATTGCGCGCCCCCGGCGGCCTGGTGTTCGACCTCAACGTCACTGCCGCCGGCCCCAACCACCGGCTCGATCACCTGCCGCCCACGCTCATCGTCTATGGCGATGGGCCAGACAGCCTGGCGATGCGCGGCTCAGCGCCGCTCAACTGGCCTGGGGCGCGGCGCGTCATCCTGCCCGGCAGCCACACGCTGCACATTGATGCCCCCGCGGCCCTGGCGGAGCACATCTACCGCCTCGCGGCCTAGCGCCGTCGCCCTACACCACCTCCCGGCGTTTCTGTAGCGCCACCGTCGCCGCGAACAGCAGCACCGTAATGATCACCTGGGCGCCCCAGGTAATGTACATCAGTCGGAGATACCCGGCCCGGTCGGCCTTGTTGACAAACGTCCAACCAAATTGATCCGTGTAAAGCTTAATGCTGGACTCGGCTGAGCCGGTAGCGATCACGCGCTTAATTTCCAACTCGGTGAAATCCGTCTGATAGTTCTCCAACTGCGTCTTATACGCCTCCTGCTCATCCTGCCAGTCAGCAATCGCCTGCTTGTACTCGTCCTGCAGCCCCGCCACCTCCTCGTTATACGTCGTCAGCGCCGCCAGGTACTGTTGCAGTTGCAGCACGCTCGTCGCATCGGCGGGTTGGTCGGGCGGCGGCGGCAGTTCCGGCTCGCTGGGCTGCGGCCCCGGCTCCACCGGCTTGGGCGGGTCGGCCTCGTCCACCGCCGCATCATAAAACTTGCCCAACCCGGGGAAATTACAGCTGTCCTCGTGCAGGGCGTTGATGCCCATGCACGTGCAGTTCGCGTTTTTCTCGTCCTCCGTCAGCGCCTCTCGCTCGGCCGCGGGCATCCGCCAGCACGCATCGCCGATCACATCCGACCCGACCCCCGTCAAGGCCATCGTTGACCGAAAGGCCCAGTTGCTCGACGCCAAAGCCATGATCGGTTCGGGCAGCGTCACCAGCGCGCCGCTGAGCGTCATCTGCGGAATGATGAACAAGATCAGCAGCAGCGGCGCCGAGTTCGCGTTCGGGGCCAGCGCTGAAACGAACAGCCCAATCATCATCCCGGCGATCACCAGCAGCAAAGACGTAATGAAAAAGAAGATGCGCTCCTCCCCGCCGCCCGGCATGTCGAAAGCCAGATAGTGGATGATCGTGAAGCACACCGCCTGATACACCGCCAGCACCAGCGCAAACCACAGCTTCGATAAGATGTACGACGATAGGTGCAGATTCACCATCCGCTCGCGGCGGTAAATCTCGCGCTCCTTGACCAACTCGCGCATAAACGCCAGCCCGCCCACCAGAATGCAGGTGTTGTTCAGCACGATCAGCGTCACAATAATGTTATTGACGTTCCCCGTCTCAAAGCTGAACGGCCGGCGTCCCACCCCATAGGCCAGCACGAAATCCAACGAAGCCAGCAGCGGCGCGGTGCAGATCAACAGCAGCAGGTTAAACCGGTCGCGCGCCGTAATGGTCATGTAGCGGGCCGACAGAATGGCGAACTGGCGCAGAGCCGAAACCTGCCGGCGCTGCACCAGCGGCCGGGCCGCCTTGGCCCGCGGCGCCGCCCCCCCGCTCCCCGGCGCCCCGGCCAACGGCGCATACGCCTGCGCCGCCGGATGCTTGCGGAAGCGCTCGGCCCAGTCTTTCCCGCTGCCCAGTTCCTCCTTGTCCAGCAGCGTGTAAATATAGTCGAACGCCATCGGGCTAGACCGGCGCTCGCGTTCTGACCGAAACTCGTCAAAATACTCCAGCGCCTCGTCCGGCGGGCCAAACCAGGTCAGGTAACCTCCGCGCGCCAGAAAGACCACCTTGTCCGCCAGCATCACATTCTTCGTGGCGTGGGTGATCATGACAATCGTCCGGCCCTGATCCGCCAGTCGCCGCATCAACTTCATCAACTCCGTTTCCATGCCGGGGTCCAGGCCCGACGTAGGCTCGTCCAAGAAGAACAGTCCCGGCTTAGTCAGCAGTTCCACCCCGATAGACACACGCTTCTGTTGCCCGCCGCTCAGTTGGCTGATCTGCGTGTCCTGGCGGTGCGCCAGGTCCAGGTCGTCCATCACCTCCGCCACCCGCTGCCGCCGCTCCTCCACCGTGGTATCAGCCGGCATGCGCAGTTGCGCGGCATAGTCTAGCGCTTGCCGCACCGTCAACTCCATGTGAATGATGTCTTTTTGCGGCACATAGCCGATCGTGGACCGGATCGCGTCGAACTCCTTATAAACGTCAATGCTGCCGTTGACCGTCACCCGTCCGCTGGTCGCCGGCCGGTAACCGGCAATGGCATCCACCAGGGTAGATTTTCCGCCCCCGCTCTGGCCCACCACCACGATAAACTCACGCGGCTTGAAGGTCAGCGAGATATCCTGCAAGATATTCAGCTTGCGGTTGACCCACTTATTCAGCCCCTGCACCTCGACGCTGACCCCCCGCTCGGTCTCGTCGAACTTGGCGATCTCATTTTCCGCCACCATGAAACGATACGGGCCGATCTGGATGGCGTCACTCGGCTGCACCCACGTCTCGCCCTCCACGCGCTGGCCGTTGACAAACGTGCCGTTGCTGCTGCGCAAATCGCGCACTCGAAAGCGCTGGCCGACCTTCTCAATCTCCGTGTGAAATCGCGACACCGATGGGCTGGGCAGCACCAGCGTATTGTCTTTGTCGCGCCCGATGGTCACCAGCGCCGTCTCGCCAAACCGAATCGTTTGCTGCGCCCCCGCGTCGCCCTCCGGCGCCGGCACGATATAGTCCAACACGGCGATCTCGCTCGGGGCAAAGCCGCCAATCCGAATCCGCGCGCCAGACCGCAGGCGCACCGGCTCCATCACCGGCTGGCCGTCCACCAGCAGCGTATTGCTCAGCGTGGCCGACGGGATCAAGTAATAATCCGGCCCGCGTTTTTCCAGTTCGGCGTGGTGCCGCGACACAAACGGGTTATCCACCACAATATCGTTATCCGCCAGCCGCCCAATCCGCAGCCGCGTCTTGGTCAGCGTGTGAATCACCGGCGGCCGCCCCGCCGTGGTAACCACCAATTGCGGCGGGTCCGGCGGCAGTTCCAGCAGCGGCGTGGCCATAATCATCGTGCCGCCCGGCGCCTCCGGCTCCGGCGGCGCGCTCGCGACCGGAACGCCCGCCAGGTCCGGGGTCGGGCCGGGAACCGTCACCGGCCCGGTGATCGGCCCCGTGCGCAGACTGACCGTCGGGGCCGCGGGCGCGGGCGCGGCTGAGGCGGCCACAAAGCGCATCTCAAAGTCACCCCCCAAATGCACCCGGTCTCCGTCGGCCAACGGCTGCCGGCCGGTAATGCGCGTGGTGTTGATGAAGGTGCCGTTCTGGCTGCCCAGGTCCTCGATCACATACCCCGTGTCCGCCCACGTGATGCGCGCATGCCGCCGCGAGATCGTTGCCAGTTCGATCACCACGTCCGCCGGCGCCGCCCGGCCGAATACCACCGCCGCCGCCAGGCTCACGTGTTCGCCCGCCCGCGGCCCCTTGATAATCACACAATGACTGCGCGCCTCACTCACCACAGCCTCCTGGCCCCTGCCCGTCTTTGGCTGGTTGCCTCGCCCTCATCGCCCCACCTCCGGGTCCGTCAACCGCGCAATGATATGACGCGCATTCAGAATGACGGCCCCCAACAGCACCGCCTGGTATAGTCGGCTCCCGATCACCACCTGGAACGCCTGCGCCACCGGCACCGCCTCCCCCGCGGCGGCGTGCCACACTTGCACGCCCAGCATCGCCAGAACCGTCATCACCGCCACCCGCCCCGTCAACCGCACCAGCACACTGGCGCTGAAAATGCTCTTGGTAATCGTTGACCCCAGCGTGACAATCGGCCGGCCCAGCGCCGTTTGCGTGCGCAGCAGCAGGTCATTCAACGCCTGCCCCGCCTCCTCCAGGCTCACAAACACGCCGTCCCCGCCGTTTTCCTTGGCCCGCCGGCGCCACTTCTGCTTCACGATCTCGGCCAGGTCCTTCATAAAGGCCGTGTACTCATAATAGCGGTCCAGCCGATTGTCCAGCCGCAGCACAATCGAGTCATACAGCAGCGTCGCCCGGATCATGCGCAGCATATGCAGGTTCGACGGCAGCTTGAACTTCTGGGCAATCCGGATCATCGTCAGCCACTGCCGGGCCGAGGTGCGCTCCCAATACTGCGTGTATTGCGCCGGGGTGTTAAAAGTGTGCAAGACGCGCAGATACTCCTCTTGCGTCTCCTTGATCAGCGCCGGCAAATCCACCGGCGGGATCGGCTCCATCAAAATCAGCGTCGCCCGCGCCATCGTCTCGACATCCTGGTCGCGCATCGCCAGCACCATCTGCTCCAGGGCCATGCGCTGCTGGTTGTTAAAACTCCCGCAGCTCCCGAAATCAATAAACACCACCTCGTTGTTGGCGCGGATCAAAATATTGGCCGGGTGCGGATCGGCGTGGAAAAACACGTGCGCTTCCATGCTCCAAAACGACGCCCACAGAATGTTCCGCGCCACCACGGCCGGGTCAATCTGCATCGCCTGCAGCAGTTGCCGCCCCTCCCAATTCTTCTGCTCCACCGCCGCCATCACTTCCCACACCCACAACCCCTGGATGAACTCCTGCACCAAAACCGCCTCCCCCGAGTGCTCAAAGAACACCCGCGGGGCGGTAAAGAACGGCCGCCCGTAGCGCTTGGCGTTGCGCCGAAAGATATCCTGGAAGCGGGCCTCGTTCTTGAAATTCAGCTCATCCAGCAAAATGCCCCGCAACTCCTGGCGCATGTTGCGCGTATAGCCCGGGCGCGTCACCGTCAGCAGTTCGGCCAGGCGCGCCAGCCAATCCATCACCGTCAGGTCGGCCATGAAGGCCTCGGCAATCCCCGGCCGGCGCACCTTGACCACCACCTGCGCCCCATCCTTCAGCTTGGCCTGATACACACACGCCATCGAAGCCGACCCCACCGGCACGGGGTCAATCACCGCGAAAACCTCCTGCCACGGCCGCCCCAGCGTCGCGTTAATAGCCGCCAGCGCCTGCTCGAACGGGAACGGCGGCATCTGGTCGAGCATCTTCGACAACTCGACGCAGTACGCCCAGGGCAGCAGGTCAATCCGCATAGCCGCCTGCTGGCCCAGCTTCACAAACGTGCCGCCCGCCCGTTCCAAAGCCAGGCGCAGCCGCACGGCGCGCCGCTCCACCGTGTCGCGCCGCCGCAGCCGGTTAACCAGGTTGCCCAACAGGTACACCGCGAACACGCGCAGCCAGGTCAGCAGCCGGCCCGCGCTGCGCCAGAACGACGCCCGATACCGCGTTGGCTCCATCAACGGCAGGCTAATCCGCCCATACGCCGGATCACCAGACTGCTCGCGCCGCGGCAGGCTGTGGACACTGTTGCCCAGCGCCGCCGCGCTCCGGCGCTCCGGGGCCTTGCGCCCGGCCCGGCCGTAGCGCTCTCGCCACGCGCCTGCCGCCGCGGCCGCCCGCGGCCGTCTGCGCACCGGCTTGCCCCCCGGCCGGGCGCTCATCGCGTCTCCCCCGGTTCTCGGTCGTCCATGCGGAACAAAACCGTCCGTCCGTGCAGCAGCAGCAGCAGCAGCAGCAGCGCCTGGAACAGCGGCTGGCCCAGCAGGTAGGCGATCAGGTCATAAACGTTCATGGCCGGTCGCCCGCTCAGCCACAAATTCACGGTCACCACCAACCCGGCGGCCACGATCGCGATCAACGCCGTGCCCGCCAGGTGCAGTAACGTGTAAAACGCATACGACCACTTGCTCGTCAAGACGTTAAAATTCACCGCCGGCAGGCTGAGCATGTGCCGGGTGCGCAGGAAGAAACCATCCAAGACCGTCGCGATCCGATCGAGCCGCATGACCACCAGCTCATCGGCCTTGCCCTCTTGCAGCGCCAAGACGGTGTCGGTCACGCGGCGGCGCGCCTGCTCAGCGCGGTCCGCGCTGAATTTCCAATACTGGCGCACAAAGTCAATCTTCGGATGCAGGCGCGCCGCCATCGTTTCGAACAACAGCGTCGCGCGCAGCAAGCGCAAAACCTGCAAATCAATCACCACGCCGTGCTTGCGCGCCAGCCGCATGATCCCCGTCCACAGCGCGGCCGAGGTCCGCTCTTGCCAGGCCAGGCTGGTCGGCGCCGCCTCCAGCGCATAAATCAGCTGCCAGTTATAGCTTTCCAGTTCGAGCGTCAGTTCCAGCAGGTCAATCGGCGGCAGGGGTTCCATCAAGGTCAGCGCGGCCCGGGCCATGTTCTGGGCGTCGCGCTGCCGGGCATAAGCCAAGATCTGCCGCATCGCCTGCCGTTTGGTGCGGTTCAGGGCGCCGGTGTTGGTGAAGTTGATGAAATACAGCGTGCTGTCCGGGCCGACAATAATGGTGTTGGGCTGCGGGTCGCTCGGGAAGAAGAGATTTTCGTCCCAGGCCCAATCCTTCACCCACAGCAGCCGTCGCGCCACGGTCTTGGGGTCAATGTTCATCGCGCGCGCCTGGGCCAAGACCGGTTCGTGGCCCTGCTCCACCGCCGCCAGCAACTCCCACAGCCACAAGCCCCCGGCAAATTCGTTCACCACCACTTCTTCGTTCGACAAATCCAGCCGCACGGCCGGCGCCGAAAAATACCCCTTCCGCGATTGCCCGGCCGCCCGTCGGAAGGCGTCTTGCCGCCGCGCCTCCTGCACAAAATCTAGCTCCTCCAGCAACTGCGCCTCAAAATCATTGCGCAGCCCCTTGGTAAAGCCGGGCCGGAACATCGTCAGCGCCTCGGCCAGTGACAGCAGCCAATTGAACGCCAAGATATCAGCCATGAACTGCGGCCCGATCCCGGGCCGGCGCACCTTAACGATCACCTTTTCGCCCGAACGCAAAATGGCCTGATACGAACAGGCCACCGCGCTGGAGAGGATCGGTTGCGGATCAAAATCGGAGAAAGTCGCCTGGATCGGCTGGCGCGTGGCGCGTTCCACCGCCGCCAGCGCCGCCGGCAGCGCGAAGGGGGCCGTCTGGTCGCTCAGGCGCGCCAGTTCGTTGCAGTACGCCCACGGCAGAAAATCAATGCGCGCCGCCAGGTGCATCCCCAGCTTAATGAACGGCGCATCCCGGCGCTCAAAGGCCCGCCGCAGCCGTTGCGCCCGCCGGCCGAGGCTGTCCCGGCCGGTCAGCCAGTCCAGCGCCGTCCCCAGGGCGAAAGACGCCGCCAAGACCAACCAATTCAAGAGCCGCCGCAGGGCCGTCCACCGGCTAGCGTCGAACGTCACCAGCCGCATCTGCGAGAGCGCGGCCTCTCCCGCCGACACCTCCCTGAACTGTCGGCGCGGCAATTCCGCGATGACACCCGCCGGCGTATCATCGCGACTGGCAGTCGCCCTGGGTTTCATTGTGAACTACAGCGCTGACAGCCTCACCGCCCTCCCACCCGGAGCAACTTTGAAACCCGGCGCAGGTTCTTGCGCGCGCGCTTCGCGTACGAACGTTGCTTGGCTGCTTCGGCAATGTCCAGCGGAATGTCGCTGGCCTCCTTCAGCCACACGCTGGCGGCTTTGCCGGCGTTATACGGAAAATCCTCCAGCGCGCCATCCGTCTTCTCGGCCGCCGAGCGCAGCCGTTCGCGCTCATATGTCTCCAGGCCCTTGGCCAGCGCCCCGACCGCCTTGCGTGTAGCCCGCAGCCAATCGCCGCTGACGACCTGAACGTCTTCCAGCCCGCGCGTATATTGGGCCGCGCCGGCGGCGGTCGCCTTGGCCTTCTTCTTCTTGGGCTTCTTGTACTCGAACACAATCGGCCGGGCCGCCGGCCCCGGCTCACTGGGCACTTGATGCAGCGTGGCGTTATCGTTTTTCTCGGCAGTCATGGCAGCCTCTCCCTTCAGCGCCAGGCTCGCAAATACGGCCGGACCAGTTGCTCCAGGCGCTGGCGCGTCGTTTTCTTTTCATACAGGATGATAATCGGCAAAACCGTCTGACCCTGCAACCGTTCGCCGAGTTGTTGCTGAACTTGGTCAACTACCCCTTGTACCTCCTCCCACAGCTCACCCTCGCCCTTCTTCAATTCCTTCAGCTTCTTTGCCTTCTGGCTGCCCATGTCAACGATTACGGGCAGCGCAACCTCCCGGGCCGCCTGGGTTTTCTCGTCCATTGCGTCCATGTCCTCCTGGCTTCCTCTGACCACAACCCCCTCCTCGGGCTAACCTGCCCCCCTTCACCGGCGGTTGCATCCGGGCCGGCTCGGACATCGGGCTAATAATGGGAGTTTCGCACATTTACGGTTTTGGCGAAAGTCCGGCTTTCGGCTGTCAACCCAAAGTAGAAACGCCCCCCGTGATCCCCATGCGCAGCCTCCCCAGGCCGTCCCTCGGCCCCGCCGGTGCCCCATCATTCGACCACCAGCGGGTCTGCCTGCCGCGCTCGCGCATTGCCAGGACAAACAACAAGCCCTCTCATCACGAAAGGGCTTGTTGTTCAGTGCGGCTAGGCGCGCAGGGTGGGGCGGTCCGAAAACAATCCGCGTCCCGTCCGACGTTAGGCCTGCCCCTGGCTGCGCCGGCGAATCTCCTTGCGGAAGACCTCCACCCGTGGGTCGTCGGGCATGGCGCGCTCCCACATCTCCAGCCAACTCTTGGCCTCGTGGGGTTTGCCGTCAGCCAGGCCCGTCTCAATCTGGGCGATGGCCACGCTGGCAAACTCGCTGAAGTGCATGCGCCGGCGAGCCAACAGCGGGTCGAGCAGCGCGCGGGCCTCCGCCACGTGGCCGCGCTGCGCCTCGATCCGGCCCAGTGAAGCCAGCGCGAACAGATAGTCCGGCTCCCGCTCCAGCACGGCTCGCCAGATGGCCTCGGCCTCGGCGTGCCGGTCGGTGGCGGCGTAGGTGGCGGCCAGGTTGTTGAGCAGGTCGGGCGCATCCGGCTCCAGCTTCAGCGCCTGCTGCAGGGTCGCCTCCGCCAGGGCGAACTCACCCGCGTTCATGTGCTCCAGGCCCTGGCGCAGCAGGCGTTCCACCTGCGGCGCGTGTCGGCGGTCGCGCACCGCCTCGCCGTGGATCTCGATCCCCATCAGAATCACGTCGCGCCACTCGCCCTCGCTCCAAAACTGCACCCGCCCGGCCGCCAGCGCGCCCTGCTGGACCGCCAATTGCGCCGCCTTCATCCGCCGGTCGTCGGCGCCCGCCTGCCCCAGGGCGAACGCCTTGGCCGCCTGCGCCAGTTCGGGCAGTTCCGCCGCCTCGATCAGCATCAGGGCGAATTGGCGCGCATCCGGCGCGCCGCGCGCCAGCCAGGCCGGGATCAAGGCCATCAACTCCGGGTGCCGGCGCAGGTAGCGGCGCGCCGGGCCTCGCGCTGCCTCCCCCTGGCGGCCGGCCCGGAACTCGCGCTCCAGCTCAAGCACCATGGACCGGCTCAGCCAATAGCGCACATCATAGGCCCACGGCCCGTTGCGCTTGCCAATCGGCTGGTCCAGGTCCTTCAAGTTCTCGCGCGCCAGGCTCAACCCGGGTTCGCGCCTGAGCGCCTCGCGCCACCAGGCGCGCGCATCGGCCTCGCGGCCCACCTGCCGCGCCGCCACGGCCGCCAGGTGCCACAACATGCCGTCGTGCCCGCCCTCGCCGTCCGGCTCAGCCCGCCGGCCGGCGGCGAATACGTCCAGCACTTCCTGATCCAGCCCCAGATAGCTCAGCGCCTCGGCCCTCTTCAGCCAGCCGCCCACGGCCTCCGCGGTTGAGCTCAGCATCCGGCCCGCCACTGCGCGGCCTTCCTCAAAGCGGCCCAGCAGCGCCAACAGCCGGGCGCGGTTAGACAGCCCATGAATGTTATCGGGTTGCAGCGCCAGCACCCGCTCGGTGGTCGCCAGCGCCTCCTCCAGGTAGCCGTCCGCCGCGTAGGCCTGGGTCAGGTTGTTGAGCACAGCCGGAATGTCAGCCTTCTGTCGCAGGGCGGCCTGCGCCACCTGCCGCGCGCGGGCATAATCGCCCTGGTTGAGGGCCGACTGCGCCTCTTCATGCAGTTCCGCCAGCTTGAGTCCGGCGCCCCCCGCCACGCCGACCTCGGCCAGCAGCGCCGGCATTTCGCGCTCCAACTCAGCCAGCAGCCCGCGGGCGTCCTCGGCCTTGGGGTGGCCGGGCGCCAGGCCCAAGAACTCACGCAACGTGCGCAGCGCCAGAGTCGGCAGCCCGTTGTGCACGTAGGCGGAGGCCAGGGCCAGGCGCAGATCGTGCTCACGCGGGTTTAGCGCCAACAGCCGCTCGGCGGCGCCCTGGTAGCCCAACTGGTCGTTGAGCGAGTAGCTGACGTTGACCAGCCGGCCCCAGACCTCGACCTCCCGGGGATACTCGCGGGACAGGTCGGCCAGCAAGTTCTGGGCCTCCGGCCAGCGCTTGCGCCGCATCAACTCGTCCGCTGTGTCGAGCCGATCCAACAGCCGCCGCGGCATCGCCCGGACCACCGGACGTTTAGGTGTTTTCTTCTTCGCCATGCATTCCCGTTCCCCAAACGCCGACGGCCGTCCACGCCGCGTAGCGCGAACGACCGCAACGAATGCTGCCCCTGCCTTGCCGCCCCTTGCGCGCCTCGCGCCTTTTGCGTCGAGGCCGCGGATTATACCGCTTTGACGCCGGCTGCCAATTGTGCAGTGTCGGGCGCGGCGCCTGGGGCCGGCGGGGCGACAACCAGATGGAGCTGGCCTGTCAGCCCAACCTGATGGCTGTACTCCGGCTGTACTTTGGAACGAAAAGAGCCTGCTCCTCACGAAACAGGCTCTTTTCCTAGTGCGGCTAGAGGGACTCGAACCCCCGGCCTTTTGGTCCGCAATTACAGGGCTGGCTCATCCACGGTGTCCAGTCTGTCAAATGTGCCCATTTCGGCTGGTTTTTGGGGGAACGCAAGTTCCAATACGTGCACGCGTTCCACGCTTTCCAGTCTGTAAGCGGTACTCAAGCGGTACAAAGGCGAGTAGCGCCGATGCCTGCTGTCATTGGGTTCAGCGTATTTGCGGTCGCGGCCAAAGGGTTGGGCAACTGCTGAATGGTGCGCATCAACCCCCGACGAAATACAAATAGATACGCTCATTCCAGTGACGGCGGCCAAGTTGCCAGGCCCACCGCGTTGGCTGCCTGCCACAACTGCTTATCGAAGGTCGCGACGGTGACCGGCTCGCCCAGGGCTTCCTGCCAAATGAGTGCCGCCGACAAGTGCACTGCATCATAAGCTCGCAGGCCGTGTTCCCAGGCCAAGTTGTCCGCGCGAATCACGAGGCTTTCGGTGACCTGCACCGCCAGCAAACTGGGCCACTCAGCCCGGAAAGCTTTCAGCGCTCGTTCCCCGTCGGCCGCCGAGAGCCAGTGCATGCGGACGGCCTTGGCGACCGCGGCCGGCAGCTCTACTCGAGCGAGTAGGCTGGCCCCGACTAAATCGGATTGCTCGAGCAGCGCGACAACGTCTGCCGAGTAGGCTTCTTCGATATACTTTTTTGTGAGGGCGCTCGTATCCAAGTACAGAATCATTCGCGTCCTTCGCTGATGAGGTCCGCCAAAGACTGCTGCTCGCGCAGGCCCGCCACCGGCTGCCCCGCTGGCAGTTTCTTGCCATTCCAGGTGAGCAAACCCGCCCGGCGCATGGCCTCGACCCGTTCGGCCAAGGGCTGGACGCTCGGGATTAACCGGCCCACCGGCCGGCCATGCTCAGTAATGATGATCGTATTCCCCGCCTTGATTTCGCGTAGATATTCGCTCAAGCGAGCTTTCAATTCCCTAACGCCAACCGTTATTTCCATCGTTACGCCTCCTAGACTATAACCACATTATATATTATGTAGTCATATATTTCCAGCCAACGACAGCGTCAACCGCCCTAATCATCCTTTCAGCAGCTGACGCTTGTTCGCGAACACCACTATTCTTGCCCGATTGAAGGGCGTCTGACAACGAAGAGACCGGCACGTCGGGACGACAGATTGCCAGCCCTATTGGCGAATGATGACCGAGAAAACCGCCGATTAAAGCGATAGCGCCTACAGCTACAAACGTGGAAAGGGCAGAAACTTTGGCTGTCGCGTTCGGGACGCCAGGCGTCGCTAGTACCGCTTCTTAATGTATGGGCTAGGGGGCGGGTGGCTGCGGCGGGGTCAGCACGGTCAGCCCGGCGCCCAGCCGCTGCCCGATCTCCAGATCCCACGTGACAAGCGGAATGGCTAGGTGCTGGGCCAGCGCGGCATAGACCGCATCTGCACCGCGCAGGCCGGCGGAATCGGCGAGTTGAGCCGCGGCCTTTCCCAGCCGTCGATCGAGACTTACCAATCTTAGGCCCGGCACGTGCAGCAGCTGTTGGAGCGCCTGGTTGGCCAGTGCCGGTTTGCCGGTGCGGCGGGAAATGGCCCCGACGACCTCGGCCAGCATGAGCGATGGCGCGGCGTATTGCCCACCGTCCAGCGTATGCTGCGTGAACCAGCGCCGGCTGGCGGCGTGAAAGACGTCGGCCGCCACCAGCCGGCTGACCCACGCACTGGCGTCGACGACAACTACCCCGGCCACTAGCGCCGATCTTCCCGGATCGCCTCCACGGCGGTCACGCCCGGCGGCCAGTGCGCGCCAATCTCAGCCGCCAGTTGGTCCAGGTCGGCCCAGACGGCTTCGTCGGCAGCGGCTTTGGCCGGGCGCTTGGCGGACGGGACCGGAATCAACAAGGCCACGACTTCGCCGCGGTAAGTGACTTCAACTTGAACTTTCTTCTCGCGCACGCGGCGCACCAATTGAGACGTCCGTTGCTTGAGTTCGCGTACCCCGACTGTGTCCATTCGGCCTCCCATGTAGCTACATCCGTAGACACATTCTAGCACAGGGCTAACCATGCGGCCAGGCGGCTGCCATGAGTAGATCTGTGCTGGCTACAACCCTCGCCCGTACTGACCCAGGCACGAATTGGCCGTGCGATACGCTGCGGGCATGACGTCATCTACGAGCTTCCAATGGAGCAACGGTCAAGTTGCGGTGATCCGCAGGGGCCGCGCTCACCATAGCGCTGGCATCGCAGCCCGGTGTCATGGCAACGCAACGGACCGGGGAAGGTGGCGACGGCTAGAGCGGACTGCTATACTTGCTCCAGCACTGACTGGCCGAATGAATAGATTCACACAGGCGAGGCGGCGAAAGGCAAGGACGAAGGGGCTGTGCCCGATCTGTTTAGCATAATCCCGCCACGCTTGTTCCAGCCCCTGGCCGCGCCGGGCGCTCCGGTCTACGCCGAAATCCTCATGGCGCTGCTGATTGAAGCCCAGCGCCAGCCCGAGCCGCTCTCCCGTGATCTTGCGATCAATGTCATTTACCCCTTATTGGTGGATCCGGGTCGCCTCGATCTGACCCAGGACGCCGCTGAAGCGCCGGCCACGCCGGAAGCCGCCGAGCCAGCGGACAGGATTCAGGAGCAGGCGACCGCCGTTCTGCGCTATCTCGAGCGCTGCGGCTGGCTGCGCGTCGAAACCCAGGCCGATTTTACGCAGACCTACATCTTGCCTGACTATGCCTTCCGATTGTTGCAGGCCTTGGGAGAGATTGCTGTCAGCCAGCCTCCGCCGCTCGCCGGCCTGATCTGCGCCATTCACGACCTCATGCAAGCCGCTTTGGCCGAAGGCAATGCTGACGTGCGTTTGCCCGAGGCGCAGCGCCAAACGGAGCAGCTCATCAACGGCCTGAAGGAGCTGCAGCACAATATCGGCCTGCATATCAATCAGGTGCTGCGCGAGCTGCCGGCGCGGGAGGTGCTGGAGGCGTTCTTTTCAACTTACCAGACTGAAATTGTGGACCGCGCCTATCACCAACTGCGAACCACTGACCATGTGTCTCGCTTCCGACCGGGTGTGCTGGCTGCGGCGGAGCAACTAGAGCACTGGGGGCCACTATCCGCCGCTGCGCAGACTGCGTCCGCCCCCGGCGAGGCGGCTACCTCCCCGGCCCTACGCCTGGTACGGCAATTGCGTTTCGTGCGTGAGCAATTTGAAGGCCTCGACAGCCGGTTGCAGGCCATTGATACGCGCCACAGCCGCTACGTCAGCGCCGCCGTGCGCGCCGTAGAGCTGCAACTCGAGGCACATAGCACCACCAGTGGGCAACTTGCCCTCATCCTCACCCGTTTGCTGCACGACCAGACCGACGCGGTCTGGGAAAGCGCCGAGCCGCTTATGCAACTGCACCGCCTAGAACTCTCCACCCCCGAGTCACTCGCTGCGCCAACGCGCGCGGCCCAAATGTTCGCGGCCGAACCCGAACCGGATAACACCATCACCGAAGCGGAGCTTACGCTGGCGCGGACCGCCACGCTCCAGCAGCTCAATCGCGCGGTCAGCCGCGAAAAGATCCGCCGTCTGGCGCACTCGCTGCTGCACAATCGGCCCGAAGCCCGCGCCACCGAACTCGCCTTGGCGAACGCCGTTGATCTACCGCTGCTCATCTACCTCCGCGCGTATGGCGACGGCACCCTCGGCTATCGGGTGGAGGCCTTGGACGAGTGGGTAGAGCAGGGTGAATTTGCCTTCCGCGACTTCCGCCTCATGCGGGTGGACCCGGACCGATGAACTTGGCCGAATTTGGCTCGGCCTACGAGGCGCTGCCGCCCGGCGAACAGGCGCTCTTCGCTGAAACGATGCGCCGCCTATTCACGGACGGTTTCCTGTGGCGCGACGATGAGGCTGATCGCCAGCCCTACAATTTCCTGCGCCGCCGGGGCGAGTTAGTGACCGCCTATCTGGAGGTGAGTGGCTGGAACTTGCGCTATGACGAGCCGACGCGCATCTATTGCTTGACGCATGCCGAAGGCGCGCATCGGCGCCATTTCAATAAGAAAACGACCATATGGCTGCTGCTCTTGCGCCTGCTGTATGCCGAGAAGCGTGAAAAACCGGAGGCCAGCCTCACGCGCCAGCCGGTTGTAACCGTCGGTAGCCTGATCGAGCGCTATGCCGCCTTCTTCCCTGACCAGCGCGTACGTGAGCGCACCAGCCTGGATGAGGCCTTACGCGCGCTCCAGGCCGCTCGGCTTATCCGGGCCACGAGCCGAAGCGGTTTGCGCGCGGCTGAGCCAGACGGCCAAATGGAGTTGCTGCCCGTTTTACAAGTCATCATCCCCGCCCAAGAAATCGCCGCGTTGGCCGAGCGGCTGCAGGCTTATGGCTCCAGTGCGGGCGATGACGCCGAGCCAACCGTCGATGCCTGAGCGCTCAGGTTTCGACAATCGTCTGGACGCGAACCGGCTCACACTATGCTGTCGCTGACGCGCATTTTCCTCCATAACTGGCATCGCTTCACCCATCACCTGATCGAGGTGGAAGATAGCCTGTACCTGGCCGGCCACAACGGCTCCGGCAAGTCGTCGGTGCTAGACGCCATTCAACTGGTGCTGGTGGCCGACTTGGGCCGGATCCAATTTAATAAGCTCGCCCAAGATCAGTCGGATCGTAACCTCGATACCTATGTGCGCGGCAAGATCGGCGAAGATCGGTGGCTGCGCCCTGGCAATACGGTCGCCTATGTGGCGTTGGAGTTCAGCGAACCAGGGCGGCGGGGCGCGCTGACCTGCGGCGTCTGCCTCGAAGCCGCGGCGGGCAAAAGCCCCGAGCGCACGTTCTTCATCCTCCCGGCCGCCCTGGAGCCGGCGGACTTCGCGGAGCCCGGCCGGGCGCTCACCCGCCGCGACCTTAAGAAAGCCTGGCGGGCGCGGCGGGGGGCGCAGGTCTTTGACCAGGTGGGCGAATATCAGACCGAACTTCTCAATCGGCTGGGCGGGCTGAATGAACGCTTCGGCGACCTGTTCTTGCGCGCGCTGCACTTTCGTCCCATCGGTAAAATCGACGCGTTTGTCGAGCAGTGGCTGCTTGAAAAGAAAGCGCTCAGCCTCGAGACGCTTCAGACTGTCCGCGAGCGTCTGCGCGATCTCCGTGAACAGGCCGAACGGGTGCGGCGCCAACTTGAGCAGCTTGAGGCCGTCACTGCACAGCAGCGGGAAGTGGTGCGGCTGGGGACGCTCCGTGACCAGTACCTGCTGCTGGTTAGCCTGCTCAAGTTAGCGGTCGCCGAGCGCCACCACGCCGAGTGCCAAACGCGGCTGACCGCCCACCAGACAGACTTGGCCCAGGCGGAACGCACGCTGGCCGAGGTGCAGGCGGCTCGGATGGGCGCCGAGGCGGCTGTGGATAGCGCTAAGCGCCGACTGTATGAATCCGATGTAGCGCGCCAGCGGGATGAGTTGGTGCGGCGGATCAAAGAGGCCACCCAAGAGGCCGATCGCCTCCGTAATCGGTGGCAAGCGCTGCGGCATAGCCTGGCCCTCGAAATCAAAACGCTAGAAGAGGTTCCCGAAACGGGTGTGCTGGCAGCGGACGACTTGGCGACCCTCCGCGCGGCGCTGTCCGGCCTGCGCGGGCTAGGCGAGACTCCGCCGGAGCCCGATCAGCTGCAAGCGCGCCTGGAAACCCTGCTGCCAGTTCTTGAAAGAGCGGCTGACCGAGTGCGCATTGGGCGGGTGCGGCTGGGGGATCGCGTGCAGCAGTTTCGCGAGCGGGGTGATACGCTCAAGCGTGAAATCCAAGATTTGGAGCGCCAGGGCGCCATCCGGTATCGGCCCGAGGTCGAGCGGCTGCAGGACCTGTTGCGGCCCGTTGTGGGGGGGCGACCGCGCCTGTTGTGTGAACTGCTCGAAGTGACGGATATCCGCTGGCAGAATGCAGTGGAGGCCATGCTCGGGGCACGCCGGTTCAATATCATTGTGGCGCCCCAACACTTCGACGCGGCCGTGCGCGTGGTGGACCAGGCGCGGGCCGCCGAGAAGCTGTATGAGGTCGGGCTGGTAGACCTTGAGCGGGCCGAGCGGGAGGCCCGGCCGGCCCAGCCCGGCAGCCTGGCCACGCTTGTCATACCGGCCACGGCGCTCGTCGGCGCCTATGTAAACACCATCCTGGGTGACATTCAGGCGGTTGAGGCGGTCGGCGACCTGCGCCGCCATCGCCGCGCAGTGACGCCCGCAGTCGTGGCCTATACCGAGTTCACATTGCGGGCGGTGCGCCCAGAGCGCTACTTGCCCAATTTCATTGGCCAGCAGGCGCGCCGCTCACAGATTGAGAGCCGCCAGGCCGAGGTGCGCCGGTTGGGGCAGGAATGGGCCGAACTGGTGCCGCATTACCAGTTAGCCGAAACGTGGGCCAAACGCCTTGATCGCCGGGCCGAGTGGGCTGTGCTGCGCGAACGTGCCGGCGCGCCCTTGGATGATCAGGCCCTCCGCCTGCAAATGGCGGAAGACCAAGCAGCGCTGGCCGCGCTTGACTTGATCGGTTTGGCCGAACTCGAGGGCGAGGTGCGGCGGCTGGAGCGCCTCCTGGAGACTGAGCGCACGGCTGAGCGCCAGGCCATTGAGCAGCGCGCCAGCTTGAGCGCGCGGTCCGTGGTGCTGCAAACCCAAGTCAGTGACGCGGCGGCGGCCCTCACTAGCCGCCAGGCCGAGGCCGGGGAGGCGCGGACCCGCTGGCCCGAAGCAGGGCAGGGGGCCGAGACCTTGCTGGTCGAGCGTCTGGTGGCGGCCGACTTGGGCGAGGAAGCACGCAAGGCCGAATCAAATGCTAAAGGTTACGACACGCGCGCCGGCAACGAAACTGAGACGCTCACCGAGTTAGGGACGGCCTACAACACCGAGCATCAGTTCGCGGCACGCCCCCGCGACCCACTTGAGACTCGGTATGAGCAGGAGCGCGAGCGCCTGGCGGCCACTGCCCTGCCCGACTACCAAAGCCGGATTCAGAGCGCCGAGCGCGAGGCCGAAAATGAACTGCGCGAACACGTGCTGCACACGCTGCGCGAGCAGATCGGCGAAGCCAAGCGCAAGTTGGATGAAATTAACGCGGCTCTCGCTAAACTGCCGCCCTTTGGTCACGAGACCTATCGCTTCAAGTATGATCGCGCGGATGACAAGCCCGAATTCTACGACTTGATCATGGCCGACTCGCAACTGTTGGGCCGGGGGCCGCTGTTTGAGAGCGCCTATTATCGCGAGCACCAGGTGGCGTTCGACCATTTTTATGAAGACCTGACGCGCCGGCCCGATTCCGAAATTGAACGGCGCGAACAGGAGCGCCTGACTGACTATCGGCGCTATCTGACCTATGACATCGTGGTGCGTGATACGGTCACCGGTCAGGACTCGCGCTTGAGCCGGATCATGAACCAGACCTCCGGCGGCGAGACTCAAACCCCGTTCTACCTGACGATTGCCGCGTCCTTTGTCCAGCTTTACCACATCGGCGAACGCAGCGGACGCCCCACCATTCGCCTGGTGGCGTTCGACGAAGCCTTCTCTAAGATGGATCAGGAACGGATCGGCGCCACGCTCGACCTGTTCCAACACTTCAATTTGCAGATTATCACGGCCACACCGCTAGAGCGATGTGAATACTTGGTGCCCAAGCTGTGCACCAGCTTGGTGCTCACCACGATTCGGGATAGCGTGCTCATTGAGCCGTACCGCAACTATGCGGCCCGGCTCAATCAGGCGGATGAGCAGTGATCTGCCGCCCGTGGCCCGGGCGGTGTTAGAGCGGCTCCTGGAGTTAGACGAACAAGTCGCCCGCCAGACGGTGGCGCGGGTGCGACTCACGGCCGCCCATTACCCTGACTATTTCTCCGGCCAGCAGGCTGCCCCCCGGCAGGCGGCCAATTCGGCCCTGAGCGCCCTGGCCGATCAAGGCTGGGTGCGCCTGCATTGGGTCAAACACGAAATTGGCAATTGGCTGGCCGCTGTGGACCTGGTCCCCGGGGGCGCCGCGGCTTTGTATGCGTTGCTGGGGCGCACGCCTCGGGCCGTGCAAGCGGCGGCCCTGCGCGCGCTCTTGGCCGAGCAGACCATCCATAGCGCATGGCAGGCGAGCTTTATCGCCTGGGTCGACCATCAACTCCAGTCGCAGCGGTCCGTCGCCCCGCTGGCCCTTGACGACCCGCGCGCTAACCGCGACCTGTTGGGGGTCGTGGGGGCTTTGGCGCAACTGCGTGCGCCCATGCTGGAGCGGCTCTTTAGCACCCAGGTGTTGGGCGACAGCAAACGCTTTGGGCTGCTGCGCGGCAAAGTCTTGACCGTCCTCCGCCGGCATGCGCCGACCGCTGCCGACTTTGGCGACGATGAGAACAGCCTGCTGCGGGCCTTCGGCCTGGAGCGGGTGCCTGAATACGTGGCGCTCAGTGGCCCGCTGGTGCTGTCCTACCATGCCCAGCTTTTCGACCTGACCGGCTTTTCGCCCAGCCTGGCCTTGTCGGCCGCGATGCTGCGCCTCGCCACCGTGGCGGATTGCGCGGCCCAAGCCGTCATCACGGTCGAAAACGCCACGAGCTTTAGCGAGTTGACCCACCATCGACCCGCCGAGGTGTTGGCGATTTACACCGGCGGCTTTGCCAGTCCAGCCGTCATCGCGCTTTTGCAGCAGTTGCAGCAGGGGTGGCCCCGGCTGGCGTTCTATCATTGGGGTGACTTGGACGGCGGCGGGCTGCGCATCCTGACACACCTGCGCAAACACCTCGCTCACATTGGCACCCTGGGTATGAACGTCGCGACCTTTGACCGATATCGACGGTTAGCCCAACCTTTGACGGCCGGTGATCAACAAGCGCTCATGGCCATGCAGGGGATGCCGGCATTGGTCGATTGTGCCGATTTGATTGGTGCGCTTCTGAATGCGGGCCTGAAGCTGGAACAGGAAGCCATCCCAGTCAATGAGGTACTACAACAATTGCTAGTCAGACGATAGACCGTAACTGGACGGGCAACAACCCTGACCCGTATAGATCCCAGGCGTGAGTTGGCCGTGCTACACTCCTCAGGCATTTGGGTGCCACGACTTTCGGAAGGTAAACGGTCATGTTGAGCCAACTCACCCTGTGCGCCAAGCGCCTGATAGCGCGTCTTTCAGTTGCCGCCACGCGTTTCTGGCGGCGTCTCATGCAGCCCGCCCATCCGAGCCTGGTGATGGGTGCATTGGCCGATTTCCCACGCAGCCGCACTGAGCTGCTGGCCGAGAACGCTTTGTTGCGGCAGCAATTGGTCATCCTCGGCCGGCGCACCAAAACGCTCCGGCTGACGTGGCAGGAGCGGTTGTCACTCCTAATACTCACGCGCTGGGTACCCAATTGGCGGCAAGTGTTGCAGATAATTCAGCCCGATACACTGCTGCGCTGGCACCGGGAAGGACTCCAGCTGTTCTGGAAACTGAAATCGCGTCGGCCTGAACCGATCCAGCCCCAGCGCCCGGCATCTGAAACGGTTGCCTTGATCGAGCGGATGGCTCGCGAGAATCCATTACGGGGCGCGGAACGGATTCGAGGCGAGTTGCTGAAGCTGAACCTCAAGGTGTCCAAACGGACGATTCAGAAGTATATGCAGGCGGCGCGCTCGAAACGGTCATTAGGGCAATCCTGGTCGACATTTCTGAGGACGCACGGGCAGGACATCTGGGCTTGTGATTTCGTGCCCGTAATGACGCTGTTATTCAAGACGCTCCACGTCTTTGTGATCGTGCACTATGCCAGCCGCCGCGTCTTCCATGTTAAGGGCTCCGCCCACCCAACGTATGTACGGTGCATGCAGCCGGTACGCGACACCCAGTGACGAGAAGCCGAAGTACTTGATCTGTGACAATCACCAGAAGTACGGCCTGAAATTTAAGCAGGTCGCCAGGGCGTCCGGTATCGAGGTCATCCACATGCCATACGCCGCGGGCCAATGCGATTTGTGAACGGTTTATGGGGAGCTTACAGCGGGAATGTCTGGATCACATGCTGGTAATCGGCGAACTCCAGCTGGTGCGCGTGCTGAAGGAGTATGTTGCCTACTTCAATCCGGCGCGGCCACACCAGATGATCGCACAACTGATCCCGACGCCAACGGAATCACCGCCGGGCGAGGCTAAGGCTGGCAAGGTTCTCGCCTTCCCAGTGTTGAACGGGCTGCACCACGATTACCGTCGGACCACCGCCTAGTCCAATGTTGGCGAAAAACGGGCGGATGAATGGTGTAGCCAGCACAGGAGATCTGCCGCGGCCGGTGGCCCTCTTTGGGTGAGGACGGCTGGCCCACTTTAGGTGAGGCCGGTGGTCCACTTTGGCTGAGGATCACTGGCCCAGTTTGGGGCTCTCCGCCGATTTGGGTGACGGCGGCAGGAGATTGGGGTGCTGTGGCGGTTTTATGTATGGCTTTGCTTGCGGAGCCAGGGGAGCGCCCCCGAGGTCTGGCGCCAGGCGTCGTGGGCGAAGGCCACATACTCAACTGCCTCATTGACGTCGCCCATGCCAACATACTGGGGAATCTCGCGCGGCATCGGCTTTTCGCCTAACAATAGCGGCGGCACATGGCGATTGGCTGCCATCGCGTCGCGGAGCGCCTGAATGGCCATGTCGCTCGGCTGACCTTTCATCTGGAAAAATAGCAGTGCTCGGCTGTAGGCCCAATTGGCTGACGCATCGTCGGGGAAACGGTCCAGCAATTCCTGAAGCGCCGCTTGAGCTTGCGGCGTGCGATCTTCCAGCAGGCAGGTGGCCAAGGTATAACGCACGCCCTGATTGTCAGTGGGATTGAGCCGGAGCATGTCGGTGTAGATCTCGATGGCGTGGGCGCGATCCCCCAGCGCCCAGGACAGCTCCGCCACACCTGCGTAAGCCCGCATGAACGGCCGGGTGTCCACATGTCCCCAGAAGTGGCCTTCGTACTCCCGAAACAGGTCTTCTCCCAACGCGCGCCGGCCGGCAGCAGCGCCTTGCTCGAGCCGCTCCAGCCGGCGGATGGGTGTGGGCTCCAACTCCGCCAACAGGGAATAGGCGTCCGCACAATCGGGCGAGAGCGCCAGCGCCTGCTCTGCCAGCGTGCGCTGGCGGGTCGGCGACGTTAGGTCGTAGGCTTGAGCCACCAGTGCCTGAGCCTTTTCTAGGGGAGTCTCTGGTTCGAACTCGGGCAATTGACCGCCGTGCGCCGCCAGCGTCTGGTGCAGAAAGGCGTTGATGTCGTCGATGGACTCAAAGTCCTTATCGGCCAACAGCTTCTGCAGGTTGGCCATGCTTTGATCCATCCCCAAGCGAGAGAAAGGCGGTGGGGGCGGTGTAGACGATTTGGCTTTGCGGCGGGGACGGTTGGCCTTCTTGGTCATGGCACGATTCTAGCTGAACTTCGTGCCAATACCAGACCCCACGGAGGGCCTCATGCCGCCTGTCATCCCCTTTGTGGCACTCCCGCCAGATTTCCGGTGTGAATTGGTCGCTCTGGAGCTGACGGACACTCAGATGTCTCTCACCCTGGCAACTGTCACACCCGAGGCGATCTGTCCTCGGTGCCAGGTGGCCAGTCGGCGGGTGCATAGCCGGTACGAACGCCACTTATGGGATTTGCCGGTGGGCCCGCGCTCGGTTTGCTTGCATCTGCACCTGCGCAAGTTCCGCTGCGACAACCACGCCTGCCCCCAAACCATTTTCGCAGAGCGGCTGTCTCCCTGGTCGCAACCGTATGCCCGGCGCACCCGGCGACTGAACGAGGATTTGACGGCGTTGGGCTGCGAAAACGGCGGTGAAGGGGGTGCCCGCCTGGCCCGGCGCCTACGATTGGGCACCTGGTCGCCCAACGTCTTGCTGCGCTTGACCCGGCGCCTGTCCGATCCGGTGACCGAAACGCCTCGGGTGCTCGGGATCGATGACTGGGCCAAACGCAAGGGACAGACGTACGGCACGATCCTGTGTGACCTGGAGCGCCACCAGATCATCGAACTGTTGGCAGATCGCGAGGCCGATACGGTCGCAGCCTGGCTGCAGGCCCATCCCGGCGTGGAGATTATCTGCCGCGACCGGGGCGGCGCTTACGCGGACGGCGCGCGGCGTGGGGCGCCTCAAGCCGTGCAAGTCGCTGATCGCTTTCACCTGTTGGTGAACGTGAGCGAAGCCGTGCAGCGTGTGGTAGATCGATATCGGGATCAGCTCAGCGTCCAGGTTCTACAATTGGTGAGCGAAGCGCCCGCGCAACCCATCAACGCCAAGCCGTCCAGCAAAAGTCAGGGCTTACCTCGCGCCGTACCACGGCGCAGCCAGATCTTCGCCCAGAAGGAACTCAAGCGGCGTCAACGGGCTGAACGCTGGGAGCAGGCGCGCGCCTTGATCGCGCAGGGTTTGAGCCGCCAAGCCGTCTGCCGGCAGTTGCGCATTGGTAAAGGGACCCTGCGGCGCGTGCTCCAGACTGAGGGGTGTCCAGCACATGCCGCCCTGTGGCGTACCTTGAGCGATTTCACGGATGAGGTGACCCGGCGCTGGGAGGCTGGGGAACGCAACGGCCGAGCGCTATACAACCAGATCCGGGCACAAGGTTATCGGGGCTCGTACCAACTCCTGCTCCGATTCCTGCAGCCCTTGCGACAGCAGCTTCTGGAGGCCTCACGAGCGGGTGTGAGTCTGTCAACATTACCAGTGGTCGAGTCGGCCACACCCACTGTTCGCACCATCACGCGCCGCTTGCTACCGCGATTGGTGACCCGCTGCCTGGCGGGTAATCCACCCGCCGATAGCGACGAGGATCAACGCCAGGTGGCGGAGTTGTGCCAGACCATACCCGATTTGGCCGAGGCGCGTGAGCTTGCTACGAATTTCCGGACCCTGCTCACTGGACATGAACTCCAGAAATTGGCGCCCTGGCTGCAACAGGCAGCCGCCAGTCATCTGGTTGAGTTTCAGGCTCTGGCGACCAGTCTGGTCCGGGATCAAGCCGCAGTAGAGCAAGCCATTGCAACGAAGTGGAGCTCAGGTCAAGTCGAAGGCCAGGTGAACCGCTTGAAGCTGATGAAGCGCATGATGTACGGGCGTGGCAAACTCGATCTCTTGCGCAAGCGCGTCATCTATCGTCCTGCCACCATCACCTAGATCGACGGAGAACCCAGTTTGGGTGAGGACGACTGGCCCAGTTTAGGGGAGGATCGACAGTTGGACTGCCGCCTAGCCCAGATTTGGTGAAAACCGGTCGGATGAAAGGTGTAGCCAGCACAGGCCCCGCGGCCGGGCCAAACGCCCAAGCTGGATGGCAAGGCGCAAGAGCGGCTGATCGCGTAAGCGTGCAGTGCCCCGCCGGAGGGCCACAAGCGCTGGACGCTGCAATTGCTGGCCGACCACGTCGTGGCGCTGGAGCTGACCGCGACGTTCTCATATGAGGCCGTCCGGCGGGTGCTAAAAAAAGCGCCATCAAGCCCTGGCTGAAGCGCGAATGGTGTATCCCGACGGTGGGGGCCGAGTATGTGGCTGCCATGGAAGACATCCTGGACTTGTATGCCGAACCGCCCGATCCTCAGCGGCCGCGGGTGTGTTCTGATGAGGTGCCCAAGCAGTTGATTGCCGAGACGCGCCAGCCGTTGCCGGCTCACCCCGGCCAGCCGGAACGCTTTGACTACGAGTACCGCCGGAATGGAACCTGTTACTTGTTCATGTTCATTGACCCGGACGCCAGCTGGCGGCATGTGCCCGTGACCGACCGCCGCACCAAAGTCGACTTCGCGCAGCAGGTGAAGTGGCTGGCCGATGAGCGCTACCCGACGGCCGCGCGGATCCGGGTGGTGTTGGATAATCTGAACACGCACCGGCCGGCAGCGCTGTACGAAGCCTTCCCGCCTGACGAAGCCCGGCGCATCTTGCGCCGTTTGGAGTTCCACTCCACGCCTAAGCATGGCAGTTGGCTCAACCTGGCCGAACTGGAAATTAGTGTCTTCAGCCGCCAGTGCTGGGATCGACGGATCCCTGACATCGACACCTTGCAGCGCGAGACCTTGGCGCTTGAAAATGAGCGCAATGCCGCCCACGCCACCATCCACTGGCATTTTACCTGTCAGGAAGCGCGTGTTCGCATGGCGCATGTCTATCCACCCAAAGCAGCGTGATGAACTACTAGTTACATACCTCATATTTGGCTTGAGCCACTGGGCGGGTTGCCGATTGGCTACAGTTCCGCGAGTAGCTTCCCAACCCGCACATTACTCAAAATCCTATTGGTGGGGTCCTAAGCTGCAGCATGGGCGACGTGCTGTTAATCTCACTGCGACGCATTAATATCACCAACGACAACATCATCCTGCTGGGCATGGTCATCAGGGCTATCGTCACCCGGCTACGACGCTCGTCCCCAAGTAATAAACAAGCCAATAAGCCGCGTTGGTAACCTAGGTGCCAGACAGCTTTCCTGCGTCAACCCCAATCATCCTCCGTGCCTGGCAATTTCAGAATAGCCCGCCTATGACTGACCGTTCGCTCATTTTGAACGTGGGAAACCGCGAATCGGGTACGATTGGCGGATGCCCACGAAACCGACCGTCACTTCAGAACGCGTTGACGATATTCCTTTGCTAATCGCGCAGATGCAGCAC
>JADZEK010000083.1 GCA_020850595.1 Anaerolineales bacterium
GCCCTCTTCGCCGTCAAGCACCACGCCGCCTAAAGTCGCGTATAACCATCCGGCGGCCAGTGAGCGCCCGACGCCTCCGGCCCGTGTCGGCCGCCGCCCAGCCCAGCGGGTTTACGCTGGGCCGCCCCCTGCGCCGACCCTGACTAAAGTCATACTCCGAAACCTGCCCGCCGAGGCGTGTGCTTGCCGCGCCCCTCGGCTATGATCTGCCCGGGTAGCGCCGGAATCACCTCGCGTCTGCCCCGGCCGTCCTGTCCGGAGATGCTGGATGCGTTTGCTCATCGTTGATGATGTCGCGGCTGTGCGCGAGGCCCTGCGTCTGCTGCTCAGCGAGGAGCCGGGCATCGAAGTAGTGGGCGAAGCCGCCGATGGCGCGGAAGCCCTGGCCCGCGCCGCCGCCCTTCAGCCCGACCTGGTGCTGCTCGACCTGGAAATGCCGCGCCTGGGTGGCCTGGCTGCCATCCCGCGCCTGCGCGCCCAGCCCCACCCGCCCCAGATCGTCGCCATGAGCATGTATGGGGCCGACGAGGCGCGCGCCCTGGCCCTCGCCGCCGGCGCTTCCACCTTCGTTGAGAAGGGCGCCACCCTCCAAGAAGTCGTCGCTGCCCTGCGCGCCGCCCTGCCGCCCAACCCCGGCTAGGGGCCGCCCAAGCCTTGGGCGGGGCGCGGTCTACCTCGGCTAAAATGCCCCCATGCCCGTTCGCCCTGTATATCCCCTGGCGCTGGCGCTGGCCGCCGCGCTGAGCCTGGCGGCTTGCTACCCCTCGGTGGCCCTGCCGCCGCTTGTCACTGCCTTCGTCCCGCCCAGCGTCACGCCCTCCCCAGTCGTAACGCCCTCGGCCCCACCCGCTGCGACCGACGTGCCCGGCCCTACCGCGCCCGCCCCATCCTCGGCCACGCCACCCGCCCCCACTCCGGCCGCGCCCACCACACCCCCGCCCACTGTTACCCTAACCCCGGTCACCTACGTCGTCGTAGCCGGCGATGTCTTCCTCAATATCGCCGCTCGTTTCAACCTCACCGCCGCCGACCTGCTCGATGCCAACCCCGGCGTTGATCCCGACCACCTTCAGCCCGGCGACGTGCTCGTCATCCCCGACCCGGCTACGCTCACGCCCGCTGAGGCGCGCGTCAAACTCAACGGCGGCGGCCTGCGCGTGCGCGCCTGGCCCAGCCTCGACGCCGACGTGGCCGCCACCTTGCCCGCCCTCACCCGCGTAGACCTGCTGGCCCGCACCGCCGACAACGACTGGGTGCAGCTCACCACCCTCACCGGCCTCACCGGCTGGGTGCCCGCTCTCTGGCTCGACCTCGGCCTGCCGCTGGCCGACCTGCCCGTGGGCCGGCCGCCGCCGTCCTCGCCCACCGCCGCTCTTTCTAGTCCCCGCGAGACGCCGCTGCCGCACGCCGGCTACGTCGCGAACGTCACGCTGCGCATGTTGGGCGTCTTTCAGTATGGCCAGGTGCTGGGCAACCGCGCCCGCGCGTTCTCCAAGGTTGGCGATAGCATCACCGTCTCCACCGCGTTCCTCGCGCCGGTCGGGCGGGGCAGCTACACCCTCGGTCCCTATACCGCCCTCCAGCCTGTCATAGACTGGTTCCTGGCCGGCGACGCCCGCGACGGGCAGAACTCGTTTGTCAATGTCTCGCTGGCCGCCAAGGTGGGCTGGCGCGCGCGCGGCGTGCTCAGCATCGGCGGCGACCCGCCGCCCGGCTGCGCCGCGGGCGAAACCCCGTTGGCCTGCGAGTATCGCGTCGTCCGGCCCGCCGTCGCCGTGATCATGTTTGGCACCAACGACGTGCCCTACACGCCCGCCGCCGAGTTCGACCACGACCTGCGCGCCGTGCTCGACTACACCCTCCAGCAGGGCGTCATCCCCATCGTGAGCACCATCCCGCCCTTCACCCGGCCCGGCAGCGAAGGGCGCGCTGAAGAGCTTAACACCGTCATCCGCAACCTGGCGTTTGAGTATGCTCTCCCGCTGGTAGATTATTACGAGTCAATGGCGACGTTGCCTGACGCCGGCCTGAGCGGCGATGGCGTCCACCCCAACACCCCGCCCGACACACGCGCCGCCGACTTCACCGGCGACCACCTCCTCTACGGCACAACCATGCGCAACCTCACCACCCTCTATGCCCTGGCCGAAGTCTGGGACAAGGTGATGCAGCCCTAGCGGCTACTTCGCCCCGTGCCACACCGCGTCCAGCATTTGCAGGGCCGTGAGGTTGCGCGCCTGCCAGCCCAGCAGCGGCGTTGGGGCCGTGTCGTAATACGGCTGACCCCACACCAGGTGATAATCGTCCGCCAGCCCGCCGCCCGGCAGCGTCCAGGCCACGTTGGCCCAGTCCCATAGCGGCAGCTCATACTCCGCCGCCAACTGCCGCACAATCCGGTTGAAGCGCCCGTCGCCCTCCAGGTTGTCGGCTTTCGTGCTCAAAATCGGCAGCACCCCGCGCTCAATCGCGAAGTCAATAATCTTGCGCATGTTGGCGTCGTACTCGGCGTCGGTTTGCCAGCCGCCGTTCGTCCCCAGGCTGATGAACGCCATGCTCGGCTGATGTGTGCGCAGCTCGCACGCCAGCGGCGACTCGCCGCGCTGGCACAGCCCCGGCGGCGACCAGATCGGGTCGAACACCGAAGCCGTGTTCAGCCCGTCGCGGGCCACCGCGCCGTCGCGGTTAAACGATCCCGCAAACTGTTCAATCGTCGCTTGCAGGTAGGCGTACTGGTCGCCCAGGCGATACTCGCCCTTGTCGAACGGCGCTAAGAAGTACGGCGTGGCCGAGTTGCAGTCACCAATCTTCGAGAAGGCCTGCGGATTGTTGCCCAATGCCAGCCCGCGTTGGTAGACGGCCCGCGCCGCGGCGCTCACCGTGATTGTGGCAGCTACCGGGGCGGGCGTGGCGCTTGGGGCGGCCGCCGCCGCCGCTGGGCTGGTTGCCGGTGCCCCCACCGGCAGCAGCGCCGCCGCGCCCGTCACCGTGCCATAGGCGGCAGGCGCCCAGCCCGGGCCGCCCGGCAGGTTCAGGCGCAGCCACAGGCCGTCGGCGCTGCGCGCGTCGGCGGCGTAGCGCTGGCCCCTGAACAGTGACGCGATCTTGGCGGCCTTCAGGTCTGGCCCGGCCCGCCCAAACAGGCTCTTGACCGATACCGTGTAATACACCGGTCCCGCTGGCCCGCCGGCAGCCTCTTGTTCCGCCGCGGCTGGGGCGGCGCTGGCGCTTGCCGGCGCCGCCGTGGCCGTAGACACCGGCACCAAGTTAATGTTGCCGCCGACCTGTCCCAGCCCCGCCGCGATCCAGGTGCTGCCCGGCGCTGCCCCGGCATAATCCAGCAGCAGCCATGTGCCGTCGCTGCTCTGGCCCATTACCGCGTAGACCTCGCCCGCGAACACCGAATACTGCGGCGCGGCCCCAACGCTCGGCCCTGCTCGCAAGAAGGCGCTGCGCACCGTCACCGTAAAGCTGGCACCCGCCGCCGTGACAGCCCGCGCCGGCCCCAGCGCCAGGGCGAACACCACGCCCACGCTCCACACCCCCACCCAACCGCGCCACCGCCCTAATCGCCGCATCATACCTTTGCCTTGTCGGCCCCTCTCCGGGCGGGTAGAATGCCCGTCATGTCACCCTCTACCCCGCCCCGGCTTCGTCTCTCACTCTGGCTGGCCGCGCTCGGCTGCTTGCTCGCCAGTTGCGCCCCAGCCACGCCCGCGCCCACTTCCACTCTCCCGGCCGCCACCCCCTCGGTCGCCCTCAGCCCCCGGCCCGCGCCGCCCAAGCTCGGCAGCTTCGACCCGGCCGGCGTTGCCGCGATCAACCTGAACGACTACCCCATCATCCCGGAGATCAGCGCCAACGCCCGCGCCGTCTACGCCGCCGGGCTGGCCGCGGGCAACAACCCGCGCGTCTTCTCCAAGCTCGGCGACTGCATGACCGAGAACCCGCACTTCCTTGTTACCTTCGCCCAGGGGCAGTACGACCTCGGCGCCTATCGTGATCTGCAAGCCGTGCTCGATCAATTCAGCGGTGTGCCCGCCCGCCGCGGCGATTGGCAGCTTGACTCATTCGGCACCGTGGGCCTCGCCGCCGCCGCGGGCTTTAACATTGCCGGCCCGCTCGATGCCACCTGGGCCAACCCCCAGTGGTGCCAGGCCGGCGAATCGCCTGCCGCCTGCGAGTTCCGCGTGGCGCAGCCGACCATTGCCGTCATCATGTTCGGCACCAACGACGTGGCCTTCACCGACGCCGCCACGTTTGATTATTTCTATCGCACCCTGGTAATTAACACCCTCAACGCCAACGTGCTGCCCCTCCTCAGCACCTTCCCCACCCGGCCCGAAGACGAAGCCAAGTCGCTGTTGCTCAACCAGATCGTGGTGCAGATCGCCCACGACTACGCCGTGCCGCTGCTCAACCTCAACCGCGCCCTCGCGCCGCTGCCCGACCACGGCGTTGATCCCAACGACACCATTCACCTCTCGGCGCCGCCGGAGGGGCACGGCCGCGTGGATGTCTTCACGCCGGACAATTTGCAGTACGGCTTCACCATGCGCAACCTGGTTACGCTCCAGGCGCTGCAGGCCGTGCTGGCCGCCGTCCAGTAGCTAGGGCGCGTAGCCGCACATCCGCCACTCGCCGCCGTCGTTCAGCGCGCGGTACGGGTGATCACCCACGCTCCAGGTGCGGTTCTCGCCCTGGTAGGTCGTCACAATCTGCCCGCTGCAGCTCACCAGCCTGTAGTCGCCGTCGGCCGCGCCGGTGGTGCAGCTCACCTGATCGAGCTGAGCGTCCATCGAAGCGAACGACGTCGCCTCGATCTGCGCCTGCGCCTCCCAATCCGGGCAGCTCAAGCGCGTCATCTCGGCCACGTTGCTCTCCACCTTCGCCGCCAGGTACTTCTCAATCGCCTTGGCGGGCGCTTCGGCGTCGCCCTGACAGCCCGCCAGCGCCAACGCGCCCACCACCACCCCCACCCACACCCGCCGCATCTGCATCCTTGCTCTCTCCTCGCCTCCCTGGGCCGCGCCTCCCGCCGCCTCCGCGCCCGATTGTACCGGCCTCCGCCCCGCCTCACAACCCGCCCGAGCCTCGCCCGGCGCGCCGTCCTCCTCCCCGGCCGCGTCGCTTTCCTCGGCCAATCGGCCCAATCTTGCCTCTTGCCAACCACCCATTTGCTTCCTACGCGTATAGCAGCCCCTCAGCCGCACCTGTGCCGCACCTTTCCAACTGCACCATGCCCTCCGCTAACCGCGTCAAGCGCACCCAGTTCGACGAGCGCGCCAAGAATGATGTGAGCGCCGTCGCAGAGGCACCCCTTCCCGCGCTGGAGAGGGGCCGGGGGTGAGGCGCCTCGTCCCATCCTCCGCGCTGCCGCTGCCGCCGCGCTCCCCTCCCACCTCTAACCTCTAACCTCCCACCTCTCTCCCCTCCCACCTCCCCCGTACCGAGGCGTTCTTGTGAGGCCCAAAGTGATACTTTATAATCGCGCAGAGTGTTCCCCCACTCTGGTTGAGGAGCGTACTGTTGACTGACCTGGCCCCTTCGCACCGCAGCATCCGCCGCGTCGCCGCCCTGGCCGCCGCTGCCGCCCTGGCCCTCGCCGCCTGCACCGCCACCCCGACCCTGGCCCCCGCCACCTCGGCTCCGGCCGTGTCGAATACCCCTGCCGCCGAGCCGAGCGCCACGCCGACCGCCACCGAGCCGCCCGCTACCGCTACCGCGACCAGCGCGCCGAGCGAGACCCCCAAGCCGAGCGCCACCCCCACCGCGGCCGCCACGGCCACCGCCACCGCACCCGCCGCCAGCGCCAACGCTGTACACAGCGCCACCGCTGTACCCAGCGCCACCGCTGTACCCAGCGCCACCGCTGGACCCAGCGCCACCGCTGTACCCAGCGCCACCGCTGTACCCAGCGCCACGAGCGCGCAGACCATCTTCAACACCGCCTCCATCTGGGATGTCAGCTCCACCGTGGACACCAGCGCCTGCGCCAACAAA
>JADZEK010000084.1 GCA_020850595.1 Anaerolineales bacterium
ACCCTCTTCAAGGTGATGCGCGCGCTCGAGGCCAACCCGAACACCAGCCAGCGCGAGCTGGCCGAATCGATGGGCATGAGCCTGGGCAAGGCCAACTACTGCCTGAAGGCGCTCGTCGGCAAGGGGCTGGTGAAGGTGCGCAATTTCCGCAACAGCCAGAACAAGCTGGCCTATGCGTACCTGCTCACACCCAAGGGGGTGGCGGCGAAGACGCGGCTGACGACGCGGTTCCTGAAGAGGAAGTTGGCGGAGTACGAGGCGCTGAAATCCGAGATCGAGCAACTCGAGCGCGAGACCCGCCAATGACGCCCGCCGATCAGCGCACAACTTCGGGCTGGTACGTGGTCTACACCAAGCCCCGGCAAGAGCACACGGCCCTGCATCACCTCGTCCGCCAGCACTTCGAGGCGTGGCTGCCGCTGATGGGCAAGTGGATCCGCAAGGGCGCCGAGCGCGTGTGCGTCACCGAGCCGATGTTCCCGCGGTATCTGTTCCTGCGCACCACGCACTGCGAGCAGAGCCTGGCAAGCGTGCGCTCGACGATCGGCGCCGTGGGGCTGGTGCGCTTCGGCGAGCGCTCGCCCACGCTCGACGACGAGACGATCGCGACGCTGCGCCAACTGGCCGATGCAACGCGCGAGCCGCCGGGCGTGCCGAGCCCTGGCAGCCGGGTGCGGGTGATGGCGGGGCCGCTGGCGGGCCTGGAGGCGCTGGTGGTGGCTTCGGCGGCCAGGCGGGTGGAGGTTTTCCTCGGGTTGCTCGGGCGTGAGATGCGCGTGAGCTTGAGCCCGGGCCTGGTGGAGGCGCTGCCGGCGTGAGGGCTCGGGCGGCGGCGCAGAGAGCGTCGCCGGTCGGCCGAGACAAGGTTTGCGTGTCGCCTCTTGCGAGGCCGGCACTGCGGTAGCGTGGGTGAGGATTCATGGCTGAACAACTGTGCGGCTACTCGTCGCGTACTCGCGATCATGCCCGGGGTGTCGCAATTCGCAGAGGGCCGTATGGCTGATCAGGACTTGCTCTCCGCCGAATCGCACTTTGCCTTCGGCAAGAACTGGCTCGATTACGCGCAAAAGATCGATGAGCCGAAGATCGGGCAAGCGGTTTCCGATCTGCAACGGCTCAGCGGGCGCGACCGCTTCGATGGATTGTCCTTCCTGGACATCGGCAGCGGCTCCGGCCTGCATGCGCTCGCAGCCATTCGCATGGGAGCGTCGCGGGTAGTCGGTGTGGATATCGATCCAGATTCAGTAGAGGCTTCGCGCGCCACCTTGGCCAAGTTTGCGCCTGCAGCCGATGCCCGCTTCGAACGTGTGAGCATCTTCGAAATGAGCTCCGAGTCGTTTGGCGGGTTCGATCTGGTCTATTCCTGGGGCGTTCTGCACCACACCGGAGACATGTATCGCGCCCTCACTGCGGCGGCGGATCTGGTTCAGCCAGACGGACTGCTGATGATCGCGTTGTACAAAGAGACCCCGTTTTGCGGCATGTGGCGTGTCATCAAGCGCTGGTATTCATCAGCATCGCCGCAGGCCCAGTTGCGCGCCAGGCGTGTTCGCACCGGGTTGCAGCGCTTGGCCTTCAGGTTCAAAGGCCGGGACTTCAACGCCTACGTGCGCAATTACGCTGAGAACAACCGTGGCATGAATTACGCCAACGACATCCACGACTGGATGGGCGGATACCCGTACCAATCGATCAGCCCGGCGGACTGTCGCGCGTTCTTCGGCAGGCTTGGCTTCAGAGCGGAGCGGGAGTTCGTGCGGACACCTGGGCGCTATCTCCCCGGGCTACTGGGGTCGGGGTGCGACGAATATGCGTTCACTCGCTCGGATGCGCGTTGACGCCCAGCGTGCGTGAGTTGAATGGCTGCGTGATGCCCGCTATCGCAGACCGTATCCGCCGCCACCTGGCCGACCCGCACTCGGAGCACCGCAAGATCGCGCTGGGCTTTGTCTGGGTCGGCCTGTTCGTTTTCATCGGCAAGCTGGCCGGTGCCGCCAAGGAGATCACGATCGCCTGGCGCTACGGCGTCAGCGAAACCGTGGACGCCTATGTGTTCATTCTCAACCTGGTCAACTGGCCGGTAGCGGTCTGGTTCAGCGTTCTCACCGTGGTGCTGGTTCCTCTGACTGCCCGTCTTCGGCACGACGCGCCGGGTGAGCTGCCGCGCTTTCGCGCCGAACTGCTGGGATTGGCCCTCCTCATTGGCGTGGGGCTCGGGCTTCTCGCGTGGCTCGGTCTGCCGATCCTGCTGCGCGCGGGCTGGCTTGGCTTATCCGGCACAGCGCTATCGGAAGCGCTCCAGATGGCTGGCGGTTTGTCGCTTCTCGTGCCGATGGGCACGGTGATCA
Organism: Anaerolineales bacterium; assembly: GCA_020850595.1. Lineage (GTDB taxonomy): Bacteria > Chloroflexota > Anaerolineae > Anaerolineales > UBA6663 > JADZEK01. The sequence continues at coordinate 2,349 of JADZEK010000084.1, forward strand.
GCCTGTTTTCCGCCTGGCTGTTGGCCGCCGGCCATCATCGCAACACGCTGTTCGAGGCCATACCGGCGTTCGCCCTGCTGGTTGCACTTCTCCTACCGCCGGCCTGGCTTCCCGAGCCGCTGCTGTGGGGTACGGTGACTGGTTTCGCGCTGCACATGTCGGCGCTGGGGCTGCCGTTGCACCGGCGCGGAGCGTTGCCGCCGCCGACATTTCGCCAGCGCTCGCCAGCCTGGACGGCCTTTTGGGGCGGCTTCGGCGTGATGTCCGTTGGACAGGTGCTGACCACCTCAACCAATCTGATCGATCAGCTTTTTGCTGCCGGCCTGGGGGAAGGGGCGCTGGCGAGTCTAAGTTACGCTGGTCGAATCTTGGCGCTGTTGTTGGGTCTGGGAGCCATAGCTGTTGGCCGCGCGACTCTGCCCGTGTTTTCTGCTGCAAACGAGGGCGGGGAAGCCAGGGTCACGGCACTCGCGTTGCGTTGGGCCATGCTGATGCTGGCAGCAGGTAGTGTGGCGCTGTTGGTCGCTTGGCCACTCGCGCCGTGGGGGGTGTCCCTTTTGTTGGAACGGGGTGCGTTCACCACTCGAGACACCCGGGAAGTCACGATGCTTTTTCGACTAATGGCGCTCCAACTTCCGTTTTATTTTTCTGCACTGGTATTGGTGTCCGCGCTGGCGGCACAGCGGCGCCATCGCTGGATCGCGGTGAGCGGTGGCGCCAACCTGCTTTCCAAAGTGCCGCTGGCGCTATGGCTCGTACCTCTGTATGGCATCCAAGGTCTAGTACTGTCCACCGTCATTATGTATGCGGTATCCGCCGCGTTGCTGTTGCTGTTTGTTGTACGACCCTCTCGGGCCCGTTTCTAAGAACCGCATGAACCTTCTGTTCTTCATTCACTCCCTCGGCTCCGGGGGCGCGGAGCGCGTGACGGCAAATCTCGCCAATCATTGGGCGGGAAAGGGCTGGAAGATCACGGTAGTGACATTGACGTCATCGGCCGCCGACTTCTATTCGCTACACCCCGCCGTACGC
>JADZEK010000085.1 GCA_020850595.1 Anaerolineales bacterium
CCCCGACGCACCACCCGACCCCCCCCCGCCCCGCCGCCCCCCCAGCCACCCCCCCAACCCCCACCCCCCTCCCCGAACCGCCCGCCGAGACCGGCTGGCGTCACCGCCGCACCGCCGTCTCGCTGCCGGAGGTGTTCCGCTCGATCAACGTCTCGCCCAACTGGGGCTTTTGGCGCAAGCTGCTGGCCTTCGGCGGGCCGGGCCTGATGGTGGCGGTGGGCTATATGGACCCCGGCAACTGGGCCACCGACCTGGCAGGCGGCGCGCAGTTCGGCTACATGCTGCTGTCGGTGGTGCTCCTGTCGAACTGCATGGCCATCATCCTGCAGCATCTGGCGCTGAAGCTGGGCGTGGCGACGGGGCGCGACCTGGCGCAGGCCTGCCGCGACCACTACCCGCGCCCGGTCGCTTACGCGCTGTGGGTGCTGTGCGAGATCGCCATCATCGCCTGCGACCTGGCGGAAGTGATCGGCTCGGCCATCGCCATCAACCTGCTGTTCGGCATCCCGCTGGTGGTGGGTGTGCTGATCACCTCGGTGGACGTGCTGGCGATCCTGTTCCTGCAAAGCAAGGGCTTCCGCTATATCGAAGCCCTGGTGGCGACGCTGGTGGGCGTGATCTGCCTGTGCTTCGGTTACGAGCTGCTGCTGAGCCAGCCGCCGGTGGCGGCGGTGGTGGCCGGGCTGCTGCCCGCGCCGCAGATCGTGACCAACCCGCGCGCGCTGTACCTGGCCATCGGCATCCTGGGCGCGACGGTCATGCCGCACAACCTGTATTTGCACTCCAGCATCGTGCAGACGCGCAACTTCGAGCGCAACGACGCGGGCAAGGCCATGGCCATCCGCTTCGGCAGCATTGATTCGGCCGTGTCGCTGATGTTCGCTTTCTTCATCAACGCCGCCATCCTGGTGCTCTCGGCCACGGTGTTTCACGGCACGGCCAACCAGAACGTGGCCGACATCGAGGACGCCTATAAGCTGCTGGCCCCCGCGCTGGGCGTGACGGCGGCCAGCGTGGCCTTCGCGGTGGCGCTGCTGGCCTCGGGCCAGAACAGCACGCTGACGGGCACGCTGGCCGGGCAAATCGTAATGGAAGGCTTCCTGAACATCCACATCCCGCAGTGGCTGCGGCGGCTCATCACGCGCAGCCTGGCCATCATCCCGGCGGTGATCGTGGCGGCGCTGTACGGCGAGGGCGGCACGGGGCGGCTGCTGGTGTTCAGCCAGGTGGTGCTCTCGCTGCAACTCAGCTTCGCGGTGGTGCCGCTGGTGCAGTTCACCAGCGACAAGGCCAAGATGGGGCGTTTTGTAAACCCGGCCTGGCTGAAGGCGCTGGCCTGGGTGGTGGCGGTGGCGATCATGCTGCTGAACGGGTACTTGCTGCTGACGACGTTCCTGGGCGGCGTGTAGCGCCGCGCCATCGGGCGGCGAGGTTTATCGCGGGCGAACCTTTCCGGGCCTCGCCCGTTTGCGTTTAAGCGGGGACCAAGACAAAGCGCCCGTAGGCGACGAACGCGGCCAGCGCCAGGAGCACGGCGTTGGCGGCGACGAGCCGCCGCCGCCGCAGGCGCAGGTTGACGACCCCCGCGCCGACCATCAGGCCCGCCAGCCCCAGCGCCGCGGCGGGCGTCAGCCACGGCCAGAGGCCGGTGAGCACGGGCAGCAGCAGGCCCGCCACGCCCAGCAATTCGAGCGCACCCAGGCCGCGCACCACGCCGACGGGCGTGCGGCCGACCCAATAGACGGCGCGGGTCTGCGCGTCGGTGCGTAGCAGCTTGCGTAAACCGCTCTGCCCGAAGACCACGGCCAGCCCCAACTGGACGGCCCAGAGGAGCCAATCCATGCCTTAGCCCCGCTTGGCGGGCAGGCCGCGCGCGACGAACAGCAGCCGGCCAAAGATCACGGCCAGCGCGGCGTAGACCACCAGCGCGCCGATGACCAGCGGCGTGGCTCCGCCGGAGGCCGCGACCTTAACCAGCGCCAGCGCGCCGATGGTGAAGTGGACGAAGTTGCCGAAGCTGATGGGCCGGCCGTAGATGCCGCCGAGAGCGCTGTCGCGGGCGGTGAAGTTGACGAAGGCGAAGCCGCAGTAGAGCGCGCCCAGGAGCTGCATGAGCGCCGGCAGCAGGCTGTTGCCCGGCGCGGTGAGGGTGGTTGGGCTTAACAGCACTTCCGGCGCGAACAGCGCCACCAGGCCGGCCAGACCCAGCAGCAGCGCGGTGAGGGTGAGCAGGAGTTTGGTAGGCATTGGTCTAGGTTCCCCGACTCGCTTCATAGTCCACGCTGCCGCGACAGCGCGGATAGTCGGAACAGCCCCGAACTGGCCGGCCCCCCGCCTACTGCTCGGCCCGCCCGCGGTGGCCAAAGACGGCCGCCAGCAGCATGGCCCAGGCGCTGGCGGCGATGCCCGACTGCGCGCAGGCGCTGAGGGTGAGCACGGCGCTCAGCTGCGCGGCCGAGACGCCGCCCGGCCCGCCCAGCAGCACGGGCAGCAAGTTGGTCACATAGCCCGCCACCAGCCGCAGGGTGATGAGGATAAGCATGGCCAGCAGCACCAGCGGCGCGGCGCGCTGGTTGCGGCGCCAATGGACAAGCGCCAGCACCAGGCCCGCGAACCAGACGGCGTATTCAGGCAGTTGCGCCAGGATAGACATAAAGGGCGACCCGGCTCCCGCGGCTAGGAGCAGCCGAGCAGGAGCGCGGCGGGCGTTATAGCACACAAGCCGTACTCGCGCAGGCCGGCGCCGGCCCGACCAGCGGAAAGTGAGTCGGCCGCGGCGGGCCGGCCTGTGTTAAAATTGGCGGGCGCGGCGTACCACCCATTTGGTCAAGGGCGCAGTGAGGTCGGATTAACAGCATGACGGTCGTGCGCGTGGCGATACTCGAAGACCTGCCGGTGGTGGTGGACGGTTACCGCTACCGGCTGGCGCAGGTGGCGGGGGTAGAGATCGTCTTCAGCGCGGCTGACGGGCAGACGTTCGAGGCGCAGCTCGCGGCCACCCCCGCCGATGTGGTGCTGATGGATCTGGGCGTGCCGACCGAACCGGGCACGCTCAACCCCTACCCCGTGCCGGCGGCGCTGCCCCAACTGCACAATCGCTACCCGAACCTCAACGTCATCATCGTCTCGGTGTTGGCCGACCGGGTGCTGATCGAGACCATGCTCAACGCCGGAGCCACCGGCTACCTGGTGAAGTCGGACGCCGAAGCCTACGAGCGGCTGGCCGAGATCATCACCATCGTGGCCGAGGGCGGGCAATACCTGAGCCAAACCGCGCAGCAGCTCTTGCGTCGCCCGGCGGCCGCCGATAACGGCAGCCCGCTGACCAAGCGGCAGGTAGAGGTGTTGGCTCTGTGCGCGGCCTACCCCGACAACAACCTGGGCGAGTTGGCGCAGCGCCTGGGCGTCAGCTCCACCACCGTGCGCAACCAGATGAGCCAAATTTACTTGCGGCTGGAAGTGCGCACGCGCCATGCGGCGGTGCTGCGGGCGAAGAGCCTCGGGTATTTCTGATTTTGGATTGTTGATGTCTGATTGCGAATTGACCAAGCACCTGCCTCGGCGCAGGTGTTTTTGTTGGCGCGAGCCACTCAGCGCAGCCGGTCTGCTCTGACCTCCGACCTCTAGCCTCTGACCTCCATCTCACCTCTCACTTCGCACCTCTCACCTCTCACCTCCGCCCAGCCCGGCCTCCCGGGCGCGCACGATGGCTTGCGCCCGGTCGGCCACTTGCAGCTTGGCAAAGATGCTCGACACATAGTTGCTGACGGTCTTGGGGCTGAGGCTGAGGCCCAGGGCGATGGCGCCGTTGTTGTGCCCTTGCGCGATGCGCACCAGGATTTCGCGCTCACGCTCGGTCAGGCTAGGGAAGGCCTCGCGCGGCACGGCGGCGGGCGGGTGCGCCAGGAAGCGCATGACCCGCGTGGCGATGGCCGGGCTGAAGATCGCCTCGCCGTTGGCGACGGCGTGCAGGGCGCGCACCAGTTCGGCTTCCTCGGCGTCTTTCAGGATGTAGCCGCGCGCGCCGGCCCGCAGCGCGGTGAAGACCGAGTCGTCGTCCTCGAACAGCGTGACCACCAGGATGCGGGCGTTGGGGTTGGCGGCCACGATGGCGCGGATGGCGACCAGGCCGCTGCCGCCCGGCATCTGCAAATCCATCAGCACCAGGTCGGGGCGCAGTTGGGCGGTCAGCGCCACGGCTTCGTCGCCGCTGGCCGCCTCGCCCACCACCTCCAGGTCGGGCTGGGCGGCCAACAGCCCGCGCAGTCCCTTGCGGAAGAGGGGGTGGTCGTCGGCGATTAACAGCCGGAGGGTATCGGCGCTCATGCCTTCGCCTTCCCGGCGATTAACAGCCGGAGGGTATCGGCGCTCATGCCTTCGCCTTCCCGGCGATTAACAGCCGCAGCGTGTCGGCGCTCATGCCTTCGCCTTCCCGGCGATCAACAGCCGCAGCGTGTCAGCGCTCATGCCTTCGCCTTCCCGGCGATTAACAGCCGCAGCGTGTCGGCCATCAGACGTTCACCTCCAGGACGTCAGGCAGCGGCAGCCACACGCTCACCTGTGTGCCGCCGCCGGGCCTGGCCGTCACCAGGCACGTGCCGCCCAGCTCGGCGGCGCGCTCGGGCATCGAGCGCAGCCCCACGCCGGCCGGCGCGCGCGGCGGGTCGGCCCGGCCCAGCGCAGCGGGCACGCCCAATCGGTTGGGTATACCCAACCCGTCGTCGCTGATCTCCAGGCGCAGACCGTCGGCCAGCCACACGCGCACCCAACAGTGCGCAGCCTGGGCATGCCGGGCCACGTTGCTGAGGGCCTCCTGCGCGATGCGGTAGGCGGCCACCTCCACGGCAGCGGGCAGCGGCGGCAGCGTGGCGGGCGCTTCCACCAGCACCGACACCGGGCGGTCGTCGCCGGCCTGATCGGCCTGGGCGGCCAGTTCGCACAGCGCCCCCGCCAGCCCCAGCTCATCCAGCGCGGGCGGGCGCAGGTTGTACACCAACCGCCGAATCTCGGCCACGGCCGCGCGAATTTCGGCGCGTAGTTCGGCCAGCGCGGCCTGGGCGGCGGGCGGGTCAGTGTCAATCAGGCGGCGCAGCCCGGCAGCCTGCAAGTGCAGCGCGGCCAGCGCGGTGCCCAGGCCGTCGTGCAGGTCGCGGCGCAGGCGGCGGCGCTCCTCTTCGCGGGCCGTCACCAGCTGCTCGCGCGAGAGGCGCAGATCGGCCGTCAGGCGCACGGCGTGCACCGCCGCGCCGGCCTGCTGCGCCACCTGCCCCAACACGCGCCGGTCGGCGGCGCTGAGGGCCTCGCCGGGGCCGCGGCCCGCCACACGCAGTTGGCCCAGCGCCTCGCCCTGAAAGGCGAGGGGCAGCGCCAGCCAATCGGTGTCGGGCGCGGCCGGCGGGCGGCCATGCTCGGCGGCGGGCCGCAGCGCCCCGCCCTGCCACAGGTCAATCGCCGCATACGGCAGCTTGAGGGTCGCGGCCACCGTGGCCGTGATGGTCGGCAGCACGGCCTCGGGCGCCAGCGCCGCCTGGAGCCGGCCGCCCAGGCGCTGGAGCACAGTGGCCGGGTCGTCGCGCTCGCCGTAGATCAGGCGGTTCACGCCGCGCTGCACGCGCGCCCGCAGCGGCTGAAACAGCACCGCCGCCAGCCCGGCGGCCAGCGCCCCCAGCAGCGGCCCAGCCGCCATGCCGCTCTGCGCGTTCACCAGCGCGCCTAGCCCGGCCACGCTGAGCACGTAGACGCCGATCACCGCCACGGTGAGGACGCCGTACACCAGCGCGCGCGTCAGCAGCGGCTCGATGCCCCACAAGCGGAAACGCAGCAGCGAGATCGCCAGGCTCACCGGCAGCCAGGTGAGCGCCACCAGCTGAATGATGAGGCCCGCCAGGCCGCCCAGCGGGCTGAGGCCCATCCACTGCGCCAGCAGCGCCGCCACGTAGCCAAACAGCGCCAGCACCACCAGCCGGGTCTGCCGCCGCTCGGCGGGCGAGGACACCCGCACGTAGCGATAGGCCTGCCCCCACAGCGCCGTCACGAGGAGCGCCAGGAACAAAGCGACCGCCACCCCCCAGGCGGCGCTCTCGCCCAGCAGGGCGCCGAGGCGGCCCGGCGCGAACATCTCTAGCAGCCCCAGGCCATAGAGCAGCGCGAGCAGCCCGCCCGCCACCCAGCCCAGCCGGCGCGGCGCGGCGCGGCCGGAGGGGAACAGCACCCCAAAGGCCATCAGCGCGGGCAGCCCCACGAACACCGTGCTGAAACCATAGGCCGCGCGCAGCACCGGCCGCCAGGCGGGCGCATAGATCAGCCAGGTATCGCTGAAGCCGCCCAACCCGAACATCAGCGGCAGCGTCACCAGCACCAGCGCGGCGATCAGCGCCATCCGGTCGCGCGGTCGGCGCCAGACGATGAGGGCCGCCACCGCCAGAAAGACCAGCAGCGCGGCGTAGCGCCCGGCGGCCACCAGGTAACCGAACGTGCGCAGCGACAAGGCGGGCCATACGTCGAGGTAGGCCATGCGCACCTCCTCGTCTTGCAGGTTGGTGCGCAGGTGAATGGGCACGAGCGCCACGTAAACCACGCCCGTCACCAGGGCGCAGACCGCCCAGACCAGCAGCGGCCAGTTGAAGCGCGCGCGGGGCAGCGCGGCCAGGCGGGCGAGCGAAAGACGCACAGCAGACATACGTGGGTGGTTTATAGCACGGTTAGCCAAGGGCGCTCACTCGCCGGGCAATCGCATCTAGAACGCGGCGGTGATTAACTTGACAATGTTAGATTGGACAAGTGTTCTAGTCGCCAGAATCGGCGAACTGTTGTACTCATAGACGAATGACTCGTTGCCCGCTCACGTTCGCGATTTGTTCAACCCCGAACAGTGGGGACTGCCCGCGCAAGCGGTCCAGCACCTGGGCGATGACTTGCGGGCTTTTTGGAAACGCTTTCGGGGGCGTTTCCGAACGCGGACGCGCGATACGAGTGAGCAGGCCTATTGGTATTGGCGCGGCCAACTGACCATGGAAGATGCGCGCAACTACACCAACATCGAGCGGCGCCTGGAGTTGGGCGACGGCCAGAAGTTGCAACAGTTCGTCAGCGACTCGCCCTGGAGCAAACAAGGCGTCTGCGATCAGA
>JADZEK010000086.1 GCA_020850595.1 Anaerolineales bacterium
GATCCTGGGTTGAGATTCCTCACCCCCCACAATGCCGAAGGATGGCCGGCAACCGGAGGGGGGCTTCGGAATGACATGGTCCGCCGAGTGTTTCGCCACTGGGGGGCTGGCGCACCGCGCCATGCGCTCTTCGGAATGACAGGCAAAATAGGGCTGATCAGTCCCAAGCACAGTTTAGGTGCAATTGCCCTGTTGCTGATGCCGCGGCTTTCGCTTACACTACCGGCCCGTGCTCAATTCTATTGAAACTCCCCGGCTAACGCTGCGCCGCTTTCAGGATGCTGATGTGGCGGCCCTGGCCGCTTACCGCAACGACCCGGAGGTCGCGCGCTATCAGAGTTGGGAGTCTATCAGCCTGGCGCGGGCGCAGGCGTTCGTGCAGGAGCAGCGCGACCTGGCGCCCGGTCTGCCCGGCGAGTGGTTTCACTTCGCCATCGTTCTGCGCGAGACTGGCCAGTTGATCGGCGATGTGGGGCTGAACGTGCTGGTGCAGGATGTGCGCCAGGCGCAGCTCGGCCTGACGCTCGACCGGGCCTATCAGGGACAGGGGCTGGGCGGCGAGGCGGCTACGGCTGCGCTCGATTATGCTTTTATCAACCTCGACCTGCACCGGGTGATGGCGGTGGTGGATGTGCTGAACACGCCGGCCGTGGCCCTGCTGGAGCGCATCGGCCTGCGGCGCGAAGGCCACTTCCTCAAAAACGCCTGGTTCAAGGGCCGCTGGGCCGACGAATACCTCTACGCGCTGCTCCAGGCCGAGTGGCTACCGCGGCGCGGTCTGCCGGGCGCGCGCTAGCGGCCCGCTAGTGGCGGGCGGTGTGGTGGGGCGCCTTGATCTGGAGCGCCGCCAGCACCGTCAGCACGCTGCCGACCGCCGCGAACAGCATGGGCGCGCTCGGGTGGAACTGCTCGAACAGCCAGCCCGCGATCAGCGGCCCGGTGATGCGGCCCAATCCCTGAATGGATTCCATCAGCCCAATGGCAAAGCCGCGCTGGTCGGAGGGCGCCAGGTAGGTCAGCAGCGCCAAGAGGGCCGGCACCGCTACGTTGCCGCCAAAGGGGATGAGCGGCAGCACTGCCAGCACCACCGGCAGCGCGGGCACGAACGCCATCACTGCCCAGCCCAGGCCGCGCACCACCGCCCCGGTGGTCACCATGGAGCGCTCGCCGAAGCGCCGCACCAGCGGCCCCACCAGCCAGAACTGCGTGATGATGCCGACGACGCCGACGAACGTCAACATGTAACCCACGGCCGTCTGCACGAAGTTCTGGTCATGGCCGGGGAAGAGGGCTGCCTCGGCCCAGAGCACGTACACGGCCTGAAAGCTGAAAAACGTGATCTGGCTCAGGAAGCCGATGAGCATCAGCGTGGGCACGCCCGACAGCCGCAGCACGCCGGCCCAGGCCGTGTTGCGCCAGCCGGTCTGGCGCGACTCGCGGCGCTCGGCGGCGCGGGCGGCGTAGGCGGCGCGCGTTTCGGGCGTGAGCGACTCGGGCAGCAGCCGCCAACTGAGGGTGACGGTGAGGGTCGAAACCGCCGCCGCCAGGAAAAACGGCAGGCGCGGCCCAAAGCTCCCGGCCACCAACGCGCCAAAGGCCGGCCCAAAGATCAGCCCGGCGGCGAACGCGCCGCTGACCAGGCCCAGCCCGCGCGCCCGGTTGTGGGCGGTGGTGATGTCACTCAGGTAGGCTTGCGCCACTGAGACGTTGCCGCCGGTGAGGCCGTCTATCAGGCGGGCCACAAACAGCCACGCCAGCGCCGGGGCCGCGCCGCTGAGCAGCAGCGCCAGGAACGTGCCCGCCTGGCTGAGGATGAGGATGGGCCGCCGCCCGTAGCGGTCGGAGAGCCGCCCGAGCTGCGGGCTGGCGAAGAACTGCGCCGCGAAATAGACGCTGGCCATCAGCGTGATCTGAAAGGGCGTGGCGTGGAACGCGCCCTGGGCGTAGAGCGGCAGCACGGGCAGGGTGATGCCCACGCCGAGCACATCTACGAACACGATCATGAAGATGGGGAACTGCGGCGAACCCAGAAAAGCGCGTAACCGTTGCATACGTCTCCCGTTGCCAGTGCAGCCGGGCGAGTTTATACTGCTTCACACCGCCTGAACACCTGTCCCTCCGGCCAGTGCCGGAGGACGCCTGTTCCCCCTCATGCGCCTCGGCCACCTCACCGACTGCTACCTGCCCGTCCTCAACGGCGTCAGTATCTTTGTGCGCACCGCCAAGCGCGCCGCCGAGCAGGCCGGCGTGGAGGCGCACGTGTTCACCAGCGGCCATACCGGCTATGCCGACGATGAGCCGCGGGTGTGGCGCGCCCCGGGCGTGCCGCTGGGCGGCACCGGCTACTACGCCTACCGGCGCTACCCGCCCACCATGCTGGCCCAGGCGCGGCAGATGGACGTGCTGCATGTCCATCACCCTTTCCTGGCGGCGCGGCAGGGCGCGGCGCTGCGTCGGCGGGGCGGTCAGCCCCTGATATTCACCGCCCACACCCGCTACGACCTCTACGCCCGCTATTACCTGCCCTTTGTGCCCGAACGGCTGGCGGCCGGCCTCATGGCGGCCTGGCTGCGGCGCATCAGCCGCCACTTTGACCTGATTGTGGCGGTCTCGGCGGCGGCGGAGGCCATGCTGCACCGTCAGGGCGTCACGGCCCCGATCGAGGTGATCTCCAACGGTGTTGAATTGGGACGTTTTCGCGCTGCTGTGCCCGCTGCCCGCGCCGCGCTGGGTCTGCCGGAGACGGCGTTTCTGGCGCTGTATGTCGGCCGCCTGGGGCCAGAGAAGAGCCTGCCCGCCCTGTTGGAGGCCGTGGCGGCGGCCGGCCCAACGCCTCGGCCGCTGGTGCTGGCGTTGGCCGGGAGCGGCCCGTTGGAAGCCGATCTGCACCGGCAGGCGGCGGCGCTTGGGCTGGGCGGGCGGGTGCAGTTCCTGGGCCGGCAGCCGCACGAGGCCATCCCCGGCCTGCTGGCGACCGCCGACGCCTTCGTCACCGCCTCCGCCAGCGAGGGGCACCCCATCACCGTCATTGAGGCGCTGGCCGCCGGGCTGCCGGTGGCGGCCTACGACGTCCCCGGCATCCGCGAGACGGTGGTTGACGGCGAGAATGGGTTGCTGGCCGCGCCGGGGCCGGCGGCGCTGGGCGCGGTGCTGGCGCGGCTGGCGGGCGACCCAGCGCTGCGCGGGCGGCTGGCGGCGGGCGCGCATGTGTCCGCCGAGCAATACAGCATTGAGGCCACCACCGCCCGGCTGCTGGCGCGCTACGCCGAGCTGTTAGGGACGATGGCGGCGCGACGGCGCGAACCGAAGGGCAGTTGGTCGTAGAAGTTAGGCGCAGGGCGGACAAACAACCGGCCCGCCGGCACGCTGTCTGCCGGCGGGCCGAGAACACAACCGGCCAGGAGAGCCGCGCTACTACCAGGCGAAAGCCTCGGGCGCTTCCCCGCCGGGGCCGGGCCAGATCTCATTGAGCTTAGTGAGGGTGGCGGCGTCGAGCTTCAGTTCCACGGCGCGCAGGCTGCCTTCCAACTGCTCGAGGGTGCGCGGGCCGATGATGGGCGCGGTGACGCCCTTTTGGGCCAGCAGCCAGGCCAGGGCCACGTCGGCGGGCTGTTCGCCTAGGTCGGCGCAGAGCGCTTCGTAGGCCCGCAGCTGCGGCTTGTATTTCTTGATGTCTTTCTGCTGGTTCTCGCCGGCGCGGCGGCCCACTTTCTGTTTTTGCAGCGCGCCGCCCAGCAGGCCCCCGGCCAGCGGGCTGTAGGGGATGACGCCCACGCCGTAGGCGCGCGCGGCGGGCAGGACTTCTAGCTCGACGGTGCGCTTGGCGAGATTGTACAGGCACTGCTCTGACACCAACCCCAAGAAGTGGCGGTCGGCGGCGGCGGCTTGCGCCCGGGCGAGGTGCCACCCGGCGAAGTTGCTGCTGCCTACGTAGAGCACCTTGCCTTGCTGCACCAGCACCTCAAAGGCCTGCCAGACCTCGTCGAACGGCGTGTCGCGGTCAACGTGGTGCATCTGGTACAGGTCAATGTGGTCGGTTTGCAGGCGGCGCAGGCTCTCGTCGCAGGCGCGCCTGATCTGGTAGGCCGAGAGGCGGCGGTCGTTGGGGCCGGGGCCCATGCGGCTGTACACCTTGGTGGCCAGCACAATCTGCTCGCGCCGCCGGCCGCCCTGCGCCAGCCAGCGCCCGATGATTTGCTCAGTCAGGCCCTCATACAGCACGCCGCCGTAGGCGTTGGCGGTGTCCCAGAAGTTCAGGCCGAGCGCCAACGCGCGGTCCATCAGCGCGAAGCTGTCCGGCTCGCTGGTGTGCGGGCCAAAGTTCATGGTCCCCAGGCACAGCGGGCTGACCTTCAGCCCGGTGCGGCCCAATGCGACGTAATCCATCCGCAGGCGCTCCTGGCTCTGGCGGCCTAGCCGCCAATCGCCGCCTTAAACTCCGTCCAGACGCGGTCGTACAGTTCCAGGGCGTCGCCCACGTCCTGAATCCACTGGAGCTTAGCCATGGTGGCCGCGTCGGGGTAGATGCCCTTGTTGTTCAACATCTCTGGGTCGAGCAGGGCCTTGGCCGCATCGTTGGGCGTGCCGTAGCCGATGAAGCTGATGTTTTCCGCGGCGATTTCCGGGTCGCTCATGAAGTTGATGAAGACCATGGCCGTGTACTTGTTGGGGGCCGAGGTTGGCACGGCCAGGTTGTCTTGCCAGATGGTGCAGCCTTCTTGCGGGATCAGATAGGTGAGGCCCGCGCGCCCGCCGGTGTCGGGGTCGCCCGCCAGCACGGCGTCGCCGGTCCAGATATGGCCGATGACGGTCTCGCCGGAGACGATCAGGTCGTCGTTGGTCTGGCTGTCGTAGGCCTTGACGCACGGCGCCTGCTGGATGAGCAGATTCTTGGCCTCGTCCAGGTGGGCTGGGTCGATGTCGTTGATGCTGTAGCCCAGGTACATCAGCGCGGCGCCCAGGGTCTCGCGCTGGTCGTCGAGCATGCTGATCCGGCCGCAGACGTCGGCGGAAGGCTCAAAGACCAGCTTCCAGGAGGGCTGCGGGTCGGGGATGACGCTGGTGTCCACGATCAGGCCGGAGGTGCCCCAGTCGAAGGGCATGCTGTACTTCTGTTCGGGGTCGAAGTACTGGTGCACGTTCACTGGGTTCATGTGCTTGATGTTGGTGATGACGCCGAAATCCAGCGGCTCGAGCATGTTCTCGCTGATCATGATCTGGACCATGTAGTCGGACGGCACGATCACGTCGTAGCCCGTCGCGCCCGACTGCAAAGTGGCCAGCAGCGTCTCATTTGAGTCGAAGTTGGTCTCAACCACGCGCACGCCGCACTCGGCCTCAAACTGTTCTTTCACCGCCGGGTCAAAATACTCCACCCAGGTGTAGACCTGGATTTCGGCGGCCAGCTTCGATTTGTCGCCGCAGCGGCCGGAGGTGTCAGCGCTGTCGCCTGGCACAACCTCGGCTGTCGGCGCGGGGGTGGCCGCGGGTTGGCTGCCGCAGGCGGCCAAAAAGAGACTGCTCAGCAGTAAGACATTCCAGAAACGTTTCATGCGCACTCCTCCAGTGGGTTTCGCACAGCGACTTATGTGAACGCATTGGGCGCGTGGGCCGCCCCGCGTCAATCGGCGTTCGGCGGCAGGCCCGTTAGCCCAGCCGGGGAGGGCGCAGCCCCATCCGCGGCCACTAGCCAAACAGCAAGGTGGTGGAAATATATCCCACCCCAGCGGTCACGACCAAGGCAAAAATCGCCAGCCACTGGCCCGCGCGGTTGGCCTCGCGTAGCTCGGGCCGCCATTGCGCCAGCGCGCGCCAGGCCGGCCACAGCAGCAGCAGGAGCAGCAGCCGCAGCAGGTCGGCCACGCTGAACGCGCCGCCCAGCAGGTGGCTGCCAAAGCCCGCCAGGCCCTGCAGCGCCAGGCCGACCGCCAGGCCGATGCCCATGGCGCGCGTGAGCAGCGGGCCGCCGCCCTGCGCCGTGAGCGACAGGCCGACCAGCCCCATGGAGCCGGCCAGCAGCGCCGTGGAGAGGGCGTTGATCTCGGGGGTGACGCCTTTGCGCACCAGGCTGTAGATGTACAGCGGCATGGTCTGGCTGCCCACGCCCTTGGTGAACGCCGTGATCAGGTAGTCGTCGAGCGAGAGGGTGAAGGCCATGAGCGCGCCGCCGACGATGCCCGGCATGAGCAGCGGCAGCGTGATGCGCGTGAACGTGCGCCACTCGTCGGCGCCCAGGTCTTGGGCGGCCTCTTCCAGCGTGCGGTCAAAATCGGCCAGGCGGGCCCGCACGATGATGTAAACAAACGGGATGTTGAAGGCGATGTGCGAGAGCGTGATCGTCACCAGGCCGGTCGCGGCGTGCAGGCCGATGGCTGCCAACGCCGGGAAGAGCGCCTGGTTGAAGAACAGCAGCAGGGCGATGCCCATGACGATTTCGGGGATGACGATGGGCAGGTACAAATTGGCGTCCAGCGCGGTGCGCAGGCCGAAGCGGTAGCGGTCCATGCCCAGCGCCAGGATGGTGCCGATGGCGGTGCTGGCCAGGGTGGAGATCAGGCCGATGAGCAGGCTGTTGCGCGCCGCCGTCAGCAGTTCCTGGTTGGCGGCCAGAGCCTGATACCACTCGAGGGAAAAGCCGCCGAAGACGGCCACCGAGCGGGTATTGTTGAATGAGAATAAGATCAAGATGACGACCGGCAGGTACAGGAAGGCGAACAGCAGCGCGGCGTTGCCGCCCAGCGCCCACTGGGTCAGGCGGGTTGACCAGCGCGAGCGGGCCGGCCGGCCCACGGCGGGTAGCGCCTTGGCCGTCACAGCGCCCTCCGCTCTTCGCCACCCGACTGGAAGTAGAGGATGACGCCCGCTAGCACCAACGCCATGAGCACCAGCGAGATGGCCGAGCCAAAAGGCCAGTCGCGGGCCACGCCGAACTGCCGGTTGATGAGCGTGCCGATCATCTCGACCTTGCCGCCGCCCATAATGTCGGGGGTGATGAAGGCCCCCACCACCGGCACCAGCGTCAGCACGATGGCCGCCACCACGCCCGGCAGCGTCAGGGGCATCATCACCCGCCAGAAGGCGCGCGCCGGGTTGGCCCCCAGGTCGGCGGCGGCCTCCAGCAGCGAGTAGTTGAATTTCTCCACCGAAGCGTACATGGGCAGGATGGCGAAGGGCAGGTAGCCGTAGACCAGCCCAATGATGACCGCGGTCTCGTTATACAGCAGGTCGAGCGGCTGCCCGATCAGGCCCACGCCCAGCAGCGCGCTGTTGACCAGGCCGTCGGCCCCCAGCACCTGCTTGAGCGCGTAGGTGCGCACCAGGAAGTTGGTCCAAAACGGGATCATGACCAGCAGCAACAGGGCGTCCCGCCAGCGCGGCGGCCGGGCGGCGATGAAGTAGGCCAACGGGTAGCCGACCAGAACGCAGATGGCCGTGACGGTGACACCGATTTGGAGCGAGTGCAGGAAAATGCCCAGGTAGAGCGGGTCGAAGAAGTCAACGTAGTTGCCGAGCGTGAAGACCGGCGGCAGGCGGATGCCGCCGGCCCGGCCGCGCTCCACAAAGCTGATGAACAGCACAATCAGCAGCGGCAGATTGAAAAACAAGATGAGCCAAAAAACGCCCGGGCCGAGCAGTCCAACCAGTTGCAGCCGGCGGCTGCGGCGAATTTGGTTGAGCATCGGCTACTCCACCAGCACGCGGGCCGCCTGCGGCAAGAAGGATAGATTGACCGCCTCGCCCGTTTGCGCCAGCGGGCGCGAGGCCGGGTCGGTGTTCTGCTCGCGCACGCGCAGCTTTTGGCCGCCCGGTAGCCGCACGCCATATTGCGTGTCGGTGCCGATGTAGACCACGTCTTCCACGGTGCCGGGCAGGTGGTTGTGGTCGGCGGGCCGGCCTTGCAGATGCAGCTTCTCCGGCCGGATGACGACGCTGACGACCGTGCCGCGGGCGGGCGCCGGGTCGGCCGGGGGGGCGGCGCTGATGGTCAGGCCCTCCGCCACTTGCACCTGCGCGCCGGCGTCGTCGCGGCCGACCAGGGTGCCTTCGAGAATGTTGGTTTCGCCGATGAAGTTCGCCACGAACTTGCAGTTGGGCTGCTCGTAGATCTCGCCGGGCGGGCCGACTTGCAGGGCCACGCCCTGGCTCATGACGGCGATGCGGTCGCTCATGGTCAGGGCTTCTTCCTGGTCGTGGGTGACGTAGATGAAGGTGATGCCCACCTCGCGCTGCAGGGTCTTCAGCTCCAGCTGCATTTCCTTGCGCAGTTTCAGGTCGAGCGCGCCGAGCGGCTCGTCGAGCAGCAGCACCTCCGGCCGGTTGACCAGGGCGCGCGCCAGGGCAATGCGCTGCTGCTGGCCGCCGGACAGCTGTTTGGGGCGGCGCTTCTCCATGTTAGACAGCCGCACCATGTGCAGCGCCTCCTGCACGCGGCGGGTGAGGTCGGGCTTGGCGGTATGTTTCATTTCCAGCCCGAAGGCCACATTCTCGCCGATGGTGAGGTGCGGAAAGAGCGCATATTGCTGAAACACCGTGTTCACCGGGCGTTGGAAGGCGGGGGTTCGCCCCATGGGCTTGCCGTGGATGTAGACCTCGCCCTCGGTGGGCAGCTCGAACCCGGCGATCATGCGCAGGCTGGTGGTCTTGCCGCAGCCGGAGGGGCCGAGCAGCGAAAAAAACTCACCGTCACGAATGTGCAGCGTGACATCTTTGACCGCGGCGACGATCTCGCCGGAAGGCCCCGGAAAGCGCTTGGAGATGTTGCGCAGCTCGACAGCGTATTCGGTCATGGAGGTGTCCTAGCGTAGAGAGGGGGGTATTGTAGGCAAACCGGAACCGGAGTCAATCTCCGGAAATCACGGCGGTGACGCCAATTGCCGCCGATTTGGAAGCGGCCCGGCCTTCTAAGGGCCGGCGGGGCTGCACGCGGTGCACAGGCTCTCGGCCTGCACCGACACGTGGCAGTGGTCGCCCTCCTGGTGCACCCAGGTGAACCCGGCTTCCAGCGCCAAGATGCACAGCCGCCCGTTGCGGCTCTCGTCGGCGGGCCAGGTAATCAGGTCGGCCGAACGGCCTTCAAAGTGCAGCGAGTAGCGCAAGGCCGGGTTGGTCTGCACGTTGTCGTGATCGAGCAGCGAGTCGTAAGCCTCCACCACCATGATCTGCACGCCCTCGCCCCACTCGGCGCGCGCGCGCGCGGCCAGGTCGGCTAGGGGCATGACCATGGCCGGGTGCATTCGGTGGTCTTCGTCGTCATAGGGGGCCGGCTCGCCGCCGCTGAAGAGCAGGTCGGGGTTCTGGTCGGCCACCAGGCGGCTGAAAGCGCACGAGTCGCGCTTGATCTGGCACAGCATCGGCCCGGCGGCCTCGGTTTCGGTTTGCGTGAAGCTGCCGCCGGCCGACAGGTGTTCGCCCAGCAGCAGGGCGAACGGCGTCGCCTGGGGGGTGGGGTGGGCCGTGGGGCCGGGGCCGATCACCGCCACCACCATTTCGTCGGTCGGGGTGGCGCGGGCCAGGGTGGGCGGCGGCAGCGGGGGGAGGCGGGTGGCGGCGGCCCCGCAAGCGGCCAGGGCCAGACCGGCCCCCGCCAGCGCCGCCCACAGGCCTGGGCGGCGCCGGCGGGAGAGCATCGGGCGCATGGGTCAGGTGAAGACGATGTTGAACGCGGGCGAGCGGCGGGCTGGTTCACTGACCGGCGGCGACGGGTTGATGACGAAGACGCTGTAGGTGCCCGCCGCTGTCACGGCCGCCGCCGGCACGGTGACGGTCAGGCGCGTGCTGTTCACATAGGTGACGGCCGCGCCGCTGAGCGTGGTGGACGGGCCGCCGGCGGTGTGGCTGATGCGCACGCCGGCCCCAGGCACGAACTGGGTGCCGGTGATGGCGATGGTGTTGATGGTGTTGGTGGTGAAGCTGGTCGGCGCGATGGCGGTGATGTTGGTGATCGTCGGCGCCGGGTTATCGGCCTCGACCGCTGTGGTGGCGGTGTAGACGCCCGTGCTGTTGCGCGCCGTCACAATCGCCGTGTACAGGCCGCCGGTGGTGTAGGTGTAGGTGTGCAGGTTGGTGGTTGTGAAGGGCGTGGTCGGGCTGCCGTCGCCGAGATCCCAGCTGTAGCTGATGTTGGTGCCCGCGCTGACGGTCGCGGTGAAGCGCGTAGCCGTGTTGATCAGCTTGGGGCTGTTGTCGGCCGCGGCCAGTCCGGTCACGGCCGCGTCGGCGAAGGTGATGACGCGCGTGGCGCTCAGCCCGCCCAGCGCGGCCGGCAGCGTGGCGGTGATGGTGACCGTGCCGCTGGTGTGGCCGGTGACGTTGAACGGCGCATTGAGATTGCCGCTCGGCAGGAAGACGCTGCCCGGCACTGAGGCGATCGCCGGGTTCGACGAGGCGAGCGTGATGGTGCGGTTGGCGGCCTGGGCCGCCCCGACCGTGGCCGTCAGCGCCACCGTGGCGGGCAGGGTCTGCGGCGTGACGGCGGCGGACGCGAGGCTGATCGTCAGCGGGTCAATGGTGTAGGTGAAACTGCCCGCGCCCACGTTCGGAGCCGGGTTGGTCGCCGTCAGGTTCAGCGTGGCGGCCGTGTCCACATCGGTCACCAGGAGACCCACTCGGATTTGGGTAGACGAGATGTACTGTGTGTTGCGCAACTCGCCGCCCAGATAGACCTGGAGGCCGGGGATGAGGCTCGGCTGGCCGACCGCGGTATCGAACGTCACGGTCACCGCCGAGGTGCCCGCGATGGTCGTGACCGGGGCGGCAAAGCGCGGGCTGGGCGCCGGGTTGTAGACCGTCAGGGTCAGCCCGTTGGTCGAGACCACGCCGCCGACGGGCGGGGCCGGGCTGACCATGGTGATGGTGTAAACGCCGCCGATCGGGAACAGGCTGAGCGGCACGTCCGCCATGTATTCGGAGGCCGTGATGGTGAGGGTGGGGGTCAGGGCCGTGGTGTTCCAGCGGAGCTGCGTGCCGGGCGCCACGTTATCGGCGAATACGTCGAGGGTGAGCGGGCTGAAGACTGTGGCGCTCACCGGCAGCCGCGCGGTCAGCGTCGCCGGCTGATGGTCCACCCCGAAGTACAGCGGACTCGACTCGCCGCCGCCCGGGCCGGCGGTCTGCACCGTCACTGCCAGGAACGCGGGCGTTTGCAGGTAGGTAAACGGCACCGTGGCGGTCAGCGAGGCGCTGCTCAAGAAGGTGTTGTTGGGCAGCAGATCGCCGTTCAGGTAGATAAGCGACGTGTTGGTGATGAAGTTGCTGCCGGTGACGCGCAGGGTGAAGGTGAGGCCGCCTGAGACCGTGAAAGCCGGCGACATGCTCGACAGCCCTGGCATGGGGTTGGTGACCGTGAACGCCACCCGGTTCGACAGCTCGCCACCCGGCGGGTCGGGGTTGAAGACGCTGACGTAGTAGACGCCCGCCGTTGGGAAGAGCGCGGGCGAGACGACGGCCGTCAGGTTGCTGCCGTTTAGGAAAGTCGTGGTGAGCGTATTGGTGACTGCCCCGTCGGACCACTGGATGACCGAGTCGCGCGCGACGCCGGACGGGTTGAAGAAGTTGGAGCCGGTGACGCTGAGCGTAAACGAGGCGCTGATGACCGAGCGCGTCGTCGGGGTGATGAGGCTGATGGCGGGCAGCGCGGTCGTGACCGTGAAGTTCAGCGCGGGCGATGCCACGCCGCCGCCCGGCCCGGCCGTTGAGACGGTGACGGGGTAGACCCCGGGGTTGCTGAGGTCGGCGGCGGTGATGGCGGCCTGGAGCTGCGAGCTGGTGGTGTAGGTGGTGGTGCGCGGCACGCCGTTCCACAGCACCGTCGAGTCGCCGTTGATGAAACCCGTGCCGGTGACGATGAGCGTGAAGGCGCCGCTGCCCGTGACGCGCGTGCTGGGTGAGAGCAGCGTGACCGTCGGCAGTGGGTTGACCACCGTGATGGTGACGATATTCGATGACAGGCTGCTGCCCGGCGGCGGGTTGATCACCTGCACGCCGTAGTCGCCTTCCAGCGGGAAGAGGCCGGCCGGCACGTCGGCGGTCAGCAGCGTGTCAGAGAGATAGGTCGTCTGGGTCAACTGCGTGCCGTCGAACCAGACCTGGCTGTCGGTCACAAAGCCGTAGCCGGTGATCAGCAGGGTGTAGCTCAAGTCGCCGACCACCGTCGTGGGCGGGGTGGTGGTGGTGATGTGCGGCGACGGGTTGCGCACGGTGACGTTGATCGAATCTGTGTCGCCGCCGAGGTTGGCCGGCAGCGTGCCGGTGAGCACACCCGTGGAGCCTTTCCAGCCGGTGATCACGAACGTAGTCTGGAGGGTATTGGCGGGCAGGTTGACCGGCGAGGCCACAAAGAGCAGGAAGGCCGGCGTGTAGGTGATGGTCACCGGCCGCGTCGCCGCTTGCAGCGCGTTCACCGTGAGGGTGACCGTGGCGGTGGTCTTGGCGGCCGCCGTCACCGGGTCGGGCGAGAGCGTCAGTTGCAGCGGGTTGAGGGTGAAGGTCTGGCTGCCCGAGACGCCCAGGTTCGGCGTCGGGTTGGTGACCGTCACCGCCACCGTGCCCGCGGGCAGCAGGTAGGCGGCCGGAACGGTGACGGTGAGCGACGCGCCGCTGCCGTTGGCCGCCAGGGGCGCCTGGCTGCCCCAGTAGACGCTGGCCCCGCTGTAGAAGTCGCTGCCCGTAAGCGTGAGCGTGAGGGTCAGCCCGCCCGCCGTGGCCGTCGTCGGCCCAATAGCGCTGAGCGTGGGCGCCGGGTAGTTGACCGTCAGGCTGCTGGTGTCGGCGCCGTTGCCCAGGCTGGCGGGGAGCCTGGCCGTGAGCACGGACGTGCCGCCGACGTTCTGGCCGGAGGCCGTGAAGGTGATGACGGTATCGTCGGCCGGCAGCGTGATCGTCGGCGGCACCGTGGCGACGGCCGGCAGGCTGCTGGTCAGGCTGATGACGCGATCGGCGGCTTGCACCGCGCTGAGCGTTACCGTGAACACCCGCGAATTATTCACCAGGATGCCGGCGCCGGCCGGGGTGAGTGTGATGGTCGGGTTGCTGATGCTGAACCCCGCCGTGTTCGACGGCCCGTTGTTGGGCGTGGGGTTGGTCACGCTCAGGCTGACGCCGGCCGCCAGGTCCACATAGCCGGCCGGCACGCTGGCAGTCAGGACCCCGCCGCTGCCAAAGGTGGGCAGGTCGGGCTGGCCGCTCCAGTGCAGCACCGCCCCGGCGATGAAGTTGCTGCCGGTGAGGGTGAGCGTGAAGCCGGGGCTGCCCGCCGCCCGCCCGGTGGGGGCCGTGGTGGTGATGTGCGGGGCCGGGTAGTTGACCGTGAAGGTCTGCGCGCCGGAGGGGCCGCCGGCGGGCGGCGGGTTGAAGACGGTGATGGCGTGCGCGTCTATCTGGCTCAGTTGCAAGCTGGTCAGCGCCGCTTGCAGCGTGCGGCTGGTGACATAGGTCGTCGTCAGCGGCGCGCCGTCCCAGCGGGCCACGGAGGTAGAGACGAAGCCCGTGCCGGTGAGCACCAGGTTGAAGCCGGCGCTGTTCAGCGTGGCGGTGGTAGGCTGGATGGCCGTCAGCGTCGGCAGCGGGTTGGAGATCGTGATGGTCTGCGTGGCGACCACCACCGGAGCGGCCGGGTTCGAGACCGTCACCGTGACGGTCTTCACGCCGCCGGGGTTCCAGGTGAAGCTCACCGAGTCGCTGATGGCCGGGCTGATCTGGGTCACCGGGGTCTGGCCGGTGGCCTGCCAGGTGTAGGTGAGCAGCAGCGACGGGCTGACCGGAGTGACGCCGGCGATGAAGGTGTAGGCCACATGCGCCGTGCCGGTGACGGGGCCGCTGAGCGCCACACTCGCCAGCGGCACCGGGCTGACCGTCACGGGCGTCTGCACCCGGTTGTTGGTGAAGCGCTCGTAGGTGGTCATGGAGGCGTCCACCGTGTTGGTCAGCGCGCCGTACAGCGTGGGCGTCAGGTCAATTGTCAGCGTGACGGCCGTGTTCGGGGCCAGGCTGGCGACCGTGCAGGTGATGGGCGCGGCGCCGGTGACGCAGGCGGCGCCCTCGGCCGCGAAGACCAGTTGGTCCGCGTCGTAGCTGCCGGTGGGCAGCGTCTCGGTGAGGCGGACGTTCTCGGCCAACGACGGGCCGGCGTTGCTCACGACGACGGTGTAGCGCAGCGGGGCGTTCTCGAACACCGGCGACGGGTTGGCGACGTTGGATACCACCAGCTCGGCAATCGGGCTGCTGGTGTAATAGAGCTGGCGGTTGTGGGCGAAGACCAGCACGGTGCTGTCGGCGCTCAGGTTGGGGTTCAGGCTGGCCCCCAGGTCGCTGACCAGCTCGGTGTTAATGAGCGCGTCGAAGATGCGCACCTGGTCTAGCCCCGGCGACACGAAGGCGATGCGCGCGCCGTCGGCGCTGATGGTTGGCTCGCCGTTGCCGACCTCCACCGTGCTGGTGGTGACCGGGCTGATGCTCAGCCCGTAACTCGGGCTGATGTCGGCGTAGTAGATCTCGCGCAGGTTGCTGGGGTTGCCCACCCCGGCGGCGGGGTCGCGGTCCGAAACAAACGTCACACGCGTGCCGTCGCCGTTGATGGCGGGTTCGCCGGTGCTGCCGGTGGTGGTGTTGCTGAGCTGCACGTATTGGACCGTGCCGCTGATCTCCGCCAGGAACACCTCGCGGTTGTTGTCGGCGTTGTTCAGCGGGGCGGCGTTGACCACTGGGTAGTTCAGGTTCGACACGAAGGCGATGCGCGAGCCGTCGGCGTTGATGCGCGGCTGGTCATTGATGCCGCCGGGCGAGTTGGTGACCTGCTCAAAGGTGAACACGCCGCCCGCGCCGATCTGGGCGCGGAAGATCTCGGTGTTTCCATCGGCGTTGCCGCCCACGAAGTCGCGGTCGGAGGCGAAGGCCAGGTATTGGCCGTCGCCGCTGAGCGACGGCAGGATGTTGAAGCCCTTGCTGGTGCTGGTCACCTGGTAGAGGGTATCGCTGCCGGCCTCGTACAGGTAAATCTCGAAGTTGCTGTCTGGGTTCTGGCCGATCAGGTCGCGGTCGGAGAAGAAGACCATGCGGTCGCCGGCGTCGTCAATGGAAGGCGAGAGGTTGAAGCCGCCCAGGATGCTGCCGGTGGAGTTGCTGATCTGCTTGATCTCGAGGCCGCCGGGCGTGAAGGTCAGCAGGAAGACCTCGATGTTGCCGTCTGGGTTCAAGCCGATCGGGTCGGCGGTAGACCAAAAGATGATGCGCGTGCCGTCGCCGCTGACCGCCGGCTCGTTGTTGATGCCGGTCGTCAGCGTGGTCAGTTGTGTCACCGAGATGGGCGCTTGCGGCACGGCCGAGAGCGACAGCGCCGGCGCGACCAGGCCGCTCGCCGCCAGGCCGGGCTGGGCCGCCGCGGCCGCTACGGCCGGGCGCCACGCCGCCCAGCGCACGCCCGCCAGGCCGGAGGTGGCGGGGGTGTTGGTCGGCACTTCGGTGTTGTCGAGCGGCGGGGTGGTCTCAGAGGCGGCTGGGGTGTCGGAGGCCGCGGCCGGGGCGGTGTCGGTGGCGGCCGCCGTTTCGGTTGGGCTGAGGGTCGCCGTTTCGGTGGCGGTGCTGGTCTCGGTGGATGTCGCCGAAGCCGGGCCGCTGTCTGTCGCGGTGGCTTCCACGGTCGCGCGATCGGCTGTGGCGTCGAGCGAGGCGCTGTCGTCGGTCAGGCCGCCTTGGTCTTGCACGGTGCTGCTGACGATCTGCCCATTGACCAGCAGCGGCAGGAACAGCTTGGGGTTCTCCAGGCCGGTGCCGACGACAATCGTCTTGTTGACCGTCACGGGGCGGTTCTTGGGGCAGGCCTGCCCAGTCACGGTAAGCGTAATGGGGTAGCTGCCGTTGGCGGCAAAGGTGTGCGGCGTGTTCTGGCCGTTCACCAGCGCGCCGTCGCCGAAATTCCAGGTGTAGGTCAGCACGCCGGTCCCGGCCTGCACGCCGCCCAGGTAGGTGGCGGAGACGCCGGGCGAGATCACCGCCGGGCTGGTCAAGATGAAGGGGTTCTCGGGCCACACGCAGGTCAGGGCGCGGATGCGGAAGGGCGGGCTGACCGCGACGGTGGAGGCGTGCTGCGCCGGGCCAACCTGCCACTGCGGCACAATGCGCACGCGGAAGCGCGCGTCGTCGCTGATGGCCTGGTCTTTCGTGGCGTTCCACAGGAACGCGGCCGGCTGCCCCAGGCGCATGGTGTTGCTCGTCGGCCCGCTCCAGCCGGCGGCCGGGGTGGCGGTCTTCCAGGTGCTGCCGCCGTCGAGCGAGAACTCGAACAGCGTGCGGATGATCGTGTCGCCGGGCGCGTTCAGGTCAGAGGCCTTACGCGAGCCGTCGGGGTCGAAGAGCGTGTAGCTGATGGCGACGGTCTGGCTCAGCCCGCCGACGAGTTCGGAACTGGAAAACAGGTAGGCGTTGGCCGTTTGGCCGGGGCGGTCTACCCACACATAGGAGGGATTGTTGGTGCGCGCCAGCGTGGGCACGAAATCGCTGGTTAGGTGCGAGGGCGTGATGGTGCCGTTGCGGTAGTAGCCGTTGGCGCCGCCGCCCTTCTGGCTCACGCCCAGGTCGAGGTCGCCGTCGCCGTCGTAGTCGCCCCAGGCCAGTGCCGTGGTCGCCATGGAGTTGTTCGAGGCCCACAGCCAGAACAGGCGCGTGTTGCCGGGGGTGCTGGCAAAGTTGCCGTACACCTGGTTAGGCTCAAAGTCGTTGCCGACGGCCAGGTCGGGGTAGCCGTCGTAGTCCCAGTCGCCCCAGGCCAGGGCGGTGGTGCGGGCCGGGTTGGGCGCTTCCCACACCGGCGCAGCCGAAAGCTGCCCGTTGGCCCCGCTGCCCAGGTTGGCGTAGAGCTGCACATGGCCTTCGTAATGGCCGAGCGCCAGATCGGGGTAGCTGTCGCCGTTGAAGTCGGCCACGGCCACGCTGGTGGTCTGGAGGGTGGTGTTCGAGTTCCACACGGACGTGAAGGTGTTGTTGCCGTTGTTCAGGTACAGCCGGGCGGGCTGGTTGTAGAAGGCCACCACGAAGTCGAGGTAGAAGTCGCGGTTGAAGTCGCCCCAGGCCACGGCGCGCACGTCGCCGGTCTCTGGGGTGACAAAGACGGGCGAGTTGGGTAGTATCGGTGTGCTGCCGGTGTTCAGGTACACCGCCGCGCCGCCGCCGTTGGCGCCCACCAGCAGGTCTAGCCGGCCGTCGCTGTTGGCGTCGCCAAAAGCCAGCCGCCGGTTGGGAAAGTTCGGCGCGTTGGGGGTCCAGTCTTCTTTCCCCGTGCGGCCCGCCAGGTAGAGCTGGCTATCGAAGACGGTGCCCACGGCAATATCGAGGCGGCCGTCGTTGTTCACATCGCCCAGCGCCACCGATTGCGGCCCCGGCCCGCTGCTGAGCTGCTGCATGGTCGGGAACTGCCCGGCGGTGTTCAGCCGAATCTGCGTGCCCAGCGCGGGCGACGGTGCCGCGCCGAGCACCAGGTCCAGGTCGCCGTCGCTGTCAACATCGCCCCAGGCCAGGCTGTTGGCGGCGGCAGTGTCCACCGGCGTCAGGTCGGTGTCCAGGTGCGGGGCAAAGCCCTCGATCAACAGGCTCGAATCGTCGCGGTTGGTCAGTGAGAGTTCCAGGTCGCCGCCGAAGAGCAGTTGCGCGCCGCGAATGCTCCACACCTGACCGTCGAGCGCGTCGGCCGCGATCTGGCTGTTGGCGTTGAACGTGCCGTGGTTGTTGATGTACACGCGCGGCACTTCGTCGGCCACCACCAGGTCGAGCAGGCCGTCGCCGCTGAAGTCGCCCCAGTCCACGGCCAGCGGCGAGAGGAACTTGGCGGTGCGGAACGGCTCGAGCGGGGTATCGAAGATCGTGCCGCCCAGGTTGCGGTAGATGCGGGCTTCTTTTTGCAGCGGGAAGGCCGCGGCCAGGTCCATATAGCCGTTGCCGTCGTAATCGCCCCAGGCAAAATCGTAGGGCAAAAAGCCCAGCCCGGTGGCCACGGTCAGGCTGGTGTTGAAATTGCCATGCCCGTCGTTCTTGAGCACCTGGATGGTGTCGGGGAAGATGCCCAGCGCCAGGTCCAGGTCGCCGTCGTTGTCGAAGTCGGCCGCGCCCAGGGCGGCGGTGGCGGCGGTGCTCAGGCAGTCGCCGGGGCTGGTGAAGGCGCCCGCCCCGCTGTTGCGCAGCAGGCGCACCGGGCAGGCGGCGTTGAGGGTGTTGGTGCTGGCGATCAGGTCAATGGTGTTGTTGTCGAGTTGATCGAAATTGCCCGCGACCACGCGCACAAACTGATACTGCGAAGGGAACCCCGCTGGGTCGCCCAGCGGCACAAACTCGTCCACGCCCTGGGTATACAGGTAGTTGGTGCCGGGGGTCACGGCGCTGCCGTCCAGGCTGTCGCCGACCGCCACGACATCGAGCTTGCCGTCGCCGTTGAAGTCGGCCCAACGCACGCCGTAGGTGCGGAGCGTGTTGCTCCAGTAGAGCACCATGCGGCCCTGCTCGTTCCGATAAACCGAGGTGCCGATGGAGGAGCCTAACACCAGGTCGAGGTAACCGTCGTTGTTGAAATCGCCCCAGTCCTGGCTGAGCGTGCCGCCCACGTCGTCGGAGAACCAGGTCGGCGCGCCGGAAAGCCCCGGGGTGCCGGCCTCATCCACCCGCAGCCGCACGGTGGTGGCGGTTGTGTTGCTGGAGGCGCTGCCGAAGCCCTCATTGAGCGCATAGGTGGGCACGATGGCCCGGTTGTTGATCACGGTGCCGTCGGCCTGGCCGACCACGCGGCCGCGGAAGGAGAGCTGGGTCACCCCGCCGGGGGCCAGGCTGGCGACCGTCCAACTGAGGTTGGTGGTGATGGTGATGACCAGCGTGCCGCCCAGTGGTTCCGGGATAGTTTGTTCGGTGAAGATCGGCTCGCAGGCTTGCAGGCAAACGACTTCCTTGAGCGTGTCGGCCGGCAGGATGTCGAGGATGTTGATGTCGGTGGCCGTTGACCCGGCGCCGTTGGTGACCACGATGGTGTAGGTGATCAATTCGCCGTTGAAGACGACGTTATTGTCACCCGAGTCGGTGGTGACGAACTTCGCCATCGTCAAGCCGGTGTCGGCGGGGGCGGCCGGCGCGCCGGGCCGGGCGTGGAGCGGGGCGACGGCGGCGGCCTGGGCCGGGCGGGCCGCACTAAGCAGAGCCAGCAGCGCGGCGACCAGCGCGGCCCCCAGCAGGTTGGCGGCCAACAAACCCCACACGGCGCGCGCGGCTCGCCTAGTGGCGGGCAGGGCGGCCGGGCGCAGGACGGGCGAAAGGACTAGAGCGGAAGATGGATTCATGGGCACCAACAGCAAACCGCTAACCGATCGTTGGGCGGCACCGCCTGACGGCACCATCATGCCGGACAGCGTGGGCCGCCCGGTTGACTTACGGCTCGGGCGTGGGCGTCGGGCAGGCCGGGCTGTACCAGCTATTGGTGCTGGGGCTGGTTTCTCGGATGCCGCCGCCGATTTCGGTATAGACAGCTACCACGTAGTACGCCAGATCGCAGCCGGCCGCCGTGTCGGCCCATTGGTACGGGATGGTCTTGGCGATGTTGTCGGCGTAGGGCGTAAACGTGGAGTCGGGCAGCGTCGCCCGGTAGACTTTGAAGTGGTCAATGGAATTGATGGCGGCGTTGCTGTAGTCCCAGCGCAGGGTCACGGTGGCCGCGCCCGCATCATACGCGCCGATGACGTTGAACGGCGCGGGCGGCGCGGGGCGCGGCGTGGTGATTAGCTGAATAAACAGGTCGGTCTGGATATTCTGAGCGTTGATGGCGCTGAACAGGATGGTGTCGCCCGTGTTGATTTGCACCGAGATGGAATCAACCGGCGCTTTGTCCGCGCCATCGAAGATGGTCTTCACGGCGTTGGTGGCGGTCCAGCTAAACTTCACCCAGGTGCCGGCCACGACCTGATAGCGGCGCGTATTGGTCGGCACATCGCTGCCGGTGATGGCGATGACGCTGTCGGCCGGCTCGTTGTGGTCGGTGTCGCCGACGGCCGAGAAGATGACGATGGGCACGGGCAGCGGCGTCGGGGCCGGGGTGCTGGTCGGCGGCGGCGTGGGCGTGGGCGTCGGCGGGAGGACGTCAATCTGCACGGTGGCGCTGGAGGTGAGCTTTTCGCCGTTGAAGGCCGTTAGCACGAACAGCGTGGGCTTCTCCACCGCCACGGTGATGCTGCCCTGCGCGTTCAAGTTCGAGACGGTGCCGAAGTCTGGCCCGCTGATCTGGATGTCGGTCGTGGCCCCGCTGACGGCCCAGGCCAGCGTGACGGCCGCCGCCTGCGCGCTGCCTTCGACGACTTCATCCGGCGTGATCGTAAAGAAGTCAATCTTGGGCGCCAGCGGCTCGGGCGTGGCGCTCGGCGCGGGCAGCACCGTGACGATCTGCTGCAAGGTCTTTGGCTCGCCGCCGTTGGAGGCCGTGAGCACATAGCTATAGGTGCCCGGCTCGGCGGGCGAGACCTCAATGCTGCCGGTGGGGGCATACACGCCGTCTACGCCCAAGATCGTCACCTCGGTGACGCCGGTGACGACCCAATCCAGCCGGATGGACTCGCCGGCCGTGATCACCTGCGGCTGCACGTCGAAGCGCTGGATGACCGGGATGGGCAGCGGCGTCGCCGACGGCGCGACGACCTTGACCGTGATGGGCGACGATATCTTGCCGTCCACGCCGGTGTAGTGGTTGAGCGCGCGCAGTTGGTAGACCGTATCGGCCTCGGGCGCGACGGTCAGGCTGCTGGTGAATTGCTCCGGCGAGATGGACTGGGCCGCCCCGTTGGTCAGCAGGAACAGCTCGTCGGCGCGCACTACGTTCCACGAGAGCACGATGGCGCCGCCCTGCACGATGGTCAGCGTGTTGGTCTGCGCGTCAAAGTCTACCGCGCCGGAACTGACCGTGCCGGTGAAGTACAGGCCCGGCTCCACGCCCTGCACCTTGACCGTGATGGTCTGGCGGTCGCTGAAGAAGGTCGGGAAGAGTGAGGTGAGCAGGTTCTCGCCGCGCAGCGTGTAGTTGACATCGTCAATCGGCGTGAAGGTCTTGTTGCCCACCGGGCCGGGCACGCTGCCCGCGTCGGGGTCGAGCGCCAGGCTCGATTCCACCGTCAGCCGCGTCCAGGGGTTGGCGCGCCAGTAGAGCGAGACCGACTCGCCGGCGGTGAGTTGGATGGCGCCGGTATCGGCGCGCAGCAAGTTGGTGTCACTGCCGAAGTAGATGATGTCTGGCCGGAAAATCCAGGCGATGAGCAGGGCCAGCAGGATGAGACATAGGATGATGAACCACGGCCCGACCAGCGGCGCGGCCGAAAGCTGCCCCTGGCGCGCGCGCGGCGACTGCGCCCCGCTGAGCGGGGTGGCGGTAATGGTGTAGAGGTAGTGGTGCTTGGTGACGCCGAAGAAGCGGCGCTTGTTGGGCGTGGCGCGCAAGGGCACGGCCAGCGCGGTGTCGGGCGTCAGGCGCACCTCGGCGTGGCCCAGCAGCGTGCCGGCGTCGCCTGGCACCTGAAACTCAAAGTGGCAGCCGCGCTCGTCGTCTTCGGCGTCGAGCCGGTAGACGACATCGCTGTTGCCGCGGTTGGCAATTGCCAGCGCGGTGCGCGCCGTCTGCTTGTTCCAGGTCACGTTCTGCTGCTTGGGCGAGAGGTCGCTCAGCGAGTATTCATAGAACGGGTTGAGCAGCAGCGTGCAGGTGTGCGCGCTGGAGCGGTTGGCGTAGTCGGGCGAGGCGGTGATGAGCGACAGGTAATACGTGCCGGCGCGGCTGGTGGGCAGCCGGGGCGGGGTGATGGAGATGGTGAAGGTCGCGCGTTCGCCCTCGAACAGGTTGACCGAGGGCGGCTCGATCGTCACCCAGGCAGGGTCAACGCCCTCCACGTGCACCTGAAAGGTAGCCACCAGGTCGCCGCCGTTGGCGACGGTCAGTTGGGTGTTGGCGACGCCTTCCACGTCAATCGCCCATTCGCGCTCGGTGATCTCGGTGACCACGTAGTCATCGCGGCGCTCGGCGGGCGGCGTCGCCAGGCGCGGGTAGACCTGGCCGCCCGCGCCGGGCGCAACCTGGGCCGGCGTGCCGGCCGCCCCCACCACCGCGGCAGCCGCGCCGGCGGCGGCCAGCGCCGTGGCGGGCGGCAGCGCCTCGGGGCGCGGGGCCGAGCGATTGCTGCCCAGGCCGCCGTCGCCCTCGATCAGCACCAGGGAGTGGCCGTTAAGCTGAATCGTGTCCCAGGTCTGGAGCACGTGCGGCACATTGGGCGGCACGCGCTGGCCTTCCACGCTGGTTTCCGTCTCTTGCGAGACGACTACCAACTGAAAGGGCTTCTGGCGGTGGTCGAGAACGGCATGAAACGGCGCTACGTCTTCGCTGTCAATGACGAGGTCGTTTTCGGGATGCCGGCCGATGTTGGTGATGCCGCGCCCCGGGTTTAAATCGAAGAACTTGATCTCACCGTTGGGCGCGATGATTTCAAGTTGGTCATTCGCCATCGTCAGTCGTCCAGGCCGCGCACGTCAGATCATCCCAAAATTGAGCAGCAGGTACCAGGCCAGCAGCCCCAATAAGGCGACGGTGAGCAAGAAGAGCACGACGGTGAGCACGCGCCGGCCCAGGCCCACACCTCTGAGCGCCACGGTGCCGTGCTCAACCACCGGCTGGGCGGCGTCGTCCTCGGCGGTGCGCGCCAGCACGCGAAAGGCGTAGTGCTGAGTGCGCGGCGCGCGCAGCGGGCTGACCAGCAACTGCACCACCAGGCTCTGGCCCGGCTCGACATAGGGCGTGACCGACCAGCCGGGGCGGGCGGCGCCGGCCTGGGCCAGCGTAGTGGGCGCGCCGGTGAGCTGCGCCTGGGCGGCGGCGGGGGGCGCGCCCGCGGCCATGGTGGCCGTGGGCGCCGCAGCGTAGCCGCCCAGCGTGGTGCCCGACGACCCCGTCACCGGCGGCGGGGCGGCGGCCTTCACCACGCGCTCCACGCGCCCCGGCATTTCCAGGCCTTCGTAGGCCTCGTATTGCGCGCCGCGCACCTGGCTGATGCTGCCGCGCATCTTGCGCCCGCCCGTGCCCGGCATCAGGTAGCTGACATTGCTCAGCCAGGCGGTGATGTTTTCCATGACGCTCAAGCCGCGCTGGCCCGCGGCCACGCCCTTATCCACGGCGGCCTTGGGGTTAAGCTTGTCATTGCCCGCCGCCGCCGGGGCGGGGGCCGCGCCGCGCGCCGCGGGTTGAGCCAGGGCGGGCCGTCCGCCGGCGTCTGGGCGCGTGGCCAGGCCGGCTTCGTGCAGGGCGAATTGGAACTTGAGCGCGTTGCTGGGGTCTTCGGCGCGCAGTTCGTAGCGGCTGCGCGCGTTGCCCTGGTTGGTCAACTCCACCTGGCAGGTCTTAATCTGCACCTGGCGCTGACTGCGCAAGGTGCGCAGCCACAGCACGAAGGCGACGATCAGCCCCAAAAGAATGAGCGCGCCGCCCAGGATTTGCGCGAGCACGCGCGCCGCGGTCTGCGCCATGACCGTCACCGGGCTGGGGCCGGTGGGGACCGCTACGGTGGGCGCGGGTGTCGCCGTGATAACCACCGGCGGCGGCAGCACCACGTTCACCGTCACCTGCGTCACGCCCACGTTGCCCGCAGCGTCGGTGGCCTCGATCTTCAGCGTATGCGTGCCGGGGTCGGCCAGCGTGCTGTCCCAGTCGAAGCGGTAGGGCGGTTTGGTCAGTTCGGCCAAGACCTGGTCGTCGAGTTGGAAGCGCACGGTTTCCACCGCGGCCGGGGCCTGCACGTCGGCCACCAGGAAGACCATGCCGCGCACGGTCTGGCCGTTAGACAGGCCGGGGCCTTCCACCACCACCTCGCCCGGCACGCCGGTGAAGCTGCTGGTGGCGCTGGCGGTCGCGCCCTGATCGTCCAGCGTGATTTGCAGCCGGTGCGCCGCGTTGTCGGCCACCAGTTCTGACTCAAAGCTGAGGGCGTAACTCTGGCGCAGCAACACGCCCAGCGTCAGCAAATTCGGCCGAATTTCCGACGAGGTGGTCAGGGCATAGGCCTGGCCGCCCGAAAAGCGCGCCCAGTTGTCCATCAGTTCCTGGTTCACGTTCGGGCCGAACGACATGGGGTAAATGCGCGCCTGGGCCTTGCGCGCCGCGTCGAGCACCGGCTCGGGGGCCAGGTTGTCGGTGGTGTCGCCGCTGTTGGTGAAGGTGAGCACGGCCTTGCGGCCCTCGGGCAGCGCGGCCAGCAAGCTCACGCTCTGCTGAATGGCCGCGTTGAAGGCCGTGCCGTTGCCGTCCGCCACCAGCCCTTCCAGCGCGCCCACCAGCTGCGGTTTGTCGCTGGTAAAGGTCACGGCGGTGACTACTTCATCAAAATAGGTGACCAGCGCTACCTGGTCGCTGGGGCCGAGCGAGTTCACAAAATCAATCGCGGCGGCCTTCACGTTCGCCAGGTCGGCCTCGTTCACGCTCACATCCACGGCCAGCACCAGGCTGAGCTGCTGGGAGGTGTCACTCGTCAGCACGAGGCTGCGCGGCGAAACGGCGCGGCCGTCCTCGGTCACGCTGAAGTTGTCGGCCGTCAGGCCCACCAGCGGCAGGCCGTTGGCGCCGCTCGCCGTCAGGTAGGCGGTCACGGTCGGGAAACTGCCGCTGTCTACCCCGGTGATGACAATGGCCGGGCCGGCCTCCTGCGCGCGCGCGGCCGGCAGCCCGGCCAGCCCTAGGGCCAGGGCGGCGGCCAGAACCGTCAGCCCGACCCGCCGGCAGGCGGCCAGGCGGCGGAGCAGGCGCGTTGGCAGAGGCAGCATGAGCGCGAGTCCTCGCAATCCTCGGGTTACAGGTTCGTCAGCCGCACTTTGTGACTGAAGTACGGCAGCACCTGGATTACCTGCGTCACAATGGCGCTTTCGCCGGGATACGCAGCCGGGGCCGAGGCCCGAATGCGCAGCCGGTAATCGCCCGCGGGCGGCTTGGCGGCGCGCGGGTGATGGACGCGGAAGGCTACTTCTTTTTCCGCGTTCGGGAACAGCAGCGGCCCCGGGCCGATTTCCAGGCAGGCTGGGTCCAGGCCGTCCACTTCCAGCTTGAACTGCACGCCGGTCTTGGTGCCCCAGTTGCGCACCGTCACCGTGCCGTCAATCGGCTGGTCAAGCCCCAGTTGGTTGCTGGGCAGGTTCAGCCGCAAGCCGATCGAGCGCGAGCGCTTGTCGCCCGCCGACAGCAGCCCGTCGTCGGCGCTGTCGAACGTGCTCGGCGCCTCACCCTGAAAGCTCAACACAAAGTCGCCCAGGCGCACCTTTTCGCCAGGGTTCAGCTCCACGAAAGCGCGCGGGTTCAGGGTGTTCTCACCCTGCGGCCCGTACTTCACCTCACTATCGCCCATGTTGATGGCGCGGTAGCCTGTGCCGCCCGTCACCGAGATGAGCTGCAAATGGCGGCGGGCCACACCGCTGCCGCGCGTGGCGTCGAGCACGATGTCGTTGCGCGGGTCGCTGCCGACGTAGATGATGGCTTTTTCGAGCGGAAAAGTCTTCTTCCAGCCGTCTTTATCGGTAACTTCGATGACGTTATCGTCGCTCATGCGTCCCTCAGCCCACCAGCAAGGCCGCCCTGCCCAGCCATCTAAGGCTTTCCTGTAGTTCTCCCGCCAGGATAGCCCTGACGGCAATTGGGTCACTCACCGGTTGTTCAGCCTGCTGAGCCACAAGTTTACCGCTAGCGACCGGACCTGCCAATAGCAGTTCTAACAAATCTTCGGCGCTCCGGGTGCCGTCAATATAGGGCAATAGGTACTGAGTCAGGGCATCTAGCTCGACCCGTTCGTGCCGCAAATTGGTCACTTTTGGCTCGGTCGCGGCGAGTTGGCGCGCCCAGGGGCTGGCGGCGGGCCGCTCGCTCACCTCCACCACGAAGACGGGCGGGTAAATGTGCGCCTCGACCAGGTTTTCGCTATAAATGAAGGCCTTGAGCAGATTGGTGCTCAACACATAGGCGTCATCTTGGGCGCCGGGCGGCGGCTCGGGCGGGTGGCTGCCGTTCAGTCGCCGCAGACGTTCCTCGGCGGCGGGGAGCAGATCGGTGAACGGCACAGTGCGCGGCCATTGCAGCGCCAGGTGGATCATGGCCGCTTTGCTCACTGGGTGGTCAATCGAGAGCGTAGCGCCGTCCAGCGTCTTGAACTTCTCCACCGTGCGGGTGTGAAGCTGCGGCTGTTCAGCGTCGGGCACGGCCCGCGAGGCCAGGTGAAAAGGCCGCAGGCTCTCCGGCTTGATGGTGCGATTGACGGGCAGCCCGGCATGGCACAGCAGCGTCTGCCGGAAAGTGCGGTTGCGCAGGAAGTCGAGGTATTGCTCCAGCTCGACCAGGTTGCGCGCCGTCTTGAGGAGCGCATCGGTGACGCCTTTGGGGTAGAAGTTGGGCAGGGCGCTGCGGAAATCCAGCTCCGACACAAACTGCAACCCGTGGCTTTCGGCGTGGGCCATGAACTCGTGGAAGTACACCGGCTGGTTGTTCTCTTCCAACTCGTCGTGCAGCAGGAACGAGTCCGACTTGGGACCGACGCGCTCTGTCTCTTGCAGCAGGAACTTGCTGAAGGCGTTGAGCAGCGTGGCGCGGCCCATGCTGTCGGCCGGCACCGATTCGGCCATGAATTGCAGCACGCTGCGCGCCTGGGCCGCGCGCTCCCGCGGGTCGCTGATGGCGCGCGTGTGCCACAGCATCAGGTCGCGCAGGCTGGCCAGCATGTGCCAGCCGGGGTAGACGTTGTAGCTGATGTAGGCCACGCCGTTGGGGGCCAGGTTGTCCTTGCAGACCGCCATGAGCTTTTCGCGCACGGCCGGCGGCACCCACGAATACACGCCGTGGGCGATGATGTAGTCAAACTCGCCGAACTCGGGCGTGAGATCGAGCAGGTTCATGTGCAGCAGGCGCGCGTTGGGGTAGCCCACCGCCGCCAGCGCGGCCTGCCCGGCCTCGATCTGCCGCGCTGAGTAGTCAATGCCGACGAAGGTGCTCCCTGGCAGGCCCTGCGCCATGGGCAGCAAGTTGCCGCCCGCCGCACAGCCAATCTCCAGCACGCGGCAGCCGTCCACTGGGGCGGGTGTCAGCCCCAGCAGAGTCGCCAGAGTCGCCAGCGAATCGGGATGCGTCTGGACGTGCGACAGGTTGGGGTAGGGGACTTCGTCGTAATCGGTCACGCGCGGGTTGGTCCTCAGCCCTGCCGGCGGCGCGCTTCGGCCAGCGCCAGCAGATTGCCCCCGAACTCGTGCGCCGAGCGAATGGCCTCGCGCCCGGCCGCGCCGCTGCGCCGCTCACCCTGCCACAGGCAGCCGTAGTCGGCGGTGCTGTAGATCAGGCCGGGGGCCACGCGCACGGCCGCCGAGCTGTCGGTCTCGAACCCGGCGGGCGCGTTGGCGAACAGCGCCGGGGTGGTCAACAGGTCGTGCCCGGCGGTCAGGTCTTCCAGCCGCAGCCCCAGGGAGGCGAACAGCTCGGTCAATGCGCCGTCGGCGGCGGCGGCGGCCGGGCCTTCGCGCCGGCAGCTCTCGGCCAGCACCGTACCGCCGCCCTGGAGGTAGGCGTACAGGGCGTTCATCTCGGCCGCGTTGAGCGTGAAGCTGTTGTAGGCCACCAGGTAGACCAGTGTGTAGGCGCTCAGCCCCTGGTTGAGCGGCACGTTGTCGTCCACCCACACCGGATGGCCGCCCGCCCGCAGCGCCTGGGCCAGGTGGGCCGCGCCGCGCGCGTGCTTGTCAGACCGGCCGCCCAACGGCGCCACGGCCAGAGCCGCCGGCGCGCTAAAGCTCAGCCCGGCCTGCCGCCGGAAGCGCAGGTCAAGCTCATCTACGGCCGGGGCGGCGGCGCTGCGCGCGTTGTAGACCACCGCGCCGCGCTTCGAGCGGCGCAGGCGCGCCAGTTCCACATACTGGCCTTGGGGCAGCGTGGTCACGGCGTCTATGCCGAACTCGCTGTGGACGAACATGGGCGCGCCTTCGGTCAGCGGGCTGGTCTGCGGGCGCGGCAGGCTCTCGCTGTAGGTCAGCAGCAGGTAGAGCGGCCCTTCGTTGGCTCCGGCAATGTCGTAGCTGAGCGCCTCAGCCAGCACAATCACCTGCCCAGCGGCGTCAAGGGCTACGCCCGGCCGAATGAAGACCGCGCTGTCGGCCGGGTCGCTAGCGACCACTTCCAGCCCGCTCAGCACGCCCGCGCCGTGGCCGTAACGCGCATGCAGGGCCTGGTGCTGGTAATGATACTGATGCGCTTCCTCCCACACCTCCGCCGTCACCGCCATGCCGTCCATGGCTTTGATGCGGCGCGTGGGAAGCGGGGGCAAACCGTTGCTGTTGGTCACGATGGCGTCCTCCCGGGCTAGATGGTCTCCAGCCGCAGGTTGTAGCTGGTATGGGCCGGTTTTTCGGCTTCGATAATCAGTTCAAGCATCCGCCGCCGCTCGGCGTCCAGGCGGGCGCGCTCGGCGGCGCTCATCCCGGCCGCCTCGGCGGCGGGCAAGAAGGCCGTCACGCTGAAGGTGTGCGGCATGTTCAGGGTGCCCAGCGCCACGCCGGGGCCTAGGCGCGCCTGTGGCCCCAGGGTGAAGTTGTTGGCCCCGTGCTCCGAAATCTGCACCTTGGCCCCGGTGTAAATCTCCAGGTATTCCTGCAGGCCGCGCCGGGTGCCGCGCATGCGGTATAAGGCGACGGCCGCGCTGAGCAGGCGGCGGCGTTTCTCTTCCGGCCAGCGCTCGTCGAGTGTCAGGTCTACCCAGGTGGCCAGCCAGGGCAGCAGCGCGCCGGGCGTGAACTCTGGGTCGAAATAATAGGGCAGCTGGTCAATCTGCGCTTCGATGGGTTTCCAGAAGCTCTCGAAGAGCATCAGGAAGCGGCCCATGAGCTCGTCCTGCTCCTGATACACGCGTGGCATGTGCTGGAGGTAGGCGCCCTTGGCCGATACCAGCACCTCGACTGTCTCCACCAGCGCGCCGGCGTCGTCCGGCCCGCCGGGAGTGACGATGGCCTGGCTCGTCAAGGTCACGTCGGACAGGGTGGGCAGCGCCGTCGCGTCGAACTCGTATTCAAACACGCTGCCCGCAACCACCGGGCGGCTGACGCCCCAGCGCAGGTAGCGGTCGTCGTTCACCACCAACAGGTCGGGCGGTGTGTCGCCGTGGGCCGGGTGGGAGCGATATTCGCCCAGACGCGCGCCTGCCGGCAGGCTGATTTGGGCCGTAAAGCCGGCCACGGGCGCCAGCGCTTCCACGCGCGTGAAGAATGTGACCGTTTCGCCGGGGTAACGGCGCAGGTGGCTGGCCACGTGCGCTACGGCCAGGGGGGCGGGCGGCACGTCGCGCCGCGCGGCCGGGTCGCGGCCGGCCGGCACCAGCGCCGCCTCCAGCCGCATGCCCGAAATGTTGGCCGAGAGGGCCGAGACCTGATCCTTGACCGTCATAGCTCAACCAGCCGAATCTCGTGGTCGAGCGAGACCAGCAGCGTGTCGGCCGGGATGTCGAGGCGGCGCGAGTCCACGGCGGCCAGCGGCGCTTCAATGCGTTCCAGCTCGGTGGAGGCTTCGGCGGCGGCCTCGACCGGCGCCACGGCCAGCGTGTCGCCGCGCGGCGGCTGCTCGGCGCGCGGGTTTACGGCGCGCTGGCTCAGGCGCACATCCAGCACGTGCTTCACGCCCGGCACGCGCTGCACCAGCGAGAAGATTTCGGCGATGAACAGTGCGCGCCCGAACGGCCAGCCCTCCCAGTGCGCGCCGAGCAGCTCGTCGGGCGGTTCGGTCGTGGGCTGGGTCAGGTCCAGCGGCGCAATAAAGGTGCGCAGCTTCTCGCGCACGGCGGCGCGCACGACCTCCGGGTCGGCATACTCCGACACGACGATCTCGGCATAGGCGCGCAGGCCGAGGTAGCGCGGCTCGCGCACGCGCACGGTGGTGGTCAGCAGGCGGTACGGCTCCAGGTGGGCCTCCATGGCCCGGCTCAGGGGTTCATCCAGGGCCAGCTTGGTCAGGTCGCCGTTGCGCAGCGCGTCGAACACGGCGGGCACGACCAGCAGTTCCAACATGCCGGGGGGCAGGTTGGCCACGGCGCCGTCGGCGGCGGCCTTGCTGGGGGTCAGGCACTTGACGCGCGCCACACTGCGGCTGGTGCCTTTAGCCAGCACCTCGTAGTCCTCGGCCGTCACGGCGCGCTGTTGGGCGCGCACTTCGCGGCGGGCGCGCAGCTTGGCTTCGTCGAGCGTTTCCTGGTCGCGGCCGCCCTCAGCCCGGCGCAGGTTGGTCACGCTGTCAATATACGGCACGGCCGACTTGAGCATCTGGATGCGCCCGGCCGGCACGTTGCCGGCCACGCCGCCGCCGTGGCGATATTGGGTGAAGCTGAGCTGGCGGCCGGCTTCGGGCACGCGGCCATACTGGCGCACGCTGCCGTCGGGCTGGCGCACGGCCGGGCCGAACGCAATTTCGCCGGTGGCGGTGTCGAGCGTGAAGTGCCGGTCGTAGCGGTCGGAGTTGGAGAAGTCGCGCACCAGCGTCCACTCGATGGGCACGATCTCGCCGTCATGCTTCTCTTCCACGGTCAGCGTCTCGCCGGCGCGCGGGGCCAGCACCGGGGCCTGCTGGAGGTTGAAGAGCTGGCCCGGCTCGCCGTCGCTGGTGCCGACAAACTCGTCTTTGACCACCACGGCGTGCGTGGCGCGGGTGGTCGCCCCCAGCGCGTAGGTAGTGATGTTGCGGATGCGCGGCGACTGGCTGTACATGGGTTGGTCGCGGCGGCGCTGCTCCAGGCGGCAGCGCAGCCAATAGGCGGTGCGGCCCTGCACCGTGTTGGGCGCGGCGCTCAGCGGCAGGTAGAAGATGATGGTGCCGGTAGCGTTGTTGAGGCCCCCGGTGGTGTCTTGCTCGTCGCGGAAGGCGCTCGGGGTCACTTCTTCCCAGCGGCCGTCGCCGATGGAGATTTCCCACACCAGCGGCGGGTTGGCGCGGCGCACGCCGGTGGCCTGCGTCTCTTCGTTCTCAAAATCCAGGCGCAGCACGTGGCCGGCCAGCGCGCCGCCGTCGTCGAAACCCAGGTAGAACGTATCGCCCAGGCGCGGCCGTGGGCGCGAGAAGGCGTAGAAAAGCTCCACCCCGGCTTGCAGGCGCGGCAGGTAGTTCTTGTTGAAGTCCTCCGGCGAGCGCACCTGGGTCAGCTTCGGCCCGATGATCTCCAGCTTTTCATCGGTGGTGAAGATGACCTCCGGCGCTTCGTCGGTAGCGCGCGTAGCCACCTCGGTGCCCTGCGGCACAATGGCCGTGGTGTCGTCGTCGGGCGTGATAGGGAAGGGCGCCGACAGCCGGAAGGTCAATTCGCCGCGGGCGCTGTTGGCGGGCTGCAGCTGCACCCCCAGCAGTTCCATAAACTTGATGTGGTTCTTCTCCGGCACCAGATTGAGCCGGTAGGTGATCATTTCGGTCATCCAGGCGAATAGCTCAATCAGCGTGATGCCCGGGTCGCTGACGTTGTAGTCCGTCCACTCCGGACAATAGCGGATGATGCGCCGGCGGGCCTCGTCCACCAGGTCGCGCTGGAAGCGCAGATCATCCAAGATTGGTTCGGGCAAAGGCATACGACAGCTCTCCTAACTCCGCCGCGCGCCGCTACGGCACCGCCGGTTCATCAATGATGAAGAACGGGTACACAATGCTGCGCGGGTCGTGCGTCGCCTTGATGGTGTAATTGATGTGGACCAGCAGGCCGCTGTCGCGGGCCGGATCGCGGAAGACCTCGATCTTGTCCACCTCGATGCGCGGCTCCCAAAAGCGCAGGGCCTCGCTCACATAGTCAATCATCAGCGACACGGTGGCCGACGAGATCGGCGCGAAGACCAGCTCCCAGGCCCGGCAGCCAAAGCCGGGGCGCATGGGGCGCTCGCCGGGCACCGTGCTCAAGATCAGGTGAATGGCCTGCTCGATGTCGCGCTCGCCGTTGGCCAGCGCGATTTCGCCGCGCGGGTTGAATTGCAGTGGAAAGGCCAGCCCGCGCCCCAAAAACTCGCGATTGCGAATATCGTCATCCATCGGCTACATCCCTTTGACGCGCACCTGCCCCGGGAAGGAGATGACGACCGGCGTGCCGGTGGGCACGGCAATGGCCTGCGAGGTCTGGCACACCAGCCCCTGG
The DNA here is from genome assembly GCA_020850595.1 of Anaerolineales bacterium. Lineage (GTDB taxonomy): Bacteria > Chloroflexota > Anaerolineae > Anaerolineales > UBA6663 > JADZEK01. The sequence goes on from JADZEK010000086.1 coordinate 32,151, forward strand.
CCCATGCTCTTGACGCGCACGGTGTGCGTCGGCGGGATCCAGTTGGCGGTGACACACGGGCCGTTGGCCACCGGCGGCGGCGGGAAGGCGCACCCGGCAATCGCCAGCGGCGGGGCCGACATAGGCACCGGCGTGCCCATGATCTTCACGCGCGGGTTGGGCGCGGCCAGGTTGGCCTTGCCGCCGTGCGCGCACAAGATCACGGCGCTCATGGTTAGCAGCATTCCCGGCATTACATCACCTCCAGGGCGCCGTTGTTGATGGTGACCTTGGCGGGCGAAATATCCACGATGCCCAGGCCGGCGGTCTTAAGCCCCACGCCCGCCTTGCCGGTCACATCTACCTTGGTGGCTTCGATCTTGGCGACGGCATTCGTCTTCAACTCGATGCCGCCCTTGCCCTCCACCGCGAACTTGGCCTTGGCCGTGAATTTGATGTTCAGGCCCTCAAACTCGATGTCTTGCTTGGCCTTCATGGTGATCTTGCCCTTGGCCTCCACCACGATGTCCTTGTTGGCCTTGATCGTGATGGTGTTCTCCTTCGAGCTGATGATGATCATGTTCTTGGTCGTCTTGTCCGTGATGGAGATGGACTCTTTGTTTTGCGTATCGTCCAAGATGATCACATGGCCCGCGGCGGTCTTGATGATGTGCTGAGTGGTCTTGCCGTCCTTGGAGGCCTGTTCGGAAGTCAGCGGCGACTTGTCCTTGCCGTTCCACAGCCCGCCCAAGATGTAGGGCGCGCTGGGGTCGCCGTGCTCAAACGCCACCAGCACCTCATCGTTGACGGCCGGCATGAACATGAAGCCGCGCTTGTTGCCGGCCATGGGGGCCGACAGGCGCGCCCAGGAGCTTTCGATCTCGGCCCCCTTAAACTTGGGCAGCCACGGGAATTTCACCTTCACGCGGCTCAGGCCGTCCTTGTCCTTGGTGTTGGTCACCACGCCGACCGTTACGCCCGGCATCTCGCTCTCCGGCTGGTCAATCGTGCCGGCCGGCGCGCCGCCCACCAGGCTGCTGAAGGTGTAGGGCAGGTGGCCGCTGACTACAAAGCGGGTGCGGTACACGCCCGCCCGGTAGATGTGCGTGGCCTGCGTGACCAGATACTTGCCGCTGAAGCGCGTGCCGCAGCCGGTGATCTCCACCAGCGTGCCGGCTTGCAGCCGCGTCTCGCCGAAGCACTCACCCTCGGCGTGCCAGGCCTCGCTCGCCACCGCCTCCAGCGCGCCGGTGGCGATGGCGCTGGCGTCCTTGGCGTCCACCACCGGCCGGTGGACGATGTGCACCTCGGCGTCGCTGACCTTAAAGCCGCTCTTGGCCAGCGAGCCGGCTGGCGTGGACAGCCCGGTCTTGGCCATCTTCACGGCCGTGGTGGCCGCCACCTTGGCCTCCACCGCCTTCTTGGTCTTAATGTCCCAGCCGGTCACCACCGACTTACCCGGCTGCGCCACGGCGGAGAGGCGCGGGCGAAACTCCATCAACTCCTGCCCATATTCCAGCTTCGGCCCGGCGGGGAAGGTGGCGGCCGGCTTCTTGAAGTGCAGCTTGCCCTCGCTGGCGTAGACCCAGAACCCAATGCGCCGCGCCCGCTCCAGCAGAAATTCCATGTTGGTCTGGTTGTGCTGGAGCACATATGGGATGACGGGCGAGGTCGGGTCTACGTCCGGCGTCAGGCCCGAGTCGCTCGCCACGGCTTTGGCGATGTCGCCGTCGCTTTTGTCGAGGAAAGTGCGTGTGCGCTTGCCCAGGTGCAGCCGGTGGGTCTGGTCGTAGCAGCGGATGAGCATGCTCACCTGGCCGCTCGGCTTGAAGATCGGCTCGAGCGCCACGATCTCGCCCTTGAACAACAGGCGCGGCGTGCCCTCGGCCGCCTCGTCGCGCGCCTGCGCCTCAAAGGTGACCTCCACCGGCTTGCCGATGGCCAGCGCCGAGTTGTTCGCCCAATCCATGGTCGTATCGAACAGCTCGATCGTCGCCATGGCGGGCAGGTGCAGGTTGCTGTCCACGACGACTTCTACAATGTCGTCGAGCATATCTTGTTGCGCGGTGCCGTTGAGCTTGATGACCAGCTCAGCGCGCATTTCATCGGGCATAGGGGTTCCTTGGGCCGGCGGCGGTGAGCGCGGCGCTAGCGCAGCGGCGGCAGCCGCAGCACCGTGCCCGGCCGCAGGGCGCGCGGGTTCTGAATGTTGTTGACGCGGGCGATATGCCGCCAGGCCGACGAATCGCCGTACTCCTGGTAGGCGATCCAGTCGAGCGTCTGGCCTTGCACCACCGTCCACACCTTGCGCGCCTCGCTGCGCGAGGTGGGGTTCTGGCTGCCGGTGATGTCATCCGGCTCCTTGAAAGTAATGTCTACTTCGGCGCGAATGGGCGTACCGTTGGCCAGGAAATAGGTGTAGTTGACCTGTAGGTTGCAGACCACGGCCTTGAACGACAGAAAATCGCCCTTGGTAAAGTCGCCCCACACAAACTTGCACTGCGGCGGCTGCGGCGGGTCTGAGCCTTCTTCGACCCGCGTTAGTTCCACCAGGAAGTCAATGTACTCCTCCTGCACGCTGTCGCCGCTGGTGGTGGTGTCGAACAGCAAGTCCATCGTCAGCGAGCTGGCCACGTTGCCGGTGTAGTACATCCGGTAGCCGTAGTCTGAGTCGTTGTTCTTCACCTGGTAATACTGCGGCGTGGCCGTGTAGCGTATGTTGGTCGGGTTGAACGACACCTCGATATGGTTGGTCAGCGGGTTGAATTTTTCGAGATTGTAGATCTCGGCTTTTTGTGGGTTGGTGCCCGCGGCCAGCAGAGTCAGGCGCCGGGAGGCAAAGGCTTCAAGGCCCATAACGATACCTTCCTTTCCCGTCCGCGCTAGCGCCGCGTGTGGCGCTCGCGCTCAATTAACAGCATCCGCTTGACGTACGGCAGCACATCTTGCGCCAGCTTTTCCAGGTCGAGCGGGACCTTCTTGGCTTCTTCGTCGTCGCCGGGCGGCTCGGGCCGCTGGGGCGGTGTGGGCGCCCGCGGCTCGGGTTGGTCGTCGTCTGGGTCTACGTTGAAGAACGGCAGCGCTTCCATCAGGCTCGGCGTGGGCGGCGGGCCGGAGGGCCGCGGCGGCGGCGGCGGCGCGCTGTGCGAGCGCGGCCGGGTGCGCGGTTGCGGCTCGTCGTCCAGGTCGCTATCGAAAAACGGCAGTTCCGCCAGCGGGTTGTCGCTGGGCGGCGTCACCGGCGTTGGCGTTGGCGGCTGTTCGCCGCCGGCGCGCTGAATTTGGGCCGGGTGCGCGGCGGCGGGTGTGGCCGCGGGCCGGCTCGGGCGCGCCCCGCGCGACAGCATCGGCAGCGGCGTCTCGCCCAGGGTGGGGCGTGTGGCGGCCGGGGCTGGGGCGCGGTTCAGCCGCCCAAGTTGGGCGCTGTTCTGCGCGCGGGCAATGGCCGAGTCGAGCGTTGGCAGATGGGCGGCCGGTTCCGCTGGTGCGGCGCTGGTCGCCGCCGGGGACGTAGGCTCGGCCGGGAACGGGAGCGTGGGCGTTGGGGCGGTTGCCGGCGCTTCGCGCCCCGCCGGGATACTGGGCGGCCTCTGCGGCGCGCGCTGCGCCACCGGTGGGGCGGCCGGCGCAGGTGGCACGGCGCTGGAGGCGGCCTGTGGCGCTCGCTCGGCCGTTGCCGGCGGCGTGAGCCGGACGGCCGGCGTTTCCGGCGGCGTTTGCGGCGCGCGCTGTGCCACGGGCGCAGCGGGGCGCTCGGGCGCGTTCAACGGCCCAGCCTGCGGCGCGTCGGTGTCGGGCATCCGCTGAATGGCGGCCGGCGGCGTGCTAGGCGGCGGCGCGGACAAGTGCGGTGTTTCTGGCTTGGCTTGGGGCGCTTGCGCGGTGGGCGTGGGCGGCGCGCTCACTGGCGCGGCTGGTTCCGGGGCGCGCTGCAACGCGGGTAGCGGCGCTGGGGCGCTGGGTGTCACTGGAGCGACCGGCTCGGGCGCGCGCGGCGCTGAGGCGCTGGGCGGCGTTGCCGACGGCGCGCCCGGCCGCTGGGCCGGGGCGGACCTAGGTTCAATCGCCGTGGACGGTTCCAGGGCCGGCGTTTCGGGCGCAGTCGGTTCGACCGGGCGCGACCCGGTTGGCGGGAGCACAGGCTCGCTCGGCGCGGCGGGCGGCGCGCTTAGCGGCGCGGGGCCAGACTCAACCACGGATGCGCGCTGTACCGGGGCCGGGCCGGCGGGCGGCGTGGCCGGGGGCTGTGGCGGCTGGTGGGGCGTCGTGGGCGGCTCGGCGCCGGGTGGCGCCGGTAAGCGGCGAGCTGCCCGGCGCTGCAAGGCGGGCGTGGGTGTGGGCGAGGCCGGGGGTTCACTCGTGGGCAGGGGCGGCGGCTGGACGGCGCGTTGAGTCGCCTGCGCTACCGTCTGCTCGATTGACGGGCCGGCGGGCGGCGTGGAGGGGCCTTCGGCGGGTTGCGCCGGCCTGGCCGGGGCCGCCGCCTCGGGCGCGCGCTCGGCCGCTAGTTGAAGCGGCGCGGGCGGGGCCGGTGGCACGCGCGGGGGCGCGGCCGGCTCTGGTGCGGGCGGCGTGGGGCGGCGCGGCTGTGCCTCGGGCGCGAGATGCTCAGGGCGGGCCGCCGGCGGCTCAAGCGCGCGCTGCCCGGTCGGCGTCTCAATCAGGGCGGCGGGCGGCGCGAGCACAGGCTGGGGCGGTTCCGCAGTTGGAAGCGCAGGTTGGCTGGCTGGCGCGCGCTCGGCCTCCACCTGGGGGGCCGGCGCGGCGGGCGGCGTCATCGGCCGCGGCTCGGCCAACACTTCTGCGGGCGGCTCGACCGCTGCCAGGACCGGCGGTTCGGCGGACGGCATCCGTTGGAGGCTGGGCGCGGCGGCGGGAAGTTCCCGCTCAGACTCGGTGTTGGCCGTGGCGGGCGGCAGATGGGCGGCGGGGGGCGCAACCGGCGGCGACTGAGGCGCGGGCGGCTCAGTCGCTGGGGCGCTCGGCTCTCGGCGCGGCTGAATCGGCGCGGCTGAGGCGGGTGACGGTGTTGGCGGCGGCGCGGCCCGGGTCTCGGCCGCTTGCGCCTCGCGGGCGCGGGCTAATTGGCGCTGAATACTCGGCGGCAGTTGCTGGTTGCGCGCCCATGCCGGCAATGATTCCTGGGTTTCTGCCTGGGCCTTGGCCTCGGCCGCCTGTTCGGCCTGGCGGCGCTCCATCTGTCGCCGGATGGAGGGCGGCAGGTTGGCGGCGGCAGGCGCAACCAGTGGTGGTGTCACCGGTGGTGGTGTCACCGGCGGTGGCACTGCCGTAGGCGGCGGCGTTTCGGGAGCGGGCGTGCCGGTAGCCGGCTGCGCCGGGGCGGGCGGCTCGGACAACGGCTCCGGCTCGGCGGAGCGTTGGAGTGGGGCCGGCACCGGCCGCGGCGGCAGGGACGGCATCGGCCCTGGGTCCACGCTGTTCGCGCCCGCCGGCATCTGGCCCGGACCTAGCTCTTCAATCCGCGATCGGCGCACAAAGCGCGGCGGCTGGCCGGCCGGACGGGCGTCGGCCGCCGGCGCGGGTGTTTCAGCCGGGGCGCGCTGCACCAGCGGCGGCGTGGGTTGGCCCGCGGCGGGCGGCTGCGTGGGCGGGCCAGGCGGGGTGGCTGGGGTTCGGGCCGCGCCGGTCGGGGTTGGGGCCAGGCCCGGCTGGGTGGGTGTGGCCGAAGGCGGATCAGGCAAGACCGCACGGCGCGCCTGGCTCGGGGGAAACACGGGCTGCGTTACGGCCGGAGTCGCGGGCGCGGCGGACGGCGCGGCGCGCTGCACCCGCGGCGGCGTGGGGCGCGGGCGCTCGGGCTGCTGGTTGGCATCTAGCGCACGCTGGGCCGGGACGGGCGGCGGACCGGCGGCGGATGCGGGGCGGCTGCCAAAGGGATCGCCCACGCGACCTTCCCAGGCGCCGGCCGGTGCCCCGCCGGTGCCTGACCCCAAATCAGGACCCGGCTGGGGCGGCAGTGCTGGTTGGGTCGCGGCCGCTTGGGCCTGCATGGCATTGACGAACGCCGGGTCGGCGCCAGGGCCGTAATACGTCACCGAGGGAGCGCTCGGCTCCCCGGGCGGCGTTTCGGCCGTGGGCTTGGGTTCATACCGGGCTGTAATCGCGGCGGTGTTGGCTTGTTGCGCCACGCGGTTGGAGAACCGTTCCAGGCGCTCGGCGCGCTGTGTCGTCACCGTCAGCCCGCCCGACATCGGCCGGTCTACCTGGCGCTGCACTCGGCTCACCAGGGCCAGGTTGCCGCTCGAGGCCAGCGCCACGCGGCCCAGGGCCGGGCGGGGGGCGGGGGGCGGCTCAGCCGGGGCGGTTTCGCTGCCCGCCTGCGCCGCCGGGCCGGTCAGCGCCTCTGGGCGGCGCAGCACTCCCAGCGCGCGCTGCGTCCAGGGCGAAAAGGCCCGTTGGGCGCGCAGCGCGCGGCGGGCCACTGACCGCGCCAGCCCGGCCAGGGGCGTGGCGCGCGCGGTCTCAGCCTCGTCGGTGGGGCGCTGCGGATGGTCGCTCATACCTTACGGCTCAACTTAATACGGGTGCGGAATAGTGAAGCCGGTACCCCGCCGCCCTTAGAAGAAGCTCATCGGTGTGCCCATTTCCAGGCTCAGGTCAATCCCCTGGTGGGCAATTTCGATTTGTTCGATGGCGACCTGGTCGCTGCCGGCCTGCATGTCTGGGCCGGTCCATTTAACCGGGATCGCGCCGACTATATCCCAGTGGCGCGCCTTCTTGCCATCCACCGTGCCGAGGATGATGGACATGTGCGTGCCCTGCGGCACGACCACGCCCAGCATCTTGAGGCCGCGTATAGCGACGCTGGAGCCGGGGATGGTGTGCAGGCCCCAGACCTGGCCGTCGTACATGCCCCAGCGGAACCAGCGCCATAACTCGCGGTTGTAGGTGATGCCGCGCTTCAAGATAATGTTAGGATACGAAATCTGGCCGGGCAGCAGCCACTCAAAGTCGTTGGTGCCGCCCTCGCGGTAGCGCCGCACTTCGCGCTCCATGCCCAGGCCGGAGCACTCAGAAAACTCGGCGATGATTACGCCCAGCACCTCGACATAGAACTTCCAGGCGGGCGACACATCAAAGCGCACGCCGACCGCGTCAACGGCGGCGTTCAGCGCGGCGGTTTGCAGTCCAAAGGCCATGGGTCTACCTCCTGCTTACCGAAGTATCAGCGGCGGGCGCCTCGGCGCTCGCGCTCGATATAGGCCTCGCGCCGGAGCAACGCGTACACTTGCTCCGCCAGGCCTTCCAGGTCAATGCCGTCCTGCGCGTCCGACGCCCCGCAGGTGTCGGTGCTGGGCGGCGCGAAGCCGTCCAGCCCGTAGTTGTACACCGAGTCCGTGTCTAGGCCCGCGCCGTGCACGTCAAAGCGCAGGTCCGTCGCAGTGTCCGGCCCCACGGTCGGGGTGTCCGTCACCAGTTGGTCCGAGCGCGGAGGGTGGTTGCCGGGGCGCGGCGTGGGGCCGCCCGACTGGCTGCCGGAACGCGCGCGCGACGGGACAAGGGGCAGATCAAGTGTGGTCATGGTCAGCGTCCGGGCCGGCGCGCCGGGAGACCGAGTGGGTCTCCCGGCGC
>JADZEK010000087.1 GCA_020850595.1 Anaerolineales bacterium
CGTCGCCCTGTGTTTGCCCCGGGAAAGCCAAAGGGAAGGCGGGCCTGCATTTGGCCCGCCGCCCCTTTAAGAAAACTCTTCCCCCTTCCCACGTCTTTTCAGTGGGAAGGGGGTCAGGGGGATGGGAAGTCTGTCTTGCAGCGCCCCGCGGGCGTGTCAGCCCGTGTGCCCATCACCTGCCGTCGGACTGCCACGGCTTACGTTCGCGCCTATGCCCCCCGGCCTCCCTCCCGACAAGAGCGTTCGGGACCTTGTCCCGCGCTGAGTATAGCGTTGGCGGGAAGGGGGTGCCTGCGGGCGGAGATACACGTTGCAGAGCTATTTAGTTTGTACTTATTGACCCTTGATAAAAGAATGTCGCATGAGCGAAAATGGGCCCCATGCGAACCATGGGCAGCAATCGACAAGTCGACGAGCGGCGCAAGCGCGGGTTGGCACTTTTGCGCGAGGGGCTGACGGCCAAGCAGGTCGCGTCGCGAGTGGGAACCAGCGTGCGGACCGTGCAACGGTGGGCCAAGGCCGCGCAAGCGGGAAAGCCACGCGAGCGGCAGCGACCGGGCCCCAAGCCGCGCTTGAAGGCGCGGCAGGTGCAGCGCCTGGCTCGGCAACTGCAACGCGGTGCTCGGGCGCATGGGTATGCGGAAGAGCATTGGACCCTGGATCGGATCGCCCATTTGATTTGGACGCTGTTTGGGGTCCGCTTCCATCCCAGTGGCGTGTGGTGGGTGCTGCAGCGGATGGGCTGGAGCAGTCAAAAACCCATTCGCCAAGCCGTCCAACGGGATGATGCAGCCATCGAGAGCTGGATCGAGACGGACTGGCCACGGATAAAAAAAGTGGCGCGCGCTGGGCGCGACCCTGGTGTTTGAAGATGAGAGCGGCTTTTCCCTGGTTTCGCCGCTCAAAGGCACCTGGGCGCCCCGCGGACAGACGCCCGTGATCCGCACGCAAATATCGCATCACCAGCGGCTCAATGCGTTGGGCGCGTTGCTGGTCAGCCCAGGAGGTCGGTGCTTGCGGCTGTTCAGTCGGCTGCAGCGCAAGAATATCAATGGCAAACATGTCGTGGTCTTCCTGAAAAAGCTGTTGCGCACGATCAAAGGCCCGATTGTCTTGGTCTGGGACAACCACCCGATCCATGTCCGCAAACTGGTTAAGGCGTTCATCACCCAGCAGCCGCGCTTGCACGTGTTCTACTTCCCGTCCTATGCGCCCGAACTCAATCCCGTGGAAGGCGTCTGGACGCAAGCCAAGGAGGCGACCGCTGGGAGTGCGCCGCATCACGTTCAGGAGCTGAGCTGCATCGCAACGTTTACGCGGCAATCAAACACGTCGCCAATTCGCCCCGGCTCCTGCGGGCTTGCTTCCGTATTGCCAAGTTGCCGCGCACCCAATGGATCAAATGACAATTGGCGACATTCTTTTCTCATCGGTCAATAGGAGAGGGAGGCTTGCGCGTCGTCTAGCGCCAGCCGCAGGGCCGCGGCCAGCGAAGGGACGTGCTGATCCTCCAGCGCGTTGTGGTGGCTGCCGGCGATGCGGCGGAGGGTGAGGCCGCGCAGAGCGAGGCGATGCCAGCCGCGCCGGTGGTCGGGGTCGCGCAGCATGGATTGGCGGCGGATGGCGAAGAGGGTGACGGCCAGGTCGCTGGGCGGCGGCTTGTAGACGCGCACGGCCCGCAGGTGGGCCAGCACAATTAGCTGGTGATGATCGGGCAGGCGCTCGGCGCCGCGCACCAGGTCGGGGGCGGCCGGCGGGCGGGCCAGGCCCAGGCGCTGCAAGCGCTGGCGGGCTAGCTGCAAGGTCACCATGCGGAAGCGATCCCAGGTGTAGCGCGGGCCGAGGCTGACGTGATCGGCCACCCAACCGGGCAGGTTGCGCAGCATGGCGGGCCAGTGGTAGGGGTGCCAGAAGGGATAGGGGGGCATGGTGCTGGGCGGCGCGTAGCCCTCGAAGATCATGATGGGCGCGACGACCTCGCCCGCCGCGCGCAGCAGCCGGCCCATCTCGAAGGCGATCATGCCGCCCAGGCAATAGCCGCCCAGATAGTAAGGCCCGTGGGGCCGCACCTGGCGCACCGCTGCCAGGTAGTCGGCGGCCATGCGCGGGAGGTCGTCATCGGGCGGGGTGCGGCCCTCGCGGCCGCGCCCGCGCAGGGCGTAGAAGGGCTGGTCTGGCCCGAGCAGCGCCGCCAACCGCTGGAAGCGGCCCACGCTGCCGCCCAGGTCGTGCACACAAAAGAAGGGGGGCCGCGCGCCGCCGGTTTGCAGCGGCACGAGCAGCCCGGCCAGGCGGTCGGGCGGCGCGGCTGGGGCAGGCGTTGGCAGGGGTGGGTGAGCGGCGGCGGGTGAAGCGGCCGGGGCAAGCGACTGGGCCAAGATCAGATTCCTTTGGCCGCATTTTACACCGAGATACCCGACGGCTGCCCGCCCGCGCCCGAGGTCAGGCCGCGGCGGCGAGGTCGAGGTAGGCATTCGGGCGGCCAACGGCGAACAGGTGCAGCGCGTGCAGGGCGCGCGTGACGGCCACGTACAGCAGGCGACCGTCGAACTCGTTGGCGGCGTATTCGGCGTCGGTAGCGTCGAGCAGCAGCACGGCCTCGAACTCCATGCCCTTCGCCAGGTGAATGGGGATGGCGAGCAGGCCGCCCGCGTACCCGGCGCGCAGGCCGGCGGCCAGCGGCACAGGCTGGCCTAGCTCGGCGCTGATCTGCCGGGCCAGGGCGCTGACGCGCTCCGGGCGTTTGGCGACCAGGGCGATGTTGGCGTAGCCCTCGGCTTGCAGGGCGCGCAGTGTGGCAAGCACGGCGGGCAGCAGGTCGCTCTGCCGCGTCAGGCGGTGCAGCGCCACCGGCGCGCCGTGGCGCTCGAAGGGCACGGCCAGGCGCGGCCGGCGGCCGGGCGGGGCCAGCAGCTCGAGGATACGGTTCGAGAAGCTGATGATCTCGTGCGTGCTGCGATAGCTCTCGTTGGCCTCGGTGTAGGTGTAAGGCAGCCCGGCGAAGACCTCGCGCACCTCGTCCCAATCGCTCAGGCCGCGATAGCTGTAGACCCCCTGGGCCAGGTCGCCCAGCAGCGTGAGCGAGCCGCCGCGCGCCAGGCGGCGCAGCAGCGCGTAGTAGAGCGGGGCCACGTCCTGGGCCTCATCCACGATGATGTGGTCGTACACCGGCACGGGGATGCCGTGGGCCAGCGCGTGCAGGTAGGCCAGCGCGGGCAGGTCGGCGGCGTCGAGCGCGGCCTCGGGGTCGGGCGCGCCGCGGTGCAGCAACTCTAGCTCGTCGCTGTCGAGCAGGCCGCGGCCGAGCCGGGCCAGCAGCGGCAGATCGCTCAGCAGGTGGGCATAGGCGGCCAGGGGATCGAGCGCGGGCCAGCAGGTATCGAGGGCCGTGTTCAGGGCGGCCAGCAGCGCGTCGCGCACCTCGGGGCGCGCCTGGCGATAAGCGCCCTCGTCCTTCAGGCGCGCCGCCCGCAGGATCAGGCGTTCGCCCTGGCGGCCGTAGTGCGCGGCCAACTGGCGCAGGGCCGCCGCCCCCTGCTCCAGCCCTGCCACCGTGTGATGTTCCTCCAGGTCCAGGTCAATCACGTCGCGCCCATAGGCGGCGTAATCTTCCAGGCGGGCGGCCTCCAGCTCTACCTGCCGGCGGCGCTCAACCAACTGCTCGCCTTCCTGGGTCATGGCCTGCAAGTGGCGGCGGACGGCGGCCAGGTAGTCTGAGACGATTTCGGCGCTGAGGGTCTCGACCACTTTCTCGCGCTGGCGCAAGAGGGGCAAGTTGGCGAAGGCGCGGGCGACCTCTAGCACGCGGGCACGGGTGAGGGCCACGCTGACCTTAAAGGGGCCGGGGGCGTCGAAGCTCAGCCCGGGCGGGGGCGCCGCCAGGCGCGCGCGCCAATGGTTGACCAGCGCTTCGAGCAGGCGGCCGAAGCGCAGCGAGCCTGTGAGGCGGCTGCGGCGGGCGAGGGCCTGCTTGGGGCGCTCCTCGATCTGGGGCGAGAGCAGGGCGGCCTGTGTGCCGTCTACCACCGGCCCGCCGGGCAGGCCCAGGCGCTCCAGCGCCCAGTGGTCGAGCGTGGTCTGCGCCAGGTCGGTCACGCCCAGCTCGGGCAGCACGTTGGCGATGTAGCCAAGGAAGAGTTGGTTGGGGCCGAAGATGATGCAGCGGGCCGGGTCGAGGCCGGTCTGGTTGCCCGGGTAGAGCAGGTAGGCCATGCGGTGCAGGGCGATGGAGGTCTTGCCGGAACCGGCCACGCCCTGCACCACCAGCACCTGGCGATGGTCAGCGCGGATCAGGTCATCCTGGTGCTCTTGCAGCGAGGCCACAATGTCGAGCATGGCGGCCGATGCGCCGCGCCCGGCGAGGATCTCGCGCAGGAAGGCGTCGGGGTCCACCAGCGCGGCGGGGCCGGCGGGCCGGTCGGCATCCGGGCGGGCATCGTACTCATCCGCCAGGCTCAACAGGTCTGCCTGTTCGATGGCGAAGTGGCGCTTGAGGCGCAGATTGACCTCCTGGCGGCCGTCGGGGCTGGCGTAGTGAAAGGGGCCGGGGCGGCGGCGCGAAAAGAGGCGGGCGACCGGGGCGCGCCAATCCACCACGACAATGCGGTTGTGGTGCTCAAAACCAAGCTTGCCGAAATACCAGGTCTCAGGCCCTGATGCGCCGGCGGGCGTGAAGTCGAGCCGGCCAAAGTAGACCTGCTTGCGGGCCAGCTTCAGCAGGGCATAGGTATTCGAAACGTGATGGTAGAGCGCGGCCAGGTCGTTGGCGCTGAAACCCTGAATCTCGTAGCTGCCGACCTCTTCGATGCGGGTTTCGAGGCGGGCCAGGGTGCGGTCGAGATGGGCGCGCTCGGCGGCGGCTTCGGGATGCGCGGGGAGGGGAGTAGGCATACAGCGATATGCGCGCCGGGCCGCGGATGTGACATGGGTGCATCTCTAGAACTGAGAGGCGGGCGCGCCGCGGGCGGCTAAATTGACAATAGGCAACCTGCCAGGCAGACTCGGATTTGGTCGAGGAATCCCGTCTGATCTGGAGGTTGCCCAATGGA
>JADZEK010000088.1 GCA_020850595.1 Anaerolineales bacterium
CATCCTTCGGCATTGTGGGGGGTGAGGAATCTCAACCCAGGATCAGGCTGACCCTTTGATCGTACCGGGTTTAGTTTCTGAGCAACCCGGCCTCAGGTCGGTGGGCCTCACCTTCCCTGGTGGCCGGTGACGCGCAGCGTCTCGGGTTGTCCTGTTCGGGCTTAGTTTCTGAGCAACCCGGCCTCAGGTCGGTCATCCTGGCGTAGCCTTATGGCCGGTAACGCGCAGCGTCTCGGGTAATGATAGCTGGCAGCCAATTTCTGAGCCACTTTCGGCACTCTCTCAGTGAACGGAATTAAGCTGCAATTGCCCCGAATTCGCGGCGGCGGCGAACATATTCCGTCCGTAGTGGTCAGATTAGGGCGGCCTCGACGCGGGCTTTCAGGCCGAGCAGCATCCGGCGCTCCATGAGGAAGCTCACCGGCTCGAGCAGGGCGCCGGCCACGCCGCTGAGGAAGCTGGGCGGGTAGTCGGCGCGCAGGCGGATGAGCAAGCGGGTGTGCGGGGGCGCGCCGGGCGGCCCGGCCAGGGGCTGAAGCACGAAGGCCCAGCTGGCGCGCACCGGGTCGCCGGCCAGGGCGGTCACTTCGGCGGGAGCGTCGGGGTAGAAGGCCAGGCCCTGGTCGAGCGGGCCGCTGAGCACGAGGGCGCGCTCAGGCTCCAGGGCGGCCACGGCGAAGGCCAGCGTGCCGTCGGGGGCGGCCCAAATCTCGTCGCCCACGGCCAGGCGCTGAAACTCGGGCAGCAGGTGGTCGGCGCTGGGCAAGCCGCCGTTGTCCAGCGCGTCGTAGCTGTACCAGCCCGCGCGGTGGCAGCCGATCTGCACCAGCCAGGGCCAGGCCCGGGCCGGGGCGGCGGCCAGGGTGATGGCGCGGGTAAAGCGCGTGCGCGGGCGCGGCACAAGCTCGTCGCCGGGTAGGGCGGCGCGCACTTCGGCGGCGGTGGCGCCCCAGCGCAGCATCCACGGCCGCACCCAACCGGCGTAAGCCAGGGCCGCCCCGGCCGCGCTGAGCCAGGGCAGCGCGCGTGAGAAGACGGAGGGTTTCGGCATAGCTACCGCCAGTTATACCACGCCCGCCACGCAAGCTATAATTAGGCGCGGCCTATGAAGATCCACATCTGGACCGGCAGCATGGGCGGGCATGTGCGCATCGCGCAGGCCCTGACGCACGCGCTGAACACGCGCTATCCGGCGGCCGTGGTGCACACCATAGACATCTATAGCGCGGCGTACCTGAGCCGTTGGTTCGCCGGCACGACCAACGTCTACGACCGCATGGTGGCGCGCGCCCCGCGGCTGTGGGGCACCACCTATCACCTGACCCGCCAGCGCCCGGTCATGTGGCTGGTGCGGCAGGTGGGGGCGCGCTTCACGCGCCGCGCCGCGCTGCACCGGCTGATGGACGATGATGCGCCCGATGTGATTGTCAATGTGATCTCTGACCTGGGGCAGTTGAAGGTGCTGCCACGGGTGGCGCGCGCCGCGGGCCGGGCCGCGCCGCCGGTGGTGACGGTAATCAGCGACCTGGTCAACATCCATCGCGGGTGGCTGGTGCCGCAGGCGGCGCTGGTGGTGGTGCCGACCGAACCGGCCTATGCGGCTTGCCGCGCCTACGGCGTGCCCGCTGAGCGCCTGCGGCGGCTGGGCTACCCCATACGCAGCCATCTCTTCTGCCACGCGGACAAACCCCCCGCCCCAACACCCAACGAGGCGCTGCGCGTGCTGGCCATGGGCGGCAGCAGCGGCTCGGGCCGCCTGGTGGACGACGTGCGCGGCCTGGCGGCCAGCGGCTTGCGGCTAGACCTGACGGTGGTGTGCGGCAAGAACGCCGCGGTGCAGCACAAGCTGGAGCCGCTCGCCATGGGCGGCGCGGGCCGCTGCGATGTGCGCGTGCTGGGCTACACCGATCGCATTCCCGATCTGATGCGCGCGGCCGACCTGTTGCTGACGAAGGCCGGGCCGAGCACCATGTTCGAGGCGGTGGCCTGCCAACTGCCAAGCCTGGTAACAGCGCACCTGCCGGGGCAAGAGAGCGGCAACGCGGCCTACTTTGCGCGCCTGGGCGTCGCGCTGGAGGCCCCCACCCCGGCGGATGTGGTGCGGCTGGTGCGCCAACTAGACGCCGACCGGCCGCGCCTGGCGGCGATGCGCAACCCCGAGCTGGCGCGCCAGACGTGCGCGGGCGCCGGGCAGATCGCCGAGGCGATTGTGGAGACGGCGGCCCACGCGGGGTGAGCGCGCCGGGCACGGCCAGAGCGGCCGAGAACTCGCGGGACTCAAGGGGGAGCGCAACACGCCTGCGCGCCGCTTGAAGCGATGGCTTCAACCGGCGCGGTTGTTTCAGGAAGAGCAGGGGCGGGTCAGGCCATCGCCGCGCCGGAGACCGTGGCGTCCATGAAGTCGGCCATGTCGGTCCCGTCTTTGGGCGGCACGCGGCCCTGGACGATCAGAAAGCCCTGAGCGCGAAACTGCTTGTGCGGCGCGACGCGACCCGGTCGGTTGCGTCGGCGCGTGGCGGGTTCAACTCCAGCGTGGCCCTGCCGGCGAACTCCGGTTGGGCAGGCTAGAGCACGTCGAGCAGCTCGACCTCGAAGATGAGCGTGGCATTCGGGGGGATGACGCCGCCCGCGCCGCGCGCGCCGTAGCCCAGCTCGGGCGGGATGGTCAGGCGCGCATGGTCGCCGATCTTCATGCGGGCCACGCCTTCGTCCCAGCCTTTGATGACCTGGCCGCGGCCAAGCACGAACTCAAACGGTTCGTTGCGGTCCTTGGAGCTGTCAAACTTCTGGCCGTTGGTGAGCCAGCCGGTGTAGTGCACGCGCACGCGCTGGCCGGCCTGCGGGGCGCGGCCCTGGCCCTGGGTAATGTGTTCCAACGTGATCGGCATGTGTCGGCTCCTGGGTGGCCGCCTGGGGGCGGCGCTAAAGTGGGCGGGATTGTAGCACAGGGAGTGACGGCGGAAGCGGGACCTTTGCCGCGCCTGGTCCCGAATGCGGCGGGGCGGCGGGCGACGGGCAGCCAGGGAGCAACGCTTTAGTCGGGGGTTGACATGAAAGAAATGAGTGCTAAAATGCGATTTAGTTTTGACTAAATAATAGGTTAGCGTGCGCAAATTTATGTTGCCCACGCGGAAAGCACTCTGCAATATGGACCAGACGCTCAACCCGAACGCCCCCCCCCCCCCCCCCCCCCCCC
>JADZEK010000089.1 GCA_020850595.1 Anaerolineales bacterium
CCCCCCCCCCCCCCCCCCCGCCGGGGTGTCTCTGGGCGGACGGCCCTACCGCCGGGAAGCGGCTTCGTTCTGCCTGCGGTTGATGTCGGCGACTTGCTGTACCCACTCCCGCCGCTCGCTGTGCTCTAGGTCCATGATCTCGGCCAGCGACCAGTGGAAGTGGTAGGCCAGGTAGGCTACCTCCTCTTGCAGGCGATCGAGGGGGTAGCCTACGACCCCCCCAGTTCGGCGAGGTCTACCTCGTGTTTCGTCTGGCAGGCCGGGCAGGTCACGGTGAAGGTGGTCTTGCCCTCTTCGTTGATGCGGCGGTACAGCGCCTGCAGGTACGACAGGTCGGCCACGTACAGGTTCTCGATCACCGCCGTGGAGATCATCGGCAGCGTGCCCAGGCGGGTAATGACCCGGGAGAGCAGGATCACCGCCAGGTAGGCCTGGTTGTTGCGCACGCGCGGGTCGCGCATGGGCACGATTTCGTCCATGGCCGTCGCCATGCGCATCACGCCCTGCCGATGCACGCCGCCGTCCTGGTCGGTAAAGCCGACCGGCAAGGTGAACTCGTATTCGGTCTGCCGCGACATCACCACTCCCTATGGGCCTGGGCTTACGCCTTGGTGCGGCGCATGCCCTCGTGCACGATTGTCATCTCTTCGATGCCGAACTCGTTGCCGTCGGCCTTGATGTCGGGGCCGGAGACCTTCGACGGCCAGGCGTTGATGAAGTCCCAGCGCGCCGCCACGTTCATGTTGCGGTCGTAAAGCAAGATCGAGCAGTTCTTGCGGGCGTCGTTCATCTTGCCCTCTTCCACCTGCTGGCGCCATTCCCAGATTTGCAGGTTGCTGGTGATGCCGCGCTTGAGGGTCACATCGCCCCACTTCAGGCGGCCGGGCATCTTCTGGATGAAGTCCTTGCCCTCCGCCGAGACCTTGTGTTCGATCACATCGCTCTCGGAGCTGATGCCCGCAATTTCCGAGAAGTAGCCGGTGACCATGCCGCCGACTTCGATGCCGAACTGGTAGACAATAAGCGGATCCGACTCGCGCTGATTGCTGTAAGCCATGGTTGCTGTCTCCTATGCTCCGCGCCGGCCTATTCTTGCCCAGGCGCCCACTGGAAGATGCGGAAGATCACGAATTCGGCCGGCTTGACGGGGGCCATGCCGATCTCGATGACCAGGCGGCCCAGGTCGCGCGAAGCGGCCGGGTTGGTTTCGCCGTCGCACTTGACGAAGAAGGCTTCGCCCGGCGCCGAGCCAAACAGCGCGCCGTCGCGCCAGACCATCGTCAGGAAGGCCGTCACGTCGCGGCGGATGCGGCCCCACAGCCGCGGCTCATTCGGCTCGAAGACCACCCACTGCGTGCCGCGCTCGATGGATTTCTCCACGAAGTTGAACAAGCGCCGCACGTTGATGTAGCGCCACGACGGGTTGGACGACAGCGTGCGCGCGCCCCAGACGCGGATGCCCATGCCGGGGAAGGCGCGGATGCAGTTCACGCCGATGGGGTTGAGGGTGTCCTGCTCGCCCTTGGTCACGTTGTAGGCCAGCCCGGTCGCGCCGCGCACCACCTCATTGGCCGGGGCCTTGTGCACGCCGCGCGTGTTGTCACTGCGCGCCCACACGCCGGCCATGTGGCCCGCCGGCGGCACGAGCATCGGGCGGTTGCTGGTCGGGTCGTTCACCTCAATCCAGGGATAGTACAGCGCCGCGTAACTCGAGTCGTACCCGGCGATGTCCATGCGCCACTTCTTCACCGCCTGGGGCGAGAGGTTAGGCGGCGCGTCTAGCACGGCCACGCGGTCGCCCAGGCGCTCGCAGTGGGCGATGATCATCGTCTGCACGGCCTTGACGGTGTTCAGGTCGAGCTTGGTCCCGGGCATGACGGTCATCAGGTCGGGCACGACGACCATGGTGATGTCGTCAATGGCCTCCAGGCCCTCAATGCCGGTGCGCTCCAAGATTTCGCCCTGGAAATCGCTGGTGGTCGGGGCCGACAGCAGGCGGTTCTCAATGTTCAGCGACTGTTGCTGCTCACGCGGCCACAGCTTGGCCAGCGGCTGGGTGTTGCCTTCGGGCACCACCAGGTCCACGAACTGCGGGCGGCGGTTTTCCTTGTAAGCCACACCGATGGTCTTGGCGCCGCCCTCGGCCTCCACCTCGGTCAGGCTCACGTCGCTCAGGGTTTCCTGCACGGCCCAGCCGCCGGTCGGGCGCTCGCGCTCCACCGTGACGGTGAAGGGCGGGTTGGCGCCGTCGGCCGCGGGGGCGGCGGGCGCCTCGCCTTCAGCGTCCTTGGTCTTGCCCTTGCCCTTTTCGGGCGCGGCCGGGGCGGCCAACTGCGGCGCATCCACGCGCACGCGTAGGCGCAGCCCGTCGAAGCCCGCCTGTCGGGCGCGCACCAGCAGCCCGGGCTTGCCCTCGCCGTTGAGCAGCGCGGCCTGCGCCCGCGGAATGGTCTTGACGCTCAGGACGTAGCAGCGCGCGCCGCCGTTCTGGAAGTACCCATACACGGCCTGCGGCAGGTAGGCCCCCTGCACGAACGAGCCGAACCGCTCGACGTACTGGCTCCAGTTGGTCACCAGCTGCGGGCGGTTGAACAGGTCGCGGGTGACGGTCTCGCCGTCCACCACTTCCATCATGTGCGCTTTTTCGGTGAAGCCGACGAAGCAGGCCATGGCCGTGCCCACGCCCTCAATGGGCTTTGGGCCGCGGTCAACTTCCTCGACGTATACCCCCGGTGACAGATATTCCGGCATGCTGAACTCCTGTCCCTACTTTCGGGTCGGTGTGGTCAAAAAACTGACGGTCCGCGTTTGGCTGTCGTTGGCCGGGCTGCGGTGGGCCAGGCTGGTAGGGCCGTGCCGCCGATGATGCCCAGGTGATGGCTGTCGCTCTCGATCTCCGACCTCCTTTCCATAAGCATCTCACGGCAGCATTGGCTGTGCCTACCACCCGGCCCGGACACCCAATCCACGCCTAGGGTCCAAGGCCCGGCGGCCGATCGCGCGCCGGCGTTAGGTGAAGCCTGCTCCCCGGCGGCCGCTAGAGTTCGATATCGTAACTCGTGGCGGGCACTTTGATTTTGCGCCGAACCGGCTGGAGGCCGTCGGCCGTCAACTGCAAAGTATATTCACCGGGCTTGAGATTACGAATCGCAAACTCGCCATCCGGCTGCAACTCAGCCAGCACGCCGCGTTCTTCGAGCAAAATTTGCGCGTTCTTCAGCGGCTTTTTGCTGCTCAGCCGCCCGCTGATGGAGAGGTAGCCGAAATCTTTCTCGGCGTGCGCCTCCGCCCCCGGCTGCTTTTGGCCGAAGTTGACCTGGGCCGTGCGGGTGAGCGGCTGCTCCACCGGCGCGAACGGGTTGAAGGCCACCGTGGCGGTCAGCACAATGCCCGGCCGCTGCTGGTTGTCGAGCACGCTCCACAGGTCGCTCGGCTTGTCGAGCGTTTCCGGCTGTGACACCTTGACCGGGATGGGGGCCGGCTGGTCGCGCAGGGCCTCGGGCAGCACCTCGTCGGGCAGTTCCTGAAAGCGCAGCAGCGCCATCAGGGCGCGGGCCAGCAGCCGGTGCTCGTCGCCGGGGTCGGTCGCCCAGGCCGTCACCAGGTAGTTCAGGTCCATGCGGATGGCCGGGCGCAGGCTGATGACGCTCGCCGGCCGGCGCTCGATTTCGCGCTGGCTGGCTTCTCGCCGGAGTTTGAGGTTTTCGCGCAGGTCGTAAAGATAGAGGTTGAGGGTCGGACGACTCAAACGGGCCGCCCAGTCGCGCTTCGGCTGGTCAAAGGTGATTTCGACTTCGCTGTTGCGAATTGGCAGCTCACGGACGAGCAGATCGCGCAGCGCCTCATCCAAGTCGTCTATCATGCAGCCCCCGCCCGTGGCCTGAATGGTCATGGGCTATGAGTACTATACAGCCGCACCCTCACCGTGGCGAACGGCGGCGGCCGGGCCTATGGTTTCAATCCAGGCCGGATGAACCATGGTAAGTTGATCTAGTATACCTTAAACCCATTGTGCTGGCATGCTGGGTTTTCAACCTGACCGCATGCTGACGCCTTGGCCAGGCCCCGGCCCCAATTCGCCCCTGCCTCGGCCCCAGGTTTCGACCACATAGCTCAGGCTGTCGGCCAGATGCAGGTAACTGTGCGGCCCATACCCACCGCCCGCCAGCATCGTCACGGCGGTGCCGGCCGCTAACAGAGCCGTTAGCACCAGCCGGTCGCGCGTCCGCAGCGCGTCACCCGAAAGAGCCATGCCCCCCAGCGGGTCTTCGGCGGCCACATCCGTCCCGGCAATGTAAAACGCCAGCCGGAACGGCCCGGCCGCTGTCACCTCCGGCAGCAGCCGGCGCAGCAGCCGCAGGTAGGCGTCGTCGCCGGTGCCAGAGCGCACCGGCCGATCCAGGTCTATGCGGCGGCGGGCTGCCCAATCGCCGGGGAAGATGTCCTGGTTATACACATCAGCGATGAACACCTGCGGGTCGGCTTGCGCCAGCCGCTCGTGGCCGTTGCCTTGGTGGGCGTCTAGGTCGAGGATTAGCACGCGGTCGTCGGCGGCCAGCGCGCCGGTTTGGCGCAGGGCCGCCAGCGTCAGGTGCACATCGGCATAGCAGCAGAACCCTTGCCCCTGGTCGCGCCCGGCGTGATGGTAGCCGCCCGCCAGGTTGTAGGCCAGCCCGCCGCGCAGCGCCGCCTCCGCCGCCAGCCGCGTGCCCTGCGCCCCCAGGCGCATCGGCCGCAGCAGCCGCCAATCAATGATGAAACTGGGCAGCCGGGCCACGATCGGCAGCTCGAGCACCTGGGCGACATAGGCGGGCGAACGCAGCTGGTCTAGGTAGGCGGGTGTGTGGACGGCCAGCAGTTGTTCGCGGGTGAGGGGCAGGGTGGGGCGCAGCGTGCGCTGGTCCAGGGCCGCGCCCAGCCTGCGGCGGGCAGCGCGCCAGGCGCGGCTGGCCTTGCGGCCGTCAAAGGGGTGCAGGCGTTCCAGCCCCAGGAAGGTCAGGTCATACCCAGGGGTACAGACGATGCGCGGGTCAACGGAGGCCGGGGCGGCCACGGAGCGGCAGCGGGCTTACCGCCCCTCGACGCGCGCCAGGGCGGCGGTCGGCTCCAGCCCCTCGGCCAGCAGCGCCGCGAGGCCGGGCAGGTATTGGTCCATCATCAGCACGTTGGCGTACACACAGGCCCGCACCAACGGCCTGGTCAGCGCGGAGCCTTCCACATCTACGCTGGTCTTGTAGCGCACCTCGCCATCCGCAAAGTCTAGCTCGAAATTGCCGACCACCAGGCCGTAGTTAGCGCGGGTGAGCAGCTCGGCCATGGCCCCGCGCCGGTGGGCGGGTGTTGGCGCCGGGTAGACCGAGTAGAACACAAACTGGTGTTGAGCTTCGCGCGCCTGGGCAAAGCACAGCCAGTTGCCGGCCGCGCCGCGAAAGGGCAGCCGCAGCACGGGCTGGCCGGCCAGCGCCTCGTACGGCCAGCCGTCGGTTTCAAAGAAATCCAGCATCACGGCGTAGATGCCGCCGGGCGGCTCCCCTGGCGCCTCACTCATAGGTCATTTCCTTTTCCTTGATGAGGCGGCCCATCTTTTGCAGTTCGCGGCGCGCGCCGTGCAGCAGGTGGGCCATGGTCACTTGTCCGCCGTCGGCCGCGGCCTGATAGGCGGCGCTGATAATGATGTTGCGGATGTTGCCGCCCGCCAGCTTGAAGCGCCGGGCCAGCAGCGCGAAGTCAATATCCGCCGCGCGCGGCACCCCCGGCGGGAAGAGCGCCTGCCAGATGCGCGCCCGGTAAGCGTCGTCGGGGAAGGGAAAATCCACGGCGAATTGCAGGCGGCGGGTGAAGGCCTCATCCAGGTTGGCGCGCAGGTTCGTCGCCAGCACCGTGATGCCGTCATACGTCTCCATGCGCTGGAGCAAGTAGCTTACCTCGATGTTGGCGTAGCGGTCGTGCGCATCTTTCACTTCCGAGCGCTTGCCGAAGACGGCGTCGGCCTCGTCAAAGAACAGGATGGCGTTGCTGCGCGCGGCCTCATCAAAGATGCGGCCCAGGTTCTTCTCCGTCTCGCCGATGTACTTGTTTACCACCGTGCTCAGGTCAATCTTGTACAATTCCAGCCCAAGCTCGGCCGCGATCACCTCGGCCGCCATGGTCTTGCCGGTGCCGGGCGGCCCGGCGAACAGCACCGACACCCCGGCGCTGCTGGCCAGCTTGGCCCCCACGCCCCAGGTTTCCAGCACTTGCGGCCGGCCGCGCACCGTGGTGATGACTTCCCGCAGCATAGCCAGCTGGTCGGCCGGCAGCACAATGTCGCTCCAGGTGTAGCGCGCCTCGATCTTGTGCGCCAGGGTGGCCAGGCCGGGGCTGGAGTAGTTGCGCGCCGCCAGGAACAGGTCGCCGCGCTCCAGCGGCGTGCCGCGCTGCGCCGCCCGGTCGAGCGCCGCCGCCACCGCCTCGGCGATCTGCGCCGCCGTCAGCGTGAACTGCCCCGCCAGGTCCGGCAGACCGAGCGCGGCCAGGCGCGGCTCGGCCGCGCCTCGCTCGGTCTGGGGCGCGCTGCGGGCCAGCCCCCCGCGCACGAATTGATTCCAAAGAGCCAGCCGATGCTCAAAATTGGGGATCGGAAACTCGGCCCACACCAGGTTGCGCTGCCGCGCCAGGCCGCGCGGCTGCCAGGCCGCCTGGCCCGCCAACACCACCAGGTCTGGGTAGGCGAACACCTCTTCCAGCAGTTCGGCCAGCGGCGCGCCGACCTTCTCCGCGTCCAGGCACACGTCCCACTCCGCCAGGCACGGCACGGCCCCAGTCAGGCGCGCATCGCGCAGGGCGGCCCGCAGCACCCGCAGCGGCGACTTCTCGCCCCCGGCGGTCACCAGCCGCCCCAGGCTGACGCGCAGCAGCGGGCGCTGGAGGGTGGTGGCCAGCAGCCGCAGCGCGGCCTGTTGGCTGGTAGTGTTGGGGCCGTGCAGCACCAACACGGGCTGGGCCGGCCCCGGCGCGGCGTCGGCGCGCAGGTGTTCGGCCAGCGGCAGCCAGGCTTCGCCCGCCAGCACAGCGTCATCCACCGCGGCGGCGGGGCCAATGAGCTGCGCCTGTGCGCCCAGGGCCGGGTGCGGCTGGTAACTGCCCAGCAGCCAGGCCACCACGGCCTCGTCGGGGGCCAGCGCTTGCCCCAGCAGCGAGGTCGCCCCGCCGCTGGGGTCGGCGGCCCGTTCGAGCAAATGGCAGCCCAACAGGGGCGCGTCCTCGGCGAAGGCGGCCAGGTGGCTGAGCCGCTCCGGCCCCGGCGGGCACAGCAGGTCGAGAATCAGGTTGACGGTGGCGCGCCGCCGCGTCACGTCGTCTTGCAGAAAGCCGTACAGGCGCTCGTAGCGCAGGTCGAGCGTGGGGGCCAGGCAGATGAGGAAGGCGTCGAGGGCAAAGGCGTCGAGCTGGAAGGCATCGGCCAGGTGGTCCAGGCGCAGCGTCTGCCCGGCGGCGGCCGCTGCCTGCCGGATGTGCGCCGCGGCTTGGGCGGCCCGGGCCTCGACCGCGCGCCAGGTCTGGTCAGTGGCCTCGGCGGCGACGCCTTGCCCCCAATTAGCCCCCAGCGGGCGCTGGGCAAGCGCGCGCGCCTCCTCCTCGCTGATCTTGAGGCCGCGAAACGGGTCGTTGGGGTCCTGGCCGGCTTGCGCCCAGCGCGCCACCTCACGCTGGAGGCGCGCATCGAGGCGGGCCAGCTCAGCCTGGAGCACGGCCAGGTTTAGGTCGGTGGCGCGTGTCATTTACGCGCGAGTATAGCAGACAATCCGCGCTCACCTGGCGGGCCGCGGCCCAAGCAATGCGCCGAGCCGTGGTATCCTACTCGGCGACGCTATCCGTTTTCGCACAAGGCAGGTCTCTGCATGAAAATCTCGCGTGTCACGCCGCTGGTCATGGGCACGGCCTGGCGCAACCTCACCTTTGTCAAAGTCGAAACCGACGACGGCCTCGTCGGCGTCGGCGAGGCGCGCGCCGTCAACCGCACCGACGGCGTGCTGGGCTATCTTAACGAAGCTGTGCCGCGCTACGTGCTCGGCGAAGACCCCTTCAACGTGGAGCGCCTGGTGGCGCGCATGTATCGCGAAGACTTCGCCCGCGCGGGCGAGATCACCATGACCGGCATGGCGCTGATCGAGATTGCCTGCTGGGACATCATGGGCCAGGCCCTCGGCCAGCCGGTCTACCGGCTGCTGGGCGGCGCCGTGCGCGACAAGATCAAAGCCTACGCCAACGGCTGGTACACCGTCGAGCGCACGCCCGATGAGTTCGCGGCCGCCGCCCGGCGCGCCGTGGCCAAAGGCTACTGTGCGCTCAAGTTCGACCCCTTCGGCGGCGGCCTGTACGAGTTAGAGCGCGCCGAGAAGCTCAAGTCTATCGCCCTGGTCGAGGCCGTGCGCGCCGCCGTCGGCCCCGAGGTCGAGCTCCTCATCGAGATGCACGGGCGCTTCAACCCGCCCACCGCCGTGGAGATCGCCAAGGAGCTGGCTCCCTTTAAGCCCAGTTGGTACGAGGAGCCGGTGCCGCCGGAAAACCTGGCCGCCCTGAAGCGCGTCAGCCAGGCCATCGCCCCGCTGGGTGTGCCCGTCGCCACCGGCGAGCGCCTGCACACGATGCACGAGTACCGCGAGCTGTTCGAGCTGCAAGCCGCCGACATCATCCAGCCCGACATCACGCACTTCGGCGGCCTCATGAACGCCAAGAAGCTCACCGGCTGGGCGGAGGCCTACTACGTCCTCGTGGCCCCGCACAACGTGGGCGGCCCGGTCTCCACCGCCGCGGCGCTGCACCTGGCGGCCAGCACGCCCAACTTCAAGATTCAGGAGCACTTCAACGACTTCGCCGAGGCCTTTGTGAAGCAAAGCGCGCCCGGCCTGCCCGAGGTGGTGGATGGCTACTTTGCGCTGCCCACCGGCCCCGGCCTGGGCGTCAAGCTCAACGAAGACGTCATCCGCGCCAACCCGCAGCAGACGCTGCACTTCAACCTCTTCACCGAGGACTGGCACAAGCGCCAGGCGCGCACCAGTTAGTAGTACAACGAGACTTACAGGTACTACGAGACTTACGGCCTTTTAGACTTTGAGCGCTGCCGATACTGCTTGAGGGTGCGCTTGCGGTGAGATCGATAGGCCGCGTGATTGCGATGTTGCAGA
>JADZEK010000090.1 GCA_020850595.1 Anaerolineales bacterium
ATCATGCCCAGGCCCGCCGCCGCTTGGATGCTGACCCGGGCCAAGCCTTGACCCTAATTCTCGGACTTTAAGAAAGCCCTGAGGGCAATTGCATCTAAACTGCGCTTGGGACCGATCAGTCCTATTTTGCCTGTCATTCCGAAGTACCCATGGCGCCCTGCGCCAGCCCCCATGGCAGAAACTAGCTTGCCCTAACCCATCCGCTGGAAGTGTAGAGCCGCTCAATTGAGCGGCCGCCGCCGGCTATCAAATGAGTTTAGTTTCTGAGCAACCCGGCCACAGGTCGGTCATCCTGGCGTAGCCTTGTGGCCGGTGACGCGCAGCGTCCCGGGTATTGATAGCTGGTGACCAATTTCTGCCCCACTCTTGGCACTCTTCAGCGAACGGAATTAAGATGCAATTACCCTGAATATGTCCGCGCAAAAGCTGATCAAGCGCTCCCCGGCCGCGGTTCACAACTTCGCCAGCAATTGTTTCTTCTTCTGCTGGAATTCCTCCTCGGTCAGCACACCGCTTTGGCGCAGGGCATCGAGCTGGCCGAGCAGCCCCGGCAGATCGGCCGCGCCGTTGGCGGCCGCCGGCCGCGCGCTGGACCGCAGCGTCCCGCTGTCCAGCGCGTGCTTGGCATTCAGCATGGCCGTCTTGAACTGGATCGGCCGCGCAATGGTCTTGAACTTGTTAACCCCCAACTCGCTGCCGGTCAAGATTTCCACATCGCCATAGTCCAGCACCCGCCCCCACATACTCTGCTCCAGCTTTACGTCGTTGACTTTTTCCAGCGAGGAGTCAGTGACGTCCTTGTTGAACACGCCTTCGAGGAAGATGACGCGCCGGTCGGTGACGACGTATTTGCGGTTGTACCATTCGAGCGCGTCGTGCGATAAGCTGATCAACGGCAGCAGCAGCAGCAGGTAGCCGAGCGCTACCAGCGGCCCGGCGATAGGGAACACGAGCAATAGGGTGATCAGGACGATCAACGCCAGCGACAGCAGCAGCTCTGAGGCCACCTCTCTCACGAGCACCAGCCAATGGCGGTGTGTGATGTGCAGGATGCGCTCATCCTTGGCCAGCAAGCTTTGCAGATAAGAGTCGTTGGTCATGTTTGGTTCTACCTCGGTCGGCCGCGCCGGCATACGCCCCTGCCCACCAGTGTAGGCCCGGCCGCCGGAGTCCGCAACTGCCTAGCGCGTGGAGATGGGCGCGTACAACCAGCGGATGACGATTTCATCCGCGCCGATGTCGGGCGCCGGGCCATGTGGCCGCACATCGCCCTGGAAATCAATCAGCACGCCCACCCCTGCGCCGGTGTCCTCGGCGGCCGACCCGGGGCTGATCGTTCCCTCGCTCGTGAGCAAGGCGGCCCCGTCCAGGCTGCTGCTCTCGGCGGCCGTGCCGTGCGCGCCCACGTTGGCGTCAAACAGCGTATGGTTGGCGGCCACGCTGTCCGACAGCGGGTAGTCGCGCCGGATGCCCGTATCCACGCCCGAGATGAGTGTGTTGGTCAGCGCCATAGTCACATAGCCGCTGGTGACGTGCACGCCATTGTCGCCGGCGATGCCGACCAACGTATTGTGCGCCAGTTGCACGGACAGCGGTCCCCCGGAAAACCCAAAGGCCCTGACGACATCGGTTCCACTGTCCATGACGATGTTGTTCACCAGGCGCACCAGCCAGGTCGGGAAGCCGTTGACGATGTCCACTCCAATGGTGGTGGCGTTGTCGTGCACCTGGTTGCTGTTCAGCAGGCCGCTGGCAAAGCCGATATAGAGCGTCGATTCGCCGGTGTTGCCCGTAAACAGGTTGCGTGAAATCGTCGGGTAGGCATACCAGGTATACAGCGCCGCCCCATAGCTGGCGGTGTTGCTCGTGAACTGGTTGTCGGTCACCTGAGCATAGACAAAAGATCCCAACGCCACAGCTCCGCCCCAGGGTGCGCCCTCGTTGGCAATGAAAGTGTTGTTGCGCACGGTGATGGTCAACCCACTATCTAGCGCTAATGCGCCGCCGATGCCCTGGTAGACCAGCGTCGCCACGTTGCTCAGGAAGACGTTGCCGCTGATGACGGTATAGTTGGCCTGGTTGGCGTACAGCCCGCCGCCGGCGCCCTGCCCATAAGCGGTGGCCGTCATGAGCGCTGTGTTGCCGATAAACCGGTTGTCGTAGATGCGGGCATGCGCGTTTTGGATGAAGACGCCGCCGCCGCAGCCCTTGGCGCTGCCTTGCAGGCAGCCCAAGGCCAGGCCGGTGGCATTGCCGCGCGTAATGATGAAACCAATGATGGTCGGGGTGATGTCGCCCGTGATGCCGACCACGCGCCGGGCCGTCTCGCCATCCAGCGTCGTCGGGTGGGCGGCCGGGCTGATCTCGAGATCGCCGATCGCGCTGCCGTTCCACCCGGCCAGCAGCGTGATTGATTTCGTGATGCTGATCACCGCCGGGCCGGTGCCCGTATAGGTGCCGCCCGCCACAATGATGGTGTCGCCATTGTTTGAGTTGGCGACAGCCGTTTGCAGCCGGCACGGGACGAGCGACGAACAGCCCACCCCCGAGCCGTTGACCGCAACATACCGCGTCGTCGCTAGCGGTTCAGCCCGCGCTAAGCGCACGCCCAGCATGAGCGTTACCAGGGCCAGACCAGCCAGGCAGATGGGCAAGAGCAGGAGCACGGGCCGGGCGGGTTGAGCGCGCATGGTGATCCTTGATATGCCGGCAAACGCCGCTTGTTGTATGGAGCGAGTGTGGTGTGGCCAGGCTGGCGGGCCGCCTAGCCCATTACAATAACATGGATTTCCCCCGGCCGGGTCTCGCTCTTTGGTAATTCGTTTTCGGACCGCCTGCGCCCGGCGGCGGCCGCAGCCGCCAAGCGGAGACCAATCGGCTCCATTTCCACGCTGACATCCGCCTGACACGTCTGCAAATGCCATTGACTCTAATTGCCGACTGGTAGTATCCTTTTTCGAGAAACTAGACACTTGTAGATTAGATTGCGCTATGTCCGTTCGTTACGCCCTTTTGGGCCTGCTGGCCCAACACCCCCGCCACGGCTACGAGCTTCACGCCGCCTTTGAGGCCGTGGTCGGCGGCGAACGCATCTGGGACGTTAAGCCCGCCCAAATCTACACCACGCTGGCCCGATTGCAAGACGGCGGCCTAGTTTCACCGGAAGCTGTGAAGCAGGACGGCGGCCCCGAAAAGCGCATCTATGCGTTGACGGCCAGCGGCCGTACCGAACTTGATCAGTGGTTCGACTCCGGCGTTGACCGCGAACATCATCGCGACGAGTTCTTCGTCAAGCTGATGCTCAGCCTGGCGATGCCCGAGATCAACCCGCGCCGAGTGATCCAAAACCAGCGGCTGCGCTTGTTCAAGGACCTGCACAGCCAGACGGCTGCCCGGGCGCGCCTGAACCCCAAGACCGGCCTGGCGCAGATCCTTTTGTTTGACAAGGCGATTATGCATCTGGAGGCCGACTTACGCTGGCTGGATATGGTCGAAGCGCGGCTGGAGGACGTGCAGCGCCAGCCGCTGCCGCAGCCGGAGGCGCGCCCGCGCGGCCGCCCGCGCAAGCCGCGCGCCGGCCCCACGCCGGCCTAAGCGTTGTCAGGGGGCGCTGACCGGCAGCGCCCTGGAACTGTGCGGGTTCGGCGCCGGGCATAGCCGGCCCGCTCGGGAGGACCGACATGGCTTTGATTCAGGCAACTCAACTCACAAAAATCTATGGCCGCGGCGAAACCGCCGTCACCGCGCTCGACCACGTGAACCTGAGCGTTGACGCGGGCGAGTTTGTGGCGGTGATGGGCCCGAGCGGCTGCGGCAAATCTACCCTGCTGCACCTCCTGGGCGGCCTCGACCGTCCGACCTCCGGCCAGGTGGTGATTGACGGCCACGACCTGAGTGTTTTGAGCGATTCGGCGCTGACCGAACTGCGCCGCCGCAAGCTGGGGTTTGTGTTCCAATTCTTCAACCTCATCCCCGTGCTCACCGCCGCCGAGAACGCCGCCCTGCCGCTCACGCTGGACGGCCAGGCCAACGGCCCCGCCCATGCGGCCGCGGTGAGTTGGCTCAAGCAGGTGGGCCTGGAGAACCGGCTCGCCAGCCGCCCCGACCAGCTTTCCGGCGGGCAGCAGCAGCGCGTGGCGATTGCCCGCGCCCTGGCGGCCGAGCCGACCCTGATTTTGGCTGACGAGCCGACCGGCAACCTAGACACCCGCGCCTCCGACGAGATCGCCGGCCTCCTGCGGCAGGTGTCGGACGAATGGGGCCGCGCCGTGGTCATGGTGACCCACGACCCGCGCATCGCCGCGTACGCCGACCGCATTGTCTTCCTAAAAGACGGCGCGGTGGTGGACGATACGCGCCTGGCCGGGCAGGGGGCGGGCAAGTCGCAACTGGTGGCCGACCATCTTTCGGCCCTCACGGCCTGAGAGGCGGCCATGCTAACTCTCACGTTGGCCTGGCGCTATCTCGCCGGCCGCAAACTGCGCTCCACCCTGACCACCCTGGCAGTGGTCTTCGGCGTGTTCATCCTGTTTGCCATGAACATCATCCTGCCCACGTTTCTGGCGGCGTTTCAGGCGAACGCCATGGCCGCCTCGAACCAGGTAGACCTGACGGTGTCATTGGCGACCGGCGGTACGTTTGATCCAGCGGTGCTGGATACGATTGCCAACACCCAGGGGGTGCGGGCGGCAACCGGCCTGCTCAGCCGGCCCGTTAACCTGCCGCTTGACTTCTATGATAACGACCCGCAGACGACCGATACCGTGAGCACCCTCACGCTGGTAGGCGTGGACCTCGGCCCCGAGCATTCTGTTACGACTCTGCGCAACACCCAGGTGACCTCCGGCCGGTACCTCGAAGCCGGTGACACCACTCAGGCCATCATCAGCGCCGGCCTGGCCGACGCCCTGGGTCTGCGGCTGGGCGGCACGCTGCGGCTGCCTTCGACCAACGGCGTGACCGACCTGCAAATCGTCGGCCTGCTGCCGGGGAGCGCCGCCACCGGCAACGAGCAGGTGCTGGTGACGCTGGCCGAAGCCCAGTCGCTGCTGGATCTGCCCGACCGCCTCAACGTGGTGGAGGCGAACTACGCCGCCACCGACGCGGCGGCGCGCACGGCCACCACGGCGCGCGTGCAGGCCGCGCTGGGTGACGACTACGTGGCGGGGGCGCTGTCTGACGACACCGACCTGATTGCCAGCATCAAGGTCGGGCAGGCCGCCATGAGCATGTTTGGCGTGGCGGCCCTGATCATGGGCGGCTTCATCATCTTCAACACCTTTCGCACGGTGGTGGCCGAGCGCCGCCGCGATATCGGCATGCTGCGGGCCGTCGGCGCCGGCCGCCGCACCATCATCGGCCTGATCCTGGCCGAAGGCTTGCTCCAGGGCCTCATCGGCACGGCCGTGGGCATGGGGTTGGGTTACCTGGCGGGCGTGGGCCTGCTGGGGCTGTTCGCGGGCATGCTGCAAACTTTCGTCCATTTGCAAATCGGCGCGCCCGTCGTCCAGCCCGCGCTCGTGGTCACCACCATCCTGCTGGGCGTTGGGGTCACGCTACTGGCGGGGTTGCTGCCGGCCATCTCGGCCACGCGTGTCACCCCGCTCGATGCGCTGCGCCCCGCCCCGGCTGAAGTGGAGCAGCGCGCGGTGGGGCGCGGCGCGGTCATAGGCGGCGCGCTGCTGCTGGCTGCGCTGTTGGCGCTGATCTCGGGCAACACCGGGCTGGCCGGCCTGGGCGCGCTGCTGCTGCTGGCCGGGCTGGTGCTGGTGGGGCCGGCGCTGGTGCGGCCCGTGGCCGGCGTCTTTAGCGTCCTGATCAGCGCGCTGTATGCTCGCGAGGGCACCGGCCGCCTGGCGCTGGGCAACCTTTCGCGCCAGCCAACCCGCGCCGCCATCACGGCCAGCACCACCCTGATCGCCCTGGCGCTGATCGTGGCCGTGGCCGGGATGCTGACGAGTTTTGAGGTGGGCTTCTTGAGCGTGCTGCGCGCCACGCTGGGCAGCGACTACCTGCTCATTCCGCCGGCCATTGCGGTCTGGAGCAACGACGTGGGCGCGAAAGCCCAGTTGGCCGAGGATATTAGCGCAGTGCCGGGCGTGGCGCTGGTGAGCTCGCTGCGCTTCGCGCCGAGCGCGGCGAACGGTACGCCGCTCTCGCTGCTGGGTGTGGACCCACGGACATACCCCCAGGTGGCACAGCTTAAGTTCGACGCCGGCGACCCGCCAACGGCCTTCGCCGCGCTGCAAAGCGGGCGCGCGCTGATCGCCAACGGCGTGCTGGCCACCGCCCTCCAGCTCAAGGTGGGCGAGGTGATCCCGCTGACGACGGCGAACGGGCCGCAAAACTACACCGTGGTGGGCATCGCCGGCGACTACATGAACGCCAAAGTGCTGACGGCCTGGACCTCGCAGGCGAACCTGGCCGCCGACTTCAACTCGACGGCCGACATCTTCTTGCAGTTCGACCTGGCGCCGGGCGCAGATGCGGCCGCGGTGGAGGCGCGGGTCGGTGCGCTGCTGGAGGCCTACCCGCAGTTCCACCTGGTCTCGAGCGATGCCTACTACCAGGAGAACGCCACGCTCTTCAAGCAAGTGTTCGCCGGGTTGTACGTGCTCTTCGTCGTGCTGGCGCTGCCGTCGCTCATCGCCATCCTGAACAGCCTGGCCATCGGCGTGATCGAGCGCACCCGCGAGATCGGCATGCTGCGCGCGGTGGGCGCGACCCAACGGCAGGTCTCGCGTATGATCATGGTCGAGGCGCTGCTACTCTCTGCTCTGGGCACGCCGCTGGGGCTGCTGGGCGGGCTGTACCTCGGCTATGTCCTCACCCAGGCGCTGTCGCGGGCGGGCTATCAGGTAGATTACTTCTTCCCCTACCAGGGCCTGCTGGTGGCGCTGGCCATCGGCCTGCTGTGCGGCGTGGCGGCGGCGCTGGCGCCCGCCCGTCAAGCGGCGCGCCTGGAAGTCGTGCGCGCGCTCCGCTACGAGTGACCTGAGCGGGCGGCTTGCTGCTCCGGTGACGATGCGGGCCGGTCGGCCGAGAAGTATGCTCGACCAGTGACCGGCCCGCTTGTTTCCCCTGGGCGCTAGACTCCGCTCAGGGGCTGGGGCGTTGGCCCCGCGCCGTTGGCAACGATGCGGCGGGCAGCAGCAGGCCTGGACCAAGACGCCGCCCTTCGCGGCGGCGCAAACCCGTGTAGAATACCAGTTCTATGCTGCCTACTCCCGACCTGCACGCCGCCCTACGCCAATACTTCGAGTACCCAGAGTTCCGTCCGGGGCAGCAAGTCGCCGTGGAGCATGTGCTGGCGGGGCGTGACACACTGGTGGTCATGCCGACGGGATCGGGCAAGTCGCTGATCTACCAACTGGCGGGGCTGCTGCTGCCGGGGGTGACGCTCGTCATCTCGCCGCTGGTGGCGCTGATGAAGGACCAGGTGGACGGCCTGACACGGCGCGGACTGCCGGCCACGTTCGTCAACTCCAGCCTGGATGGGTTGGAGCAGAGCCGGCGCTTGCGCGATGTGGCCGCGGGAAAGTACAAGCTGGTGCTGGTGTCGCCCGAGCGCCTGCGCAGCGCGTCGTTTCAGGCGGCCATCAGCCGCCCGGCGCTGAGCCTGCTGGCGGTAGACGAAGCCCACTGCCTCTCGCAGTGGGGCCACGACTTCCGGCCCGACTACCTGCACCTGGCGCAAGCGCGGCGTGACCTGAAGGTGCCGGTGACAGTGGCGCTCACGGCTACGGCCACGCCACGCGTGCAGGACGACATCGTCGGCCTGCTGGGACTGCCTAAGGCCGAGCGGCTGGTGACCGGCTTCAACCGGCCCAACCTGTCGTTCGAGGTGCACACCGCGGCGGACCTCTCGACGAAGATGAAGCTGCTGGCCGCGGTGCTGCGCGAGGCGCTGCCCGCCCAGCCGGAGCGCGCGCCGGGCCACGGGCTGCCGCGTGGCGGCGGCATCATTTACACCGGCACGCGCAAAGACGCTGAGAACGTGGCGGCGTATGTCAACGACCGCCTGAAGATCCCCGCCCGTTATTACCACGGCCAACTCGACCCCGCCGCCCGCAGCGAGGTGCAGGAGGCCTTTCTCTCCGGCGACCTGCCGGTGGTGGCGGCGACCAATGCCTTTGGGCTGGGCATTGACCGGCCGGATGTGCGTTTTGTAATCCACTACGCCCTGCCGGGGTCGCTGGAAGCCTACTACCAGGAGGCGGGCCGGGCGGGTCGCGACGGCTTGCCGGCCCGAGCCGTGCTGCTGTTCGCGGCGCGGGATATCTTCATGCACCAGCACTTCATTGATAACGACACCCCGACGGCTGAAGAGCTGCGCGTGGTGCACACGTTCCTCGCGCGGCCGGGCGCGGCGCAGGGCGTTAGCCGCGAAGCGCTGCCCCAAGCGGTGAGCCTGACGCCGGTGAAGCTGCGCGTGGCGCTGGAGCAACTGGAGGCGGCTGGAGCGCTGCGCCGTCTGCCGGACGACGGCTTTGGCTATGACCAACTGCGGGTGGAGACCGCGCCGCTGCCCGCGCCCGCGCTAGCGGCGATTGCCAAGCAGGCGGCGGCGCGCCGCGACCACAAGCGCCGCCAACTCGACCTGATGCTGGCCTACGCGCAAAGCCGCGCCTGCCGCCGCGCCACCCTGCTGCGCCACTTTGGTGACAACAGCCATGCCGTGGCCGAGGTGCCGGTGTGCTGCGATGTGTGCGCAAGCGGGCAGGCCGGCGCCCCACAGCATGAGCGCCCGGCGGCGACGACGGCCGACCGGAACGCGCTGGTCATCCTCGACACGGTGGCGAACCTGGGCTGGGGGGTAGGCAAGGCCAAGCTGGCCCACCTGCTCAAGGGCGCGGCGGCGCTGGACGGCACCGGCTATGTGCGCGCCTATAACTACGGCAAGCTGGCGCGCGTGCGGTTGGCCGATCTGGAAGCACTGATCGCGGAGTTGCTGGCGGGCGGCCATTTACAGACGACGGGCGGTCTGCGCCCGGTGCTGGCGCTGACGCCGCGCGGCGAGCGCACGCTGGAAGGTGGCCTCGCGGTGACGCCGGGCGCGCCGGGGGCGGCGAAGCCTGCGCCGAGTGCGGCCCGCCCAACGCCCACGACCGGCGCCCGGCCGCCGAACGCCGCGCCCTGGCCGGAGCCTGGCGCGCCCGCTGAAGCCCAGCTCCTTGCCAACACCGTGCTCGAAACCGGGCGGCTGCTGACGGCTGGGCACAAGCCGGAGCACATTGCCGCCGCGCGCGGGCTGACGCTCGACACCATCTACACCCACCTGGCGCAGCTCATTGCCGAAGGGCAGGCGGATGTGAACGCGGTGGTGCCGCCCGCCATTCAGGCGCAGGTGCGCCAGGCGATTGCGCAGACCGGCCGGCTGGACCGGCTGGCCCCGCTCAAGGCGCGGCTGCCGCCCAGCATTGGCTACGGCCTGATTCGCTGCGTGGTGGCGGCCGAGCAGCGTAGCCCGATGTCGCGCGAAGCGGCCCGGCCCGCGCCGCCGCCCGCGCCGCGCCCGGTTGAACCTGCGCGCCCCGCCGCCCCGGCGGCTCCGGCGTTGGACGCCATGCCGGCCGCCGCCCGCGACCGAGCTGCGCAGATGCACGCGCTGGGCGAGCGTGAAGACCATGCGGGCGTGCCCGCGCTGGTGGCTGCGCTGGAAGACAGCGACGGCAACGTGCGGCGGCTGGCGGCCAGCGCGCTGGGCAAGCTGCGCGCCGCCGAGGCCGTACCCGCGCTGCTCAAGCGGTTGGCGATAGAGCCGCGCCCGCAGGTGAAGCAGTACCTCCTCACCGCGCTGGGCCGTATCGGCGACGAGCGCGCCCGCACCGCGCTGGAAGCCGTAGCCGAGGCCGGCCCGGCCGAGCTAGACTACAACCGCGCCGCCGCCCGCACCGCCCTGCGCGCGCTGGGCCAGACCGCTCTTTCGGGCGATGACTGAACCGCCGACCCCCGGCGCAGACGCTGGCCGACGGCACACGGTGGAGCGCGGGTTTGTGGCCGCTTCCGGTCTGCTTGTGAACCCGACACATCTCTTCCGTTTCTCGCCAATATCTGTTATCATCTGCCGCGCTGCGCCCCCATCGTCTAGTGGACCAGGACGCGGCCCTTTCAAGGCCAAAACCGGAGTTCGAATCTCCGTGGGGGCACACGCCAGTCCTCACCTACTGGTCCAAACAAAAGCGCGCCGGTCAATCATCACCGGCGCGCTTTTGATTCTCTGACCTGAAACACCCAGCGTCGCGCTGGAAGCCTCGGGCGCGGCGCTGTTGGTTGGTGCCGTACTCGCCTAGACTCCCGGGCCGGCGAGCCGGGTGTACACGTCCTGCGCCCAGATCAGCATCGCGTCTTTGGTCGCGGCGTCGGGTTGGCCGGCGCCAGTGCCGTAGAGCACCAGCTTGAGGGCCATGCCGTCCGCGGCCAGCGGGTCATCAGCTTGCTCGATCACGACCGAGCCGTAGGCGGCCGTCCACTCGGCTAGCCGGGCGCGCTCCTCGACCGTCAGGATGGTGGCGAGTGTTTCGCCGTCGCGGCGGCAGTTGAGGGCCTGCGCGTCGCCTGAGCCGAACAAGGCGAGGCTATCGCAGAAGCCGGCAAGGCCGCCGTTGCGTTCCCAGGTGAGGCGCAGGCTGCCGGGCCGAATGACACTGCCGTCGCTGTTGGTGTGATACTCGTACACCCCGCCGTCAGTTTCCAGCACGATCAGGTAGCCGGGGGTGATAACCTGGGCGCATACCACGCCGGGCAGGGTCAGACCCAGGCAAGCATCGGGCCAGTCCACCGCCTCGGCGCTAACGAGCGTGATCTGGTCAACCGAGAGGCCGAGTGAGGCCGCCAGCGCTTCCCGAGCGGCGCGTGCCGCGGGCGAGAGATCGTCCGGGATGGGCGTCTTGGTGGGGGGCAGCTCAGTGGCGGGCATAGTCGGCGTGGCCGTCCCTTCCACATCTACCGCAGAACCGGGCGTCGAACAGGCGCTAACCAGTGCGGATAAAAATAAGAGACCTGCCAACAGCCGTTTCATGGGGTAAGCTCCATCGCTTTCAGTCACACCATTAAGACGCGCCGGCCTCTCATTCTGTTCCGCCCACGAGACAAGGTGCGGGCTGCGCCCGGGCTGGCGCGCTTCACTGGGCGCCGGTGGCGCAGTGCGGTGCTGATCGGGCGGCGCGGACGTTGGGTTTGAGCTTAGCGGCAAGGCTGGCGGCGGCGGGTTTGCCGGCGCGCCTGTCCGATCAACGCGCTGCGCTTCAAGTGCACTGATCGGCGACGCCGGTGAGGGCGCGGGCGCGCGCCCAGGGCTGCGGGCAGGCGCGGGCTGCGGCCAACGCTTCGGTCAGGACTAGGTCCTTCTGCTCCGAAGGCAGCCAGCCGGCCAACTCGGTCAGCAGGTCGGCGCGCGCCCAGGTGTCGGCAATCGCGCGGGCCGCGGCCAACGCGGGGGCGTGCAGGTCCGGGCCAAGCGCGCCCGCGAGGCGGCTGACGGCGAAGACGCGGCCCCATTCATCCTCGACGGCGGCGGCCAGGGTGAGGGCTTCCGCCAGGCGCGCCCGCCGCTCGGCCTCGGGCGCCGCTGTGGCCAGCGCGCCCACGGCCTCGGCCCGCGCCTCGCCGGGGGGCAGGCCGAGGCCGAGCGGATAGGCTGTCGCGGCGGCATCGCGCGGCAGGGCCGCGGCGGTCCACAGCACCACACGCGCCCAGAGCGTGGGGTCGGCGGCGGCGTCCACGGCGGCCAGCGCCTCAGCCGCGGCCGGGCCGCGTTCGGGTGCGGGCAGCGCGCCCAACATGCCGGCCAGCGCGCGGGCGCGCGTTTCGCCGTCGGTGAGGGCGCGGGCCTCGGCCAGCGCCTCAGCGCGCAGCGCCGCCTGTTCGGCCTCGGGCAGGAACTGCGCGGCCTCCGCCAGCGCGGGCTGGCGCGTGCTCGCGTCGGTGAGGCCGCGCAGCAGCCCCACGGCGGCGGCGCGGTCCGCCGGCGGCAGGTGGGCCAACAGGCTGACCACGCGCCAACCGCGCTCGCTGTCACCCACGATCTCCGGTGCGCGCGCGAGCGCAGCCTGGGCCGCCTCCGCCGCGGCGTCGCCGCTCAGCCGCCCGGCCAACAGCCCCAGCACCTCGACCTGCCCGGCCGCTTCGTCAATCATGTTGATAACGGCGCGCGCCTCAGCCAGCAAAGCGGGCTGCTCGGCGGCGGGCGCGGCGCGGCTGACAGCCAGCAGCGTGCGGGCGCGCAGCGTTGGCCCGGCCAAGGCCCGCGCCAGAGCCAGCGCCGCGGGCACACAGTCGTCCGGCAGCACCTGATACATCTGCCGCACGGCGCGTGAGCGCAGCCAGTCACTGGTGATCGTCTGCGCGGTCTCAAATGCCTCGCGGCCGATGGCCGAACGCGACAGCGCCGCCGGGTGGTTTGTCATCACGCTCAGGTCCTCACCGTCAGGTAGTAGCTGCCGGGCATCGCCGGCCGGTCTCGCAATCAAAACGGCCCGCCGCTGCCAGTGGCAGGAGCGGGCCGCGCCCAGGCAGAGCAGACCTTACTTCTCCGGAGTCGGGGAGTTCGGGCTGACCTTTTTGATCTTGGCGATCAGGCGCGCCCGGACCTTGGTGTCGCGCTCGTGGGCCAACCGCTCGCGCAGGGCCTTGATCTTGTCGTGGCGCTGGCGGCGGCGTTTGATCTCGCGGGTACGTTGCACTTGCGGCATGGGCCTTCTCCTTCGGAAAGTGTCGGGCTATGGTAACACCGACCCGCGCTGGACGTCAATGCCGGGACAATACCGGCGTGGAAATTGGGCGGGCCGCTGCGCCTTAACCGCTGGAAACACGCCCGTCCCAGAGTCAGCGCGCGATGGTGATCTGCCCCAACTCCAACCAGGCTTCACCATCGGCGTTGGCGGCCGGGCCGCTGGCGGGCTGCCGCTGCAGGGTCGCCAGGTCGTACAGGCCCACGATGACCTGGGCCTCACCCGCCGGCACGTCGGGGGGCAGGACCAGTTGAAAGGCGTCGGCGAACGGCCGGCCGAGGAGCCAGCGCGTGGTGGGATATTGGCCCGCGCCGGGATAGGCATCGGCCTGGGCCAGCGACCCCGCCGCTCCCAGCAGGTGGACGAAGACAGTCAGTGGCTGGGCCGTCACGGCCAGCGGTTCCCAGTACACCGTCACAGTGACGGTCTCGCCCGGTCGCACGGCCGTGGGCGAGAGGCCCACTGCCACCACGCGCGCCACGCCGCCAAGCTGCCCTTGCACCGGCGCGGCGGCGGCAAGCTCGGCTGAGGTGGCAGTGGGCACCGGCGCGGCGGCCCGCAACTCGTGACCGTAATATAGGCCGGCGCAGCGGTTGGTCCAGAACGCGGGGTCGGCGCTAAAGCTGTCAATGCCGGCCGGGTTATCCAGCCGAGTCACGGTTAGCGGCCCGGTCCCGGGTTGGGCTCGCATCCAAGCATCGAAGTTTTGCCAGTTAACGGCGAAGAGGCGGCGCTCGGGCCGCAGTGCCTGTATGCCGGCCACGACCTCCAGCGCCAGCAGGCTGCCGCCGACGACGAGTGCGGCCAGTGCTCCGCTGCGCACGGCCCGCGACCGGGTGAGCAGGCGCGAGGCGAACGTCTGCCCGGCCAGCCAGCCCCAGGCGGCGCTGCCCGCCGCCACCACCGCCCAGTGAATGACGAGTACGCGCTCGGGCGGCAGATATTGAATGGCGTAAAAGGCGGCCGCGTAAGCCGCTACCAGCACGGCCAACACCGCGGGAGGCAGGCACAGGAGCGTCAGCACTGCCGGCCGCCGGAGCCGCGGCGCGGGGGCCTCGGCCAGCAAGGCGCCGGCCCCGGCCGCGAGTGTCAGCGGCAGCAGCCAGCCGAACCAGCGCGTTGTCAGGGCGTCGCGCAGGAACCAACCCGTGTAGACCATGCTGTTGTGCAGCACGGCCCCCAGCCCGGGCGGCGTGGCGTAGTCTGCCGCTCGGGTGCGCGTGCCAGGGGCCAGGATCACGATGAGCAACCCGGTCAGGGTGGTGAGCGCCGCCAGCAGAAGCGGCCACGCCCGCCGCCCCCGTTCACCGTGCCGCGCGGCCATCCCCACCGCCAGGATTGCCAGGCCCAGCGCGCCGCCCTGGACGACGGTGTAGACCTCGGCAAAACCGCTGCTCGCGAAGGCGGTGAGCGCGATGAGGCCCAGGCCCGGCCCGCGCCGGCGGCCGCCGGCCGGCAGATGTACCAACTCACCCACCAGCAGCGCGCCCAAGGCCAGCGGCGCGATGTACGTTAGCACGCCGCCGCGCCAATAGAGCGATTGGGTGAGGTTGGGCAGCGCCAGCAGAGCGCTGGTGAGCGTGAGGCCGGCCAGCAGCGCGGCCGGCGCCAAGCGCCGGGGCCGCTCCGCGGCCCGCAGCAGGCCGGTCGCCGCCCAGGTCAGCGCGGCGTACCAGCCCGCCAGCACCAACCCCGGCAGCCAGGGGATCAGGCCGCCAGGGAACAACTCGGCCAGCCCCACCAGGAAGGTGTAGGTGTAGCGCCCTGACCACTCCATGTACCAGTAGCGCTGCGCCCCGAAGAAGCCGGCCGCCTGGGCCAGGTAGCCCATGCAGTAATCGTCGGCCATGTAGCGGGTGTAGCGGCCCAGTTCGGCGTAGGCGGCCACGGGCAGCGCCCAGGCCGCGGCCAAGACCACCGCGGCCGCGCCCCGGCTGTTCCGCTTAAGCCACAAAGCCGCCATAGGGCGGCATTGTAGCAGAGCGAGGCGGCGGCTGGGTCAGTCGGTGCTGTGCAGAAACTGCTGCACAACCGGCGCGATCAGGTCACGGTTGGGAATGCTCACGCGCCCGCCACTCTCGGTGGTGTAGGGGTAGATCATGGCGCCGTCAATTTGCAGCGTAGTGATCGCGCTGCGGTCAATGTGTGGGCCGAGGCAGGCCAGCGCCGCGATCTCATCGGGCCCGAGGTCGGTGCGCCCGGCCGACTGCACAGCGGCGATGATGGCCGGGATCTGCGGGATGACGCTGGGCTGCGCCAGCTTGTCGCGCAGCGCCAGCAGCACCAACTGCTGCCGCTGGATGCGGTGGTAGTCATCGTCCTGGTGGCGGGTCCGGGCATAGCGCAGCGCCAGCGCGCCGTCCATGTGGGTCGGCCCAGCCGGGATGTCGAGCAGGAGCGTGCCATCGCCCTCGTCGGCGGGGAAGTCTTCATCGTAGATGGCCGTGGGCACGTCTACCTCAATGCCGCCCACCGCGTCAATGGTAGCCTTGAAGGCGGCGAAGTTGATGAGCACATAGCGATCCACGCGCAGGCCGAAGTTGAGCTCGACGGTTTGTTTGAACTCCACCGGCCCGCCGCCGGGCACTCCGTAAATTTCGCCGTACAGGTAAGCGGTATTGATGCGGCTTTGGTCAATGCCCGCCTCGGCCAGGTTCGGCAGTGGCACGTACAGGTCGCGCGGGATGGAGAACATGGCGGCCCGGTTCGTGAGGAAGTTGACGTGGATGAGCGTGATGGCGTCGGTGCGGGCGCGGTAGTCGTAGTCGTCGTCGCGGGTGTCCATACCGAGCAGCGCAATGGTCATTTCGGCCGGGCCGCCGCACGGGCCCGAGGCCGCAGTGGGCAGCGGTGGGTTGGTGGGGACCGGCGTGGTCTCGCTGGTGGGGTGGGGGGTGATGTCGGCGGGCACGTCGCCGCCCGAATCGACAATGGCGATGAGGGTGGCTGCCGGCACGCGCGTGGGGGCCGCGCTGAAGACCTCGCGCAGCCAGCCCGGATGCGCCACGCTCAGCCCGGCAAAACCCAACCCCAGGCACAGCAGCCCAAGCAAGCCGCCCACCAGCAGGCTAATTTGGAGTTGACGCATGCCCTGATGTCCTTTTCACCGGTGGTGCCGCCCGCCGCATCTGGCCCGGCGGCGCTGAATGCGCGGCAGCGGCCAGAGAAGGCCGCTGCTGTGGACTAGACGCCGCCGCCCGCCGCTCGGTTCCGCCATTGACGCCGGATGTGAAAATCAATACAATTCTATCTGTCCGCATTTACTTCATCGGAGAGACCTAAGCCATGCTGGTCAAACGCTGGATCGTCATTCTCGCTTCGCTCGCCATCGGGGCCGCGGCTACCTGGGCCATTATTACGCTGGTCTTCAGCACCTCGTTTGAGTTCTTCGCCTACAGCAACGTCGGCCTGTTGTTCATCTCCATCGCCTGCATTGCAGCTATTTGGCTCGACTACTTTTTGGACACCAAGTTCCTCAAGAGCTAGGCCGGCGCGCCGGCGGTCCAATCAGCCTCAGCCAGGGTGGGCAACCCTGGCTTTTTTGTTGTGCGGCCTTCAGGGTGTCCACACCCGCACCCAACTGAACACGACCCGCGCCGCTGCTGGGCTGCTGACCAGCACGCCGACGCGGCCGCCGCCCGCGGCGCTAGTGGCCGCCAGCACCTCATCGTTCACGCGCGCCGTCACGGTCGCGCCGCGCCCATCCACGCGCACGCGATTGCTTTCCACCCCGTACAGAATATGCGGCCACTGCTGGAACACAAACCACGTCTCACGGGTGGGGCCGAGTTGAGTATAGGCCTCGGCGTAGCCGTTGCCGCTGACCAGCACCGCCGAATAGTGCGCCGGGTCTTGCCAGGCGAACACCAGGCCATAGGCCGCCTCACCCGCGCCCGGCCCGGCCGCCCCGGCGACTTCCAGGGTGAAGTCGCCAGTCGGCCCGGCGGTGAGGGCGTAGGCAGTCTGGCCCGGGGCGACGGTGAAGGCCAACGCCGCGCCGGAGGTGTCCGCGCTGCCGCCCGGCGCGCTGAGCAGTTCCCAGCGCGCGAGACCGGCCTTGAAATCATCCTGCCAGAGCAGCGGACCGGCCCGGGGCGGGTCAGCCGTGCCCAGGACCAGCGCCGCCGCGCCCGCCGCCACCGCCGCGGCCGCTAGCGCCAGCGACCAACCCGACAGCCGCCAAAGCCACCTGGGAACTACCATGCGCCCGATTGTAACCGCAGCCGCCCGGCCGGCCCTGATAGCTTCTGATACCCCCCTGAGAGGCCCAGCGGCCAAACTGGGCGCACTATAGCCAGTATTCGACATTTCGGGCCGCGCCTGTTATTATCCCGGGCCGAGGAACCTCAGGTGAGAGCTACCGGCGTCTCGCGCGCCCGACAGACTATCGTTTGGTGGCTGGCGCTCGTCCTGGCGGCGTGCCGCCCAGCGGAAGCGGCCGTGCCGGTCACGGCCACCCCGTCTGCGACGCTGCCGCCGGTGGTGGTGGTGGTGGCGAGCGACACGCCCGCCGCGCACACCCCAACCGAGCCACACCCGACGGCGACACTGACGCCCGGCCCCTCCGCCACAGTGGTGACCCCTTCCGTCACGGCCGCGCCGCCGTCGGCCACGCCGCTGCGGCCGACGCCGGATGCCGGGGCCGCGGGCCGCCGGGTGCGCCTGCCCATCCTGATGTATCACTACGTTGAGCCGTGGCCGGCCGGCGCGGACGTGATCCGCCAGGGGCTGACGGTGAAGCCGGAGGACTTCGCGGCGCAGATGGCCTACCTGCACGAGCACGGCTACGTGACGGTGAGTCTGTATGACCTGCTGGAGGCCGTAGCCCAGGGCACACCGCTGCCCGAGAAGGCCGTAGCGCTCACCTTTGACGACGGCTACCGCACGCTGCTAGACTACGCCGTACCGGTGCTCCAACCTTATGGCTACACCGGCACAGTGTTTGTGATTACGCAGTTCATGGATGAGGCGCGGCCGGAGTACCTGACCTGGGCGCAGGCCGAGGCGCTCTACGCGCAGGGCTGGAAGATCGAGCCGCACACCAAGACCCACGATAATCTCAAGGGCCGGGGCCGCGACTTTCAGTTGTACCAAATGCTCGGGTCGGCGCAGACCGTCGAGGCCCACATCGGCGCCATGCCGCGTTTTCTGGCCTACCCGTCGGGCCAGTACGATGCCCTGTCGGTGGAGCTGGCAGCCGAGATGAACCTGTGGGGCGCGGTGACGACCGTGAGCGGGCGCAACCACACCTGGGCCGGCCGCTATGAGTGGACGCGGGTGCGCGTGAACGGCGACGACCTGCTGCAGGACTTTATCAACGGGCTGGAAGGCGGCGCCTGACGCGGGTGGAGGCCAATATGACTCCCACTGATTCGACCTCTCGCTTGCCGGGTTTCTACAAGCAGTCGCTGGCCGAGCGCGGCCAAACGGTGGCCGCCTGGGCTGGGCTGAGTGCCGCGCAGCTCGCCGCGCTCGACGGCTCGGGCGGGCTGACGCCCGAACAGGCCGAGCATATGATCGAGAACGTCGTCGGCCTGCACGCGCTGCCGCTGGGCGTGGCCGCCAACTTCCTGGTCAACGGGCGCGAAGTGCTGGTGCCCATGGCGATTGAGGAGCCGTCGGTGGTGGCGGGCGCGTCGTTCATGGCCAAGCTGGCCCGGGCGGGCGGGGGCTTTCACGCCCACTTGACCGCGCCAGAGATGATCGGCCAGATGCAGATTCTGGACGTGGTGGACCCGGCCGCGGCCCGCCTGCGGCTGCTGTCTGAAAAGGCGCGGCTGCTCGATCTGGCAAACCAGATTGACCCGGTGCTGATTAAGTTCGGCGGGGGCGCGCGCGACCTGGAAGTGCGCCTGCTGGATGACTCGCCCATCGGCCCATTCCTGGTGGTCCACCTGATTTACGATACCCGCGACGCCATGGGGGCCAACGCCGTCAACACCGCCTGCGAGACGTTGGCCCCTACTGTGGAGCAAATCTCGGGCGGGCGCGTGCACCTGCGCATCCTCTCGAACCTGGCCGACCGGCGGCTGGCGCGCGCGCGCGTGAGCATTCCGGTGGATGCGCTGGCGTTTGACGACTTCACCGGCGAGCGGGTGCGCGACGGCATCGTGGCCGCCTATGCTTTCGCCGCCGCCGACCCCTACCGCGCCGCCACGCACAACAAAGGCATCATGAACGGCGTGGACGCGGTGGTGATCGCCACCGGCAACGACTGGCGCGCCATCGAAGCCGGGGCGCACGCCTATGCGGCCCGCGGCGGGCGCTACACTTCGCTGAGCACCTGGGCGGTGGCGCGCGACGGGGCGCTGTCGGGCACGCTGGAGATGCCGCTGGCCGTGGGCATTGTGGGCGGCGCGACCAAGGTGCACCCGACGGCGCAGGCCGCCCTGAAGCTGATGGGCGTGACCACCGCGCGCGCGCTGGCCGAAGTCATCGTGAGCGTGGGGTTGGCCCAAAACCTGGCTGCCTTGCGCGCGCTGGCGACCGAGGGCATTCAGCGCGGGCACATGACGCTGCATGCCCGCCAGGTGGCGATTGCGGCGGGCGCAACCGGCGCGCTGATTGAGCAGGTGGCGGGCCGGCTGGTGGCCGAGAAAGTGGTGCGCAGCGACCGGGCCGAGGCGATTTTGCGCGAGTTGACGGCGGGCGGGGCCTAGGCCGCGCCGACAGAGGGCAGAGGTGCTTCGTTGAGTTCGCAGACGCCGCCGGCGGGCAGATCACCAAATGGAGCCAAGCCGCCGACCCGCGTGGTGGTCATTGGCGGCGGCCCCGCCGGGCTGACGGCCGCGGTGGAGTTGGTGCGCGCGGGCGTGCCGGTGACGGTGCTCGAA
The DNA here is from genome assembly GCA_020850595.1 of Anaerolineales bacterium. Lineage (GTDB taxonomy): Bacteria > Chloroflexota > Anaerolineae > Anaerolineales > UBA6663 > JADZEK01. Next base: position 19,565 of record JADZEK010000090.1, read on the forward strand.
AAGGACCGGCTGGTGGGCGGCATCGCCCGCACCGACAGCTACAAAGGCTACCGCTTCGACATCGGCGGCCACCGCTTCTTTACGAAAATCGGCCAGGTCGAGAAGTTCTGGTACGACCTCTTGGGCGGCGAGTTCATCACGCGCCCGCGCATCTCGCGCATCTACTATCAGGGCAGGTTCTTCGACTACCCGCTGAAGGCGATGAACACGCTGGGCAATCTGGGGCTGTGGACCAGCTTTCAAGTACTGGTGAGCTACTTCCAGTCGCAGCTCTTTCCCTACCCGCGTGAAGACACGTTCGAGGAGTGGGTGTCGAACCGGTTTGGCAAGCGGCTGTACCGCATGTTTTTCAAAACCTACACCGAGAAGGTCTGGGGCCTCCCCTGCTCCGAAATCCGCGCGGAATGGGCGGCGCAGCGCATTCAGGGGCTGTCGCTGCCGGTGGCGGTGTGGAATGCGGTCTTCGGCCCGCGGCGCAGCGGCCCGGCGGTGGTCAAGACGCTGATCGAGGCGTTTCAATATCCGCGCCTCGGCCCAGGCCAGATGTGGGAGACGGCCGCAAGGTTTGTGACGGGCCACGGCGGCGCCGTGGATTTGGAACGCGACGTCGTGCGCGTGCGGCACGCCGACGCGCGCGTGACCGATGTGGTCACCCGCGCGCCCGACGGCACGGAGCAGGCGGTGGCCGGCGACGCCTTCATTTCCACCATGCCGATCTCCGAACTTGTGCGCAAGCTCGACCCGCCCGCGCCCCCGGCCGTGGCCGCCGCCGCCGATGGGTTGACCTACCGCGACTTCATTTCGGTGGTGCTGATCGTCAAACAGGCCGACTTGTTCCCCGACAACTGGATTTACATTCACGAGCCTGGGGTGCAGGTGGGCCGGGTGCAGAACTTTAAGAACTGGAGCCCAGACATGGTGCCCGACCCGAGCACCTCAGCCCTGGGGCTGGAGTATTTCTGCACCGAAGGCGACGCGCTCTGGCGGATGGACGACGCGGCCCTGATCGCGCTCGGTCGGCAGGAGATGGATAAGATCGGCCTGGTGAAATGCGCGGATGTGATTGACGGCACGGTGGTGCGCCAACTGAAGGCGTATCCGGTCTATAACGGCACTTACGCCGGATACCTGGACACCATTAAGGACTATCTGGCGGGGTTCAGCAACCTGCAAACCGTGGGGCGCAACGGCCTGCACAAGTACAACAACCAGGATCACTCCATGCTGACGGCAATGCTGGCGGTGCGCAACCTGCTCGGTGAGCGCCACGATGTGTGGACGGTGAACACCGAGCGCTCGTACCACGAGGAAATCCGTGTCCCGCGCGATGCGCTGTCGTCGGACGAGGCGGGCGTGGACTAGGGGGCGGGGCGAGATCATTGTTAAAGCGGCAGGGCCAGTCGGAGGGTGACTGGCCCTGCCTTCTTCAGACATTGTCGCCAACTAGGCTAGCGGTAGGCGTCTGACCGTTTGCTGACGTGGACGATGGTGACGATGCGATGGTCATCGTCAATGGTATACAGCACCCGGTAGTCTCCAACCCGGATGCGCCAGCCGGCGCGCTCAACGAGCTTCTTGCACCCTTCTGGCCGGGGCGTTTGCGCTAGCTCATTGATCACAGCCTTGACACGTTGGTAAGGCTCTGCTGGCAGATCCTCTAGCCCTTTCTTCGCGGGCCGGGTGATGGGCGGCGCGTAGGTCATGCGGCCGGCCGGTCGCGCTCGATTTCTGCGATAGCCTGCTCAAACGGCATAGTCTCCGCCTTGGCAGCCATGGCTTCGTCGAAGTCAGCCTGGTCTACAAGGTCTTCGAGGGCCTCAACAACCTTGCGATAGACGTCCATGGCGAGAATGACGCCCACGCGGTTTCCCCCAGCATCGGTGATGTATTGGGGATTCAGTTCGAGCGCTAAGGCTGTCATGCCGTTTATTCTCCTTAACCAGAGCCCTCTGTTCGGCAATTATACTATTCGTTGATCAGAGCGGATATCACGTGCAGATGGCTGCGCTGGTAAGGTACTGGGCTTGGCCGGTGTCTGGCGGCGGCCGCGCAGTTGAGCCGCCCGACAGCCATGCGATTGGGTTCGGTTGGTCAGGAGAACTTGTGCGTAGCGCGGCCTGTGCCAGTGTATAACCACCCGCACACCGAGCGGGGGCGTGCTGCGTATATACCCCGTCAGTTGCCCGAAACCTGCATGATATAATCTCGGCTTATGATGGGAAGCCCAATCAGTGCGTAAAACGGCTCAAATCGGCCTGGGGTTGGTCATCAGCCTCCTGGCGTTGGCCCTGGCCTTTCGCGGCGCGAACCTCCAACTCATGGGGGCGGCGCTGCGGGAGGCCAACTATTTGTACCTCCTCCCCTCAGCCCTGTTGGTCATTGCGGGCCTTTATGCGCGCGCGCTCAGTTGGCGCACCATCCTGGATGGGCGCGTGCCGTATGGCCGCGTGTTCGATGCCATGAACGAAGGCTACCTGCTCAACAACCTGCTACCGCTGCGCCTGGGCGAGTTGGGCCGCGCTTATCTCATCAGCCGCCCCGGCCAGGTGAGCGCGTTGCAGGCCCTGTCTTCGGTGCTTGTTGAGCGACTGATTGACCTCATCATGGCGGTCGTGCTGCTGCTGGCGTTCCTGCCGTTCGTGCCGGGGCTGGAAAGCGCGCAGGGGCTGGTCGGCACGTCGGTGGCGCTCGGTCTGGTGGGCCTGGTCTGCCTGATCCTCGCGGCCCGCTACCGCGCCGCGCTGGTGGGGCTGGCCCAGCGGGTGCTCAACCGGCTGAACTGGCCCTGGCTGCACCCAGAGCGTATAGTGGCCCGGCTCGACTCGTTCCTTAGCGGGCTGGCGGTGCTGCAAGACCCACGGCGCGCCCTGGCCGCCGCGTTCTGGTCCGGCCTGGCCTGGGCCGCCGCCGCCTACAGCACTTACTTCCTCTTGATTGCTTTCGTGCCGGCGGCCACGATCCCCATGGCCTTTATCGTGCTCACGGTCGTTGCGTTGGGCGGGGCGGTGCCGTCGCTGCCGGGCGGCGTGGGCCTGTTCGAGGCTTTTGTCGTCGGCATCCTGGCCGTCTTCGCGGTGGAGGGCAGCCGGGCGCTGAGCTTTGGCCTGATCTTCCACGCCCAACAGATCGCCCTAACGACGCTGCTGGGCAGCCTGGCGCTTGGCCGCGAGGGCCAAACCCTGGGCCACCTGGCGCGCGCGGCTCAGACCTTCGTCACCCGCCCTGAGCAAGCCGCGCCGCCAGACGCCGCGGCTCCGGCTCGCCCTGACCAATGAAAGTCCTCATCGCGCTGACCTATTACCGCCCGCACGTCTCGGGGCTGACCATCTACGTCGAGCGGCTGGCGCGGGCGCTGGTGGCGCGCGGCCACAGCGTGACCGTGCTGACCTCCCAGTATGACCGCCAGTTGGCCCTGCGCGAGGCGCTCGACGGCGTGACGGTGGTGCGCGCGCCGGTTGCCCTGCGCGTGAGCAAGGGCGTCATCATGCCCACCATTGGGGCGCTGGCGCAGCAGCTCGTGCCCGCGCACGATGTCGTCAGCCTGCATCTGCCGCAGCTCGACGCGGCCGGCATCGGCCTGCGCGGGCGGCTGTTCCACAAGCCCGTCGTCGTGACCTATCACTCCGACCTCATCTTGCCGCCGTCGCTAGTCAACTGGGCGGCACAGACGGTGTCGGACCTGGCGAACGACCTGACCGCGGCCGTGTCTGATCGGCTGATCGCCTACACTGACGACTTCGCGCGGCACTCACGCTATCTGTCCAAGTACCTGCCCAAGGTCACCGTCATCCCGCCGCCGGTGGAGATGCCCGTGCCCGACCCGGCGGTGGTGGCGGCCTTCAGACAGCAGCACCGGCTAGACGGCTCCGGCCCGGTGATTGGGCTGGCCGTGCGCCTGGCCGCTGAGAAAGGTGTGGAGTACCTGCTGGGCGCCCTCCCGGCCCTCCTGGCGCAGTACCCCGACCTGCGCGTGCTGCACGCCGGGCCGCGCGAGGCCATCGGCGAGGCGGCCTATTTGCACAAGCTGGATCAGCTCATCGCGCCGTTTTCCGAGCGCTACACCTTCCTGGGCACGCTCAATCCGGCGCAAATGGCGGTGTTCTTCAGCGCCTGCGCTGTGCACGTGCTGCCGAGCATCAACAACACCGAGACCTTTGGGCTGGTGCAGATCGAGGCAGCGCTGTGCGGCACGCCGACGGTCGCCAGCGCGCTGCCAGGGGTGCGCATGCCCACGCAAATGACGGGCATGGGCCGCACCGCGCCGCCCAAGGACTCACAGGCCCTGGGCGAGGCAATCCTTGACGTGCTGGCTCACCGCGCCGACTACGTGAAGCCGCGCGCGCCGATTGCGGAGCTGTTCGCGCCGGCCACTACTGCCGCGCGCTACGAAGAAATCTTCACCGGCCTGCTGCGGGCCAAGAGCAAGGGCTGAGGCGACTGCCGTGCAGGACGATTTGCTGTGGCGCAACCTTAAGGAACTGCCCGCCTTCCGCGGCCTGCTGCGGGCGGTGGAGGCGCGCTTCTACCAGGACTTGCCGCTGCCCGAGCCGGTGCTCGACCTGGGCAGCGGCGACGCACATTTCGCTTCCGTGGCCTTCAATCACCCGCTGGCCGTGGGCGTAGACCCCTGGACGCCGCCGCTGCGCGAAGCCGCCCGCCTGCGCCGCACGGCCTACAACCTGCTGGTGCAGGCCGAGGGCGGGTCGCTGCCGTTCGCCGGCAACCACTTCGCCAGCGCCATGAGCAACTCAGTGCTCGAGCATATCCCGGTGCTGGAGCCGGTGCTGGCCGAGGTGGCCCGGGTGCTGCAGCCGGGCGCGCCCTTCATCTTTTGCGTGCCGAGCGACCACTTTCTGAGCTTCCTCTCCATCTCTGCCGGGCTGCGGCGCGTGGGGCTGCGCGGGCTGGCCGAGCAGTACGAGACCTTCTTCAACCGCATCTCGCGCCACCACCACTGCGACGGCCCGGAAGTGTGGCGGGTACGCCTGGCCGCGGCCGGGCTGACGCTCGAGCGGCATTGGTACTACTTTTCGCCCGCCGCGCTGCGCGCGCTAGAGTGGGGCCACTACTTCGGCCTGCCTGCCGCCGTGGCGCACACACTCACCGGTCGGTGGGTGCTCGCGCCCAACCGCGCCAACCTGGCCGTCACCGAGCGCCTGCTGCGCCGTTACTATGACGAGCCGCTGCCCGAGAAAGGCGCCTATTTGTTCTTCATCGCTCGGAAAGCAAAATCGGCCTCGGGCGTGTAGAATAGCCCGGCGTTGGCCCGGATTGGCTGGGCCACCCTGAATCCACCGCGTCATGACGCCTACTCCGTCCGTCCTCGACTGGCTGAAATACAAGCTGGGCCAGCCACGCGCGCAGCGTTGGCTGCGCTTTGGATTGGCCGCTCTGTTTGCTGTGGTCGGCGTGCTGGCCCTGGTGGGCGCGGTGACTCCCAGCCTGGGGGCCGTGCTTGTTCTAGCTGTGGCAGTGGGCCTGTTCTTCTGGGGCCTGTCGGTGCGCGGGGCGAACGCGCCTGCGGCCGAAATGCCCGGCCTGACCCTGCCCGCGGCCCGCCCGGCCCCGGCCGCCGCCCCCGCTGAAGACGCCCCCGCCCGCGCCGCGCTCTTTGACCGCGAGCAGTTGATCAAGCTGATGGCCGGGGCGCGGCTGCCCTCGGCGCTGGTGCTGACCGTGGCGGGCCAAAGCCTGCTGCTGGCCGACCCGCCCAAGGTAGCGGCTGGGGTCACGCTGCTGGCGGCGGGCGTGGCGCTATTCGCCGTGGTGGTGTGGTACGACCACCTGCTGGGCACGGCGCGGCCGGTGGAAACCGAGGCCGAAAGCAAGCTCGATTTTCGCTGGTGGCTGTTGGGCGCGGCGCTGGTGTTGGGGGCTTATGGCTTTTACGCCGCGGGTGACAACACCTACCGCTGGGGTGGGGTGATCGCCTGGGTGCTCAGCCTGGCGGCCTGGATGGCCGCGCTGTGGGATTGGCGCACACCGCCGGCCGAGATGGCCCGCCGCAGCCTGGCCCGCCTGGGCGCGCTGGCGGAGACCAAAGGCCTTGCAATCCCGCTCTCACGCGTGGCGCTGGTCTTCCTGATCGTGCTCGGCATCGGCGCCTACTTCCGCTTCGCCCAACTCGATGCCATTCCGCCGGAAATGACGTCGGACCACGTTGAGAAGCTCTTCGACGTGAACGACGTGCTCAACGGCAGGCACCCGGTCTTCTTTGAGCGCAACACCGGCCGCGAGCCGCTGCAATTCTACTTCGCCGCGCTGCTGATCGAGCTGTTCCACACGGGGGTCACGCACCTCACGCTCAAACTCACCGGCGCGATTGCCGGGCTGGTGATGCTGCCGTTCATGTTCCTGATCGGCAAGGAGCTAGAGGACACGGAGTTCGGCCTGTGGGCCATGCTGCTGGCGGGCATGAGCTTCTGGGCTGTCGCCATCAGCCGGGTGGGACTGCGCTTCCCGCTCACGCCGCTGTTCGTGGCGCCCATGCTGTGGTTCCTGTTGCGGGCGCTGCGCCGCAACAGCCGCAACGACTTTCTGCTGGCGGGCCTGACGCTCGGGCTGGGCCTGTACGGCTACAGCACCATCCGGCTCGTGCCGCTGGTGATCGTGCTGGCGGTGGTGATCTGGCTCATCTGGTCGCCGCCGGGGCGCTCGCGCCGGCAGCTCATCGCCAACACCATCCTGCTCTTCGCCACGACCTTCTTCACCTTCCTGCCGCTCTACCGCTACGCCATTTCACCCGACAACATCTTCTGGTATCGCTCGTTCTCGCGCCTGACGGGTGAGGAACAGGCCATCAACGGCTCGGTGATCCAGATCTTCCTCGAGAACAACTGGAACGCCTTGCGCATGTTCAACTATTTGGGCGACCAGGTGTGGGTGAACACGCTGCCCGGCAAGCCGTCGCTCGACTACATCACCGGGGCGCTGTTCCTGTTCGGCGTGGCGTTCGCGCTGGGGCGGGTAGTCTTCCGCCGCGACCGCGTGGCGCTGTTCCTGCTGCTGGCGCTCCCCGTGCTGTTATTACCCTCCACCCTGAGCGTCGCCTTCCCGAACGAGAACCCGTCGGTGGTGCGGGCGGGCGGGGCCATCCCGGTTGTGTTCACTCTCACGGCTTACCCCTTGTGGCTGCTCTGGAAACGCTTGCGGGCGGTGTGGCCGGGGCTGCGCGGCCTGTGGGCGCGGCGGCTGATCTTTGGGGCGATGGTGACTGCCGTCTTCGTGGTCAACAGCGATATGTACTTCCGGCAGTATCCGCGGCAGTACCTGGGCGGAGCCGAGAACGCCTCCGAGATCGGCGCGGTGGTGCGCGACTTCGCGCAATCCATCGGCTCGTACGACCGGGCGTGGATGTGCCTGCACCCCTACTGGGCCGACACCCGCGCGGTGGGCATTTACGCCGGGCAGGTGGGCTGGGAGCAGGTGCTGCCGCCCGACCAGTTGGGCCAGCTAGCCGGCGACCCGCGCCCGCTGCTAATCGTGATGCACCCGCAGGGCCAGGATTGCATCGCCGCTGCGCGTCAGCTCTTCCCCACCGGCACGCTGACGCTGCGGCACTCCGCCCGCGACCCCAACCACGACTATCTGCTGTTCTTCGTCCCCGGCACCGAAGATCTGGACGAAACCACCCTGCCGCAGCCCTAGCCGGGCAGCGGATTGCGCTTCGCGCTAACGGATGTAACGGATGACTCTGGCTGAGCCGGATAAGCTTGTCCCGCAAACCCCCGATTCGCAGGCCGCTGACGCGGCTATGACTGAGCCGGCCGCCGCGCCGCCGGCTGACGTGCCGCCCCCCATACCGCCCGCGCCGCGCGCCCGGCTGGGCCGCCGCCTGTCGCCGTGGGGGCTGGCGCTGGATGTGGCGCTGCTGGCCCTGATCGTCATCGGCGTCTACTTTCGCTTTGCCTGGCGCGACTGGAACCAGGGCGCGGCGCTGCACCCCGACGAATATGGGCTGACGAACACGCTCACGACGCTGCGCCTGCCGGCGACCCTGGGCGAGTATTTCAACACGCGCCTGTCGCCCCTCAGCCCCTACCAGAAATACGACCTCGACGGTAACCCCCTGCCGCCCAGCAGCGACTACCCCATGCCCGACAACCGCATGCGCTGGGGGCAGTGGCCGCTGACCATCATCCGCTTCGTGGCCGAGGCGACCGACACCACCGGCTATGACGAACTGCGTCTGACCGGCCGCAGCCTCTCGGCGCTGGCCGACGCGCTGGCGGTGCTGGTGCTGTTCTTCATCGGCTTGCAGCTCTACAACTACCGCGTGGGCCTGATCGCGGCGGCGCTGAGCGCGCTGGCCGTGATGCAGATTCAGCAGTCGCACTTTATGACGGCCGACAACTTCGGCACACTCTTCACGGCGTTGGCGATGTATGCGGCCGTGCGCGTTGCCACCGACCGCCCCCGCCGCCGGCGGCTGTTGGCGGCGGAACTGGCCGACTCCGCTGCGCCGGTCGCGCCCGCTGGCCTGCCTGACCAACTGCGCGCGCGGCTGGCGGCGGGGCACCCCTGGCTGTGGTATGCGCTGTTTGGCGTGTTCTTCGGCATGGCGCTCGCCAGCCGCGTGAACCTGGCCCCGTTGGCGGCCGAGATAATCGTGGCGGCCGTCATCGCCTACGCCGCCGAGTGGCAGCGCGGAGAAGCCGTACTCGGCGGCGACCGCACCACGCTGCTCACCGACGCCGTGCTGCGCCTGGCGCTGGCGGGCGCGGTGACGTTGCTGACGTTCCGGGTGACGCAGCCGTGGAGCTTCCGCGCCAAGACCGGCGACACGACGCTCCTGACGCTCCAGCCCAACCAGGAATGGCTCGACAGCATGGCGGTGGCGCAGAGCGAGAGCAAGGGCCTGGGCGGCCCGCCCGCCGAGCAGTGGACCAACCGCACGGCGCTGGTCTTCCCCTTTACCAATATGGTGCTATGGGGCATGGGGCTGCCGCTGGGCCTGACGGCCTGGGGCGGCCTGCTGTGGGCGACGTGGCGCGCCTTCAAGCGCGACGACGACTGGAGCTGGAAGCAGCACGCGCTGCCGCTGACCTGGGCGGGCGGCTACTTCCTCTTCATGGGCACGCGCTGGGTCAAGTCCATCCGCTATTTCCTGCCCATCTACCCGTTCATGGCGCTGTTCGCGGCCTGGGCGATCTGGCAGTTGTGGCAGGTCTACCGTGCCAAACAAGCGCAGACGGCCTTGGGGCAGGGGACTCAAGGGTCTCTCGCCACTGACTCCACGCCGCGTCCGATTGCTCAGCCACCGAGGCCCCTGAGTCCCCAGTTCCTCAAATGGGCGTCTATCGCCCTCGGCGCTGTCGTCCTCGTCGGCACCCTCGCCTGGGCTTGGGGCTTCACTTCAATCTACCGCCACCTGAACACGCGGTTGGCGGCGACGCGCTGGCTCTACGACCACGTGCCGGGGCCGTTCACGCTCCAACTGGACACCACCGGCAGCCCGAGCACCGAGATCATCCCTGTGCCTGACGGACTGACCCTCAGCGGCGATCAGCCATACCTGACGCAGTTCACGGCGCACCAGAGCGGCACGGTCAACGGCTTTACCGTGGCGCGTGCCTGGAACCCGCTCGACCCGGCGGGCGGGGCGACGCTGCACGTGGTGCTGGCCGCCGACCCGGAGGGCCGCACCGTGCTGGCGCAGGGCGACCTGGCCGTTGGTGACAGCGACGGCGGCGCGACCTACACCATGCCGTTTGGGCCGGTGGCGCTGACCGAGGGCACGACCTACTTCGTGCAGACCTCGGCCGCGGCGGGCGCGACGGTGGAAGTGCGGAACATCGTGATGACCAACGAGAGTTGGGACGAGCCGGTGCCGGTGCGCTGGGCTAACTACGATCCCTTCGGCGGCATCTACCGCGGCGTCACGATGGACATGCAGAATTTCGATGACGCCAACAAGAAGCAGATGATCCTCGACAGCCTGGCGCAGGCCGAGTACGTCGTCATCCCCAGCCAGCGCCGCCTGTGGGCTAGCACGCGCATCCCCGCCACTTACCCGATGACCATTGCCTACTACCGGGCGCTCTTCGACGGCTCGCTGGGCTTCGATTTGGTCGCCAGCTTCCAGGCGCCCATCGCCATCGGCCCGCTGCAAGTGTCGGCCGAGGCCGCCACGCTGGCCTGGGGCCGTGCGCCCGCCAACCCGCCGCCCGGGCCGGAGTTCCCGCTCAACAACGGCATCTTCGCGGCGGAAGAGGCTTTCAGCGTCTACGACCACGCGCCGGTGTGGATCTTCCGCAAGCGCGCCGACTTCAGTCTGGCCCAGGCGCAGGCCGTGCTTGATGCGGTAGACCTGACCACCGTCGTCAACCTCGGGCCGATCCCGGCGACCGAGACGCCCACGGCGCTGCGCCTGCCGGCCAACCTGCTCGCTATCTTGCGCGCGGGCGGCACGTGGAGCAGCATGTTCCACTTCGACGGGCTGCTCAACCGCTATCAGTTTTTGGGCGTGGCGGCGTGGTATCTGCTGTTTCTCATGGCCGGGTGGCTGGCCGTGCCGCTGGCGTTCGTCACCTTCTCCGGCCTGCCCGACCGCGGCTATGCCCTGACGAAGACTCTGACCCTGCTGGTGGTCACCTGGCTGGTGTGGATGGCCGGCAATGTGCGGCTCTTACCCTTCACGCAACTGACGGTGCTCCTGGGCTTCCTGGCGCTGGCCGCGCTCTCCGGCTTCATCTACTGGCGGCGGCGCGCCGAGATTAACGCTTTCGTGCGCGAGCGGAAGCGCTACCTGCTTGTCTTCGAGGCGGTGTGGCTGAGCCTGTTCGTCTTTGACCTGCTCATCCGCCTGGGCAACTCCGACTTGTGGCACACAAGCTTCGGCGGCGAGAAGCCGATGGTGTTCTCGTTCTTCAACGCCGTGCTCAAGAGCGCGTTCTTCCCGCCCTACAACCCGTGGCTGGCGGGCTACGCGCTTAACTATTACTACTATGGCTTCGTGGTCGCCGCCATCCCGACCAAGCTGCTGGGCATCGTGCCCGCCTTTGCCTACAACCTGCTGCTGCCCACGTTCTTCGCGCTGGTGGGCGGCAACGCCTTTGGCGTGGCCTACAACCTGGTGGCGGCGGGCCGCGAGTGGGTCAAGCCGCTGAATGGCAGCGAGGCGGCCGGCACACAGGGCGGGGGGACTCAGGGGGAGATTGCCGCCGAGCGTGTGGTAGGGCCAACGCTGCTGGTGAGCGAGGCCGATTTGTCGCCGGAGACGGTGAATGTCTCGGGCGTGGGCGGCGGCGGTGAGGCGCCCGAGGGCGAAGCAGCCTCGGCGGAGGCCGCGGTGGCGCTACCGGCTGAGGCCACCGGCGAGCCGACGCCGATTCCGGTGGGCTTTCCGGTGCCGGGGAGGCGAGCGCCACAGACGCGCGGCCCGAACCCGTACCTCGCGGGCGTCGCGGCGGCGCTGCTGGTGGTGGTGCTGGGCAACCTGGCGCAGGTCTACACCTTCGCCAACGGCTTCATGCGCGCCGCCGATCACGGGGCGCTCGCCAACTCGGCGCTGGGCGACAATGACCTCACGGCCGTCGTCAACGGCTTCTGGCGCGTCGTCACCGGGCAGACCAACCTGCCCGTGGGCACCGGCTCGTGGTATTGGGACGCCACGCGCATCGTGACCAGCCTGGTGCCGGAGAACGGCGGCGAGATCACCGAGTTCCCGTTCTTCACCTTCCTCTACGCCGACATGCACGCCCACATGCTCGACATGCCCTTCACGCTGCTGGCGCTGGCCTGGGCGGTGAGCTATGTGCTGGCGAGCCGGGCCGATGGGCCGCGCCGCCGCTGGCTGGAGTGGGGGGCGGTGTGGGCCGTGGGCGGGCTGGCGCTGGGCATCACCCGCGCCACCAACACCTGGGACTACCCGCTCTTCCTGGCGCTGGGAATGCTGGCGATTGTGGCGGGCGAATGGCTGCGCCAGCCCACGCTCTCGCGCGCCACGCTGTTTGCCATCGGCTGGCGGCTGGCGCTGCTCTTTGGGCTGGTCACGCTGGCCTATCACCCCTTCGACGCCTGGTTCGCGGCCGCCTATAGCGAGGTCAAGCGCTGGGAAGGCAACTCCATTCCCCTGAGCGGCTACCTCTACATCCACGGCCTGTTCCTGTTCCTGATCGTCACCTTTTTGGCCTGGGAGACGCGCCGCTGGCTGGCCGAGACGCCCGCCACGGCGCTGACCGCCGCCGGCGAGTGGCTGCCGATTGTGGCGCTGGCCGGCTTGGTGGTGCTGGCCGCCCTCGGGCTGATGGTTTTTGTCTTCGAGCGGCCCATGGCGCTGATCGCCGTGCCGCTGATGGTCTGGGCGGGCGTGCTGCTGCTGCGGCGCGGCCCGGCGCTCTCTACCTCCAAACGGCTGACGCTGTTTCTCATCGGCACGGCGCTGGCGATGACGGTCTTCGTGGAGTTCTTCGCGCTGGCCGGCGACCGCATGAACACCATCTTCAAGTTCTACATTCAGGTCTGGGTGGTCTTCAGCGTGGTGGGCGGGGCGGCGTTGGCCTGGGTGTGGGGGGCGCTGCCCGACTGGCGCCCGAGCTGGCGCACGGCCTGGGTCAGCGCTCTGATGGTGCTGACCGCCGCGGCCGCGCTCTACACCGTCACCGCCGCCTCGGCCAAGCTGCGCGACCGCTTCCCGTCGCTGGGCGTCACCGCGACGCCCGAGCAGGGCTGCGCCGCCATCCCCGGCATGATCTTGCCCTACGACCGCGGTTTGCCTGAAAGCCAGCAAGGGCACAGCCTGTACGGCCTGGATTATATGACGTGGAGCGCCTACTGCGACCACGATTACTTCCTGCCGCTGACCTACGACCACGCCGCCATCCGTTGGCTGCAAGACAACGTGGTCGGCTCGCCGGTGATCGTGGAAGCGCAGTCATTCGACCTCTACCGTATGTCGAGCCGCTACGCCTGGAACACCGGCCTGCCCGACGTGGTGGGCTGGGACTACCACACCCGCCAGCACAACGGCGCTATCCCGACCGAGTTTGTCACGACGCGTGGCGTGGAGGTGACCAACTTCTACACCACCACCGCGCCCGACGACGCGCTGGCCTTCCTGAGCAAGTACGACGCGCGCTTTGTCATTGTCGGCCCGATGGAGCAAGCCTACTACCTGAGCAGCGGCGGGCTGGATAAGTTCGGCTTCCTGGTCGCGCGCGGCGACCTGACGATTGTGTATCAGAACCCCGGCGTGACTATCTACGCCGTGGCCGGCACGCCGCTGGTGGGCCAATAAGGGCGCGGGCTAAGCATGGCGTCTGACCTGCCGGCCTTTCTCGCGTGGTACGCGGCCGTGGCCGTGGCGGGCCTGGCGGCTCTGCCGCTGGCCTTCCGGCTGTTCCAGCGGCTGCCCGACCGGGGCTATGGGTTGGCGCGGCTGCTGGGGCTGCTGCTCATTGGTTACGCCTTCTGGTTCCTGGGCTCGCTGGGCTTTCTGCGCAACGACAACGGCGGGTTGGTGTTCGCCGCGCTGCTGGTGGGCGGGCTGGGCTGGCTGTGGCTGGGCCGCGCCGGTTGGGCCGAACTGCGCGCCTGGCTGAGCGCCGAGCGCGCCACCGTGCTGGCGGTGGAGGCGCTCTTCCTGGCGGCCTTCGCGCTGCTAGCCTGGGTGCGCGCCTACCAGCCCGACATCCACGGCACCGAGAAGCCGATGGAGTACATGTTCATTAACAGCATCCTGCGCAGCCCGGCCTTCCCCGCGCAAGATGCCTGGCTCTCCGGCCACGCCATCAGCTACTACTACTTCGGGTATGTCATCATCGCCGCGCTGGCGCGCGTGACCGCCACCGACGCGGCCGTGGCCTTCAACCTGGGGCTGGCGCTGCTCTTCGCGCTCACGGCGGTCGGCGCGCACAGCCTGGTGCAGAACCTGATTGCGCTGACGCGGCGGTTGAAGCCGGCTGACCCGCTGGCCGGCGCGTTTGGCCCCGCGCTGCTCGCGCCGCTGTTCGTGCTGATCGTCGGCAACTTCTACGGCGTGGCGCAATCGGCCTACGTGAACGGCCTGTTCCCCGAGGCCAAGATTTGGACCGTGCGCTATTACTTCGGCGCGGACGACCCGGCCAATCCGGTGTGGACGGACGAGGAGCGGGCCGCGTTGCCGCCGGAAGTCGCCAACCCCGGCTTGCGGGCCGAGTGGGTGAACCTGTGGGCCTGGCTCGACCTGAAGCAGGTGGGGCTGCCCGCGCCGGAGCGCCGCCCGCAGTTCACCTGGGACGTGGGCGGCAACTGGTTTTACGGCGCGCGCGTGGTGCACGACCGTAGCCTGACCGGCGGCGAGTCGGAGGCGATTGACGAGAACCCGGCCTTCTCGTTCATCCTGGGCGACATGCACCCGCACGTGCTGGCGCTGCCGTTTAGCATGTTGGCCGCCGCGCTGGCGCTGGCCTGGCTGCTGTGGGGGCAAGACGCCAACGCCGCTGCACCAGACGCGCTGGAGTTGACGCCCGCCGCGCTGCGCCGCCCGGCGATCTTCGTCACGCTGCTGCTGGCAGCCCTGATCCTGGGCGGGCTGTCGTTCCTCAATACCTGGGACTTTCCCATCTACCTGTTCCTGACCATGGCCGCGCTGGCGGCGGGCCTGGGCCTGCGCCTGGGTTGGGCGGGCCTCGTGGCGCAGGCGGGGCGGCTGGCGGCGCTGGCCGTGGGGCTGGCCGCGCTGAGCGTGGCGCTCTACTTCCCCTTCTACCTGACCTTCCAGTCGCAGGCGGGCGGCCTCCTGCCCAACCTGATCTGGCCGACGCGCTTTCAGCAGACGGTGGTGTTCTTCGGGCCGGTGTTGCTGGGCGTGGCGGGCTACCTCGCCTGGCTGACCGCGCGCGGCCGCCGCCTGGTGGACTGGCGCTCCGGTCTGTGGGCGGGTGGGGGGCTGGTGGGCGTGCTGGTGTTCGCGGTGGCGGCGCTGGCCTTCCTCGCCTCACGCAGCCCGAGCCTGGTCGGTGTGGTAGAGGGCTTCCTGGCCCCGCTCTCGCTCGACACCGCGCTCGGCCTCGTCATCCAGCGCCGCCTGGTGGATAGCCTCGCCACGCTCTGCCCCGGCGCACTGATCGTGCTGGCCGTGGGCCTGCTGATCGGCATTGCCCGCCAACCGGCGCCGGAAACCGCGGCCCTGCCCGCCCCAGAAGCCGCGCCCGAAGTGCCGGAGGCCGCCGCGCCCGTCGAAGCCGAAGCTGCCCCGGCCGCCCGCCCGTGGCGTCGCCGCCCGGCCAACCCGTTCGCCCCGGCCCCGGCTGTAAGCGTGGTGGAACTGCTGCGCTCGCCCGCCGTGCTCATGGCGCTGGTGATGGCGCTGACCGGCGCGCTGCTGCTGCTGGGGCCGGAGTGGGTGTACCTGCGCGACAACTTCGGCTGGCGCATGAACACCATTTTCAAGTTTTACTTTCAGGCCTGGAACCTATGGGCGCTGGTGACGGCCTTTGCCCTGTGGCATACATGGCAGTACTTCCGCGTGGTAGTGCGCTGGGTAGTGGGCGCTGCCGCCGGCCTGGTCGTCTTCGGCGGGCTGATCTACACGCTGCCCAGCCTGTACAGCTACACCGGCGGCTTCGCGCGCGCGCCCTCGCTCGACGGCATGGCCTGGTTCGCCAACGCCTACCCCGATGACTGGGCAGGTATTCAATGGCTGCGCGCCAACGTCAGCGAGTCGCCGGTGGTCGCCGAGGCGGTTGGCGGCTCGTATGCGATTGAAGAAAGCCGCATGGCGACGGGCACCGGTCTGCCCACCGTCATGGGCTGGGTCAATCACGAAGGGCAGTGGCGCGGCAATTACTACGCGCAAGTGGGCGGCCGGGTGGGCGACCTGGCCGCGCTCTACCAGTCGCGCGAGTGGGCCGACGCGCAGGCCGTCCTCGACAAGTACAACATTGAGTATGTCGTCGTCGGCGCCGCCGAGCACCGCAAGTACGACGTAGAGAACCAGCGGGTGTGGCAAGATAAATTCGAGCGCAACATGGATAACGTCTTCAGTTCGGGCAGCCTGACCATCTATCGCCGCAAGCCGGAGGCCGTGCCATGACCGCCGCGCCGCAAATCGCTTCTCCTCGCCCGCGCCCCAGCCTGAGCCTGGAAGCCGCGCTCTACCTGCTGATCTTCTTCGTGGCGCTGGCGCTGCGGCTCTACCACCTGGGCGCGCACCCGCTCAACGACGCCGAGGCGCGGCAGGCGCTGTCGGCCCTCAACCTGCTGCGTGGGGCCGACGTGACGCCCGGCGCGCACAGCCCGGCCTACCTTTTCCTGAGCTACCTGTTGTTCCTGCTGTTCGGAGCCAGCGACGCCGCCGCGCGCTTTGGCCCGGCGCTAGCCGGGGCCGCCCTGGCGCTCACCCCCGCCCTCTACCGCGACCGGCTCGGCCGCCCAACGGCGCTGGCGCTGAGCGGCTTGCTGGCGGTCTCGGCTACGCTGCTGGCCGCCTCGCGCAGCGCCGATGGGCTGATCTTCGCGGTGCTGGCGCTGGCCTTCACGCTGGGCGCGCTTCGGGAGTGGGGGGCCAAAGGTAGTTGGCTGGGCGGCGGCGCGCGCGCGTGGCTGTTCCTCACCGCCATTGGCCTGGGGCTTGGCATTGCGAGCGGCGGGCGTTTGCTGCTCGGGCTGCTGGCGCTGGCGCTCGTCGGCGTCATCTGGCGCTGGACCGGCCCGGACCAGGGCGCAGCCATAAAGGCGCTGTTGGGCCCGGTGCTGCGGGAGCGCCGGCTGTTCGCGCTCACGGCGGCCTTGAGCGCGCTGGTGATCGCCACTATCGCGCTGGTGAGCCTGCGCGGGCTGGGGGTGCTGCTCGATAGCTGGCTGGCCGCGCTGGCCGGCTTCGTGCCCGCCGCGGCCGGCAGCCGGTCGCCGGTGGAGGTACTGCTCTTCCTGGTCGTCTATGAGCCGCTGCTGCTCATCTTTGGCCTGATCGGCGCGGTGCGGGCCTTCCGTACCGGCGATGGGCTGGGGCAGGCGCTGGCCTGGTTTGCGCTGGTCGCCCTAACGCTTATCGTCCTGTACAGCGCCCGGCAGGTGGCCGACCTGGCCTGGGTGGTGCTGCCGCTGGCCGGGCTGGCAGCCCGCGCGCTAGCGCATTACTTGCGCGATCTGACCAATCGCGCCGAGTGGCCGCTGGCCGCCGCGCAGGCCGGGCTGACCACGGCGCTACTGGGCTTTGCCCAACTCAACCTGGCCGGGCTGGCCCAAAGCGCGCGCAACACCGGTGCGTTCACTACCATTGGCGTGCCGGTGTTGGGGCAGACCTATCAAGTGTCGGCGCTGGCGCAGTTGGGCATCGCCGGGCTGGCCGTGACGCTCACGTTCGTCATCGCCTATCTGCTGGCGCTGGGCTGGTCGGCGGCAGCCGCGCGGCTGGGCCTGGCCGCGGCGGGCGCAGTCTTCTTGCTGGGGGCCACCCTAAGCGCAGGCTGGGGGCTGACCCAGCGCGGGCCGGGCAGCCCGGCCGAGCTGTGGTGGGCCGTGCCCGCCTCGCCCGACGTGGGCCGCTTGATGACGACGCTTACCGATGTGTCGAACTACACGGTTGGCAATCCGCACGATATTGAACTGACGGTGCAGGCCGAGGACGACGGCCTGCTGGCCTGGGCGCTGCGCAACTTCACGCACGCCAGTTTTGTGGACCGGCTGGACCCGGTCATTGACAGCCCGGTGGTCATCGCGCCGCTCGACACCACCAGCAACCCCACGCTCGGCTCGGCCTATGTCGGGCAGGCCTTTACCTTGCGCTCGACCTGGACGCCCGACCTGAGCCGCCCGGAGTGGGTGGTCTGGCTGGTCTTCCGCGTTGCGCCCACGCAGGTGAACGAGCCGGCGGTGCTGTGGGTGCGGCAAGACGTGCAGCAACTCCAGACGCCGGGCACAGGGAACTGAGGCACACGGCTGACTATGACTCCCTCGATTATTGCGATTGACGGCCCGGTGGCATCCGGCAAGACCTCCATTGGCGGGCGGCTGGCCGACGAGCTAGGCTACCTGTTCTTCGACACCGGCGTGATGTACCGCGCCGTGACCTACCTGGCCCTGCGCTACCTGGGCAGCGCCCAAGACGCCGCCGCCGTGGCTGAGCTGGCGGCGCGCGCCCATATTGACGTGCGAGCGCCCACCGTGGCCGACGGCCGCGACAGCACCGTGGTGGCGGTGGTGGCCGCGCCCGACGGCGTCACGCCGGTGGAAGAAGACATTACCTGGGCCATTCGCGGCGGCGAAGTGGAAGGCAGCGTGTCGCTGGTGGCCGCCATTGGCGCGGTGCGGCAGACGCTCACCGAGCAGATGCGCCGGGTGGGGCGGCGCGGGCGCGTGGTCATGGTCGGCCGCGACGTGGGCACGGTGATCTTGCCCGAAGCCGACCTCAAAGTGTTCCTGACCGCCTCGGTCGAGACGCGCGCCCAGCGCCGGTATGAAGAAATCTTGGCGCGCGGAGAAGACCGCAACTACAAAGACATCCTCACCAACCTGCGCGAGCGCGACCGGATTGACACCTCGCGCGCCATCGCCCCCCTGCGCGCCGCCGCCGACGCCGTGACGCTCGACACCAGCGACCTGAGCATTGACGAGGTGCTGGCCGCCATCCACGATCTGGTGGCCGTGCGCTAGCGTGGAAACGGAATGACCGTGCGGCGAACTGCGTCACCGCCCGCGTCGCGTGCTATCTCCCTCGCTCGCTTCCCGCCTCTGCCGTCTCTTAGCCCGCCTGCTGCTGCGCATCAGCGTGCGCGGCGTGGAGCAGGTGCCGCCCGCTGGGCCGCTGCTGGTGACCATCAACCACCTGGGCGGGGCCGACCCGTTCCTGTGCCTGGCTTATGTGCCGCGCCCGCTCACCATCGCTGGCAAGCGTGAGATCCTCGGCTGGCCGTTGCTCGGTCCGGTCGCCCGCGCCTACGGCATGATCCCGCTGGCGCGCGGCGAACCCGACCGGGCCACGCTGCGCCTGCTGCTCGACCGGCTGGCCGGCGGCGCGGCCGTGCTCATCGCCCCCGAAGGCCGCGAGAGCCACACCGGCGCGCTGGAGGTGGGCAAGACCGGCCCCGCCTTCCTCGCCCAGCACGCCGATTGCGCCGTCCTTCCGGTAGCCATCACCGGCACGGCCTGGCGCGGCGTGCTGCCGGCCTGGAAACGCCTGCGCCGCCCGCCCGTCAGCGTGACCATCGGCGCGCCCTATCGCCTGCCGCCGGGGCTGCCGCGCCGGGCCGCCGCCGACTACCTCATGCGCCGGCTGGCCGCGCTGCTGCCGCCGGAGTACCGCGGCGTTTACGCCTCAGACTCGCCCCCAGATGTAGTAAGATAGCGCGCATGGCGAACGACGAGCTGACCTCTCCCCTGGCCGAGCGGGCCGCTGATGCACCCGGCGCGGCGATCGGCTACGATCATGCCCGCCACCAGCCTATGCGGCGCTTCTTGCGCTGGGCCATCACCAACATCGGCTGGCGCTTCCTGTGCCGCATTGACTACCGCCGCATCACCGGGCTGGAAAACCTGCCCGCCACCGGGCCGGTGATCCTCATGATTAACCACATCGCCTTCATTGACCCGATTGTGGTGTTGGGCAACCTGCCGCGCAACGTGGTGCCGCTGGCCAAGGCGGAGGTCTACCGCATCCCCATCTGGGGCATCTTCCCCTACCTGTGGAACGTCATCCCGGTGCATCGGCAGGAGCTAGACCGCCGCGCCCTGGAGCGCGCCTTGCAGGTGCTGAAGGCGGGCGAGGTGATCTTGCTCGCGCCCGAGGCCACGCGCCACCCCGCGTTGGAGCAGGCGCGCGAGGGTGTGGCCTACCTGGGCCACAAGAGCGGCGCGGCCATCATTCCCGTCGCCATCGAGAGCACGCGCGGCTACCCCACGCTGCTTGGCCCGTGGAACGCCCAGCGCCCTGGCGCCTACTTCCGGCTGGGGCGCGCCTTCCGCTTTCACTCCGTCTCTGGCCGGATGCCGCGCGCCCGCCTGCGCCAGATGACGGACGAGGCCATGTACCAACTGGCGGCCATGCTGCCTGAGCAGCGCCGCGGCTTCTATGGCGACCTGTCTCAAGCCACCACTGAGACCATCGAACTGCTCTAGCCCGGCTGGGCGCTTGCGCGGCGCTTATCCAACTGTGCGACAATTTCCCAGTGAGCGCTTCCGCCCCGCCCCCTGAACCCACCCCTCGCGTCACCCGTGGCTTCATTGCCGAGGTCGAGCCGGACTCGCTCGCCGCCGACCTGGGCCTGCGCCCCGGCGACACCCTGCTGACCGTCAACGGCCACCCGGTCGAAGACGTAATAGACGTGCAGTTCTACGCCGCCGAAGACCGCGTGAGCGTGACCTTCGAGCGTGACGGCGCCGCGCAGACCGCCGCGGCCGACCGCGACGGCGGCCAGCCCCTGGGCCTGACATTCGAGCATCCTACCTTCGATATTGACATCCGGCGCTGCAACAACCTGTGCCCGTTCTGCTTCGTGCTGCAAACCGCGCCGCGCATGCGCCGCACGCTCTACATCAAAGACGACGACTACCGCTACAGCTTCCTGTTCGGCCACTATGTCACCCTGACCAATCTCAGCCCGCACGACTGGGATCGCATCGCCGAGCAGCACCTCTCGCCGCTGTACGTCTCGGTGCATTCCACCGACCCGGCCAACCGCCGCGCCTGCCTGAGTAATCCCGGCGCGCCCGACGTGCTGGCGCAACTGCGCTGGCTGGCCGAACACAGCATCGAGGTGCACACCCAACTCGTCATCACGCCCGGCCTCAACGACGGCGCGTGGCTAGACCAGTCCATCCGCGACCTGGCCGAGCTATACCCGGCGGTGCAGTCAGTCAGCGTGGTGCCCGTGGGCCTGACACGCCACCACAAGTACGGCCGTCGTGTCCACTCCCCCGCCGAGGCGGCGGAGATACTCGACAGCGTGGCCGTGTGGCAAGCGCGCTTCCGGCCCGAGTTCGGCGTGGGCTTTGTCTACCCCACCGACGAGTGGTTCCTCGTCACCGGCCGCCCGCTGCCGCCGCGCCGCTACTACGACGGCCTGGACCTGGCCGAGAACGGCATGGGCATGGTGCGGGCTTTCCTGGACGACTGGAAGAAAGTGAAGCGCGAGCTTAAGGCGCGCACCGGGCAGGCGGGGCAGCCGAAGCCCGGCAAGCCGAAATCCAAAGCGCCCCCAGAGCCGCTGTCCCTGGCGGGCCGCGCCGCCACGCTGGTCACGGCCACACTGTTCGAGCCGACCCTGCGCGCCGCCGCCGCCGAGTTCAACGCCGCCGCCGGCACGCGCCTCAACGTGGTGGGCGTGACCAACGAGCGCCTGGGCCACACTATCACCGTGGCGGGCTTGCTCATGGGCGCGGACATGCCCGCCCAACTCGCCGGGCGCGACCTGGGCGAATTCGTGGTACTGCCGCGCGTGATGTTCGACCATCCGCAAGGCATTAGTCTGGACGACGTCTCGCCGCTAACCATCGCCCAGCAGTTGGGCCGCCCGGTGTTCCTGGCCGATGCGCTTGGCGACGTGCTCGACGCCTTCACCGGCGATAACCCGCTGCGCATCGCGCCCGATCAGGCGGTCATCCCGCTCGACGTGATGCGCGCCGGCGGCTGGGCGGTGGAAAAGTACCTGTAACGGCCGGCAGGCGAGCCTTGACGCGCCGGCCCGCCTCCGTATAATCCGCTCAACGGCGGCATTCGGTCCCGCTGAAGCGCTTGAAAGGACGGTGACCCACCACAAACTCGGGGAAAGAGAGCGCATGGCCTCCGCGGCGGCTAGCCCTGCCGGGGAGGTGACGAGGAGGCGGTTCCTGCCGTAGGGCAGTGCTAACGGGCGATCCGCCCGGAACAGCGAGGTATCAGCGGAAGCCGCCGAGGGCCCCCACAGCCCTCAACTCTCCCCATCAATCAGCGGGTTCCTATAAACCCCCGGGCGACCGGGGCATAACGGAACCGGCCGTGGCCCCACTCCCACCGTTCGGACGTGATTCCGGCGCGTCACCGACCCTCGGCGGCGTTCTGGCCGCGCACCTGGCCGGTCACGGGGTGGCGGGCAATCTCATTGTCAGCCAGTTCGCATACACCCCTGGGCTGGTCTGCCGCTCCTGGCGGCCGGGCCTGCCACCCTTAGCTATTCCTGGAGGCACATTCTATGTGCGGCATCGTTGGTTACGTGGGTCCGCGCGACGCGGCCCCGCTCATTCTCGAAGGGCTGCGCCGCCTTGAATATCGCGGCTATGACTCGGCCGGCATCGCCGTGGTGGCCGGGCCGAATGAGCCGAAGCCCGGGAGCCTTGCCATCCGGCGCGACGTGGGCAAGCTGGGCAACCTGGAGCGCTTGCTGGCCGAGCAGCCCATTCACGGCCAGATCGGCATCGGCCATACGCGCTGGGCCACGCATGGCGCGCCCTCGACGCGCAACGCCCACCCGCATATCGGCATGACCGGCGACGTGGTGGTCGTGCACAATGGCATCGTGGAGAACTACCTGGACCTGCGCGCCGAACTGGCGGCTGAGGGCAGCGTCTTCAACTCGGACACCGACACCGAGGTCATCGCGCACGTGGTCGAGCGTTACCTGGCGCAGGGCCTGCCGTTGGCCGAGGCTGCCCGCCGCGCCTTCGCCCACTTGCAAGGCGCGCACGGCATCGTCGTGCTCAGCGCGCGCGCGCCCGACCAACTGGTGGCGGCCCGCATCGGCAACGCGGGCGGCGTGACCATCGGGCTGGGGGAAGGCGAAAACTTCGTCGCCAGCGACATCCCCGCCATCCTGGAGCACACGCGCCGCATCATCTTCCTGGAGAGCCGCCAGATGGCGGTGGTGACGCGCGAGGGCGTGCACGTGCAGACCCTGGCGGGCGCGCCGCTCCAACCCGAAGTGCATACTATCGCCTGGGACCCGGTGGCGGCTGAGAAGGGCGAGTACGCCCACTTCATGGAGAAGGAAATCTTTGAGCAGGCGCGCGCCCTCACCGACACCATCCGCGGGCGCGCGGACTTCGAGGCTGGGGTGGTGCGCCTGCCGCAGCTCAACCTGACCCCGGCGCTGGCCCAGCGCCTGCAAAAAGTCGTCATCGTCGCCTGCGGCACGTCGTACTACTCGGCGCAGGTGGGCAAGCAACTCATCGAGACCCTGGCCCGCGTGCCGGTGGAAGTGGATATCGCCTCCGAATTTCGCTACCGCGACCCGCTGGTCGGGCCAGACACGGCCGTGCTCGCCATCACGCAGTCAGGCGAGACGGTGGATACGCTGGCCGCCCTGGAAGAGGCCCGCCGCAAGGGCGCAGTGACGTGGAGCATCGTCAATGCCATCGGTTCGCAAGCCATGCGCGTGGCCGACGGCGCCATCACCATGCAGGCCGGGCCGGAGATCTGCGTAGCCAGCACCAAGGCCTTCACGACTTCGATTGTGGACCAATATTTGCTGGCCTGTCTGCTGGGCGAACTGCGCGGGACGCTGGCCGGCCCGGCCTTGCGCGCCGCCGTGGACGATCTGGCGCGCCTGCCCGACCTGGTGGGCCGCGGGCTGGAGCGAGCCGCCGAGGTCGGGCCGCTGGCGCGCGAGCTGATGCACACCGAGCACTTTCTCTACCTGGGACGCGGGCTGAATGTGCCCATCGCTTACGAGGGCGCGCTGAAGCTCAAGGAGTTGTCATACATCCACGCCGAAGGCTACGCCGGCGGCGAGATGAAGCACGGCCCCATCGCACTGCTTGACCGCGACCTGCCGGTGCTGGCGCTGGCCACGCAGGATCGCGTCTACGACAAGATGATCAGCCAGATCGAGCAGGCCAAGGCGCGCGGCGCGCTGGTGATCGCCGTAGCGACCGAGGGCGACACCATCATCTCGACCAAGGCTGACCGCGTGCTATGGGTGCCCGCCGCCCCGCCGCTGCTCCAGCCGGTGGTCAACGTCCTCCCCTTGCAACTGCTGGCCTACCATATCGCCGTGCTGCGCGGCTGCGATGTGGACCAGCCCCGCAACCTCGCCAAGAGCGTGACGGTGGAGTAAGCGGGCCTGGCGTGGCCGCTGAGCAGAACAGTGTTGGTCGGGTTGCGGCCGGCAGATGCATCGGCCAGGGCGGCCGGCGCGGCGATAGCAGGGCCGCGGGCGTTCTCCGGCGGCTACCATTCCATCAGCTTCCACATCTCCGGCTGAAGCGTCGCCTTTCCAGCCGCCGTGCCGATCTCGGCGTAGATCATCACTGACTGCTTCACGTGCGCCAGCGCCGCCTCGGCCTGCCCGCCGGCGTGCAGCAGGTCGGCCAGGTTGTTGTGCAGCGCGGCCTCCCGGTGCCGGTCGCCCTGCGCCGTGCACAACGCCAGGGCCTGTTCCACCAGGCGCACAGCGGCCGGGTAGGCCTCCGCCTTGCCCAGCGCCAACGCCAGGTTGTTCAGCGCTGCCACCCGCATTGCCGGATCGCCAAGCTGCTCGGCCAGCGCCAGGCTGCGCTCCAGGTGCTGGCGCGCGCTGTCGGCGGCGCCCTGCGCCCCGGCCAGGATGCCCAGCAGGTTGTGCACCTGCGCCAGCGCGCGCATGTCGCCGGCCGCTTCGGCCAACTCCAGCGCTTCTTGCGCCAACGCCTGCGCCCGGGCGGTGTTCCCGCCCTGGTGCGCCGCCAGGCCCCAGTCGGCGTACAGTTGGGCGCGACTCTCGGCGGGCGCGCTTGGCCCCAGCGCGTTCAGCGCCGCCTGAAAGTGGCTCTCGGCCAGCGCCCACTCACCCTGCCGGTGGTAGACGCTGCCGAGCTTGTGCTCCAGCACGCCCAAACCTTCCGGCCCGCTGAGCGCAGCGGCCTGTTCGTAGCTGGTCAGCGCCGCTTCGTACAGGCCCGAGAGCGTCAGCAGGTCGCCGATGGCGGTGTGCAGCGCTGCCGGGACCGGGTGGCCCAACGCCAGCGCCGCCCGGTAGTGGGCCAGCGCCTCGGCGTTGGCGAACAGCGCGCGCGCCTGGTCCCCGGCGAGTTGGAAATACTCGGCGGCCTCGGCTTCGCGGCCGGCCTGCTGGTAGTGCCGGGCGATCTGCCCGGCGGGCGGCGGGGTGCGCCTGCTGCGCGCCGCCAGCGCCTCGGCCACGCGCCGGTGCAGCAGGCGGCGGCGTGCCAGACTCGTTTCCTCATACACCAGGCTGCGCAGTTGTTCGTGGCTGAAGTCGTAAGCCGGGCCGCTGCCGGCGCTCGGAGCGCCGGTCACTTCATTCACCAACCCGGCCGCCATCAGCGTTTCCAGACCGCCCACGGTTTCATCGTCGCTGCGCCCGCTGGCCGCGTGCAGCGTGTCGAAGTCGAACGAGCGGCCGATCACGGCGGCAGTGCTCAGCAACTGCGCCCCGGTCTCGTCCACGCGCGCCAGCCGCGCTTGCAGCAGGTTGCGCACACCGCCGGGCATCGTCCAATCGGCCGCGCTCAGCCCGGCCGCGCCCAGGCCGGCCAGGTACTCCACGACGAAAAAGGGCAGCCCCTCGGTTTCGCGGTAGAGATGATCCACGGCCTCGGGGGTGGGGCGTGCGGCTGCGGCGCGCTCGGCCAGTTCAGCCACGGCTGGGCGGCTGAGGCGGCCCAGCGCCAAGCGGCTGCCCACGCCCGCCCTTTGGGCCTCCGCCAGCAACTGCCGCAGCCGGTGGTTGGCGGGCACTTCCTCGTCGCGCCAGGTGACGATGATACAGATCGGCTGCCCCGGCCAGCGCCGCACCAGGTAGGTCAGCAGGTCGAGGGAGGCTTCATCAATCCAGTGGGCGTCGTCGAGCAGCAGCACGCCGGGCGGCCCGCCGGCCCTGGTCGGGCTGAGCGCGGCCAGCAGGGCCTGGCGGAGGCTCTCAAAGAAACGGCTCTGCGCGCCGGGGCTGTCGAGCGCCGACGGCGGTTCGGCCGGGTGCAGGGCTTGCAGCTCAGGCAGCAGCCGGGCCGCGTCGCTGATCCAGTGCGGAGCCAGGCGCTCAGCCCAGGCGGGCAGCCCGCCCTCGCCCGCCGCGCCAAGCGTGCCGCGCAGTCCCGCCACAAACGGGCCAAAAGCCAGGCCGGCCTCGCCCGCGTAGCAGCGCGCCACCATGGTCTGGCTGCCTTGCTCGCGCGCGCGCGCCAGCACTGTTTCGGCCAGCCGAGTCTTGCCGATGCCGGCCTCGCCTTCCAGCACCACCAGTCGCCCATCGGGCGCGGCGGCCTGGTAGCTCGCCAGCAGCGCCTGCCATTCGGCCGCACGGCCCACCAGGGGCAGCCCAGCGGGGGTCAGCCGGCCGGCTGGGGCAGCAGCCACCGGCGCCGCCCGGCCCGGCGTGTGGGCGGCCGGGCGGCTGGGCGGGCGGTTCTCGCGGATCGCCTCATATAACCGGGTGGTCTCCTCCAGCGGGGCCACGCCCAATTCTTGGGCCAGCACGCGCACGCACTCGCGGTACTGCCGCAAGGCCGCCGCGCGCTGGCCCGCCCAGGCATACAACAGCATGAGTTGGCGGTGGGCCGGTTCGTGCAGGCTGTCGAGCGCCAGCCAGCGCCGCGCATAGCCGACCGCCTGTTCCAATGCCTCGGCCGTGCCCTCCGCGCTCAGGGCCGTCACCAGGTGCTCCAGAGCGCCGGCCAATTGCCGCTGCAGCCCCTCAGCCTGGAAGAATTGCCAATCATCGAACGCGGGGCTGTCGCGCAGGCTGAACCCGGCCATGAAGCTGTCGCGGTAGAGCGCCACGGCTTCCGTCAGTGGGGCCACGCATCGCGCGCACACAGCCGTAGCCGGGTGACCGTGCGCGCGTCCTTCGGCCAGGCGCGCCCGGAAATCATCCACATCAATGCGCACCGTCGCGTCGCGCTCCAGCGCCACAGACTCGCGCTCAATGCGCAGCCATCGGCCGCCCAGCGCCTTGTTGAGCGCCGAGAGCGTGCGCCGCAGCGCGCCGTGCGCCCGGCTCTCGTCCACATCCGGCCAAAACAGCGCCGCCAGCCCCTCGCGGTCGTGCGGGCTGCCGGGCTGGGCCAGCGCCAAATAGGCCAGCAGCGCAATGGCCTTGCGCGTATCAACTTCAATCGCGGCGCCGTCGCACTCGATGCGCGGCGAGCCTAACAACGCCAGTTCCAGGTGAGGCATGCGGGGATTATGTCTCCAATCGGCGGCATTTTACCCCCATTTGCCCATCTCGTAACGTTTGCCGTAACGATTGGCAGATGCCGCGCGCCTATCCTGGAGGCGAAAGCGAGGAGGAGGATGATGATGCAATCGAAAAGTTGGTCTCCGACACCGTCTCGCACCTGGGGTGACGCTGCGGTAGATGGGCTCTTGGCCGGAGTGACGGCCGGGCTTGCCATGGCAGCCTACGTGCTGGTGGTCGGCATTCTGGCCGGCCACACCTGGCAGGTGGTGTTATCCCAGTTTGATCCCGGCCTCACCCCCCAGCCGCTGACGGGCGCGTTGACGCACCTGGCGGTAGCGGGCGTGTATGGCGCGCTGTTCGGCGTGGCCTGGCGTGGCGCGCGGCGGGCCTGGCCGCGGCTGCCCGCCCTGGCGGCCGGCGTGGCCTTTGGCCTGCTGTTGTGGGTGCTGGCGGTGCTGGTCACCAGCAGCCGGCCCACCGGCGAGTGGCTGCGGGCGCTGCCCCCGGTGCACTTGCCCGTGGCGCACCTGGTCTATGGCCTGGCGCTGGGGCTGTCCATCCTGCGCCTGCGCCACTGAGCGCGGGGCGGCCTGGGGCTGGGGGGACACGGGGGACCAAGGAGGTCACGCCATCGCCAAACCGTAACCTGGGTTGTACTGCTCGCAACGCAACATCTTTTCACTTGGAGGATTGTGCACATGGGCAAGATATTGAAGTGGGTTGGAATTGTCATCGGCGGGCTGGTCGTGGTGGTACTGCTCGCCGTTGTGGTTGTGTATACCCTGGGCCGAGCCAAGTTTAGCCAGAACGCCAACGTCGGTCATCCGGTCACGATCCCGACCTCGGCCGAGGCTGTGGCGCGGGGGAAGTACCTGGCCAGCTCGGTCATGGGTTGCGATGGTTGCCACGGGCCGGGGCTTCAGGGACAAGCGTTCTTTGACCCGGCGGTTGTTCCCAATAGCCCGCCCTTCGGCATTTTGTATGCGCCGAACCTGACCACCGGGCAGAGCGGGGTGGGGAGTATGTCGGACGCGCAGTTCGAGCGCGCCATTCGGCACGGCATCGGCGAAGACGGGCGGACGCTCCTGATCATGCCGTCTCAAGAGTACACCCACCTGACCGACGAAGACTTCGGCGCGCTGATCGCCTACATCAAGACGCTGCCGCCGTCAGATGCGCCCACCAAGCCGCGCGCGCTGTCGTTCATGGCCTACGTGCTGGCCGGGGCCGGCCAACTCGGCCAACTGCCCTACGAGCAGATTGACCAGAACGCCGCGCCGGTCGCCAGCCTGGCTGCTTCGACCTCGGCCGAGTATGGCCAATACCTGAGCCACATCGCGGCCTGCCGCGACTGCCACGGCGTTGACCTGAAAGGCGCGGTTGATCCCGAGACCGGTGCGCCCACCCCCAGCCTCACCAACTCGGGCGAGGTCGGCGGCTGGACGGTGGACCAGTTCCTGACGGCGCTGCATACCGGCGCCCGGCCCGACGGCAGCCAGCTCAGCGAAGCCATGCCGTGGATGGCCTATGGGACGATGACCGATAACGACCTGACGGCCATCTACAACTACCTGCACACGCTCAACTAAGCCTGAGCACCTTCCGCTGCACTTGACGTAGAATAGCCCCGCCGTGCCCAGTTTTATTCACGGCGGGGCTGCTTCTAGGCACATGCCTCCCTCGGGCCGCTGGCGTCTGTTGGGGCGCGGTTTGCCCACCCGCCCGGCTATCGCCGGCCAGTGCGAGCGCCTGTTCGCCATTCACCTGATCGTCAACCGCACACTGGCCCACAGCCTTTTCTTCGGCCTGCCGGCGCTGATCTGCCTCAGCGCTTTGGTGAACTCGCCGGGTGGCGGGGCGCTGCTTACCGGGTGGCGCGACTTGTGTCGGCATCGTCCGCTCCACCTTAGTCGCTGCCGCTCGCGCCTGTCCGCACCCCGCTGCTGCCGGCGGCGCCTGGGCCAGCTGCCGCGGGCATTTGTGCTATGCTTACATTCGCAGCCTGGCAAGACCCAACTAACCGGCAGAGGAGCAGTGATGGAGCACTATAACGCAGTCGTCATCGGCAGCGGGCCTGCGGGCCACACCTGCGCCGTTCGGCTGGCCCAACTCGGCGCGCGCGTGGCCGTCATCGAGCGCGACTATGTCGGCGGCATCTGCACCAACTGGGGCTGCACCCCCAGCAAGAGCATGATCGAGTCGGCCAAGATCGCCCGCGTGGTGCGCGAGAGCGCCCGCTACGGCGTCAATGTCTCCAGCTTCAGCGTGGATTTCAAGGCCGTCGCTCAGCGCCGCGATGAGGTGATCCGCACCTCGCGGCTGGAGGTCATGGAGCGGCTCCAACACCACAACGTGGACGTCTTCCAGGGCGAGGCCCACGTCATCACTCCGGGCCAGGTGCAAATCCGGCGCGGCAAGCTCGACCTCGACGGGGCCATCATGCACTACACCGGCCGCACCGAAGACCTCTCGGCCGACCACATCGTGCTGGCGACCGGTTCGGTGCCGGCCCTGCCCGACTTCGTCAAGCCGAACGACCCGTTTGTCGTCAGCAGCAACCGCCTCATTACCATCGGCGAGCTGCCCGGCCGGCTCACCATCGTCGGCGGCGGGGTCATCGGGCTGGAGTTCGCCACCATTTTCTCCAACCTGGGCAGCCAGGTCACCGTCATTGAGTTCCGCGACCACGTGCTTAACGGCATGGACCACGAGATTTCGCGCGCCATTGTGGACGAGATGACGGCGACGGGCGTGCGCATCCTTGCCTCGCACCGCGTGTTTTCCGTGGCGGCCGGGATGGTCTACGTGGAAGACATGGAGCGCCAAGAAGCGCTCGAAATCCCCGCCGATGCCATCCTCATCGCCACCGGCCGCGCTCCTGTTATTCAGAAGAGCATGTTCGACAAGCTTGGCATCGCCTACGACCAGCGCGGCATCGGCGTGGACGACTATCTGCGCACTAGCGTCCCCGGCGTGTGGGCCATCGGCGACGCCACCGGCAAGTCCATCCTGGCGCACGTCGGCATGCAGCAGGGTATCGTGGCGGCCGAGAACATCATGGAAGCCCCCGGCACGCCGCTGCGCAAGATGGATTACAGCGTCATCCCGGCCGTCGTCTACTCTATTCCGGAGATTGTCGGCGTCGGCGCCATCCCTGCCGATCTGGCGGGCGTAGAGGTCTTCAAGGTGCCCTTCAAGGCCAACCTGCGCGCCCACATTGAAGCCTACGACAGCGGTTTCATCAAGATTTGGGTCAAGTCCGACCGCGTTGTGGCCGCCCAGGCCATCGGCCACAACGTCTCCGAGATCATGCAGGAATTGGCGAACATGATTGCCCTGAACACGCCCCTGGCCGACGTGGCCCGCATCATTCACGCCCACCCCACCTACTCCGAGATCACCCGCTCGGCGCTCGAATATGCCTTGGGCCGCGCCGTAGATTTTGTGCCGGAGCCTGTGCCGTAACGTTTTCCGTAACGATTGGCGGACGCCTGTTCGCTACAGTGGGGTCACCATGACAACCTTCTTCCGCAATCTCTGGCAGAACCTGGTTGGCGGTGGCCGGCGCGAAGCGCCGCAGGTCGTGGCGCTCGTCACCGACCGCCCGCGCCACGCTCCCGGCCCGCAGGTGGATATTGCCCCAGATGACCCCATCGTGGGCTATTTCCAGATGGCTTCCGGCGCGGTGGAGATTGACAAGCTCGACCTGGCCTCGCCCGGCCTGCGCGCCCTGAAGGCCGCCGGGGTCAAGCTGGCCGTGCCACTGGTCAGCCAGGGCGAGCTGATCGGCCTGCTCAACCTCGGGCCGCGCCTGAGCGAGCAAGACTACTCGGCCGACGACCGCGCCCTGCTCAGCAACCTGGCGACCCAGGCCGGGCCGGCCGTGCGCGTCGCCCAGCTCGTCCGCCAGCAGCAGATTGAGGCCCAAACCCGCGAGCGCCTGGAGCAGGAGCTGCGCGTGGCCCGTCTGATCCAGCAGACCCTGCTGCCCAAGGAGATGCCCAACCTGCCGGGCTGGAGCGTGGCGGGCTATTACCAGCCCGCCCGCGCCGTCGGCGGCGACTTCTACGACTTCCTGACCCTGGCCGATGGCCGCCTGGGCCTGGTGGTCGGCGACGTGACCGACAAGGGCGTACCCGCCGCGCTGGTGATGGCGACCACGCGCGCCATCATGCGCGGCGCGGCGCGCCAATTCGACCAGCCGGGACAAGTGCTCGAGCGCGCCAATGAACTGCTGGTGCCCGACATCCCGCGCAACATGTTTGTGACCTGCCTTTACGCCATCCTCGATCCGCAGACCGGCCGCCTGGTCTACGCCAACGCCGGCCACGATCTGCCCTACCGCCACCACCAGGCCGGGGCCGATGAACTGCGCGCCACCGGCATGCCCCTGGGCCTGCTGCCCGGCATGATCTACGAAGAGAAAGAAACCATCGTGCGGCCGGGCGAGACCATCGTCTTCTACAGCGATGGCCTGGTCGAGGCGCATAATGCTGAGCGCGCCATGTTCAGCTTTGGCCGCTTGCAGTCGCTCGTGGGCGGCTATGCCGGCCACAGCGCCGACCTCGTCAAGTTCCTGCTCGACCAGTTGGCCGCCTTCACCGGGCCGGATTGGGAACAGGAAGACGACGTCACCCTGGTCACGCTGGAGCGCGCCCCGTTGCCGGAGGGCGCGCCGGGCGGCGGCGCAGAAACCGAGGGCGAGTGGCGCACCCTGGCGCACTTCCAGTGGTCGAGCGAACCGGGCAACGAGCGCCTCGCCATGGCGCAAGTCGCCGCGGTGGTCAAGGACGAAGCTTTGCCGCCCGAGCGCCTGGAGCGTCTGAAGACCGGCGTGGCCGAAGCCACCATGAACGCCATGGAGCACGGCAACAAATTCAAGCCCGAAGTGCCGGTAGATTTCGTGGTGCTGGCCTCACCGCGGGCGCTGGCGGTGCGCATCACCGACTACGGCGGCGCGCAGGTGATCCCCGAGGCCCAGACCCCCAACCTGGAAGCCAAGCTGGCCGGTGAACAGACCCCGCGCGGCTGGGGCTTGTTCTTGATTGAGAAGATGGTAGATGAGGTGAACGTGACGGCTGGGGATGGCACGCACACCCTCGAACTGGTTATGTATCGCGGAGGAGGGCAAGATGGCCACTAAGGCGCTGGAAGCCACTGTGCGCCAGCAAGGCGCCGTCGCCGTGATTGACCTGCGCGGCGAGATAGACTCGTTCGGCGAGGAAGCGCTCAACAACGCGTATGCCGAGGCCGAGCGCCGCAACCCGTCCGCCGTGCTGCTCAACTTCGCGGCGGTTGAGTACATCAACAGCACCGGGATTGCGCTGATCGTGGGCCTGCTGGCGCGCGCCCGCAAGAGCGCCCGCCGCCTGCTCACCACCGGCCTGAGCAGCCACTACGTCGAAATCTTCACCATCACACGCCTGGCCGACTTCATGAACATTTATCCCGATGAGGCCTCGGCGCTCGCCCAGGCCTAACCCACCCATCGCTCGCCTACCCTGAAGGAGTGCGCATGTCCAAGCCCATCGCCACCCTGTCCACCCGCAAGCTCAGCGACGCCGTCAGCGTCATTGACGTCAAAGGCGAGGTGACCGCCGCCGCCGAGACAGCCCTGATGGACGCCTACAACGCGGCTGGGGCGCAGGTCAAGGCCATTGTTCTGAACTTCTCCGGCCTCGAGTATATGAACAGCAGCGGCATCGGCCTGCTGGTGACGCTCCTGATCCGAGTCAACCGCCAGAAGCAGCGCCTGCTGGCCTACGGCCTGAGCGACCATTACCGGCAGATTTTTGATCTCACCCGCCTCGATGAGGCCATCGGCATCCATGCCGACGAGGCCGCCGCGCTGGCCGCCGCGGCCTAGCGCCGGATCGGGCTGGGCAGAGGCCCAGACCAGCGAAGCCATGAGCGCCAAGCCTCCCCAAGGCGATCAGCAGCAGCGCAGCCGCGCGAGTTGGGCCGCGCCGGTAGACCGCCTCAAGGTCAGCGAAGTGCCGGCCGGCGCCACCAACCTGAACGTGGACGGCCGCGACCTGGCCAGCCCCATGCAGGGCTTCGGCCCCGTCTGGAAGAAGACCTACAAAATTCGGCTCACCGGCCTGCCGGCGACCCCGGCAGAGGTCATGCGCGCCTGGAAAGAGAACTTTCCCAAGTTTCAGCCGCCCGAGAACCAGTTCTACCCGCCCATGGCGGGCGTCAAGCCGGGCGAGGTGCTCTTCATCAGCGCCACGCTGCCGGCCTTCCCCGGCCTCAAGGTCGGCATCCCCGTGTCGGCGGGCGTCATGGTCATGTACGCCGACGATGAGCTGTTCACCGTGATGACCCCGGCTGGCTTCCCCGAAGCGGGGTGGAATACCTTCAGCGCCTACGAAGAAGACGGCGTGACCGTGGCCCAGGTGCAGTCTATGGCCCGCAGCGCCGACCCGATCTACGAGTTCGGCTTCCGCTTCATGGGTGGGGCCAAACAGCAGGAGAAGATTTGGGCCTATGTGCTGCTGCATGTCGCGCAGCACTTCGGCGTGCAGAGCGAGGTGGTGACCAACTTCGAGTGTCTCGACCCCAGCCTGCAATGGGGGCAAAGCCGCAACGTCTGGCACAACGCCATCATTCGCACGACCTTCTACAAGCTCGGCGCCCCTTTTCGCTGGCTGGCCGCCCGCTTCAAGAAACCTGCCGCGGCCGCCTAAATGCCAAAGTCTTACGATGCGGTGGTGGTCGGGGCAGGGCCCAACGGCCTGGCCGCGGCCATCACGCTGGCGCAGGCCGGGCGCTCGGTGCTGGTGCGCGAGGCGTCGGCTACTATCGGCGGCGGCGCGCGCTCAGCCGAACTGACCCTCCCCGGCTACATCCACGACATCTGCTCGGCCATCCACCCGCTGTCGCGCATCTCGCCCTTCCTGCGCGGGCTTGACCTGGCCGCGCACGGCTTGCAGTGGGTAGACCCGCCCGCCGCGCTGGCCCACCCCCTCGACGACGGCCCAGCCGTGATCGTGGAGCGCTCGGTGGAGGCGACCGCCGCGACGCTTGGGCCTGATGCCGCCGCCTACCGCCGCCTGATGCAGCCGTTTGTGGGCCACTGGGCCGAGATGGCCGATGACCTGCTTGGCCCGCTCCCGTTACCCCCGCGCCACCCCATCCTCATGGCGCGCTTTGGCCTGAAAGGTGGCTGGCCCGCCGCCTGGGTCAAGCGTGCCAACTTCCGCGGCGTGCGCGCCCCCGCGTTGTTCGCGGGCAGCGCCGCCCACTCCATGCTGCCCTTGAGCGCGCTGCTCACCGCCGCGGTGGGGCTGCTCATCGGCGGCAGCGCCCATGCCGTCGGCTGGCCCCTGGCCCGCCAAGGGTCGCAAAGCATTGCCGATGCCCTGGCCGGGCTGCTGCGCTCGCTGGGCGGCGAGATCGAGACCAACGCGCCCGTCACCAACGTGGATGAACTGCCTCCCGCGCGCCATATCTTGTTTGACCTGACGCCGCGCCAGGTGGTCAAGATCGCCGGGCACAAACTACCGAGCGGCTACGTGCGCCGCTTGCAGGGCTTCCGCTATGGCGTGGGCGTGTTCAAGCTCGACTATGCCCTCGACGGCCCAATCCCCTGGCGCGACCCGGCCATCTTGCGCGCGGCCACGGCCCACCTGGGCGGCACGTTTGGCGAAATTGCGGCGGGCGAGGCCGCCGTGTGGCGCGGTGAGCACCCGGAGCGGCCGTTCGTGCTGCTGGCTCAGGCCAGCCTGTTTGACGAGGCGCGCGCCCCGGCGGGCAAGCACACCGTGTGGGCCTACTGCCACGTGCCGCACGGTTCCACCGTGGATATGAGCGAGCGCGTCACCGCGCAGATTGAGCGCTTCGCGCCGGGCTTCCGCGACCGCATCCTGGCCGTCAGCAAACGCGGCCCGGCCGAGGTCGAAGCCCACAACCCCAACTACATTGGCGGCGACATCAACGGCGGCGTGCAAGATTGGCGGCAGTTCTTCACGCGGCCGGTGGCGCGTGCTGTGCCATATTCCACGCCCAATCCTCAGCTTTACTTTTGCTCGTCTTCCACTCCGCCCGGCGGGGGCGTGCACGGCATGTGCGGCTACCACGCCGCGCGGGCCGTCCTGCGCGCCAGCCGCGGCTAGCGTAGGAGCAAGCTCCTGGCGCGCCGGTGACGGGCGGCCTTGTGCTGCCCACCATTGGCCGGTAAAATAGTCTCAGCGGGCAGAATTTCCTCAGGCCCGCATTCGCCATGGGGGAGCCAACATGCGCCGCATCATCCACACGCTCGTTTGCCTTAGCCTGGCCCTGCCGCTGCTGACGTCGCTACCGGCCGGGGCGCAGTCGCCCGCCGTCGCACCCGCGCCGGCCACTGCCCCTGCGGCCAGCCAGCCGGCGGCCTACGCGCCCGGTGTGGTCCTCATCGGGCTGAAGCCCGGCCATTCCGTGGCGCTGGAAGGCCTTGCGGACTCGGCCGGGGCTGCACTGGAGGTGACGCTCGGACAGCTTGGCGTGCGGCAGGTCGAGCCGCTGTTGCCTCTGACATCAAGCAGCGCGCCGGCGCTCGCGGGGGCGAGTGCGCTGGGCCAAATCTACCGGTTGCGGCTGCTGCCCAGCGCGGATGTGCCGGCGGCGGTGGCGGTGTTGCAGGCTGACCCGGCGGTGGCGTTCGCCGAGCCGGACTACGTGGCCCACCTGATCACCACGCCCAACGACCCAGAATTCGCCGAGCAGTGGGCGTTGGCGACGATCAACGCCCCGGCCGCCTGGAATGTGGTGACGGGCACGCCCACGGTGAGCATCGCGGTGATTGACGCCGGCCTGGATATCACGCACCCGGAGCTTGCCAACCAGCTTTGGACCAATCCGGGCGAGACGCCTGGCAACAGCCTGGATGACGACAACAACGGCTATGTGGATGACCTGCACGGCGCGAACATCTACGGCCAGAACGCCGACCTGACCGACACGACCGGCCACGGCACGCAGGTGGCGGGCATCATGGCGGCGCAGACCAACAACGCGCTAGGCGTGGCGGGTGTGTGCTGGCAGTGCCGTCTGATGATCGTCAAGGTGGTGCAGCCGGGCGGGATCGCCAACTATTCCGACATCGCGGCGGGCATCGCGTATGCCGCCCAGAAGGGTGCGCAAGTCATCAACCTCAGCCTGGGTGGCTTGACCGACTCGGCCACGCTGCGGGCGGCCATCGCCGCCGCGGCGCCCTCGGCGGTGATTGTGGCCGGGGCCGGCAACAACAACAGCGCCGCGCCGTTCTACCCCGCCGCCTATCCCGAGGTGGTGGCGGTGGCTGGCACGACGATCAGCGACACGAAGGTCAGCACCTCCAACTATGGGAGCTGGGTGGACCTCACCGCGCCCGGCGAGCTCATCACCACCACGCTCGACGGCGGCAGCTACGGGCCGGCCAGTGGCACTTCGCTGGCGGCGCCGTTCGTGGCGGGCGCGGCGGCCCTGTTGCGCAGCCAGCACCCCGGTTGGTCGCCCGCGTTGGTGCGGGCACAGTTGTTGCACACCGCCGTAGACATTGACGCGCTCAACCCCAGCTACGCAGGTCAGTTGGGTCACGGCCGGCTCGATCTGGCGGCGGCTGTCACCAACACGCCTGTGCCGCTCATCACCCTGCAGCAAGTACTGGTCAACAATCAGGCCAATGGCACACCCGCCCCAAACTCAACGGCCGACGTGGCCTTCGCGCTCTATAACGACTGGGGCCGGGCCACGAACCTCCAGGCGACGCTCACTGGCGGCGGCGCGCACGTTACGGTCCTTACGGCCACGGTGGCCTATGACCCGCTCGATGCCTACCAGACCTCAGCAGGCAAGGGCGTGGCCCGGATTAGCATCGCCAATGCGGCCGGATTTGGCGCGGCGCTGCCGTTCACGCTCACACTGACGGCGGCCGGCGGTTACTCGGCCGCGTTCCCGGTCACGGTGACGACGCAATCCCAGATGGTGGATGTCAGTGGTACTTTGCTGGCCAATACGACCTGGACCAACAATCATGTCTACCACGTGGTTGACACAGTTGCGATTGCCAATGGCTACACGCTTACAATCGAGGCCGGCACGGTGGTCATGTTCGAAGCGGATAAGGCGCTGTACGTCCTGGGCAACTTGGTGGCGATTGGTACGGCCGAACAGCCCATCGTGTTCACCTCTGCCAGCAATACACCGGCGGGCGGGGATTGGGACCGAATCCTGTTCGCGTACGGCAGCACGGACACAGTTTTCGACGGCGAGTTCAATTACGTCAGCGGCTCGATCATCAGCCACGCCACAATTGAGTATGGCGGCGATATCTACGCCGAAGATACCTCCCTCTACTTCGGGCACAACGAAGTTCGCAATATGGGCGGCCTAGCCGGGGATGGCCCCATGACGGTGGTAAAAGACAACGCATTCACCAATGCCGGTATCTGGCATACCGGCAGCATGCAGGCTATTGGCAATACCATCACCAACGGCGGATTGACGTTGGATGGGGCCGGATTGGTGAGCCACAACTCCGTGGCAGGCGGTTCGGTCAGCATTCGCGTAGCGGATGTGGTCTCCAACCGATTTGTCGGCCAGGACGGCGAGGTGCTGATCAACGGCACAGGCGTCATCAGCGGTAACCTGATTGCGAACAATACCGGCAACGGCCTGCGTGTGCTTGGGTGGCCGACCGTGATGAACAACACCATCGTGGGCAACGGCGCCGTGGTTTTCACCGAAGATAGCGTTGGCCCGTCGCAGGTGCACCACAATAACCTGATCGCGGCGGCCGGGCAGTTCGCCTTCCGCAACAACACGGCCAGTAATCCCAGCGCCACCGACAATTGGTGGGGAACGACCAGCGCCGCAACGATTAATGGCTTGATCCGAGACGGCTTGGACCAAGTCGGCTACGGCATTGTGACCTATAACCCGGTGCTCACCGGCCCGGAGGCCGCCGCGCCGGCGTATGTTACGGCGGTAGACATCAACCCAGATACAACGCTGGGCATCCAAACGGGCACGTTCCAGGTAGCGTTCAGCGCGCCTATGGATCAGAGCGTAGATCCGGCGTTGACCTTCGGCTCGGCGGCGCCATATGATGCGTTCAGCATCACCGATGGGGCTGTCTGGCTGGACGCCACGCACTGGCAGGCCACGTTCGATGTGACCTCTCTAGTGGCGCGCGGGGTGTATACGGTCAGCGTCAGCGGCGCGGTTGGGCTGGACGGGATGATGATCGCCGACGATACGCGGACCCAGTTCACGGTTGACTATGCCGGCACCATCACCGACCAGACGCCGCCGAGCGTTTCAGAGGTGGTCGCGACGGGCAGCGACGCTGACGCCAGCCTGATGCAGGCGTTCTGGTCGGCCACCAATGCTTCGGTGGGCCTGCTATCACCGGCGGCGGACGGGGGCGTGACGGGCTATCGTTATGCCATTGGGTCGGCGCCCGGCGCGACCGATGTGGTCAACTGGACCACCACGAACAATGCCGGCGTGACCCGCAGCCTGCCCGGCCTGATGGCGGGGCACACCTATTGGCTCAGTGTGCAGGCGCGAAACGCTGGCGGTCTGTGGAGCCTGGTGGAGTACGCTGAGTTCATCGCCGGCTACCGGACGCTGTGGCGCGTATTCCTGCCGCTAGCGGGCCGGCCGTAGGCGAACACTCTCCGTCCAGGCCGACTGATCCTGCCGCACTAGCTCGCCGGGCGCGAACGGCAGGCCGTTCGCGCCCGGCGTTTTGATGGCGGCGTTTGGCCCTACAGCCGCGCTGGGCCGCGTCCTACACCGCTTTCAGCGACCGCCTGATAGCCGCTGCCCGCCCCTTTCGCTATCCTCACTCTCAGACGCCCCAGATGGCCGCCGGTGGGGCGTCCGGCCGCGCGACCGCGGCTGTACTTGAAAGGGACAGTGGGATGTTCGGTCAACTGGACGAGACGCAACTGAATGCGGGTCTGGCCTATCTGCTGGCGGAGTGTCCCCAGTGCGCGGTGAAGTACGCAGTGACGCCCGACCCACTGACGCCGGGCAAGTGGGCGTTCTATCAGCGCGACGCCGCGGGCCGCCGCTCTCGCATAGCTGCACGGGCGGGTTGCTGTGCCTGCGCGGCCACGCGCTCACCATTACGCTGCGGCAGGCGGTGCTGACGCAGGCCGGCGCGTGGCTGAACGTGCTCGGGGCGGACGTGCTCGGGGCGGGCGTGCAGCCGGCGCTAAATTAGCCTGGCCGAATGGCGGCGCGGTTCGCCGCCTTCTCCAAACAGGCGTCCAGCCTCCTCCGCGGGAGGCTGGACGCCTGAGTCTCTAAGCGGACGGTCACGCGCCGACGCCCTCGGCCTTGAGCCGCGCGGCCAGCGCCGAGAAGCGGTTGGGGCCGCGCTGGGTGTCGAGGGCCAGCTCCAGGGCGCGGCGCGAACCCACCAGCACGCATAACTGCCGCGCGCGGGTGACCGCGGTGTAGAGCAACTGCCGGTAGAGCATGATGGCGTGCTCGGTGAGCAGTGGGATGACCACGGCCGGGTACTCGGAGCCTTGCGCCTTGTGGATGCTGATAGCATAGGCGTGCACTAGGTCGTCCGTCTCCAGCCAATCGTAGACAACCTCGCGGCCGTCCACCGCCAGGCGCAGGCACTGCTGGGCGGCGTCAATCTCCGTCACCACGCCGATGTCGCCGTTGGAGACCTCGCGCTCGTAGTCGTTGCGCATAATCATCACCTTGTCGCCCGCGCGGAAGGTGCAGCGCGGGAGCTGGCGCTCGGCCTTGCCGCCCGCTGGC
The DNA here is from genome assembly GCA_020850595.1 of Anaerolineales bacterium. GTDB lineage: Bacteria > Chloroflexota > Anaerolineae > Anaerolineales > UBA6663 > JADZEK01. Next base: position 59,323 of record JADZEK010000090.1, read on the forward strand.
GGGTTGAGCACGGCCTGCAAGCGGGCGTTGAGCTGGTCAATGCCGGCCTGGCCCTTGTACATAGGGGCCAGCACCTGCACATCGCGCAGCGGGTCGCTCAGGCCCAGCGTGCGCCCGAACTGCTCCGGGATGCGGTGGCAGGTGATGTCCACCACCAGGTCGGCGGCCTCAGCGGCCGTCTTGGCGGCGAAGAGGTAGAAGTCGCAGTTGCGCTGCGGCGTGAGCGGGGCCAGGCCTTGGTTGAGGCGGTGGGCGTTGGTCACGATCAAACTCTCCTGCCCCTGCCGGAAGATGTGCGTCAGGCGCGTGACGGCCGCCAGCCCGGACACCAGCACGTCATGCAGCACGTTGCCGGGGCCCACGGCGGGCAGTTGATCCACATCGCCGACGAGCACCAGGTGCGTGCCGGGCTTGATGGCCCGCAGCAACTGGCGGGCGAGCACCAGGTCCATCATGCTGGCCTCATCCACCACCACCACGTCGGCGTCAATGGCCTCGTCCGAGAAGGTGTCGCCGCTGTATTTGAGCAGGCGGTGGATGGTCTGCGCCGCATGGCCGGTGGCCTCGGCCAGCCGCTTGGCGGCGCGACCCGTGGGCGAGGCGAGCACACACCGATAGTGGTGCAGTTCCAGCAGCGCCACTAGCGAGCGCAGGCAGATGGTCTTGCCGGTGCCGGGGCCGCCGGTGATAACGCTGAGCGGGCTTTCGATGGCGCGGCGGATGGCGAGGCGCTGCTCCGCCGACAACTCGGTTTGCCCCGCCATGCTGGCCGCCCAGTGAATTTGCTGCTCGGAGAGCGCCGCTTGCAGCGCGGCGATGGCCGAACGGCGGCGCTGAGCCAGCCCCTGCAGCAGCGCCGCCGTTTCGACCTCCACGCGGTAGAGCGACCCGGCGTAGACCGGCACATCGGGCAGGTCGAGGCTGCTCTCCACGACCAACTTCTCGCCGCTGACGGCCAGCACCGCCACCATGTCGGCCACCAGCCCGGCGGGCGCCTCCAGCAATTGGGCGGCGGCTTCCACCAGGCGGGCCTGTGGCATGTAGCTGTGCCCCTGCTCGGCGAACTCGGTGAGGGTGTAGATCAACCCGGCGGTCAGGCGCTCCACGGCGTCACGCGGGGCGCCGGCCTTGGCGGCGATGACGTCGGCGGTCTTGAAGCCGATGCCGGGCACCTCCACCAGCCGGTACGGCTGCGACTGGACGATTTGCCCGGCAGCTGGGCCGAAGGCGCGGTGGATCTTGAGGGCCAGGGCCGGCGGCAGCCCATGCCCTTGCAAGAAGGCCATCAGCCCGCGGATGGCGGCGTGCTCGGCCCACACGTCGCAGATGACCTGCACGCGCGCCGGGCCGAGGCCGGGCACCTCGCGCAGGCGCTGCGGCTCGCGCTCGATGATGTCGAAGGTGTCTTCGCCAAAGCGGGCGATGATGGCGTTGGCGAGCGCCGGGCCGATGCCGCGCACCAGGCCAGACGCCAGGTAGGCCTGCATGCCCGTGAGGGTGGTGGGGAGTTGCACCTTCCATAGGTCGGCGCGGAACTGCCGGCCGTGGGTGGGGTGGTCGGTCCACTCGCCCATCACCCAGAGCTGCTGGCCGACTTCCACCTCGGTGAAGTCGCCCACAACCGTGATGAGCTTGGGCAGGTTGTCGGCCTCGATGAAGCTGGCTTGCTGGGGCGAGGTGCTCCCGGTCGCATCGCCCGCTCCAGGAGCGCCCGCCGCGCCGCGCGGTGTGCTGCGCTCGGCGGGAGGCGTGGCCGCGGGGCGCACGCGCAGGGGTTGGTCGGGGGCCAGGCGGAGAACGGTGTAGGTGGATTCCGCGTTGCGGAACACCAGCCGGGTAACTGAGCCAGTGATTTGTTCCATATCCATGCCGACTTTCAGGGGCGGGCGAGCCGCCCAAACTCGCGGTGACCGCCCGAACGGCGGCGGGCGCGAGGCCAGGGGTAAGTGATGGATAGCGCGCGCAACTCGCGCAGCGGAGGGTAAGACAGGCCGCACCGGTCGGTTTGGCCGGCGCGGCCCGCGCTAGGGCGGCGGCGGGGCGAGCGGCCGCTAGAACTGTTCGGGCGTGATGGCCGGGTCTAGCTCGTGGTCGTCTAGCGTCTCTTCGGCGCCGGGGCGGTCCCAGGCGGCGGCCCACTCGGCGGCGGCGTGGAAGTGCTGCTGCAACTCTTGCAGCCGGTCGCGGCCGACGTAGACTTTGCTCAGGTAGTCTTCGCCGATGACCGCCGGCAGGTCGAGCACCGGCGGGGTGATAATGCTCTCCTGCCCCTTCTGCCCAACCTTGACGTGCGGGCCGGGGCTGAGGCGCATGTAAAAGGCAAAGCGCGGGAACTTGGTGTGACCGTTGGCCGCCAGCCCGTTGCCGTTCCCCTTTTCTCGCGTCACGCGGTAGGCGGCCTCCTGCACCTTCTGCGCGAAGTCGCGCAGCAGGCGCTCGAACTCCTGCGAGGCCTTGCCCTTGAAGGTGACGACGATGGGCTGCTCGAAGCCGTGCACGCCGCACAGCGCCTGCACGTGACCGCGCATGCCGCTGTCGGCCTGGTAGCCGGAGCGCGGGTAGTAGGTGGTGACGCCGTTGTAGGTGACGAACCAGCGGAAGCGCGTGCGGATGACGGCCAGGCGCGGCTTCTGGGCGGCGAGCACCGCCTCGCTCTTGCCGCTGGAAAAGGCGACCGTGGTGCGCGTCCAGCCAGGGGCGGGGGCCACGCTCTCATCCAAATACTTATCGGGCAGGATGATACCGCCGGTGTGGGCGACACCGCCGGCCGCGGCCAGCTTGGGGTCGCCATGCAGCCACTGGGCGACCGGGTAGCTCGGCCCAGTCGCCTCAATGGTGGTCTGATCCACGATATCCAAATCGTCAACGAAGTGAGATGTCATGCTGGTCTCCAGGTAAACGGTTCACGAATGAAGTAGGCTAGGTGGGCTTTTTGTCGCCCATACAAGGAGATTGGGCGGTTGAGAACGCCCGTTCTTAGAACATATATACTACAAATGAGTCCAGATAGCAAGAGGCAAAAACTGGGGTGAGACGGCGGGGTTTTGGGGCCATGCAGGGGAGTCTCGGGAGCCTCGGAATGTGGGCGGCAACAAGTTGCCCTGTGCGGCAATGCTAGCGCGGATACTTGCGCCCGATCCAAGACGGGGCAAGCGGCGCTCCTCCGCTTCTCATGTTGGGCTGGTACACTGCGCGGCGGAAACGGACGATGATGCCTACGACGCGCTCACTCAAATCTTGGCTGTGGCGTTTCGGCCCGGCCGCCGTGGTGATGGCGCTGATCTTCTTCGCCTCGGCGCAGCCCAGGGGTGTCTTACCCGACTATGGCGCGAACGATTGGGGCGTGAAGAAAGCCGCGCACGTGCTGGTCTACGCCGTCCTGGCGGTAGCCTACCTGCACGCGCTGGCGGCGGGCCGCCGGCCCACCTGGCGGCAGGCCACAACGGCCGTGGTGCTGGCGGGCCTCTACGGCGCGACGGATGAGTTTCACCAGGCGTTTGTGGCCGGGCGCGGCGCCGGCCCGGTAGATGTCGCCATTGACACCCTCGGCGCGGCGCTGGGGGTGGCGCTGGGCGGCTGGGTCTACCGGCGCTTCACTCGAACTCCAACTCCGCCAGCTCCTCTTCCTTCCATTCGCTGATCGAGCGCAGCTCGATCTGCCCGAAGACCTGCTCCTGGCGCGCCTCAATCTTGCGGCGTTTCACCAGTTCCAGCACCGCCAGGAACGTCACCACGATCTCCATGCGCGAGCGGGCCGCGGCCAGCATGTCTTGAAAGCTAGCCGTGCCGCTGCCCGTGCGCAGCGTGCGCGCGATCAGGCGAATTTGATCGCGGATGGTCACCTTGGGCGGAGCCACCACCGTGCCCACATCGGCCAATTCGGGGTTGAGGGCCAGCGCGCGGCGCACGGCCTCCAACAGGTGCAGCGTGGTCACGCCGCTCAGGTCGAGTTGGGCCTCCACCTTGGGCGGCGGGGCCAGGCGCAGGTACGTGCGCAACCCGGCTTCGGCGCGGCCGTGCAGCAGTCCCGCGATCTCCTTGTAGCGCTTATAGGCAATCAACTGGCGGGCCAGCTCGTCGCCGGGGTCTTCCTCGCCGGGCTGGCGCTCCACCGGCCGGGGCAGCAACGCCTCGCTCTTGATGAGCACCAGCCGCGCCGCGATCACCAGGAAGTCGGCGATATCGGCCAGGTTGAGGCTTTCGAGCACCTTCAGGTGAGCCAGGAACTGCTCGGTCACCTGCGCCAGCGCCACCTTGGTGATATCCAGCTCGTCACGCTCGATGAGCTGCAAGAGCAGGTCGAGCGGTCCAGCGTAGACCGGCAGTTGCACGGTGTAGTTGGTGTTCGGGTTGGCCGTCATACGGTTCCTCAGTCGCCGAGCGCCGCCGCTACCACCAGCACGCCGACAAAGATGATAAAGCCCACGGTAAGGCCGCCCAGTACCATCAGAATTATGCGCTGCTGGGCGTCGCGCCGGTGGCGGGCCTCGGCCAGCAGCGCCTGCCGCCGCGCCTCGATGGCGGCAAACTCGGCCGAGCGCCGCTCCCCGTCGGCCAGTTCGTGCGCCTTAAGCGCGGCCACCGAGCGCGCCTGCTCGTTGAGGCGGTTGGCCGGGTCGCGGCCCCAGCGCCCGCTGGAGAGCGCCAGCGCGTCGAGGGCGCGGCCGCACTGCCCGCAGCGCTCCACGCCCGCCCATTGGCGCAGGCCGCAGTCAGGGCACGTGCGCGCCAGGCCCTGGCGGCAGTCGGCGCACACCTCGGCGCCCCGCGGGTTCACCTCGTCGCAGCGCGGGCAGAGCACGCCGGTGAGGGCATTGGCCGTGCCGCAGTAGCGGCAAACCGCGCCCTCGGCCTGCGGTTCCAGCCCGGCCGCCTCGCAGTGCGAGCAGATAACGTCGGCCAGTTTCATGGAGGGCCTCCGGCGGCGGGGCGCGGCTCCAGCAGGCGGTAGAGAAAGCCGTTCATGCGGATCTCGGTCAGCGGCTGGTAGTGCGCACCCAGCGCTTGCAGCACCGGCGGCGGGTAGAACTGCGCCCGCAAGATCACCAGCCCAAAACCCTGCCGCGCGATCATGGCGATCTCGTCGGTGGGGTCGAACAGCCCCGCCTGGTACATCACCAACTGCGGGAAGGGGTTGGTGACCACCGGCTTGCCCGCTCGGAACATGAAGCCTGCCTCTTCGGAAAACACCGGTCCGTCCGCCGCCCGCGCCAGCGCCGCGATCTGGTCGCCCGCGGCGATGTCGGCGGCGGTGGGGTGGGGGCCAAGCTGAGTGTAGCCCTGCGAGTCATAATACCCGCTCTCGTTCGCCACGCCTAGCAGCCGCGCCACCGGCCCGTAGACCGGCCCGGTCGTCGGCAGGTGCAGCGTGAGGCGCACCTGCGCCAGGTAAAGCAGGGGCGCGAGCACCGCCAGCGCCAGCGCCCCAGACCGGCCTGCCCCGGCCCAGCGCGGGGCCGCCGCCCACAGCCGGCCGAGCGCCACACCGCTCAGGGCGCAGGCCGCCGCCGTAGCGGTGACGAAATACGACTCGCCCGCGCCAAACTTGCCCGAGAGCAGCCCGTTGATGAGCGCCGCCGCGAACCACACCGCGTAAATGCTCAGCCGGCCCGGGTAGGTCTCATACACCAGCCGCGCCAGCGCCACGCCCGCTAGCAGCAGGTGCAGGCCCAACCACTGCTTATAGAAGCTCACGGCCTGCGCCAGATCGAAGGCGTTGAGGTTGGCCCGGATGATGCTCACGGTCCACTGGCCGTCGGTGGCGAGGTCAATCAGGCCATAGAGCGCGCCAGCGATGAGGGCCAGCCCCAAGCCGGTGAAGACGGCGCGGCGCGGCCCGCGCAGAAACAGGAAGGCCAGCGCCCCCAGGACCGTCGCCAGCGCCAGTTGCTTGGTGAACCCGGCCGCCAGCAGCAGCGCGCCCCCCAGCCAGAAGGCGCGCTGGGTGCGCCACGGGCGTAAAGGGTCACGCGCTAGTTCGGCCAGCGCCACGACGGCGAGGATCTCGAACACGACCATGGTCAGGTGCTGGCGGAACAATGGCCCGATGTGGAAGGTGTAATTGGAAGCCAGCCAGGCCAGCCCGCTGAAGACCGATATCCAGCGCGGCGCGCCGGTGCGGCGCACGCCCCAGGCCAGCGCCGCCGCGCCAACCAGCGAAGCGGTGAAGCTCACCAGCCGCCCAGTCCACAGCTGCGGCCCGAAGGCCCACACCAGCGGAACGGTCAGCAGGTGGAAGAGCGGCGGGTAAATGGAGGTGTAGTACGGGAAAACCTGGCTGTCGCGGTAGGGCCATTCGCCCTGCGCGTGCAGCACGGTGTCGTAAAGCTCAAAGCCCTCACCCTGGTCGTAGTCGTAAGGGAAACGGAATAGCGCCGCGGCGTAGTCCACGTAGACGGCGAACTGGGCCGCGAGCGCCAGCCCCGCCCCGGCGATGAGGCCGGCCGCGGCCACCCGCCAGGCGCGGGGCAGGGCGCTGACCAACCCGCCAGGCGCGGGCGTCAGCCAGCCTTGGATACGAGCCGTCACAAGCCCAGTACTCTGGGCCGTCATGCCGGGCGGTTCCCCAACGGCCACAGGCTCAGGCCGAATACGAATATGCCGCCGGCCGCCAGCAGCGCCTGGCGCTGGGCCGGGCCAAGCCCGCCAAAACGCCCCGCGCCGACGAGGTCGGCGGCCAAGGTCAGCGCGGCCAGGCCGACCCCGGCCAGCAGGCACAGCCACGCCACCTGGCGCTTAGTTAGGGGTGGATCGGAGAACACGGCGCGATTATAGCATTGGGCCTCGGCCCCCAGCGGTCACGCGCCCCGCAACCCACGCCCGCCGGTGACGTATTAGCCAGTAATCGGATTGGTCTCAAGGAAAGGTGCTGGACATGATGGCCGAGACAGTCTTGCCGCCCAGTGAGGCGGTTACCGCTCCAACGCAAGATGAACGCAACTGGGCCATGTTGGCGCACCTGAGCGCGCTGCTGACGGTGGGCGTGGTGGCCAGCACCGGCGGTGTGGGCTATGTGGTCGCGCTGCTGGCGCCGCTCGGCCTGTATCTCTACTTCGCGGGGCAGAGCCGCTATGTGGCCTATCACGCGCTGCAAGCCACGGTGTTCCAGGCCCTGGCCGGCATTGGCTATGTGCTCCTGGTCGGGGCGGTGGGCGCGGCGATTGCCGCGGCCTGGGTCGTGGCCGGTGTACTGAGCGTGGTGCTCATCGGCCTGCTGCTGCTGCCGCTGGCGCTGGGCTTCACCCTGCTGGCCGTCCTCGAACTGCTGGCGCTGCCGCTGCTGGCGCTGTTCTACGCGCTGCGCGGCGCGTACCTCACGGCCCAGGGCGAGCCATTCGCCTACCCGCTGATCGGCGCATTGGTGGGGCATAGTTTGGGGCAGCCCGCCTGAGCGGTTCGCCCAGAACACAAAACGGTACCAGCCCAGCGGGCTGGTACCGTTTGCTGTACGCCCACGAGGCGTACCCTCTGCCGATTAGCGCACGATCAGATAGTGTGACAGCAGCAGCACGAAGAAGATCGGCACCAGCAGGGTGATCCAGTACCACTTGCTGTCGTACTTGAGGTGCATGTAGTACAGCACCACCAGGCCGGCCTTGATGATGGCCACGGTGACCAGGACGATGACCTTGACGTTTTCGGCGATCGGCAAGGCGGCCACGGCGACTTCGAGCGCCGTCATCACCGTCAGCCAGGCGAAGACGATCAGGTAGGTGCGGTTAGAGATCTGGTGGGTCGGCGCGGAAGCGCCGGCGGCTGGGGCGTGGGAACTCATGGCGTTGGGCTCCTAAATGAGGTAGACCAGCGTGAAGATCAAAATCCAGACCACGTCAACAAAGTGCCAGTACAGGCCGAAGATCTCAACGCCCAGGCTGTCTTGGGTGGTGACGCCGCGCGTGAGGCCGCGCACGATCAGCACCGTGCACCAAATGACGCCGATGATGACGTGCAGGCCGTGGTTGCCGGTCAGGATGTAAAAAGCCGAACTGAACTGGTTCGCGCCAAAGGTCACGCCCTCGCTCACCAGCTTGGAGTACTCGTAACCCTGAATACCCACGAAGGTAGCGCCCAGCACCGCGGTGACGGCCAGCCACACCAGCAGCCCGCCCCGCTTGCCCGCCTGGATGTTGTTAAGGCCCAGCACCACGGCCAGGCTGCTCACCAGCAGCAGGAAGGTGTTGACCGACACCAGCAGCAGCGAGGTGATCGGCTCGGTCAAGATGCGATGCGCCTCCGGGTCGTGCAGCCAGATGGTGACGACCCGCGCGATGAGCGCGCCGAAGATAACCACCTCGGTGCCCAGGAAACACCACATGGCGAATTTAGCCGCCACCGCCGGCGTCTCGGAGCCGTGGACGCGCTCGCGAATGTTGCCCACCAGCCAGCCGCCTACGCCGACCACGATTACGACAATCCCCACGGGCATGACCCACGGAAAATCAAGAATGAAATAGAGCAAAGCCCCAAAGGCCAGCAGCCCGATCCCGAGGCCCAACAGCAGCGGCGTGATGGATGGCTTAGGAAGGTGGATGCCCTCGCCGGGGGAGGCGGGGTGTGCGTCGAGCGATTGTGTCATGCGGCGGGCTCCTGCCAGTTGCTTAGTAAGAATTGGACGGGGCGAATTCTATCATTATCGGCCGGAGATGCAAGTTGCTGCCATTATTGGTGATATTTGACGCAATCGCCCCGTTTGCATATAATCGCTGAAACCGATACCCTGTCGCTCACCATAATCCGCACAATTACGCCCGGAGGCCGGTTTGAAAAAGCGTTCTTCTCGCTTTTGGCTGATTGCTATTCTGTTCGTCGGGCTGGCCGCGTTGGCGATCCCGGCGGCGCGCGCCCTCGCTCAATCTGGGCCGCCCGTCGCTTGCCCGCCCAATTGCATGGTCTCGTTCGATACGCCCTCCGTCTTCGAACCGGCCTCGCTGGAAGCGACGCAGATTGACGCGCTGTTCCGCTTCATCCTGACGATTGCCGGAGTGATCTTCGTGGTCGTGGAAGGCCTGTTGTTCTTTGCCGTCTTCCGCTTCCGCAATCGCCCAGCGGAGATGGCCGTGCAGACGCACGGCAACACCAAGCTCGAAATCGCCTGGACCACCGCGCCGGCCGTCATTCTAGCCGTGCTGATGGGCTTTACGCTGCAAACCATGGGCGCCGTGCGCGCGGTGGCCAGCGACAACGTGCTGCACGTCAAGGCCATCGGCCACCGCTGGTTCTGGGAATTTCAGTACCCCGACCTGAACATCGTCACGGCCAACGAACTGGTTGTGCCGGTGAACACCATCATCGAGGTGTCGGTCGAGTCGGTGGACGTGGAGCATGGGTTCTGGGCCCCGGAGCTGTTCGGCAAGGTGGACGCCGTGCCGGGGTACACCAACCGCGTGCGCTTCACGCCCGATACCGTCCGGAACGACTATTACGGCGGCCAATGCACCCAGTTTTGCGGCGACCAGCACGCGCAAATGCGCTTTGCCGTTTCGGTGCGCTCGGCCGCCGACTTTCAGACCTGGGCGGCGACTTTTCAGCAGCCATCCGCCGACGCAGCCACGCTGAGCGGCTCAGCCGCCGCCGGGCGCGAGTTGTTCTTGACCGGCACCAGCCAGTGCATGGCCTGCCACACCGTGGCGGGAACCACCGCCGCGGGCGTCACCGGGCCAAACCTCACGCACCTTGCCAGCCGCAGCTTCATCGCCGGCGGGGTGCTCGCCAACACCACTGACAACCTGGCCGCGTGGGTTACGAACGCGCCGGGCATTAAGAGCGGCACGGTGATGCCGCGCTTCGCCGACACCTTTTCGCCGCAGCAGATCGCCGATCTCGTGGCGTACCTCCAGACGCTTAAGTAGCGCACCCGCTAAAGGACGCCCATGACTGCTCACGCCCAAGCTGTGTCGTCCCGCAACGCCCTGGCCGAGATCCTCGACTGGGTGACGACGGTTGACCACAAGAAAATCGGCATCATGTACCTGGTGCTCAACTTCTTCTTCTTCATCATCGGGGGTATCGAGGCGCTGCTGGTGCGCACTCAGCTCGCCGGCTCGAACCTGAAGGTGCTCGACCCCCAGACCTATAACGAGATGTTCACCCTGCACGGCACGACGATGATCTTCCTGGTCCTCGTGCCGATCTGGGCCGGGTTCGCCAACTACTTTGTGCCCCTCATGATCGGCGCCCGCGACATGGCCTTCCCGCGCCTGAACGCCCTGTCGTTCTGGCTGTTGGCCTTCGGTGGGCTGGTGATGTACTCGTCCTTCCTGTTCCCCGGGGCCGATGGCCGCCCGCAACTGCCCAACGCCGGCTGGACCTCGTACCCGCCCCTGACCGGCAGCCTGTATTCGCCCGGCCAGAACATTGACTTCTGGATCCTGGGCCTGCACCTGATGGGCGGCTCGTCGCTGATTGGCGCCATCAACTTCCTGGTGACGATCCTGAACATGCGCGCCCCCGGCATGAAGCTGACCGACCTGCCCATGTTCGTGTGGTCCATGATGGTCACCTCGACCATGGTGCTGTTCGCCACCCCCTCGCTGACCGTGGCGATCTCGCTGCTGCTGGCCGACCGGCACTTCGGCACGCACTTCTTCATGCCCGCCCAGGGCGGCGACCCGCTCTTGTGGCAGAACCTGTTCTGGTTCTACAGCCACCCGGCCGTGTACATCATGGTGCTGCCGGGCATGGGCCTGGTCTCCGAGCTTCTCGCGGTTTTCTCGCGCAAGCCCCTGTTCGGCTATGCCTTCGTCGCCTGGTCGTCGGTCGGCATCGCCGTGCTGGGCTACTCGGTCTGGGCGCACCACATGTTCCAGGTCGGCTCGAGCCTGGCCGTCAACACCTTCTTCTCAGCCGCCAGCATGATCATTGCCGTGCCGACCGGCGTGAAGATATTCAACTGGATCGGCACGCTGTGGGGCGGGGCGCTCGACATGCGCGCGCCCATGCTCTTCTCCATCGGCTTCATTTCCATGTTTATCATCGGCGGTCTCAGCGGTGTGATGCTGGCGTCGGTGCCGGTCAACTGGCAGGTGCACGACACCTACTTCGTGGTAGCCCACCTGCACTATGTGCTGTTCGGCGGCTCAGTCTTCGCCATGTTCGCCGGCCTCTACTACTGGCTGCCCAAGATCACGGGCTGGCGCTTACAGCGCGGCTGGGGCCGGGCGCACTTCTGGCTCATGCTCATCGGCTTCAACCTGACGTTCTTCCCCATGCACCTGAGCGGCCTGCTGGGTATGCCGCGCCGCATCTACACCTACGCCTCCGGCCAGGGCTGGGAAATCTGGAACCTGATGTCAACCATCGGCGCGTTCCTGATCGCCGCCTCGGTGCTGGTCTTCCTGATCAACTTCTTCATCAGCGCCCGCCGCAAGGAACCGGCCGGGGCCGACCCGTGGGGCGGGGCCTCGCTGGAATGGGCGACCTCCAGCCCGCCGCCCGCGCACAACTTCGATGTGGTGCCCCCGGTAAAGGGCCGCGACCCGCTCTGGATTCTGAGGGATGAGCGCCGGGGAGACAGCGCACCAGCGGCGCACGGCTGACGCATGACCACGGCGTTACCCACTTCGCCCAGCGCCCGCCGCTTTCGGTGGCTGGCGCTGAGCGCGGCGGTCACCACTTTCGGCCTGATCGTCCTGGGCGGCATCGTTCGAGTGACAGGTTCGGGCATGGGCTGCGGCGATCACTGGCCGCTGTGCAACGGCCAACTGTTCCCGCCGCTTGACCTGCCGACATTCATTGAACTGTCCCACCGGCTGGTGACCACCCTGGTTACACCGCTGGTGTTAGCTGTGGCCTTCTTCGCGTGGCGCAGCTTCCGGCGGGTGCGCTGGATCATGGCGCCCGCGCTCTGGGCCGTGGCCTTGCTGGTCATTCAGATCCTGCTGGGGGCTATTACCGTTAAGCTGGAGCTGCCCCCCGCGGTGGTGGCCCTGCACCTGGCCAACGCCCAGGCGCTGCTGGCGCTCCTGCTGGTGATCACGGTCGTCGCATTTCAATACGACCAGGATCCGCGCGTGGGCGAGAGCCTGCTCCACTTTGACGCGCTCAGCCGGCTGGCCGGCGCGGCCGCGCTGGGGGTCTATGTCCTGATCATCACGGGCGCGCTGGTGACGGCCGGGCGCGCCGCGGCGAGTTGTGTGGGCTGGCCGCTGTGCAACGGCGCGCTGACGCCCACCAGCGCCGCGGGCTGGCTGCACATGGGCCATCGTTACGTGGCCGGGGCCGTCGGGCTGATGGTCATTGGCGCAGTGCTGCAAGCCTGGCGCCTGCGCCGCGCCGACGCGCCGGTGTTCGTGGCGGCCGGTGCCACCGGCGCCCTGTTTCTGGCGCAAATCTTCGTGGGCGCCTTTAACGTCCTGCGCGCCTTTCCAACCTTTCTCAACGGCCTGCACATCGCCACCGCTTCGGCGGTGTGGGCGGGCATGGTGGTGTTCGCCGTGTTGGCGATGCAGGCGGTGCGCCGGTCGCCGCTGAAGTTCGCCGTGCCGGCCCAGCAGCGCCGCGGGTGGCGCGCTGTCGTAGCCGATTATTTCTTGCTGACCAAACCCATCATTGTGGGCCTGCTGCTGGTGACGACCGCGGCGGCCATGGTGGTGGCCGGGCATGGCTGGCCGCCGGCCGACTTGTTTTGGTGGACAATGCTGGGCGGCGGGCTGGCCGCGGGCGGGGCCGGCGCCCTCAATCAGGTGATTGACCGGCATCTGGACCAACACATGAGCCGCACCAGCCGCCGGCCCATTGCCGCGGGCCGCGTAGATACGGCGGGCGGGCTGGCGTTTGGCCTGGCGCTGAGCGTGGCCTCGTTCTATGTGCTGGCGGTGTTCGTCACGCCGCTGGCCGCCCTGCTGGCGCTGTTTGGCAACCTGTACTACGTGGTGGGCTATTCGCTGCTGCTCAAGCAGAGCACCGTGCAGAACATCGTCATCGGCGGCGGGGCCGGCGCGGTGCCGCCGCTCGTGGGCTGGGCGGCGGCGACCGGCCGTCTGAACATGGAGGCCCTCTTCCTGTTCGCGCTGATCTTCTTCTGGACCCCGCCGCACTTCTGGGCGCTGGCCCTGCTCAAGAAGAACGACTACGCCCGGGCGCAGGTGCCGATGCTGCCCGTGCTGTGGGGCGAGGACGAGACGCGCCGCCACATCGTGCTCTACACGCTGCTGATGGTGGCGCTTTCGCTGCTGCTCACTCCGGCGGGCGTGGCGGGCTGGTTCTATCTCCTCGCCGCGGCGCTGCTGGGCGCGGGGTTCTTGTTCTTTGCCGTATGGCTCTGGCGACGGCAAGGCAACAAGCCGGCCTGGCGACTGTATAAGTATTCCAGCGTGTACCTGGCCCTGATCTTTGCAGCGCTGGTGGTTGATCGTCTGATTACCGGCAATTGAGGCCGATGCGTATGAAGAAACAACAAGCGGTACGCAACATGCTGGTCGCCGCAGCGCTGTTTGGAGTGGCGGTCGTGATGGGTTTCGTCGCCGTCTACTCCATCCAACTCGTAATGGCGATCCCGCGCTAAAGGACGGCCGATGGCCACTTTGACTCCACCCGCTCCCGTTAAGGAGCCTTCGCGGCGTGACCGCCCGGCGCCGCCCGCCACGCAGCGTGACCGCGACCTGGGCCCCGGCGCGCCGGCCGGCGTGCCCGGCGATGACGGCGAAGCGCCCTTCACACCGCCCGCCAAGCGCCGCAGCTACTGGCCTGTCCTGGTAGACTTTGGCCTGGTGATGGCCCTGTTCGGCCTGATTATCGCCGGCCGCCCGCTGATTGTCGTCGGCGCGATCATCTTCATCGCCGCGCTGATTGGCTGGGTGCGCGAGGCGCGGGCGGAGTTTTCGCGCCTGCCGGACTGAGCGGCGTGTGAGGCCGGTGGTAGGCCGCGCGGCTCCGCGACTGCTGGCGGTCTGGCTGGCCCTGGCGCTGGCCGCGGGCTGGGCGGGCGTGGCCTGGGCGCACCCCATTGTGGTGCGCAGTGACCCGGCCGCCAACACCGCGCTGACTGAGCCTCCCAAGCAGGTGGGGGTCTGGTTCGACGAAGACATTGAGCCGGCTTACGCCCATCTCTCAGTCTACAATGCGGCCGGCACGCGGGTAGACCGGCTCGACGCGCAGTACGTGCCGGGGTTTGGCCCAGCCGCGACCGGGGCGGCGGGCATCGTGGCCTCGCTGCCGCCGCTGCCCACCGGCAGCTATGTGGTAGTATGGCGCGTCATTGCTGTGAGTGATGGGCACCCGGTCGGAGGCGCATTCGCCTTCGGCGTCGGCGTCGCGCCCGACACGGCGGCCGCGCGGGCGGCGAGCCTGGAAGCCAACCCGGCGCCCGACCTGACCACCCAGCTTATTCGCTACGCGGGCCTGCTGGCCCAGTTGGTGTTCTTGGGCGCGGTGGCGTTTCGCAGCCTGGTGTGGGGGCCGGGGCTGGCCGCGGCCGAGCGCGCCGGCGTGCCGATGGAGCGCACCGCCCTGGAGGCGGAGGCCAAGCGCTGGCATCAGGTCGTAGCCGATGTGCTGGTCGGCGCGCTGATCATCGGCCTGCTGGGCGGCCTATATGTGCAGGCTCGTGCGACCGGGGTCGTGTTTTGGGAGCTATTTGGCACGCGCTGGGGCCTGCTCTGGATAATCCGCGCGCTGTTGGCAGTGGCAGCGGCGCTGCTGCTGGAGGCGTTGTTAGCGGGCCGCCGCCCCGCCTGGCTGGGCTGGGGGCTGGGCCTGGGCCTGCTGCTGACGACGACGCTGTCCAGCCACAGCAGTGCGCGTTCGGGGCTGCTCGGCCCGCTGGCAGATTTCGTTCATCAGGGCGCCGCGGCCCTGTGGACGGGCGGATTGTTACTGCTGGCGATCGCGCTGATCAGTTTGCGGCGCGTCGGCGCAGAGCCGGCCCCGCGCCGACGCGTTGCCGCGGAGTGGGTCACGCGCTTTTCGGGCCTGGCGGCGGGCAGCGTCGGGGCGCTGCTGGCCTCCGGGCTGGTGCTGGCCGCGCAGCAGGTGCAGACCTGGAACGCGCTGCTCTTGACGGCCTACGGGCAGACCCTGCTGCTGAAGCTGGCTGTGGCGGCTGTGGCGCTTGCGATAGGCGCGTATAATTCACTGGGTCTGCCGCGGCAGTTGGCGGCCGGCGGCGGCCCGGAGCGACCGGCTGGGCGGGTGGCGGTAGAGGCCGCGCTGGTAGCACTGGTGTTGTTTGGCGCGGCCTGGCTGGTGGACCTGCCGCCCGCCTCCACCGCGCTCGTCGGGAACCCCGGCGCTGCCGAGGCCGAGCTGCCCTTGGCGCTGACGGCCGGCGAGCTGCGCATTGAGGGGCGCATCAGCCCGGCCCGGCTTGGCTCGAACGTCTTTACCGTTAACGTGCGCGGGACCGACGGCCAAACGGTGCCCGACGCGCAGGTGGCGTTGAATTTTCAATCACTCGACGGCGGCCGCAATAGCGCGCTGGCGTTGACTGACATCGGCGCGGGCAATTACGCCGCCACGGGCGCGAACATCAATCACACCGGGCGGTGGCAGTTGGTGGTGCAGGTGACGCGGCCGGGAGCGCCGCTGGCAGATTACGGCGCCTTCGATCTGGCCGTCGCGCTAGACGAAGTGCTGCGGCCCGCCGCGGCGCCCCTGCCCTGGACGGTGCGCGCGGCCGCCTGGCTGAACGTCTACGGCCAGGTGCTCGTGGGTACGCTGATCTTGCTGTTGGCCGTAGGCTGGAGCTGGTTGGCCGGGCGCTTGCTGCCGGCCGCACTGCGCCCCGGCTGGGTGGTCGTTGGGCTGTTGCTCGCGGCCGTGGCCTGGTTCGTGATTTTGCGTGTGATCTAAACGCGGGCGTGCTTGTCCGCACATCATCTTTACTCGGAGGGCCCCGTGCGCCGTTACTTACCAACCTTCATCCTGCTCTTCATCCTGCTCGTCTTAGGCGGGCTAGCGGTGATCAACAACCTGGGCACCCCGATCACCACCCGCGGGGCGTATGTGCCCACCCTGAGCGCCGACCCACAAACCGCCAACCTGCAAGCCTGGATCTTCGCGCTGGCCCTGGGCGGCATCGTCATCACCACGGTCGGCCTGGGCATCTTCCTGGCCATCAGCTTCTATCGCTTCACGCTCCTGGCCGCGCGGCATCCCGTTGCGGCCACGGTGGAGCGCGCCGCGGCGCCCAAGTCAAACGCGGGCGACACCGGCCTGGGCATCCCGCTCAGCAACACGCGCTCGGTGGCGGTCTTTTGGATTGTGGTGGCGCTGCTGGTGGTGGGCTTTCAGGCGCTGCGCGTCGTCAGCCAGCCGATCAGCCTGGCGCCGCTCGGCTACATCCCCAGCGTGGGCGCCTTTGGCAATATCGTCCTGTTTCGTCTGCCAGGTACGCACATAGACGGCCTGCCGACCTTCATCGCCGGACCGGGCGATAACGTGACCGCCCTGCACCTGTTCATCGCCGTGCTGGGGCTGGCGATCGTGGGCGTGGCCGCGGTGGGTTTTGGCCTGGCGCAGGGTTTCGTGCGCCTGGACTACACGGTACGCACCGCCGACAAATACAAAGGCACCCTGCCCGATAAGCTCCTCCCGCTGGTTGAGCAGCGCATGGGGGCCTTGCGCGCCCCGCGCCCCAAGCAACTGCCCGGCAACCCCATTGACAGCATCCTGATCAGCTTGAACGTGCTGCTCTTCGTGGTGATTGCGGGCATCATTGCCTTTTATGTGGTGCCATCCTACCAAGGTGTTTCGGCGGTAGATACCGCCATCGAAGCCACGCGCGTGGCCGGCTTGCAGCCCCCGTCGCCCACCGCCGAGTCCGGGTCGGGCGGCTCCACGCCGGCTGAGATCGAGCAAGCCGCCTTCGACCAACTACCCGCCGGCGACGCCGCCGCCGGGCAAACCGTGTTCCAGGGCGCGGGCGGCTGCTCGGCCTGCCACTCGTTGGTGGCCGATCAGACCATCGTCGGCCCCTCGCTGGCCGGCGTGAGCCAGCGCGGCCCGCAACGCGAGCCGGGCTTCACCGAAGAGGCGTATTTGTACCAGTCAATCACCAACCCCAACGCTTTTGTGGTCGAGGGCTTCCAGCCCAACATCATGCCGCAGACCTTCAAGGACACGCTCGGCCCGCAAGGCCTGGCGAATGTGATTGCCTTCCTGAAGACGCAATAGGCGCAGCCGTGGGGGGACACGCTAACGGTGGCTTGTGAACAAGACTGACCTGCTGGCGGCGCTGGACGAGAGCCGAACCCAAATTGACGACGTGCTGGCCGATCTGCGCCCCGACACGCTGGAAATCCCCGGCGTGGCCGGGGCGTGGTCGGTTAAAGATGTACTCGCGCACTTGACCGCCTGCGAGGTGGAGTTGCTGACTAACCTGGGCCTGGCCCGGCGCGGCCAGAAGCCGGCCAACGCCGGGCTGGACGCCGCCGCCGTCGAAGCGCAGAACGCCGCCTGGTATCAGCAATACCGCGGCCGGCCGTTGGAGCGCGTGATTGAAGACTACGACGGCGTGCACCGCCAACTGCTGCGCCAGCTGAACGCGCTCGCCGAGAAAGACCTGAACGCGGCCCTGTCCTGGCGGCGCGGCCAGACCCTCCGCCAGTACATCGAGGCAGAGGTGCTGGAGCACGAGGCTGCGCACCTGCCCGCGCTGCAAGCCTGGCTGGAAACCCACCGCGCTTCGGGGGCGGAAGCCAATGACGGCTGACGCGCTGGCCGCCTCCGGGGTCGTGCTCGACTACGGCGATGCCGTCGGAGAATACACCGCCGCGCGGCGAGGGACCGTGGCCGTGTGGCGCAACCACGTGGGCCGGGTGCGCGCCGTGGGCCGCGACCGGCTGGACCTGCTGCACCGCATGTCTACCAACGACCTGACCGGCATGGCCGTTGGCGAAGCGCGCACCACCGTGCTGACCTCGGCCATCGCCCGCATGGTGGACGTGCTGTGGGTGCTCAACCGCGCCGAAACCGCCCTGTACCTCACGGGCGCGGGGCGCGCCCCCGTGGTGCGCCGCTGGTTAGGCGGCTATGTCTTCTACAACGACCAGGTGAAGTTTGCAGACGCGACAGCTGAGTTGGGCCAGTTCGGGCTGTTTGGCCCGCGGGCACCCGCCGTGGCCGAGGCCCTCGCCCCCGGCGCGGCCGACCTGCCCGAGAATCGTTTTCTCGACAACGGCGAGGTGGTGGTGGCCCGCGCGCGCCCGCTGGCCGGGGCGGGCTATGCCGTCATCGCCCCCGCCGCGCAGATCAACCGGCTGTGGCAGCAGGCGTTGGCGGGCGGTGCCGTCCCTGCCGGCGAGCAGGCCTACCAATGGCTGCGCGTAGCCGCGGGGCAGCCCGAAGGCGCGGCCGATGGCACGCCGCTGGCCGGGCGTGAACTGACCGAGGAATATATCCCCCTCGAAGCCAATCTGTGGCCCGCCGTGAGCTTCAAGAAGGGCTGCTACATCGGCCAGGAGATCATCGCCCGCATGGAGAGCCGCGGCAAGCTGGCCCGCCGCCTGGTTGGGCTCAAGTTGGATGCGCCGGTGGACGTAGGCGCGGAGATCACCGCCAGCGGCGCGGCAGTGGGCGCGGTGACCAGCGCCGCCGTGCCGCCCGACGTAGGCCCCGTGGCGCTGGCCTACCTCAAGAGCGCCGCCGCCGAGCCGGGGCAGGCCGTGGGCGTCGGTGGGGTGGCCGGCATGGTCGTGGATCTGCCCATCCTCGCCTGAGTCTCTATTTGTTACTGCGCATGGTGCTTGCCGCCGCCCACGCTGGTCATTTTCAGCGTGGGCGGTTGTGTTTCGCGCCGGAGGCGCAGCCCGGGGAGGCAGACCAGTTCACACAAGCGGGCCGGCCCACCGCGAGGCGGTGCCTCACGACCTCCCGACCGTGTGCAGCAGGATGAAGTTAGCCGGCACCATCTTGCTGGGCGGCAGACCAGCGATGACGATGACCTGCTGCCCGGCCCGCACCGGCGAGTCGTACAACATGCCGGCTTCCACGTGGGCCAGCATGGCCTCGACCGTGTCGGCTTGGGGGATGAGATAGGGTGTGACGCCCCACAACAGCGGCAGGCGCTGGTAGGTCTTGGGGTCGGGTGTGAAGGCCAGGATGGGCACGCCGGCGCGCGCCTTCGACATGATGCGGGCGTTGCGGCCGGTGAGGGTGAAGATGGCGATGGCCGTCACGTCACGGTCATGGGCCAACTCGCGGGCAGCCCGCGCCAAGGCCACCGAATCGTCGGAAGTGCTTTCGGTGACACCTTTCCAGCGCCCCCACTCTTCCATATGGTTTTCGGCTTCCTTGATGATCGCCACCATCATGCGCACCGCCTCGATCGGGTACTGGCCCGCGGCGGTCTCGCCCGAGAGCATCACGGCGTCGCTGCCGTCGTAGATGGCGTTCGCCACGTCGGAGGCTTCGGCGCGCGTGGGCAGGGGGCTGGTGATCATGCTCTCCAGCATCTGCGTGGCCGTGATGACGATTTTTCGCTGGCGGTTGGCCGCCTCGATGATGCGCTTCTGCGCGGTGGGCACCTGCTGCGGCGAAAGCTCTACGCCCAGGTCGCCGCGCGCCACCATTACGCCGTCGGCCACCTGCAAAATGGCCTCTAGATTGTCCAGGGCCGAAGGCTTCTCCAGCTTGGCGATGATGGGCAGCTTGGCCGAGTTGGGGTCAATCTCTACCAGGGCGCGCTTGACCGTCGCGACATCCTCCGGCCGCCGCACAAAACTAATGGCGACGTAATCCACGCCCTGCGCCACGCCGAAGATCAGGTCTTCCCGGTCCTTATCAGTCAAGCTGGGGATGTTGACAGCCACCCCCGGCAAGTTAATGCCCTTGTGCTCCATGAGCAGGCCGCCGCGGACGACGCGCGTGATCACCTCGGTGCCGTCCACGCGCTCGACCTGCAACTCCAACTTGCCATCATCGAGCAGCAGGTTGTCGCCGCGCTTCACGTCGCCGGGGAGGCCGTCGTAGGTGGTGGAGACGAGCGTGTCCGAGCCTTCCACCTCGCGCGTGGTGATGGTAAACGTGGCCTGATCCTTGAGCACGACACCCTGACCGCCGGCCAGCGTGCCGGTGCGGATCTTGGGGCCTTGCAGGT
Source organism: Anaerolineales bacterium (assembly GCA_020850595.1). Taxonomy (GTDB): domain Bacteria; phylum Chloroflexota; class Anaerolineae; order Anaerolineales; family UBA6663; genus JADZEK01. The sequence continues at coordinate 79,355 of JADZEK010000090.1, forward strand.
CTTGTAGGATGGCGACGGGCTTAAGCAGCCGCCGCGACACCCGCCGGAGGTTGGCGATGACGGCGGCGTGGTCGGCGTGGCTGCCGTGTGAAAAGTTCAGCCGGGCCACATTCATGCCGGCCGCGATCAGGTCCGCAATTTTCTCTTCAGAACTGCTCGCCGGGCCAATGGTACAGACAATTTTGGTGCGGCGCGGGTTAACGTCCACAATCCACCTCGAACAATCCGGTTGTTTTCGACCAAATCTCGCGAGATTATAACACGCGGCCCTCGCCCAAGAGTCGGCCGGCTGGGGGGTAAGTCCAAATGGTCTACTGGAGATTTCGGCTTGCGCGGCGCCGCGTGGCAATCTCTGGGCCGGCGGCTTAGGGTATCCCTGAGTCTCGGGGGCGTTCGGGGTCCCCTGTTTCGGGCCGCTTACCCGGCTGCTCCAACTCGCCCGCTTCTAGTTTGAGCAGCGCTGTCCAGGGCTGCGCGGGCGGCGGGTCCAGACGCCGCTCGCGCGTCACCAACAGCACCGAGGCCGTGAGCAGCGCCGCCCCCAACCATTGCAGCCGTGACAGGCTCTCGCCCAACAGCAGCAGCGCGCACAGCACCGTGACCAACAACTCGCTCAGGCCGATCAGGGCCGCCTGCACGCCGCCCAGGCGTTTGACGCCCATGAACAGCGCCAGGCGCGACACGACCGTTACCAGCGTCAGCAGCGCCACGGCCTGCCACGCGCCCGCGGTGGGCGGCAAGGCGGGCGCTCCGGCCAGCCCATAGCCCACGCTCACTGTCACGGCCATTGCAGTCAAGATATACAGGGCCACCGTGGGAGCGGGCACATCGTACAGCACGCGCTGGCTGATGACCAGATGCGCGGCATACATCACGCCCGCGCCCAGCATCAGCCCCGCGCCCACCCAATCCGCCGCGCTGCCGCCGGGGTGGGTCAGCAGGAACACCGCGGCCAGCGCCAGCGCCATGCGGAAGAGGGTGAGGCCCGAGATGCGGTGGCCTTGCAGCCGCGCAAAAGCCGTCAGGACTACCGGGTAGAGCGTGTAGAGCAGTTGCGCCAGCGAGGCGTCGAGCCGCCCCAGGCCGCTGTAGTACATGAGCGAACCCAGACCGTTGATGAGGCCGGCGGCCAGGCAGCCCAGTAGGCCGAGCGGATAGATATAGAGATACTTGCGCCGTGTCAGCCCCAAGATCAGCCACAGCCCGGCCGCCGCCGCTATGGTGCGCAGCGCTACCACCGAAAGGGGAGGCGTGCCCGCCAGGATGGCTTGTTTGCCGAAGATGGGCGCCAGCCCCAACACCACGGCCGAGAGCAGCGCGGCGGAGATGCCCTGCGCCGGTCCTCCTGCCCAACGGCGGTGAGTGCCGGGAGTATCCATGCGGAGCGAAGCGGTGGCGTCTCCGGCGCTAGGTCAGCGCCCCCAGCACATCGGCCAGTAGTTCGTCGTCCATGAACGAGCCTTTCTGGAGCAGCGCCTCAATCTGCCCATTTAGGCGCTCGCGCTCGGCCGGCGTAAGCAGCTTAGCCGTCACCACGATCACCGGAATATCGGCCGTCGCGTCGTCGGCCCGCAGCGCGTCGAGCACCGCAAAGCCGTCCATCTCTGGCATCATCAGGTCGAGCACCACCAGATCGGGGTGCTGAGCGTGGATGAGCGCCAGCCCGGCCCGCCCGTCGCCGGCCTGCTGAATGTCGTAGCTGCCCTTGGCTTGCAGGATCCGGCGGATGAGGCGCGCCGCGTCGGGGTTGTCATCCACGATCACAATCGAGCGCACGCGCTCGTCGAGCCGCTGCAGAGCGGCCAGCAGGCCTTCGTGCGGCTGCGCGGCCAGCACGGGCGTCGGGCTGGGTTCGGCGGCCGGCTCGGGCAGTTCTACGTCGCGCGCCCAGCCCTCGCCCAAAATCTCGTTCTGAATGGGGAACGTGTGGCCGCTGCAATTGACCACCACCACGTCCTCCGCGCCGATCACGCCGGCGCGCGCCAGCTTAATCAGCCCGGCAAAGGCCACGCCCGCCGCCGGCTCCATCGAAATGCCTTCCATCTTCGCCATCACGTGCACGGCCCGGTAGGCTTCCTCGTCGCTGACGCTTTCCATCGTGCCGCCGTGCGCGCGCAGGCCGGCGCGCAGCAGGGCGTAGCCGCGGCCGGGGTTGCCGGTGGCGAGCGTGGCGATGTGCGTGCGCGGGTTCGTCACCACCTCGGGCTGGTCCAGGTTGCGCTTGAAGGCGGTGACCATCGGCGCGCAGCCCTCGGCCTGGATGACGGCCAGGGCGGGCACTTTGTCAATCAGGCCCATGGCCTTTAGCTCGCTGAAGCCCTTCATGGCGCCCACCGGCCCCAGCCCGCCGCTCACCGCCTGAATGTACCAATCCGGCGCGCGCCACGGCGTTTGACCGGTGGGCGTGGGTTTGGTCCCGATGCGCCGGGCCAACTGCTCAGCCGTCTCGTAGGCGATGGTCTTCATGCTCTCCACGGCGGCGATGCTGCGCAGCCCGCGATCGAAGTACATGCCGCGTTGCGTGGCGAACTGCGCCGCCAGCTCCTTGGCGCGGTCGTACGTGGCGGTGACCTTGATGACCTGCGCGCCGTATAGGGCGCACTCGCGCATTTTCTCGGGGGGCACGAGCGAGGTGAGGAAGGCGTAGAGCTTGATGCCCGCCCGGGCGCAGTAGGCGGCGTACGAGATCGCCACGTTGCCGGTGGAGGCCACCACGGCCTGGGTCAGCCCGTTTTCCTTCATCACCGACACCGCCAGCGCGGCCTGCCGGTCCTTAAACGACCCGGTTGGCCCTTGGCGCTCGTCCTTGATGAAGAGGTTGGGCCGCCCGAGCATCAGCCCCAGGTTGGCGGCGGTGACCAGCGGCGTGCCGCCTTCGCCCAACCGCACCGCGTTGTCGGCGTTCTCCAGCGGCAGCAGTTCTTTGTAGCGCCAGATGTCTTTGGAGCGCAGCGCGACCAGGCCCGGCCAGTGTGGGCCAAGCGTGGCGTAGTCGTAACGCGCCTCCAGCCATTCGCTGCCGCAATGCGGGCATTGAAAGGCGCTGGCAGGCAAGGCGGCCGAGACCCGGCCGCAGTCGGCGCAAGCAAACTTAAAGTGAGCGGGCATGCGGTTGTCGGTTGGCCGGCCGGCGTTAGCCCAGCGCGCGCTGCAGGTCGTGCAGCAGTTCTTCTTGCTGCAAGGCGCCCTTGCTGCGCAGCGCGGCCACGTTGCGGCTGAGGCGGTCGCGGTCTTGGCTGCTCAGTTCGGCCCCGCTGACCACAATCACGGGGATGCTGCGGGTTTCTGGGTCGTTGCGCAGGGCGGTGAGCACCTCAAAGCCGTTCATCTCGGGCAGCAGCAGATCGAGGATGATGGCTTGAGGGTGATACAGCCGCGCCGCCGCCAGGCCGGCCAGCCCGGTGCGCGCTTCGAGCACGCGGTAGGTCTGCCCCTGGCCGCTGGGGTCGAGCGCCCGCCGCACGAAAGCGATGTCTTCGCCGCGGTCGTCAATGACCAGCACGGCCGGCGCTTGCTGCGCGCCGCCGGGCGCGGGCTGTGGCAGCCGGCCCAGCGCGCGCACCAGGTCGCCTTCCAGAATGGGTTTGTTTAGATAATCGGCCGCTCCCATCGCCCGGGCGCGCTCGGGGTCGGTCACCAGCGTGCACATAATGACGGGAATGTCGCGGGTGACGGGCGAGCGCTTGAGGTCGGCCAGTACCTGCCAGCCGTCACGGTTGGGCATGAGCACGTCGAGCAGCACAGCTACGGGGCGCAGTTCCGCCGCGCGGGTGATGGCCTCGCTGCTCTTCGACACGCCCACCACCTGGAAGCCATGCGGCTCCAGGTAGCGCCGGTAGAGGTTGGGAATACCCTGGTCGTCGTCCACGGCCAGCACGATCTTGCTCAAGTACCCGGTCGTCGGGCGGAGGCCCTCGGCCGGCGCGGGCACGGCGGCGACTGTGTCCTTCCGGCTGACCGGCAGCGTGAAGATGAAGGTGCTGCCGCGGCCCAACTCGCTCTCGGCCCAAATGCGGCCATTGTGAAGTTCGACCAACTGGCGGCAGATGCTCAAGCCCAGGCCGGTGCCGCCCATCTTGCGCGTTGCCGAGGCGTCTACCTGCGAGAACGGCTCGAACAACTTGGCCATGTCTTCCGGCGCGATGCCGGGGCCGGTGTCAATCACGCTGATCTCGACATACGGCTCCAGGCGGCCGCTCTGCGGTGAAACCGAGTCGACTGGGCGAGCCCGCAGGGTGATCGAGCCTTGGTCGGTGAACTTGGCCGCATTGGAGAGCAGGTTGAGCAGCACCTGCCGAACGCGCATGCCGTCGGCGTGGACGCGCGGCAGGCCGCCGGCCAGGTCTTCCACCAGCCGCACCGGCTTGTCCTTCACCAGCGCCACCATGGTCGACATGACGCCCTTAATGGTGTCGTGCAGATCCATCTCGTCGAGCACCAACTCCATCTTGCCCGCCTCGATCCGGGCCATATCGAGGATGTCGTTGATCAGGCCGAGCAGATGCTGTCCGGCATTGTTGATCGAACCCAGGTCCTGCACTTGCAGCTCGGTCAGCGGGCCGTCTATGCCCTTGAGGATGACGCGCGAGAAGCCGATGATGGAGTTGAGCGGCGTGCGCAGTTCGTGGCTCATGTTCGCCAGGAACTGGCTCTTCAGGCGATCCACTTCGGCCAGGCGCTCGGCGGTCTGCCGCTGCAGGGCGTACAGGCGGGCCGATTGCAGGGCGGAGGCCGCCGCGGTCAGGATGGATTGGAACAGCTCCACGTCGGCCTGCGCCAGGCCGTGCATGGGGCCGGTGTGCACCACCTCCAGCACGCCGTCCACATCGCCGCCGTACAGCAAGGGCAGCACCATGCGTTCACGCACCTGGCCGCCCGGCACGTCGCGCAGGTGGCTCACGCGCCCCTGCCGGGTATAGATCACCTCCACCAGGTCGGGCCGCTTGCCGGCCTCAATGCGCTCGCCTACCACCGGCCAGGCGTCGCGGTCGGCGGGCGCTTCCTTGGAGGCCACGTGCAGCGCCACTGGCAGGAAGGTGTTGCTGACAGGCTCCCACTGCAGCAGCACGGCGCCGTTGGGCTGGAAGGCCTCGAACACCTGCGCCACCACAATCTGATGCAGCTCGGCCTCGTCCAGGGTGCGGGTCATGGCCTGCGCCGCCCGCGCCAGCGCTTCGGCGTGTGAGCTCTGGGCGCGCTGCTGCTGGCGCAGCAACTCGTTTTCCAGCGCTACCGCCACCTGGCCGGCGATGTTTTCCATGAGGGGCAGTTGCTCGTGGCCCAGCGCGCCGGGCTGGCCGTGGGTGTAGGCCAGCACGCCGCTCAGGGCGCCGCGCTGCGTTTGCAGCGGCACTGAGATCACGGCCCGCGCCGGCTCCTGGGCCGTGTGGCTCGGGTCTGTGTACCAGCGCTTGTCCACCGCCGTGTCGGTGACCACGGCGGGCCGGTGGTTGGTGAGCACCCACTGCTCCAGGCCCTGCTTGGCGATCGTCAGCGCAAACCGCTGCGCCTGGCGCTCGTCCAGGTGGTCTAGCCCCGGCAGCGTACTGCGGAACGTCGCCTCGGCGTCGCGCTGGCCCAGCAGCAGAATATAGGCGTGTTGGGCGCCCAGGCGCGGCGCCATAGCCAGCGCGGTGTTCAAGATGGCCTCGCGCTCAGGCCGCGTGATTAGACCTTGCAGCACGTCGTAGAGCACGCCCAGGCGTTCGCGCTCTTGGCTGATCTCGGCCAGCAGGTTGTTGTTGACGATGATCGCCGACAGCGTGCCCGCCAGCGTGGAAAGTAGCTGTAAATCTTGCTCGTCAAATGCGCCGACCTGCGGGCTTTCCACGTTCAGCACGCCGATGACGCGCTCGCCCAGCGCCAGGGGCACAGCCGCCTCGGCTGCCATACCGCTCAGGCCGGGAACATAGCGCGGGTCTTGGCGCACGTCGGCCAGCAGCACCGCCTGGTTGTGCTGCGCGACCCAGCCGGTAATGCCCTCGCCCAGGCGCACGCTCAGGCGCTCGCGCAGATCGGCGGGGAAGCCCACGGCCGCGCGAATGCGCAGCCGCTGCCGGTCTTCGTCGAGGAGCATGATGGCGATGTCGGCATCGGGCAGGGCGCGCCCGACTGCCTCGGCCGCGTTATTGAGGGCCTCGCCCAGGCTGGCCGCGCTCGCCGCCGCCCGCGTCACTTCGTACAGCAGGGTCTGCTTATTCAGGTAGTCGCGTGTTTCGCTGAACAGCCGCGCGTTCTCCAGCGCCAGCGCAAGTTGGTCACTCACCGCCTGCACCAGCGCCAGGTCGTCTTCGGTCCAGCCGGCGGCCTCGGCCTCGTCCACGAAATCGAGTACGCCAATGATCTCGTTTTGCAGCCGGATGGGCGCGGACAGCGCGCGGCCCGGACGGTTAGGGCCGCTCCCCGAAGCAGGTGGCTCAGCGCTGCTTTGGCTCGTGACGACCAGGCGGCCCTCGGCCAGCGCCTGGGCGCCCTCGGTGGTGGCCCAGTCGCCCAGCGGCGCGAGGCCGCTTTCGGTAGCCACGTAGCCCCAGCGTGTGGCGGTGCGTCCACTCCATGGGGCCGGTGCAGAGGGTTCGGGTTCCCCGGCCGCGCCCGGCTCTGCCTTAGCTGGCTCGGCCTTGGCTGGAGCCGCGATGGGCGGGATTTCAGACCACGGCGCAGGCGGTAGCGGAACCTGCCCGTGTGGCGCGGCGTTGGGCGACGGGGTGCTGGTTTCGGCCGATGCTTCGCCCTGGCCTGGCTCGGTTGGGGCCGGTGTGGGGCGGCTGGGCGAAACGGTCGGCGGAGCGGGCTGCTCGGCGGGGCGCAACATCCGGGTAGCGGCCAGCGCCGAAGGCACCGGCGGTGTGCGCGGCGGCGTGGCGCTGGCCGCGGGGGCAGCCGGTCCGGTCGCCAGCGGTTCGGTCTTGCGGCGTGGCTCCGGCGGCGTGGGCGGCGCAGCGGGTTTGGCGACGGGGAATTGCTCAGTCGGCTTTATGCCGTCAGGCGTCGGCCGGGGCGCAGCGGCCAGGGGCTGTGTCTTGGGCCGCGGCGCGGGCGGCAGCGGCTCGGTCGGCGTGCGGCTGACGTGCGGCGCAACGGGCGGCGCGTCCACCATCACCTGCGCCACGCCGCGATAGCCGGCGAAATCGCCCGCCTCGTCGAATTTGGGCAGCGCATTCAGCACCACGCTTACCTGCCGGCCGTCGCCGTGCTGCGCCAGCAAGCGCACATCGAGGATCGGCCGTTGGTTGTTCAGGGCCGTGTTCAGCTCGCGCCGCGCCGGCCCGTCGGCGGGCAGCGCCACGAACGTCAGCGGCTGGCCGAGCAAGACGCTCGGCGGCACCCCCAGCAGCACGGCCACCTCCGGGCTGCACGCCGTGTAAAAGCCGTGCCGGTCGGTCTCCCACTCCCAACCAGCGGGCGTGCCCAGCGCGTCCGGCGCGTCAGGCCGGCTGCTGCGTCGGTTCTCGCTGGACATACACCTTTAGCTCCTCTGCCAGGGCGCGGTACTGCTGCGCGGCCCGGCTGTTGGGCGCATAGCCCGTGACGGCCTGCGTGAAGACCTGGCTTTCACGCAGCTTCGGGTCCATCTCCACGACCGTCTCCAGCACCGCGCCGCCCAAAGCGTCGCGCAAATGATCCAAGATGCTGCGGTGCACCCGGTTGCGCGCGTCATACATCGTTACCAGGAGGCGGTAGCTCAGCGTCGGGTTGGTTTTTGCGCGCACGCGGCTCACCAACTCCAGCACCTCGCCCAGGCCGTGCGTGGCGAAGTATTCGCACTGTGTGGGGATGATGAGCATATCGGCCGCGGTCAACGCCATGTAGGGGATCGCGCCCACCGACGGCGGGCAGTCGAGCAGCACCAATTCGTAGGGCAGGTTGGCGGCCAGCGCCTGCCGCAGCGCCACCTCGTAATTCTGGCGGACGGTCAAGAACTTCTCCACCAGGTGCATTTCGGGGTTGGCGGGCAGCACATCTAGCCCCGCGATCGGCGTTTCGCGGCTGACGCTCACGACGCCGGCGTTACCCAGCAGCACATCCGCCACGCCGCGGCGCAACTGGGGCGCCTTGAGGCCCAGCGCCAGGCTCAAGTTGGCTTGGGGGTCCAGGTCTATCGCCAGGACTTCCAGCCCGCGTTCCACGCAGGCCGCGCCCAGCGATACTACCGTGCTGGTCTTGCCGACCCCGCCCTTTTGGTTGCCTACCGCGATAACGGTTCGCATGCCGGTCTATCCTTCCGTGCCGTGGCTCGGGCCGTGCCCGTTGCCGTTAGACGTACCGTTCGGGCCGCTGGGGTATTTGCGCGTGCCATTGCCGTGTGTTCCGGGCGGCGCAACCTGGCCCTCGCTGCTGGGCCGCGACGCATCGGCGGCGGGCGGCAGCGCCGGCGGCACGCCGCCGCCCGGCTCGCCGGCTCCGGCCGCCCGCGCCGCGTCGGGTCGCTCCAGCCGCACCGCGGCCCGGCTGGCGCCGAGCGCCCGCCGCAGCTCGGTCACGGCCGTGCGCAGCATCGCATCCATGTCGCCGGCCGCGCGAATCCGGCCGGTGATCTCCACCACCTGGCTCTCGCGGCGGGCCTGCCGAGCCGTCTGGTCGAAGAGCCGGGCGTTTTGCAGTGCCACCGCCAACTGGTCGGCCATCGTGACCAAAATCGCCACGTCTTCGGCGCCGAAGGCGTAGGGCAGGGTGCTCTGCACATCGAGCGCGCCCACCACCATGTCGCCGGCCAGCAGCGGCACCACCGCTTCGGCGCGTGTGTCGGGCAGCAGTGGGTTCTTAAAGTGGTTGGGATCGGTCGTCACGTCTTGCACGATGACCGGGCGGCGGCTGGCCGTAGCCGAGCCGACCAGCGAGCGTGACCCAACCGCCAACTGGTGCCGGCGGGCTTTGAGCTGTGCGCCCGCTTCGCCCGTGCTCTCGCGCAAGACGGCCATGTCGCTGCCCTGTTCCACGGTGAAGATCGAAGCGTGATAGAACCCAAACCGCTCGCGGATCAGGTTGACGGCCGTGCGCAGCAGTTGTTCGCGGTCCAGCGAGCCAGTCATAGCCCGCGCCACGTCCGACGCCGCGGCGAGCAGTTGGGCGCGGCGCTGAGCCGTTTCCTGGGCCGCCTTCAGGGCCGCCTCGGCCTGCTTGCGGGCGGTGATGTCGAACATGATGCCGCGCGTGGTCAACACCCGGCCGGTGATGTCGAACGCGCCCTGCGACTGGTTGTGGAACCACACCACCCGGCCATCGCGCGTCAGCGAGCGATACTCGATATCCAGCGCATTGCCCAGCGCATTCTGCCGCGCTACTTCCTTTAGCACCGCCTCGCGGTCTTCCGGATGCAGCAGCTTAATCCACAAGTCGGGGTCCGACGTCCACTCTTCGGGCGAGTAGCCCAACAGGCTCTGCACCTGGGGACTGATATAAGTCGTCGCGCCCTGACCACCCACGGGCACTTCTACGGCGTAAATCACTGCCGGCAGCGTTTCCACCAGCGAGCGGTAGCGTTCCTGGGCGGCGCGCAGGCGCACATCTGCTTCCTTGCGCTCGGTGACATCTTCCGAGATGCTCAGCAAGTATTGCGGCTGCCCCGTCTCGTCAAGAATCGGAATCTTGCGGGTGTGCAGCACACGTGTGCCGCGCGTGCGCGTTTGCACCGGTTCTTCGGGGATTTCGACCTGTTGCTTGGCGCTCAGCACCTGGCGCTCGTCGCTGGCGAGCACTGCCGCCGCCTCAGGCGGGAAGAACTCGTAGTCGGTCTGCCGCAGAATTTCGTCGCGGCCGATGCCGGTGAGCAGTTCGCTTGACCGATTCCAGCGCACGTAGCGCAGGTCGTAGGCGTCTTTGACTGAGAGCATGACCGGCAGGTTCTCGACCACCGAGTCCAGGAAGCTCTGGGTGCGCTGCGTGGCGGTCAGTAGTTGGGCGTTGCGCAGCGCAATGGCGATCTGGTCCACCATCGTTTGCAGCACCGCCACGTCCGAGTCGGTGAAAGCAGCGGGCCGCGGCGACTGCACGTCGAGCGCCCCGAGCACGGCCTCGCCCACGATCAGCGGCAGCGCCATTTCGGAGCGCGTGTCCGGCAGCAGCGGGTTGGCAAAGCGCACCGGCTCCGCGCCCACGTCGAGCGCGATGCGCGGCTTGCGGTTGGCCGTGGCCCAGCCCACCATCGAGTTGCCGCCGACTTCCAGTTTGTGCTGGCGTTCCAGCAGCACGCGGCCCGCCTCGCCGGTGGCGTGGCGCAGGCGCGCCCAGCCCCGGCTCTCATCAATCAGGAACAGGGCCGCGTAGTAAACGCCCGTGCTGCGCTCAAACCGTTCGCGGATCAGCTCGACCGCGCTGACGATGAGGTCATCGGGGTTGGCGGCTGAACTGGCCGCCCGGCTCACTTCGGCGGCCGTGGCGAGTTGCTCGGCGCGGCGCTGCGTCTCCTCGAACAGCCGGGCGTTTTGAATCGCGATGCCCACGTTGGCGGCGATGGTGCTCAGCAGCCGCGCGTCGGCCTGGCTGAACAGGCCCTCGCGCTCAATGTCTTGAACGCACAGCACGCCGATCACGTCGTCGCCGGCCAGCACCGGCACGCCCAGCCAGCTCTTGGCCGGGGCGCCCTGCTGCAGCGCGCCCAGTTCGGCGGTGCGCCGCGCCGCATCCTGGTTGATGAGCAGCGGCCGCCGCCGCTGAATGACGATGGAGGTCAGGCCCTGGCCCAGCGGCCGGGCGGTCACGCTCAACTGCTGCCCGGCCTCGACGAAGTAGGGAAACTCAATCTGGTTCGTGCGGCTGTCGTACAGAGCCACAAATCCGTTGTTGACGCCAAAAGTGTCAAACACCTTGGCGCCGACCAGCGGCAGCAGCGACTTCAGGTCAAGCTGTGTGCTGAGCGCCAGGCTGATGTTGTTCACTGCCTCCAACTCGCCCAAGCGCTGCTCGGCCTCGCCGAACAGCCGCGCGTTCTCCAGCGTGGAAGCCGCCTGCCCCGCGTAGAGCAGGGCCATGCGCTCATCGTCGCCGCTGAAGGCGCGGCCCGGCTGCGACTGGCTGACCAGCAGCACGCCCCGGGTTTGGCCTTGCCACACCATTGGCACGGCCAGCGCCGCCTGCGCGCCCAGCCCGGCGGCCGGCCCTTCCGCGCGTTCGGCCTGGCCCGTAGCCAGCGCGCGGCCGGCCGGCCCATCACCCGCCTTGGCGTGCGGGCGCTGGGTATCGGCGCCCTCGCGCCCCACGGCCAGCCGGCGCTCCAACTCCTCCGGCCCGGTGCTGAGCCACACGCTCGCGCCGTCGGCCCCAAACAGCCGCATGGCACCCGCGCAAATCTGCTCCAGCGCTTCGTCAGTATTGAACTGCGGCCCGGTCAGGGCAATGGCCGCTTCGGTGAGCGTTTGTAGCTGCTGGGCGCGCGCCCGCGTCTGCTCGAAGAGCTGCGCGCTTTCCATCGCCAGCGCCATGCGGTCGGCAATCGCGGCGGTCAGCTCCAGGTCTTCATCCGACCAGGCCTCGCCCTCGCGCCGCAGCTCGATAGTACCCAAGTGTTGGTCGCCAAATTGCAGCGGCACGCTCAGCGTGGTGCGGGCGCTTGGGCCGGCCTTGGCCTCCGGCACAGCCAGCGCCCGTTGGGCCGTCTCCGGCGGCATGATCTCCGGCGCGACCACCAGCGGGCGCACCTCCAGGCCGTCATAGCGGTAGGCCGCCGGCGTATCCCCGGCGCTCAGCCCCGCCGCCCGCCGTGCCTCGCTCTGCAACTGCTGAAGCTCGCTCAGGCGGCGCTGGGTTTCTTGCAGCAGCCGGGTGTTGTCGAGCGCCAGGCCGATCTGGTCCGCCAGGCTTTGGAGCACCTCGGCGTCTTCGGGCGTAAAGGCGCCCGTTTCCACGCTCTGCACATCGAGCACGCCCAGCACCACCCCGCGGGCGCGCAGGGGCGCGGCCATCTCCGAGTGCGTCTCCGGCAGGTCGGGGTTTACGAAGTGCACGGCGTCGGCGCCCACATCGAGCGCAATGCGCGCGCGGCCGGTGCCGGCCACATAGCCCACAATGCCTTCTTGCCCCACGCGCAGCCGATGGCCGCGGGCCAGCATACGCTGACCGCCCGCGCTGTTGGCCGCGCGCAGCACGGCCCACTCGCGTGCGTCGTCGAGCAGGAAGAGGCCGGCGTGGTAAAAATTGAAGCGCAGGCTGATGAGGTTGACGCTCGTCAGCAGCAGTTCGTCCAGATCGCGCACGGCGGCAGCGGCATGGGCCACTTCGGCGTTCAGCGCCAGCAGGGCCGCGCGCCGCTCCAGGGCCTGCGCCTGGCTCGCTTGCTCGGCGCGAGCGGCTGTGGCCGCGGCTGACGCCGCCTCGAGCGCAGCGGTCTGCGCCGCCAGGTCGCCCTGCGCCGCGCGCAGCGCCGCGTTCTGCTGTTCAGCGGTGACCGCCGCCAGCCGCGTGCTCCAGAACTGGCGCTGAGGAATGATGAGCGTGACCAGCACCAGCAGCAGGCTGGTGGCCCCGGCCACCCAGTTAATAAACAGCGCCGGGTCGTTGGCCGCGGCGGTGAACACGCCCGTGGAGTAGCCGGCCGCCACCGCCAGCCAGGTGAGCACGCTGAGGACCGCCGCCGCCAGCCCGGCCCGGTTGCCGAACACCGTGGTGGCGATGACGGCAAAGCCGACCAGGTACAGGCGGCCCGCGCCCGACAGCCCCAGGCTCACCAGCGCCACCCCGCCCACCGCGTACATGAGGCCCAGGAAAATACCGCCGCGCGCAGCCAGCGGCAGTGACCGCGCCAGCGCCAACCCGACCAGCACCAGGAACATGATGGCGTACAGGAGCGTGGAAGACCAATCTACCAGCGGGTCGGCCAGCGACGAGATCGTGTTGGTCACCAACGCCAGCAGCGCCACGATGACCGTGCCGCGGATAATCTGATGCAACGCCGCTTCGCGCTCGACGCGCTGCGCCGCGGCCTGCTCGGGCGTCAGCATGGGGCGGGCAAAGAAGCGCCTCATGCTGACGGCTCCTCACGGCCCGGCTGGGTTGGGCCGGCCTCACCCGCCAGGCGCACCACCACCTCCGTCGCGCCCAGGGCACGGCCCAATTCACGCATGCCGCTTTGCACCACCGCGGTTGGGTTCAGGGTGGCGCGCATTTGGTAGGTGATCTCGTTAATGACCTGTTCGCGCACGCGCCGCCGCTGGGTCTCTTCCAGCAGGGCCGCGCTCTCCAGTGCCGAGGCGGCTTCGGTGGCAATGGTGCCCAGCGCCGCGCGCTCCTCGGCCGACCAGCCGCCTGGCGGCCGGCCGTAGATTTCCATGACGCCCACGGTGCGGTCGCGGAGCACCAGCGGACTGTTGAGCGGCTCGCCGGCGGCCGGCGCTGCCTGGCCCGCCTGCTCGTAGACCGCCTCGTGCCGGCCGCCCTGCGTCAGCGTGCGCCACGAATTGCCCGCGATGCGCTGATACAGGCCGCGCATTTCATCAAGACTGGCCTGCGACTGGGCGAAGAGCTGCGCGTTCTGAATGGCGACGCTGAGCTGGTCGGCTAGCGTTTGCAGTACGCGCACGTCGCCCTCGCCGAAAGCGTTGGCTGTGCGGCTCTGCACGTCCAGCGCGCCCAGCAGTTGGTCGCCCACCACCAGCGGGATGGCCAGCTCGGAGCGCGTGTCGGGGAGTAACGGATTCTTGAAGTGGAAGGGGTCCTCGGCCACGTCGAGCGCCACCCGCGCCTTGCGGTTGGCCGTCACCCAGCCAATGAGCGATTGCGACCCGACGGCCAGGCGGTGGCCGCGCGCCTTGAGCTGAGCGCCCACCGGCCCGGTGCTCTCGCGCAGCAAGGCGTACTGCCCTGGCGCGTCGAGCAGGAAGATCGAGGCGTGGTAATAGCCAAAGCGTTCGCGGATCAACTCCAGCGCCAGGCGCAGCAGGTCGTCCAGGTTGCGCACCGAGGCGGTGGCGCGGCTGATGTCGGCCGCGGCCTGTAATTGGCCGGTGCGCTCGACCACGCGCTGTTCCAACGTCGCTACCATTTCATTCAGCCGGATTGTCATCGTATTGAACGAACGCGCCAGTTGGCCGGTCTCGTCCTGGCTGGTCACCTCGGCCTGCACGGTCAGATCGCCGCCGGCCACTTTATCGGCCGTGGCCGTCAAGCGCACAAGCGGGTCGGCTAGCAGTTGCGCCGCGCCGACCGCCGCCCCGGTGACAATCAGGGCGATGACGGCCGCCAGGGTCAAGGTGGCTTGCGTTTGCTGCTCCACCGGGGCGAGGAACACGTCCTGCGGCTGGAAGAAGACTACCTGCCACGGGAAGGTGGTCAGCGGCACGACCGCTGCCTGGCTCTCACGAGCGGCCATGCTCACATCGCCGGTGCTGAAGTAAGGCCGGCGCCCGGCCAGCAGCAGATCGTTCGCCAAATCGCTGGCGCCCACGCTCGGCACGTAGGCGGCGAAGTTCGGCAGCCGATAGAGCGCCTGCAAGCCCGCCACACGCGCCTCGTCGCTGGGGCCGACCAGGCGAAAATCGAGTGTGTCGTCCGTGCCATAGGCCACGTACATCAGGTTCTCGTCCACCACCGCGCCGAACGAGTCCGTGCCTGCCAGGCCGTTGGTTTTTTCGAGGAGGTCTTGCACGACGCGGGCGGTATAACGCGCCGCCAGCACGCCCAGCACCTCGCCGCTGTCGGGGCCGCGCACCACCATGCTGAAGTACAGGTTGCCGCGGGTGTCGTTCGGCTCAAAGCGGATGGGCGAGACGTACGATTGCCCGGTGTTTAACGCCTCAACGAAGAAGTTCTGGTCGGCGAAGTTGGCGCCCATGTCGAGCGACGAGGTCGCCAGCACCACGGTGCCGGTGGCGTCGAGCAGCAGGTAGCTGTTGGCGCGAGTGTCGCGCCGTTGCCACAGGGCCAGGGTAGTGCGCAATTCGCGCAGCTCCCGGCTGCCCGGGCGCGCATCGGGCGGCTGGAGCAAGAAGGCCCGCACCACCGGCTGCTGCGCCTCGCCCTGCACGATGCCGCGCGTGTTGTCGAAGAAGGTGTCGAGGCTCAGGGCAGTCTGCGCCGCTGCGCCGCGCAGCGCTTCGTTGGCCGCCGCCGTCAGCGCCTGGCGCGAGGCGCGCTCGTTCAGCGCGGCCAGCCCGGCCAGCGGCAGCAGGGTGACCGCCAGGAAAGCAATGATGAGCTTGGCGCGCAGGCTCAGGTCGGCCAGGCCGCGCAGCAGCGCCAGCACATACAGCGCGGCCAGCAGCGCCGCCGCCGCGCTGGTGACCAGCGTCAGTTCGCCGGAGACCACGCGGAAGGGCAGCAGCGCGTTGGCCGCCGCGTCGAGGAGCACGCACGCGCCGCTGACCGCCGCCGCGGCGAGCATGATCGCCCACAGGGCGCGCCGGCCAACCTGTCCGGTCGCCAGCGCCGCGGCCAAGATGGGGGCCATGAGCGCCAGCGGCACACCCAGGCCCGCCGCCAGGCTGTCGGCGGCGAGCAACAGCAGGGCAAACCCCGCCAGCATCAGGGCCAGCGCTGGGCC
Organism: Anaerolineales bacterium; assembly: GCA_020850595.1. GTDB lineage: Bacteria > Chloroflexota > Anaerolineae > Anaerolineales > UBA6663 > JADZEK01. Next base: position 94,827 of record JADZEK010000090.1, read on the forward strand.
TCGGCGTCCGCGTCGTACCAGCAGTGCGCTGATACCCGCCGCCGCGGCCGTCAGCGCCGCCGCGCCGGCGACGCCCCACAACAGGGCAGCCGTCTGCGCCCACGCTAGGTAAGCCGCCACCGCTCCATAGGCCAACAGGCCGCCGCTCAGCAGCAGCAGCGCTGTAGACAGGGCTGGCGTTGCCAGTTGCCACTCGCGGTTGGCGGGCTTGAAGGTCGTGCTCATCTGCGTTCGTCCCCGTGCGCCGGTCTCAACGCAACTCTCCACTGCTCCCCATGTGCCGGCCGCTGGGCCGCGGAGCGCCCCAACCGCGCTCTAACCCGGCCGCCCAGCAATCGTCCCTTGTGCTCCGCCCCCAACGTCATGGCCTCGGGCCGCCGGGGCCGAGGCGCCTGCCGGTCGTCAATGCTGATCGTGGCCGTTCGCGCCGTTGCCGCCCGATTTAGCGGTCGTAGTGCTGCCCACGGCCGCCGCGCTCGGCTCGGCCTCCGGCGCCAGCCGCACCACCACCCTCGGCGCGCCGAACACCTGCCCCACTTCGCTGGCGGTGTTGTTCAAGATCGCCTCCAGCGTCAGCGCGCTGTGGATGCGCGCCGTTAGCGTCGCCACATGCTGCTCCAACTGGGCCAGGCGTTCCTGCCGCGCGAACAGGCGGCCGTTCTCAATGGCCGTGGCCAACTGGTCGGCCAGCACTTGCAGCACTTCGATGTCGGCCTGGTTAAAGGCATTCAGGGCGCGGCTCTGCACGTCGAGCGCGCCGATCAGACGGTCGCCGACGCGCAGCGGCAGGGCCGCCTCCGAGCGCGTATCGGGCAGCAGATCATTCTGGAAGTAGACGGCGTCCTCGCCGACGTCGAGCGCGATGCGCGGCTTGCGGTTGGCTGTGACCCAGCCGATCAGCGACGGCGAGCCTACGCCCAGGTGATGGCCGCGCGCCTTGAGTTGCGCGCCGATTTCGCCGGTTGCCTCTTGCAGCACGGCGGTTTGGCCCGCCTCGTCGAGCAGGAACACCGAGACGTGGTAGTAGCCGAACCGGTCGCGGATGAGGTCCACTGTGCGGCGCAGTAGCTCGTCGGTGCTGAGGATGCTCGTGGCCGCCCGGCCCACCTCGGCGGCGGCGGCCAGTTGCTGCGTGCGGGCCTCGACCTTACGCTCCAGGTCTTGATACAGGCCGCGCAGTTCGCTGCTCATGCCGTTGAAGGCCTCGGCCAGCAGGCCGATCTCGTCGTTGCGGTTAATCTTCACCGAGGAGGACAGATCGCCGCCCGCCATGCGCATGGCGACTTCGGTCAGCGCGCGCAGCGGGCTGGTGATGCGCCCGGTGAAGAACACCACGCCCAGCGCGCTCACAGCCACGACGCTGATGGCAATGGCGATGAGGGCCGCCACGAACCGGTTGAGCGGCCCAAAGGCGGCCTGCGTGCTCTCCTCCACCAGCAGCGCCAGTTCGTAGCTGGGCAGCCAACGATAGACGCCGATCACCTGCTCCCCGGTCTGGTTGGGGTAGGTGGCCATGCCGTTCTGTTGATCCATGCGGGCGCGCTCCACGCCCAGCGTGTCGGGCACAGCCCCCGGCGCGGTGATGAAGCTGCCCAACTGATAGCCGTCGCGCGTGACCACGTAGGCGCGGCCGCGGGTGCTCAGGCCGGGGCTGGGCGCCACGATGTCGAGCAGTTGTTCGTCGCGCACGAAGCCGTAAAGGACGGCCAGCAGCCGCCCTTGCGCGTCGAGCACCGGGGCCGCCGCGACGATCTGCACGTCGTTGACGCGCTCGTTGAACACGGGCGGGAACAGGCTGGCGCTCAGTTGCGCCATCGCCAGTTGATCGTCATCGAGCACCTTCAGGCCGACGAATTGGTCATATTGGAAGGGCAGGGTGGCCACCAGCACGGTGCCGGTCTCGGCGTCGGCCAGCATGACGGCCTCGAAGCTGGGGTTGGCGTTCAGAAATTCGTGATAGCGCTCCAGCAGCAGCACGTTCGAGCCGCCGTTCAAGAAGCGCTGGATGTCGAAGACGTTTTCGCGGGTGTGCGCCAGCGCGTTCACCTCGCCCACGCGGGCGTCGGCCCACTGTTCGATTTGGTTGACCTTGAGGGTGGCCAGCGTGTTGAGTTGAGTGGTGACGGCGTCGGTCAGGCTGCCGCGCGCCTGGGCGTAGACGAGCAAGGTGAAAACCGCCAGGGGCAGCAGCAAAAGGGGAAGGAAGATCGCCAGCAGCAGGCGCGCCAGGCCGCCCCGGGCACGCGGCGTTAGCCCGCTCTCACGCTGCCCCCGAAAGACGGAACTGGTCCACGGACTTGCCACCGGCCCCTCCCATTCTCACCCGCGGGCGCCGCCTCGCGGCCCACCGGCGCCTGCTGCCCGGCCGCCGGCTGAAGGCTGCGGCGGCCGCCCCATGCTTTACATCATCTCCCACACCGGCTCGCCTCGCAGCAGCCGGCGAATCTGGTCAGGAAAGCGGTCGGGATCGAGCGGCTTCCCCAAAAAGCCGTCGAAACCCGCCGCCCGCGCCTTAGCCATTTGTTCCTGGCTGGCCTCGGCCGTCACCGCGGTGACGATGGTGTCTTTCAGCCGCCGGGTGGCACGCACCTTGCTCAGCGCCGCGTAGCCGTCTTCGTACGGCAGCCGAATGTCCATCAAGATCAGGTCAATCTTGGGCAGGGTGTCGGCGAACTCCACCACCTGCCAGCCGGAGGTCTTCCACTCGCAGCGCGGCACACCCATGTAGGCCAGCATGCGCGCCATCAGCACAAAGTTGGAAACGTTGTCTTCCACGATCAAGACCGTGGCATCCTTCGGGTGGATGGGTTCCCGAGCCTTCGGTTGCGGGTTGTCCGTCATGGCGTGCTCGCGACTGGCCTGCCCCCTGCGGCCGGCCCAGCCTAGTTCTCCAGGAACCGCGCAATTTGCAGCGGCAGGGCGTCCACGTCAATCGGCTTCTGAATATACCCGTCACACCCCGCCGCCAGGGTCTTCTCGCGGTCGCCGCGCATGACGTTGGCCGTCAGCGCCACCACCTTGAGCCGCTCCAACCCGGGGGTCGCCTTCAGCCGGGCGGTGGTAGTGTAGCCGTCAATCTCCGGCAGGTTAATGTCCATGAGCACGAGGTCGGGCCGTTGTTCCAGCGCCGCTTCCATGCCGTCGTGCGCGTTGGCCGCCTCGAGCAAGATATATCCCTCGGCTTCAAGCACGCGCTTCACGAGCAGCCGGTTCTCGGGGTTGTCTTCGATATATAGAATGCGCGCGCCTGCCGTCATGGTTCCGGCTGCCTGCCCTCAGCCGCCACGCGTGGGGCGGCCCGCTTCCGGCCCAATAGGAAATTGGGCCTAAGGCCTATATTATCCAACAATCCGCACCAAAAGTAAACCGCTTTCTAACCTTCGCCAGGCGCGTGTTTCTCAGCGCTTTTCCCCGGCCGAGGTCGCCCCCCGCCTAGGTTGTGCAGGACCCGCCCTCGAACAAACTGCCGTTCGCAGCCGGGTCAAAGTAGAAGTCTTTGGAGATCTGCGTCACCGAGCCATCGTCCACCAGCCGCAGGCCATAGGCCTTGGGGAGGCAGCGGCGCGAGACGATATTGTAGAAAAGGCTCTCGCCGGGGTTGGCGGTCGCCACTTGCAGGCCGTCCACATACAGGGTGAGCCGGCCGCTGCCGCCTACCCAGCCGAGCTTCACGGTGCAGTTGTAATCCATGCCGCCGTTCACGTATTGGCAGGGGGTCACGTACTGGGCGGGGTACACGTCCGTCAGCCCGACGGCGGCCGTGGTGGCCGTGGGCGGCGCTTGCGTGGCCGTGGCGGTGGCGGCCGGCCGCTGCGTCGCGGCGGCGGCGTACTTCAGGGTCAACGTGAGCGGCTGGCCGATCAGGAGGTCGCCCGGCTGGCGCAGCTCGAAGGTGCGCACGGTCGTCCCCGCGCTCTTGCGGCCCGGCCAGTCGAAGCTCAGCTCCGTGGTGCCGTTGGGGGCCACGTTCGGCACCGTGACCGTCATGGGCGGCGCGCCGGCTGGCAGGTTGGTCTCGACCAGCAGCGTGCCGTTGGGGAAGGCGCACAGCCCGGTGTTTTGGAGTGTAATTTTCTTCTGGACGCCCGCGGGCACCGTCAGGGTGGCGCCGTCGGCCGGCGTCTGGGCGCTCAGGGCGTAGTCCCAGGTGCAGGCCGCGAAGGTGGCCGTGAGGTCGGGCGTGTTGGTAGGGGTGGCGGTTGCCACGGCCTGCTGTAAAGCCTGCTGGGTAAGCTCAATTGCAGCCAGTTGCGTGCTCACGGCATCGGGCGTAGCGGTGCTGTCGTTCACCGTGGCGGTGGGGGCTGGCGCGGTGTTGCTGGGCGGCGGGCTGGTGGGCGTGTCAGTGCGCGTGGGCGCCACGGTTTCGGTGGCGGCGCGCGTCAGCATCCCAAACCCGCCCGTCAGGGCGAAGCCCACGCCGCCTATGACGACCAGGAGGAGCAGCGCCAGGATCACGGCGAGCACCGGCGCCAGGCTGCGGCCTTTGGCTGGGGCCGGGCCGATGGCTTCGGGCAAGGGGCCGCCTGCCACGGTAGCCCCGCCGACGGTGCTGCCCGCGCCACCGCCACCGGCCGCCACTGCGCCGCCGCTCGCGCCGGGCCGCAGTTGGGTCGCGCCAGCCGCGCCGGCCACACCGGCCGCTGCCAAGGCCCCGGCCGCGGCCACGCGGGTGGCGTCGGCCGGCACAGGCCGCACCGCGCCGGTCGCCACGGCCACCGTAGCGGCATGGGCGGCCGGCCCGGCCGCCATCGAGGCCGGCGGAATAGCCAGCATCTCGGCCGTATTCATGTTGTCGAGTTGCGCCAGCATCTCATCGGCCGTGTTGAACCGGTCATCCGGGTTCTTGGCCATGGCCTTGAGGATGATGCGCTCAATGCCTTCCGGCAGGTCGGGCTTGAAGGTGCGGGGCAGGGGCAGCGGCTCGTTGACGTGCTTGAGCATGACGGCCAGGGGCGTGTCGGCCTCGTAGGGCAGTTGGCCGGTGACGAGTTGGTAGAGCATGACGCCCAGCGCGTAAATGTCGGAGCGGTGGTCGCCGGGGCGGCCCAGGCCCTGCTCGGGCGACATGTAGGCCGGGGTGCCAATGGTGGCGCCGGTGACGGTGAAGCTGGGGCCGGTGAGGATCTTGGCGATGCCGAAGTCGGTCAGGATGACGCGGCCGCTTTTGTCGAGCATGACGTTGGCCGGCTTGACGTCACGGTGGATCATCTTCTGCTTGTGAGCGTAAGACAGCGCCTGACCCACCTCGCGGATGATGTGGATGGCCTCGGCCATCGGCAGCGGCTTGCCCTCCCGGCTGAGCTGCTCCAGGTGGGTCTTGAGCGTGTCGCCCTCGATGTACTCCATGACCATGTAGGGCGTGCCGTTGTGCACGTCGAAGTCGAAGACTTGGACGATATTGGGATGGCGCAGCGCGGCGACGTTCTTGGCTTCGCGCTCGAAGCGCGAAATGAAGTCCTGGTCGGCGGCCAGGAACTGATGCATGAGCTTGATGGCGACGTAGCGATCCAGGTTGGCCTGATAAGCCTTATACACCTCCGCCATGCCGCCCCGGCCCAGGTGCTCGACGATCCGATATCTACCGATGGTTTGGCCGGTTTGGCCGACAGTGTTGTCCATGAAGGCGTACTTTAGCCTGATTAAGCGCAATCGGCAAGCCCCGGCTGGGCGGTTAGTTGGGGTCAATCGTCACACAGAACCGTGACAAATGCGTATTGGTTACGGGCCGGGGCCGCCATACAATCGCCGTGTACGCTGGGCCGGCAAAGGCTGGCGCTACCCATACACCTGGCTGACCGCCAAAGGGGGTCCCATGCGTTTTGTTGTCCGTCTCCATGTGCGCCGCGCCACCACGCTGACGATTGCGCTGCTGAGCTTATTGGCGCTGAGTGCCGCGCCCGCCTTACCGGCCGCCCCCACCGCCCCGGCGGTTGTCGGCCCCGGCACGCCCGAGCTGCTGCACACCTTTGGCCCGCTTGGGTCTCAATCGGTATTCAACACGCAGCTGTACCACAACTGGCTGTACCTCTCGGCCTACGACGCCAATGGTATCGAGCTATGGCGCAGCGACGGCACGGTGACCGGCACGGTGCGGCTCTCGGATTTGACGGACAACTCCGTGGTGGACAGCCTGAGCGTCGCGAACAACGGCGGCGTGTTCTTTGGCGCCAACCCGGCCGGCGTGGGCTACGAGCTGCATTACAGCGCCGGCCAGCCGGGCGACGCCCAGCGGCTGACCGACTTCCTCGGCTCTTCTGACGGGCTGTACGGCTACCCGGCCGTGCTGGGCAACACTGCCTACTTTGCGGCGTACGTCAGCGGCGGCAACCGAGACCTGTGGCGCAGCGACGGCACGGTGACGGGCACGACGCATATCCACGATGTGGACCCGGCCGGCCTCTTGCGCCTGGATAATGTGCTGCTCTTCGCCGGGCTGGACGCCGATGGCTATGAACTCTGGCGCACTGACGGGACCAACGGCGGCACGTGGCAGGTGCGCAACATTTGGCCGGGCGCGACCGGCAGCCTGCCGACCATGCGGCTGGCCTGGAACCACCGCATGTTGTTCACCGCCAGCGCCGAAGGCCTGGGCACGGAGTTGTGGGTAACGGACGGCACCGGACCCGGAACAGGCCCGGTGTTCGACATTGCTTCGGGCAACGCCAGCAGCCAGATCAACAGCGTGGCCGACTCCGACTTGGGCTGGGTCTACCTGTTGGCTGACGACGGTGTGCATGGCAAGGAGCTATGGCACACGGACGGCACTTCGGGCGGCACGTACATGCTGCAAGATGTGTATATCGGCTCCACCTCGTCGTCGCCGACCGGTATGACCGCGGCCGGCGGCTGGCTGTATTTCGTCGCCACCGACGCCGCCCATGGGGCCGAACTCTGGCGCACCAGCGGCTCACCCGCCAGCACCCAGCTCGTACGCGACATCTACACCGGCACGACCGGCTCAAGCATCAAGGCGCTGGCGGCGCACGACGGCCTGCTCTACTTCTCTGCTGACGACGGGGTGCACGGCCAAGAGCTATGGCGCACGGATGGCACCTATGCCGGCACGGAGTTGGTGGCCGACATTGTGCCCGGCCCCACCGGCTCGAATCCGAATGGGCTGGCCTGGTCCTACCGGTGGCTGCTCTTCGCGGCCACCGACGCGGCCAACGGCCGCGAATTGTGGGTCAGCGACGGCGTGCCGGGCGGCGACACACACCTGCACGCCAACCTGGAGCCAGGTAACGCGGGCAGCAACCCGATCTGCTGCGCGGTCGCGGCTGGGCAAGTCTACCTGATCACTCAGCCCGACGGCTCAAGCTACGAAGGGTTCTGGGGCCTGACGGTTGCGCCCTTCGAGGTCACCAACCGGGTGTATCTGCCGGCCACGCTGCGGCCATAGGCGGCCCGCCGGTTCAGCCGCGTGGCAGGTTGAAGCGGAAGGTAGCGCCCTGGCCGGGGGCGCTCTCGGCCCAAATCCGGCCGCCGTGGGCCTCGACCAGGCCGCGGGCGATGGCCAGGCCCAGCCCGGCGCCCACGCTGGGGCCGGGTGCGCCCGCCGGCCCGCGGCTGCGCGCCGCGTCGCCGCGGTAGAAGCGCTCGAAAACGCGCGGCAGGTCGGCGGGGGCGATGCCCGTGCCCGTATCGCGCACGGTGACCAGCACCGCGCCCGGCTGGGCCTCAGCGCGCAGCTCGATCTGGCCTCCCGGCGGGGTATGGCGCAGGGCGTTTTCCACCAGGTTGCGTAGCACGCGGCCGATCTTGTCGGGGGCCAGCCACACCGGGTCTACCCCGGGGGCGACCGCACCGCTGAGGCGTACCTGCTGGGCCTCGGCCCGGGCGGTGAAGGCCTCCAGGGTGTCGGAGAGCAGGTCCGAGAGGGAGGAAGCCTCAGCGCGCATGGCGAGGCTGCCACTGTCGAGCTGGGCCATCTCGAACAGGTCGTCTATCAGGCCGTTCATGCGGTTGACCTCAGCCTGCGATTGGCCCAGGTAGCGGGCCACGGTGGCTGGGTCGCTGACCACGCCGTCGGCCAGGGCGTCGAGCATGGCGCGCAGGGAGGCCAGGGGGGTGCGGAGGTCGTGCGAGGCCCAGGCTACCAGGTCGCGCCGGGCGGCTTCGAGGGCGCGCTGGTCGGCGTCGGCCTGCTGCAGGCGGGCCGCCATGGCGTTGAAGGTGCGGGCAAGCTGCGCCACCTCATCCTGTCCCGGCGCGGCCACGCGGGTAGTGAAGTCGCCGTCGCTGATCCGCACGGCGGCCTGCGCCATCTGCGCCAGGGTGTGCGCCAGCGAAGCCGAGATGAAGTAGCCAAAGGAAACGGAGATGCCGCCGGCGAAGAGCAGCAGCAGTCCGGCGAGTTGCAGGTCGTGCTCGTTGATGAACATCATCCGCGCCGTCAGCCACACATTGAGCAGCGTGAGGGCCGCGGCGACGACGTAGCCCAGGGTAAGCGTTTGGGCCAACGTGCGGAAGCGCCGCCACCAGCCGAGTTGGTGGGCGATGAAGCCGATGAGGGCCGAGCCGCCGCCGGTCAGGGCGAAGAGCAGCCCGAGCGACATCAGGTCGTTGAAGGGCGGCCGCATGACGGCGATGACGAGCGCCACGGTCAGGGTGAGGGCGGCGGCGATGCCCAGCAGGTAGGCGGCCAGGCGCGGGCCGGGGCCGGCCGGGGCGCCGATGGGCGCGGCAGGATTAGGAGTCAAATTTGTACCCTACCCCCCAGACGGTGACGACGTAGCGCGGGGCCGAAGCGTCGGCCTCGATCTTCTCGCGCAGGCGGCGGATGTGGACGGTGACGGTGGCGGCGTCGCCGTAGAACTCCTCGCCCCAGACGCTGTCGAGCAGTTGGCTGCGGCTGAAGACCTGGTGCGGGTGGCGGGCGAGGAACCAGAGCAGGTCGAACTCCTTGGCGGTGAGCACGACCGGCTGCCCGGCGATAGTGACCGAACGGGCGCCGGGGTCAATGCGCAGGGCGCCGAAGTCTTGGGCCTGCCCGGCCGGCTCGGCCGGCTCGCCGGTGCGGCGTAGCACGGCGCGGATGCGCGAAACAAGCTCCTGCGGGCTGAAAGGCTTGGCCAGGTAGTCGTCAGCGCCGGTGTCGAGGCCGCGGATGCGGTCGGAGGTTTCGCCGCGGGCGGTCAACATCACAATGGGCACACGCCGGCGAGCGTCACGCTCGGCGGCGGGCTTGCCGGGGGCCGCCACGGCCGGGCGGGTGCGGATCTGGCGGGTGAGGGTCAGGCCGTCTATGCCGGGGAGCATGAGGTCCAGGACGATCAGGTCCGGCAGGGCCTCGGCCAGGGCGTCGAGGGCGGCGTAGCCGTCGGCGGCCTCGCGCACAGTGAAACCGTCGCGCTCGAGGTAGCGGCGGATGACTTCGCGGATGGTGGCTTCGTCATCCACGACGAGAATGGATATCGCGCCCGGTGTGTCAGGGTGTGTCATGGCCCCAGCCTAGGCCCGAGAGGTTACGCGCCGCTTACGTGTGGCCCCGCGGGTAACTGTAGAGATAAGCGGCGCACAGGTCAAGCGGGGGAGGGGAAAGCAAAAGGCCCAGCGCGGGGCTGGGCCTTCTACATGCCAAGAGCGGGTGAAGGGGCTCGAACCCTCGACATTTTGCTTGGGAAGCAAACGCTCTACCAACTGAGCTACACCCGCAAATGCAATTGTGCGTGCAGCCCCAATTATACCGATGTCGCGTCGGTTGACAATCCCCATCTCGCGGTTTTAC
>JADZEK010000091.1 GCA_020850595.1 Anaerolineales bacterium
GAAGCCCCCCTCCGGTTGCCGGCCATCCTTCGGCATTGTGGGGGGTGAGGAATCTCAACCCAGGATCAGGCTGACCCTTTGATCGTACCGGGTTTAGTTTCTGAGCAACCCGGCCTCAGGTCGGTCATCTTGGCGTAGCCTTGTGGCCGGTGACGCGCAGCGTCTCGGGTAATGGTAGCTGGCGGCCAATTTCTGAGCCACTTTCGGCACTCTCTCAGCGAACGGAATTGAGATGCAATTGCCCCGAACCCATCCGCGCCGCTGGAGATGGTGAGCGCAGACCTTTGCCACGAATGTGCCCGCCGGAGAGCACCGAATGGCATGATGGCGGTGCAAGGCTGAGCCGCGAAAAGCCGGGCTGGAAATAAGCCCGCGGGGCCGATCCGAGTGAGATCGCCCCGCGGGCTTACGGGAACCTCGCCGGCCGTTCAGCCGGGAGGGGCGGTGGTGTATTGCAGGAGGCTCTCGCCCACCCAGCCGGTTTGGCCGGTGTCCGGCAGGCGGATGCGCACCCAGCTGATGCCGTCGGGCGTGGATTGCCGGGCGGAGATCACATGCACCACGGTGCCGCTGTTAAGCCCGCCGACGACGGTGCCATTGGGCGCGTCGCGCAGGCGGCCGACAATGCCCTCCGCCAGGTTGACCGTGGCGACGGCTAGCACGTCCGGCGGAAGCGGTTCGGTGGGCGTGGCGGTTGGCAGGTCGGTGACGGTGGGGCTTGGCTCGACCGTGGGCGTGGAGGTCGGCGCCTCGGTCGGCTCGGTGGTGGCGGTAGCGGCCACAGTCGGGCTGGCGGGCACATTGGTCGTGGGCGCGGCCACGGTGTCGGTCGTGATGGCGGCCGGCAGCGTGGCAATGGTGGGAGTGATGGTGGCGGCCGGGCTGCCGGCGAAGAAACCGCGCAGCGGCCCGCCGGCGAGCGCCAGGCCGAGGCACAGCACCCCGGCGATGACTCCCACCGGCAGGGCCAGCCGCCGCCAAAGAGGCGAGGGGTTGGCGCGTACGAGCGGCTGAGGCTCGCCGAGCGTGGGCGCGACGGTGACGGGCAAGGCGGGCACCGCCTCGCGATGGGCGAGCACAGCTTGGCGTTCGACGGGCGTGACCCGGAGGGTTTCGTCAGTCCTGTCTTCAGGCAGCGGCGCGAGCGCGCCCAAGCGCTCCGGCCCCGCCGCGAGCGCCGTCTCGCCCTCGGCCAACTGGCCGCGCAGTGCGGCGGCCTGAGCCTGCCAGGCTTCCAGCCGATCCTCGTGTTCTAGGGTGTAGGCGATCTGCCCTGCGGCGGCGGCGCCCACAGCCGCGCTTTCGGGGGTGAAGGCGGCCGGGCGCGCGCTGAAGAACAGCAAGGCCCCGGCAGCCTTTGCTGCGTCTGTTTCGGTCGAGCGAACCGGCAGCGCCAGGAGGCTGTGATAGCGGCCATTGGCCGCCGCGGGCGGCGTGACTTCTGTCGTCTCGGCCGCGCCGCTGCCGCCTGGCTCGGCGGCAGGCTCATGACCGTTGGCCCGCGTGGCCGCCATCGTCTCCGCTGGTGCGGCCGCGCCGGTCCAGCGCGCGTCGGCCGCCAGATCAGCGATGATGACGGGTTGCCCGGCGGCGAGGGCCGCGCTGGCCAGTTCCAGCGGTTGCCCGGCGGGCAGGCCGTCCGCCGCGCCATAGGCGGCGCGCACCGCGAGCGCCCCGGCTTCGGCCAGGTAGAGCAAACCATAGTCAGCGCCAACCGCCTGACCCGCCACGCGCACGGTTTGGGCCAGGGCCGCGTCGAGCGCGGCGCGGGAGGCTCGCGGGTGCGCGGCGAGCAGCGCGGCGTAGCGGTCGCGCCAGACGCCGAAGGCAGCGGTGCGCTCGGCTAGCTGTTGATCGGCGGCGCGTGCCGCTTCGGTTTGCGCCCTGAGTTGCTGCTCCAGGCCCTGGGCTGTCGCGGCCGCCTGGGCATAGCGCTGGCGCGCGGCGTCTAACGCGGCCGCCGACCGCAGCCGCTGGAGGACGCCCGCAGTCTGTTCGGCCAATGCGGCCAGCAAGGTGCCGTGCAGCGGCGTGAAGACCGCGCCGGGCAGAGTGGTTTCGACCGCCAGCACGCCCAAGACCGAGTCTCGGCTGAACGCCTGAGCATTGCTTAGGATCGGTACGCCCAGGTAGGCGGTCGCCGGCGATGGGTCGCCGGCCTCGCGGCGCGCCCGAGCGCCGGCGGCCGACAGTCCCAACGCGCGCAGTTGCGCGGGCAAATCGCCGCTCAGCGCCAACGGCTGGCGTGTTTGCAGCACATGCTGAATGACGCCCTGCGGAGCCAGCGGTCGGATAACCCGCGGCTGACCGTTTTCAACCAGGAGAGGAAAGCTGACCTGGCCCGCGGTGGCATCGAACTGCGCCAGGTAGAAGGTGCGCGTGTCGAACACGGCGGTCAGTTCGGTGGCCAGAGCCGTGGCCAACTGCTCAAGGCTCTCAACCCCGGCCAGCGCCGGGCCAAAGCGGTTGAGCGTGGTCTGCGCTTGTAGGTCGCGCTCAACCTGCTGATGAGCGCGGGCGTTCTGCACGGTCGCCCCCAACTGGGCGGTCAGGGCCTGTGCCAGTTCCACGCGCTCGGGCGGGAAGGCCCCGCGTCTGGCAGACCCCAGCCCGATGACGCCTAGCCACGCCCCCCCGGCCCTTAGCGGCAGGAACAGCGCGCTGGCCGGTTCAGCGCCAATCCACAGGCTATCGGCGGGCAGCCGCCCCTCGGTAGCCGTGTCGTTGACAATGACGGGCGCGAGCGCGCCGTCGCGCTGCATGCGGGCCAGGGTGGGGTGCCCCGGTGTGGGCAGAGCGGCGGCGGTGTTGTGCGCGGGATGCTGCACCAGCACCGGGCCGGCTTCGCCGTCGGCGGCGAAGACCAGCGCTGCGGCCTGGTCCGCGGGCACAGCGCGCACCAATTCGCCCAGCGCGCCGCGCAGCACAGCGTGGACATCGAGCGTCTGGAGCACCGCGCCAGTGACCCGCTGAACCAGAGCCAGGCGGTGGGCTTCGGCCTCAGCAACGCGGCTTTGAGACTTGGCGGCGGCCTGCTGTTGAGTCTGCGCCAGGCGCGCCGCCAGGGGCGCAGCCAGCGCTTGCAGTGTCGTCAGGTCGTCGGGCGTGTAAGCGCCTTGCGCGGCCTGCTCGACGATGAGCGCGCCTGCGGCCTGCTCACCCGAGCCGAGGGCGATCCCCAGCCAGGAACGCATGGCTGTGTCGCCGCTCGGGGCAGGGCGGCCCTCGGCGGGCGCATCGGCCACGCGCCTCGCCCCGGCGGAGAGCAGGTCCGCAAAGAAGGATGGCTCGGCGGCATCGTAGGAGGCCGGCTGGGCCGACCCGCTGGCGGAGGGGAACACGCGCAGCCGGCCGGGGTCGGCGGCGTCGCGCAGCCACAACGCGGCCCGGTCGAACGTCACGACCTGCGGCAGTTCGGCCAGCGCGGCGCCCGCCACGGCCTCGACATCGGCGGCGGCGACGATGCGCTGTTGCACGGCGGCTAGCGCGCCAAATTGCCGCGCCTGGTCGGTCACGGCGGCCTGCACGCGCTGCATCTGCTGATACAGGCGGCTGTTTTCCAGCGCGATGGCGGCCTGGTTGGCGCAGGTGATGCTCAGCTCGACCACCCGCGGCTCAAAGACGCGCGGGGCGTCTTCGGCCAGCGCGAGCAGCGCCGCGATGCTGTCGCCCAGCCGCACGGGCAGCAGCAGCACCGCGCGCGGTGCTGCTGCCAGCCAGCCGAGCTGCGCGGCCGCCGGGCTTTGCCCCACGGCCAGCTCGGGCACGGCTAGCACCTGTCCTGCGCCGCCCACCAGGGCCAATAGAGCGCTGGGGGCCTCGAGCAAGTCGGGCGCGGCGGGTTGTCCGGTCGGGCGCACAACCGCCCACCGGCCGCTGGTTACCTGGACAAGCGCGGCCGCGTGGGCGGCGCCGGCGGCGTTGAGCAGAGCGTCGAGGGTGAGACGCAAGAGGCTGTCGGGTTCGGATGCGCCGAGCAGCGCCACCGAGAGGCGATTGACGAGCGCCAACTGCGCGGCGCGCTCTTCGATCTCGCGGGCTTGCGCGCTGCGCTCGGTCTGGAGCAGAGCATTCTCGACGACCGCGGCAATCTGCGCCGCGACGGTGTTGAGGATGCTCTCATGGCTGGGACTGAATTTGCCAACCTGGTTGTGGTCTTCGACGACTAGCGCGCCCACCACGCGTGCGCCGAGCAGCAGTGGCACGCCCAAGAAGGACTGCGGCGCGGCGGCCCCGGCCAGCACCGGCTGGTAGGCCAGGCCGCGGGCGGCCAACTGGCGGGCGATGCTCCCATTGAGCAGGAGTGACTGACGCTGCTCCAGCAGGAACTTGATCGCGCCGCCGGGGGCCTGCGGGCGGGCGGCGAGAGTCCGCCGTCCGTCGTAGACCAGTGGGAAGGTGATCTGCTGGCGCGGTGCGTCCCACCAGGCCAGGTAGATGGTCTCGGCCTGGAGCCCGGCGGCCAACTCACTTTGCAAGACCTCCGCTAGCTGCGGCAGCGTAGCGGCCTGGCCGATCGCCCGGCTAAGGCGCGTGATGGTGGCCAGCTCGACCAGGCGCGGTTGGACGCGCTGCTGCAACCGGGCGTTGGCGACGGCGACGGCCGCCTGGTTGGCGAGCGTCATGGCCAGCTCAAGTTCGCCGGAGGTGAAGCGGCGGTTCGCGCTGGTCTCACCGACGGCGACCAGGCCGATGACCTGTTCACCCGTGATCAAGGGCAGGAAGATCGCCGAGACGACATCGGGTCCGAGCCAGGCCAATAGCTCCGTGGGCAGCTCCGGGTCGTTGGCAAGCTCATCCAGCGGGAGGGGCGCCAGGCGGGCCTGCAACTCGCGCACCACCGGGTGGTCGGGCGTGATCGGCGATGAGCCGTCACCGTCGGCGGCGGGGTAGCGGGCCACGTGCAGCGCCTTGCGGCTTTCCGGGTCTTCGTCGAGCACCACGGCCGCGCCGACGTTGCTGAGCAGAGTTTCCGTGATGACCTGCGCGGTAAAGCGCAGCAGGTTGTCCAGGTCGGTGGTCTCGCTCAACTCGGCGGCCACGCGGCCGAGCAAGGCCGAGCGGGCGTTGAGGGCCATGGCCTTTTGCGCGCTTTGCTCGTAAAGGGCCGCGCCATCCACCGCGGCCGCGATGGGCGCCGCGATCGCGACGAGGCTCTGCTCGTGCTTGTCGGTATAGGCATAGGCGCGCTTGTAATCTTCAACCACAAGCACACCGCGCGCCTTGGCCCCGGCCAGGAGCGGCACCCCCAGGTAAGACTTGGCGCGCGGCAGCGCGGCGCCCTCGGCGGCGAGGCCCAGCTCGACCAGCTTGGCCTTGATCTCGCCGGTGAGGAGCAGTGGCCGATGCGTGCTGAGGATCTGGCGCATGAGGCGGTCGGGCGCGCGCGGGCTGAGCTCCACCGCCTGGCCGTGATCCACCGCCAGCGGGAAGGTCAACTCATCTTTGACTTCATCGAAGAGCGCCAGGGTCACGGTGTCGGCCTTCAGGGCCACCTCCACCTGAGTGCGCACCGTTTGGTAGAGCTGCTGCAGGTCAATCGTCTGGCTGATGGCGCGGCTGTTCTGGCTGAGGGTGGCCAGCTCAACCAGTCGGCGGTGGGTGCGCTGGTAGAGACCGGCGTTGTGCGAAGCGATGGCCGCCTGGTTGGCGACGATCGTCGCCAACTCCAGGTCCGCCGGCGCGAAACGCCGCTGTTCCTGGCTGTGGCCGAGGCCCAGCAGGCCGATCAGCTTGCCGGCCACCCCCAGCGGCAGGAACAGCGCCGAGCGCAACTCCGGCGCAATCCAGGCGGTGTGCTCGGCGGTCACCAGAGCGTCGTGGGCCGTGTCTTCGACCGCGATGGGGGCCAGACTGTCGCGCAAGTGCTCCAGGAGCGGGTTATTGGCCAGCGCGAGCGAGCCGGCCTGGTCCACATCGCCGGCGGGGTAGAGCAGCAGCGGGCGCAGCCAACCCGCCGCGCGGCCTTCGTCGAAGACGATCACCGCGCCGCGATCCAGATTGAGCGTCTCGGCTAGCGCGGCCAGCGCGGCCTGGAAAAGCTCGGCCGGCTCCAGGGTGTTGTTGAGCGCAGTGGAGACGCGGTTGAGCACGGAGGTGCGCGCGTCCAGCGCCGCGGCGCGGCGCAGGCTGTCCTCGTACAGCGCCACATTGGCGAGCGTAACGGCGGCCTGGCTGCCGAAGGCCTGCGCCAGCGGCGTCTGCGTCGCGTTGTAGGCCTTGGGCGTGTCTCGCTCCAGGCTCAGTAGGCCCAGCACGCCGCCCTTGTAGACCAACGGCACGCCCAGCCACGCGCCGGCGCGCTCAAAGCGCGAGTCGGCTCCAGTATCGGCGATGACGACACTGGTGCGCCCGGCGAGTAATTCCCCCAAGGCCGACTGCGCGGGGTCGCTCAAGTCGAGCGTGACGGCTGGGTCGGCGTCGCTGTCGCGTTGGGCGGCGAGCTGCCAACGCGAGGTCTGGCCCACCGGGGCGGGCAGCGGCCGCCAGACCTGCGCGCGGTCGTAGGGCAGCAAGCGCTGCGCCTGGTCGAGTATGAGGCCGATAACTTGCTCCGTGCGCAGGCCGCCGGCGATGACGCCGGCCGCGTCGGTCAGGGTGCCAAACTGCGCGGCGCGCGTCTGCGCGGCGGCCGTGATCTCGCGTGTCTGTTCGAACTGACGCGTGTGATCGAGGGCGGCGGCCAGTTGCGTGCCGACGCCGAGGAGGATGCGCTCATGGCTCTCGTCGAACGCTTCAGCGCGGCGCGGGCCGCCGAGCAGCACGGCCCCCGCCACGCGCTCGCCCGACAGCACCGGCACGGCCAGGTAGGACGTAAACGCGGCGACGTCATCCAGGCCAATGGGCGCGGCCAGGCCGGTGGTGTAGATGCCCTGTGCCTGAAGCTGGGATGGAATTTCACCGTTCAGGCGGATGGGCTGCCGGCGCTGCAGCAGGAACAACACCAGGCCGGTGGGCGTGCGCGGCTCGAGCGCGGCTGGCTGATCGTCCACGAGCGCCAGCGGAAAGCTCACCTCGTGGCGGTCCTCGTCATACACGGCCAGGTGGGCGCTGGCGGGGTCCACCCACGCTTCAAGCTGCTGGCGCAGCGTTTCCGCCAGGGCGCGGCGGTCAGCGGCCCGGGCGAGGCCCCGGCTGATTTGGTTGATGCTGGACTGCTCGGCCAGGCGCTGTTGGGCGCGCTCGTAGAGGCGCGCCTGGTTGACGGCGGCGGCCGCCTGGCTGGCCAGCGCCATGCCCAACTCCATTTCGGCGGGCGTGAAGCGCCGGCCGGCTGCGCTTTGGCCGAGGCCGACTAGGCCGAGCAGCGCGCCATTGTGGACGAGCGGCACGAACATGGCCGCGCCGATTTCCTGGCCGATCCAATCGGCCTGGCGCAGCAGGCGCTGGGGAGCCTCGGGCGCGCCCATGTCTTCCAGCGTGATAGGCGTGGGAGCTTCCTGCAGGCGTTCAAGCAAGAAGTTGCCGGGCAGCGCGGCGCGGCCCGCCCGCCCGCCGCCCGAAGCCTCGGGGTAATGTTCCAGGGCGAGCAGGGCCGTGCGCTGCTCGTCGAAGACTGCGCCGGTGGCCTGCTCGAGGCCCATCGCCTCGGTCATCGCCTTGAGGGTCAGCTGCATCAGGCGGCCCAGGTCAAGTTGATTAGCCAGTTCGGCGCCGAAGCGGTTGAGAAAAGCCAGGCGGCGGGTGCGTTCATCCAGCTCGAGAGCGCGATGCGCGTTGGCCTCAAACGCGCGAGCGTTGCCCAGCACGGCGCTGACCTGGTTGGCGAGGATTATGGCCGGGGCGACCTGCCCGGGGGCGTAGGCGTCCGGCTGGAGCTTCTCGAGCACCAGCAGGCCGTTGACATCGCCCTGGGCCATGAGCGGCAGCCCGAACCAGGTGCGGGGCCTGAGCGCCTGGGCCGTGCCGAAGCGGCTGTCGCGGCTGGTGTCGGCTACCAGCAGCGGGCGGCGGCCGACGACCAGCTCACCAAAGATGGCCTGATAAGTGTTATCCAGGCCAAAAGCCTGACGCGCCTCGGTTTCGGGGAAACCGCGCGTGCCGGCCAAGCGCCAGCGCAGTTCGCGGCCGGAACCAGCCGTAGCCTCCCGCTGCCAGAAGGTGGCGTGGTCGTAAGGCAGCACGCGCCGGAATTGCTCGAGCGCCAGGCCGATCACGTCTTCGCTGTACAAGGCGGCGGCGACGTTGCTCAAGGCGCTGGTCAGCGCCTCGAGTTGCGTCACCCGCTCCTGGGCGGCAGTGAGGGCCTGGCGAGTCTCGGCGAAGAGCCGGCCGTTCTCCAGCACCAGCGCCGCCTGCGCGCCGATGGCGGTGAGCAGCCGCTGATGCGCGTCAGTGAAAGGCTGCGGCGCCGCGGCCTCGACGGCCAGCACGCCCAAGGCCTTTTCACCGTGCAAGATGGGTACGGCTAGGCAGGCCCCGGCGGTCAGCACCTCGTCCACGTCGCCAGACCAGCGTTCGGGGCGCTGGGCGTCGGGGTGCAACGGCAGGCCGAGATCGCGGGCCTGCTGGTTCACATCGCCGGCCAGGCTGACGGGATGGCGGGTTTGCAGGACATGCCGCACCAACCCGGTCGGTGTGCCGGGGGGGGCCGGGCGCAACCGGCCGCCCTCAACCACAAGTGGCAGGTTGATGATGTCGCGGGTTTCGTCGAACAATGCCAGGTAGAGGTTCTCGGCGCCGACCCAAGCGGGCAAGCGCGCGCGCAAGACCTCGAGCAACTGGTCGAGGTCGGCGGCGGCGCTGACGGCGCGGAGCGCCTGGCTCAGCGTGGCCTGCTCAGCGAGGCGCTGCTGCCCTTCGGCCTGGCGGCGGGCGTGCGTGAGGGCCAGCGCGGTGTGCTGCGCGGCCCCAGCCGCCAGTTCCACGTCCCCGGCCGACCAGGGGCGGCCCTGGCTACGGCCGAGGCCAAGCACACCCAGCAGGCGGCCCGGGGTGGTCAGAGGCACGACCAGCGCCGCGCCTAGATCAAAGCCGATCCAACGCATATGCTCGGCGCGGATCTGGCGCTCAGCGGCGGGGTCGTCGAGGCTGATGGGTTCGAGCCTCTCGGCCAGGCGTTCGAACAGCGGGTGGCCCGCAACCGGAAAAGGAGTCAGGAGGCCGGCCGCACTCTCCGCCGGCACATGCGCGGCCAACTGCGCCACCGGCCCGCCGGCCAGCTCCTCGAGCAGTAGCGCCCCGGCCTGGTCAGCCTCCAGGGCCTCGGCCAATTCATGCAGCGTCGTGGCGAGAATTTGCGGCTGATCGAGCAGGCCGCCCAGGTCAAGGCTGAGCTGCTGAAACCAGCCGAGGCGCCGGCCGCGTGCTTCCAGGGCGGCAATGCGGGCCAACTCGTCGGTGTGGGTGAAAGCATTGGCGAGCGTGATGCTGGCTTGCAGCCCCACGGCGGTGAGGATGCGCAGCTGGCTGTCCGTGAAGCCCTCGGCGCGCGCTGGGTCGGCGAGCGTGAGGACGCCCAGCAAGCGGTCATCCAGCCGGAGGGGCACGCCGGCCAAGGCGCGCGCGGTGCCCAACGCCCCGGCGGGCAAGCCGAGGTCTTGCAGAACCGCCGGGTCGCTGGTGAGGAGCAGCGGCTGCTGAGTGCGCAGGAGGTGATGCAGTAATGGGTCAGGCGCTTGCGGTGCGCGGGTGACGCTGTGGCCGCCGCTGACGGCGAGTGGAAAGCTGACTTCGTGCCGGGCGGCGTCATAGATCGCCAGCGTGATCTGCTCCGGTTTGAGCCACGCCTCGAGCTGGGCGCGCAAGCGCTCGGCCAACTCGGGCACCTCCAGCGCCTGGCTGATGGCGCGGCCAATCAGGTTGGCCGTGGCTTGTTCGCTCAGGCGCTGCTGCGTGGTCTCATACAGCGCGGCTTCGGCCAGAGCGGAGGCAGACAACCGGGCGACGTACTGCGCCGTTTCGATCTCAACCACGCTCAAGGGGCGCTCCGGGGCGGCCCACGTGAGAGCAACCGCGCCTAATGTTAGCCCGCTGCTGGTCAGCGACAGCAGCAAACCGCTGCCGGCGCTGGGGCCGAGCCAGGCCAGTTGCTCAGGCGGCCGGCCCTGCGCGCCGCGCAGCTCGGCCAGGGTCAGCGGCGTCGGCGCGGCCTCCGAGCGCAGGCTGTCCCACAGCGGGGCGGCAGCGGCCAGGGCGGCGGGTGTCGCCGCGGACGCCGCCTCAGCCGGAAGGCTCGTGACCGGGAACAACCGGCCCTCGGGTGACCAAAGCACCAAAACGGTGTCTTCGGCGCGGATCGCGTCTGCCAGGGCGCGCGCGGCGGCGGCCCGCTGGGTGTCGAAATCCAGGCTGCCGCTTAGCGCCAGCGCCGCGGTGTTCAAGTGGGTGAGGCGGCGGGTCTGCTCATCGAGCGCGGCCACTTGTTCTAGGTTCGCCTCGTGCTGGCGCGCGTTTTCCAGCGCCGGGCCTGCCCGGAGCGCGAAAGCTTGGGCCAGCGCGCCGTGCGCGGGCGTGAAGGCGCCAGTGGGCGCCTCTAACTCGACCAAGGCCGCCACCTCACCCCCGCTGACCAGTGGCAAGCCCAGCCAGGCGCGGGCCGCGCCGCCAAAGCGCGCATCGGGGCCGGTGTCGGCGACCACGCTGACACGACGGTTATTCAAGACCTCGGCCAGCGGGCTGCCGGCGGCCAGGTTGAGCCGGTCGAGGGGGCGCTCACCCTCGGCCTGCCGCGCGCCGGCGGCCTGCCATTCCGTGCCCTGGCGACGCCCGCGTGGCCGCAGCCAGACGACGGCGCGATTGCAGGGCGTGAGGCGTTGTAGCTGATCTAGCACGGCGGCGACGGTGTCGGCCACGCGGAGTGTGTCGGCGACGGCCTTGCCCGCCGTGCCCAGGGCCTCCAGCTCGGCGGCGCGGGCCTGCGACTCCGCCAGACCCTGGCGGGCCTGCTCGTAGAGTTGCAGATTGTCGAGTGCGACAGCCGCTTGGCCCGCGGCGGTGGCTAAGAGGCGCTCCTGCCGGTCAGAAAAGGCGGCGCCCGGCGCGCCGCTGTGCGCGGCCAACACACCGACCACGCGCTCGCCCATCAGCAGCGGCGCGGCCAGGTAGGCCGTGGCGGGCGCGGTCTTGGCCTCGCTCGAGCGCAGCAGCAGCTGACCGGCGGGTAGATCAATGCCCTGGGCCTGCGCCTCCGCGCCCAAGTCACCGGTCAGCCGCACTGCCCGCCGGCTTTGCAGCACATGGCGCACCAGCCCGACGGCCGGGCGTGGAGTCAGGTCGGCGGTCGGGCCGGCCGCGCCCTCGGTCACCAGCGGGAAGGTGACGGTGTTCCGTGTTTCGTCGTAGAAGGCCAGGCTCACCTGCGGCAGCCCGGCCACGCTGGCCAGTTGCTCGCGGAGGGTGCTGTAGAGCTCGGGCCGATCGGCGGCGCGGCTGAGGGCCCGCACCATCTGGTTGGCGGCCGCTTGTTCCTGGGTGCGTTCGCGCAGGCGCAGGTTGTGCAGCGCCATGCCCGCCTGCTGGCCGACCGTCTGGGCCAGGTCAAGGTCAGCGGGCGAGAAGCGCCGGCCCCCGGCGAGGCCAAGGCCCAGCAGCCCAGCCAGCCGGCCCTCGGTTGGCAGCGGCACGAAGACGGCGCTGGTGAGGCCCGGCCCCACCCACGCCAGCGACTCGGGGCGCAGCAGCGCGGCGTCCAGCGGGCCGCGGTCTACCTCGACCACCAGCGGGGCGGCGGCTTCCAGCAGCCGCTCGAGCAGCGGGTTGTCGGCCAGGGGCAATAGCGGCAGGTCGTCGGCGGGCCGGCGGGCCTGGGCCACGACAAACGGCGCGGCGTTAGGCGTGTCCAACTCCAGCACGACGCCGGCCGCCGAGTCTGCCCCCAGCGCCTCGCGCAGGATGGGCAAGGCGCTGTTGAGCACCGCCGCCTGGTCAGCGGCCTCGGCCAATTCGGCGGCCAGGCGGTTGAGCAGGCTCAGCCGCAAGGCCCGGCGCTCGGCTTCGAGCGCGCGGCGGGTGTTTTCGGCTTCCAGGTCTTGCGCGTGGCCCACGCTCTCCTCGTAGCGCTGGGCGTTCTCCAGCGCCACCGCCAGGCGGTTGGCGAACGCCAGCGCCAGCGGAGACTGAGCGGCGCCGTAGTAATTATCTTCCGCCTTCTCGAGCACGAGCACGCCAGAGACTTCGTCCTGGCTGAGCACGGGGACGCCGAGCCACGAACGCATCATGCCGGCCTCTTTGAGGCTGAAGCGCGGGTCGCGGGTGACATCCGGCACGCTCAGCACACTGCGTGTGGCCGCAATCTCGGTGAAGAGCGTGGGCTGCGAGCGCTCGGCGCGCTGGGCGACGCGCGCCGGGTCTTCGTGGGTGCTGCGCGCGCCGCTGAGCACCCAGCGGTTGTCGTTCAGGTCACGTTTCCAGAACGAGGCGCTGTCATAGGCGATCAGACGGCGCAACTGGTCGAGGGCCAGTGGGATAACCTCCGCGACGCGCAAGCTGCCGACAATCGCGCCGGAGACCTCGGTGAGCGCGCCCAGTTGCACGGCCCGGCCCTGTGCCTCGCTGAGGCGCGCCTCGGCCTGGGTGAGAGCCAGCGCATTTTCAATGGCCAGCGCGGTTTGGGTGGCGAACACCTCCAGCATCTCGAGCACCAGGCCCTGGGGCGTGTCGAGGTCACGCGGAGCGCTGAGCGTCAGCAGGCCCTCGATCTCGCCGCGTGGACTGGCGAGCGGCACGAGCAGCAGGTCATCCGGGTGCCACTGGCCCGCGTTGGCTGTGGCGCGATGGGTGCGCGGCCGGTCGAGGTCCAGCGCGGCGTAGACCTCGGCAGTTTGGGCGTGCGGGACGAGGAAGACGCGATTACTGCGGAACTCCTCGCGCAAGAACGGCTGCAGCCGCTCCCAGGGCACGGGTTGCTGCTGCCGGCGCTCAGCCACGGCGGCGCTGAGGCCGGTAGCCGCCGCCAGTGCCAGGTGATTGCCGGCCGGCTGGTAGACGCTGATCAGGACAAAGCCAAAGCCGGCCGTGTCCTGCATCGTCTGCGCGATGCTTTCCAGGTTGGCGGCCAGCGGGCGGTCTGCCCGCACGGTGTTGGGGATGAGCGCCAACTGCTGGAGCTGGTTGACGCGCTGGCGCAGCGCCTCGCTGCGGCGCGACTGCTCTTCGTAGCGCTGGGCGTTGTGAATGGCCACGGCGGCCTGCGCCGCTAACACTTGGACGTATTCGAGAAACTCGGCGTCGAAGGTAGCGGGCTGCTGGCTGTGCAGGTGGATCAGGCCGATAGCGTTCTCTTCGTGCGTGATGGGCGCCAGCAGCGCCGAGCGAATGCCGACATGCGGCGGGGGCAGGCCCTCCGCCTCGAAATCTTGAATCAGACGGCTGCGGCCGCTGATGGCCGCCTCAGCTTCCATGGGGTTGAGGCGTTGGAGGTCCTGGCCCTCACCGGCGCGCAGGGCCACGCGGTGCTCGGGGGAGGTCGGGTCGAGCAGGAAGCTGCTGCCGCAGTCCGCCCCGGTGACGTGGAGCACTTCGCTATGCAGCTGGGCGAGGATGTGCTCCGGATCGCGCGTATCGGTCAGGGCCTGGCTGAAGCGCGCCAACTCAGAAGCCTGGCGGAAGCCCGACAGCCGGCGGATGGGGCCGGTTTTTCGGGGGCGCAGGTACCACCGGACGCCGAAGGCGGCTGCCAGGCCGAGCAGCAGGCCCGCGAGCGAGCCGAAGATGGTCCACTGGTTGGCCTTGGCCAGCGCGCCGGCCAGGGGCCCCATGGCTTCGACGCAGTTGTTGCATTGCTGGAGCCGGAGCCATAGGTCCGGGTCAATGGCGACCGTGGCGGCCTGGTCAACAACGTAGCCGATGCTATTGCCCAGAAAAGTGAAGGCAATAACAATCAGAGCCAGGATGATACGCTGAGCTTGGTTTCGGTTCAACCGGAACGCTCCTGTTTACCTGAACGCGCGCCACGCCCGACCGCCGCGGCGCGGGCGCAGGTGACAGCTGAGAGGATGGCAAGCGCCAGACCCGGCCAGCAGGGCGCGGGTCGGCCGGTGATGTCGGAAACGTGGCCCCAAACCGGCCCTAAACGGTGGCGCAAACAGGCTGGCATGGACGGTCAATTTTACCACTTCTGCCCAGGGCCGATAGCGCCCAAAAGGCCCGCCGCGCAGGGCAATTGCCTCTAAACTGCGCATGGGACTGATCAGCCCGATTTTGCCTGTCATTCCGAAGAGCGCATGGCGCGGTGCGCCAGCCCGCCAGCCCCCCAGTGGCGAAACACTCGGCGGACCATGTCATTCCGAATATGCGATGGGACTACGTCCCATCCCTCCA
>JADZEK010000092.1 GCA_020850595.1 Anaerolineales bacterium
ATGCCAGCCAGAATTGGCTCCAGAAACGACATGGCCTTGCACGGCAGACCAAGGATCTGGTGATGCTGCTCTTTCGATCCAACCCAGTCGGCCTCTGATATCAGCAACGACTCGCGGGAGCGGAAGCTGATTGAATGCCCCACCCAAGTGCTTCCGCGACGCAGGCTCTTTCGCAGTGACATCATGGTGCTGGCTTCAAATGCCCTGTAACGGGCCTGCGGATCCAGGTCACTGACGATCATGTTCCACGCGGCCCCTACCGAGGGTAGGTCAAATTCTGGCGGGATTTCCTTGAGTCCACTCGCTTGAAGTCGCTGCCATGCTAGCCATTGTTCGCAGCCCGGATCGCCCACAGCGCCAGCAAACTCGATATCAAGCAGGCCTGCCAAGTGAGCATGGACGCGACGATTGTCTTCGGACAATGCTCTGCGCACCTGAGAGGCAAAGCTACCGGTGCTCGCTTCTCCGATGTCGTCTAGCAAAGCGCGGGCCTCCAGTACCCGGTCTCGCCACGGTTTGGAGTCATCTTGGAGCACGGACTTTGCCTTCAGGGCCTGTTGCAGCATGATGCTGCCGGTGCGAAAGCGACCTTTCTGGACCCGCTCAGCGGCTGCGCGAAACAGGTCTTGGCTTCGGCGTGACGCCTGCATCAGCGCCATATCGGTCAACTCCAGCAGCGTCACACGCAGGAAGCAGATGATCTCGACTATCTGACGCTGTCGCTCAATGCGTGCGGTCATGGACGGGCGCCTCATCTGGACATGGGCAGCGTAGGCTTGGAGCTTGCTGAGAGGCAGGCTCTCCAGGGGCCAGGTATGAACGCCAAGTACCTTCAGCGCTCGAATCTTCTCGAGCGTCTCGGCCATCGTGCTTGGCGCATGGCGCTTCGGCGGCGTCTTCAGCCACTCCAGATGACTGCCTACCATGCGGTCTTGGGACGCGTAGGACCAGTCGATGGCCTTCTTCAATGCCATCTTTCCGAGTCCGGACTCGATGGTGGCGGCCATATCCGCCTCGGTAGCGTCGAAGGCGACCCTCGCCCAGTCCGCGACTCGCCGTGGACCGGGAATGACGATACGCCTTTCGTACAGCCACATGCGTGCGGTATCGGCGAGGTCGTCGGGATGCGCTGCCTCACGTGCAGCTACAGCCAGGACCGCTTGGAGTTGATCTGCATTGGTTTCATCGAGGTCCTGAATGCCGAGATAGGTCCGAGCCCAAGCCTGATGTTCGTACAGAGTTTGGCGGCGTGCGTAGAGCGAGCGCAGGCTGGCAATGGTTACCGCCGCGGATTGAAACGCGTCTGACACTGAACGCAGCAGAGTCCTGGGCACAGATGCGAAGCGATCCATGGGTCTACCGCTGGCACGCAGGAACAGCATCTGAATGGCTGCCGCTACTCGGCGATCATGGCGAAAACGAGCGGCCACGGCAGCAACGTCGTCGACGCTCAGGCAAAACGATTGCTGTACGTCCATGTCGGACAGCCTGCTGGGCAAGTTCTCTGCGCCGATAAAGCGCTTGGCGAAGGACACGGAGACACCCTCCAGGGAGTCGAAATCGTCAATTTACCCGGGTGAAATGTGGTGTGAATCCCTATCTGCCCGGGTGCCGTTCCAGGCAATTGGCAATAGGGTCAGCTGCAACCGTGTCAATTTGCGCAAAAAATACGATTACCCCTAGAAGCTGACATTCTGAGAAGCCTCATCGCAGCCGTCCCGGCTGAGATGCTCCAGCACTGCCACAGCTCTGTGCACAGTCAACGCCCAGATGCTCCCATCACCCATCTGGAATGGCTCAAGACTCCGTCCAAACGGCATGGTGCGAGCAGCTTGGCCGAGACCCTGGACAAAATCAGCTACCTGAAGTCCCTGTCCGTTCACGAGTGGCCGCTGGACAGCATAGCGATTCCCAAGCAGCGCGCTTATGCACAGCAAGTTCAATCGCGCCGGCCGGCCAAGAATCGTGAACTCAAAGACACGACGCAAGCCATAGAACTGGTGTGCTTCCTGCGCATGAGTCTGCTGGAGCTAACCGACCTTGCCATGTTGCAAGCCAGTCGCCGAAGCCAACACCTGTTTCGCGAAGCGGCAAAGAAGGCGCAGAGCACCCGTGGCCGCACCGATGCCCATCCCATTGATGGTGACCTGTTGCTGATCGGCCAGCTTGTCCATCGTAGACGAGAGTGAACCAAACCGTGGGAGGCTGGGCGTTTCACTCACCGTTTCCGAATCGGTTCGTGGAGGCTGCTGGTATGTCCTTTATCCCGGCGAGCGCGAATTCACCGCAGTTGCGCATTGCCGCATGACCTGACCTCCCATGGTTTGGTTCGCTCTCTTCCACGAGTACGAACACCCCTGGGATGTCACTTGACCATCGAACGCCGTTGGTCCAGCAGGAACGGCCGGTCTATCTGCCAGGCTAGACTGTCCACGTCCGCTGCCGACACACCCACCGCCAGAAAGTGCTTCTGCCAGTTCTCGACCACGGCACACACCTGCTGCACTTCCTCCAGCGCCTGCTGCTTGCTCAGCCCGAACTGGCGGCATTCAGACAAGGCATTGGCCAAGGTCGCGTCAGAACCCTCCTGGCCCACACGCATCTGTTGGTAGCCCAGTGCCTGGCCGCTGGGCAGCACGTCAAACGCCGGAGACAATGCCAGCGTACCCAAGGCTTCATCAGCCATCAACAGGGCGTGGTTCTTTTCGTGGTCGTCGGTGTTGTCGATCAGGATGTTGAACACCATTCTTCGGAACAACTCGCGCATTTGGGCGGCATACACACCGCCATCGGCCACGCCCTTGCGGCGCAACAGTTGGGCCAACTCCGGGTAGCCCGGCGTCTCGCCCGCCGCCTTCAGCGCCACATGGGCCGACAAGGCATGCCGGCGTCGGCCACCAGCGCGGTCAAAGCGCTGCACCGCCACCGTATGGCCCTTGTGCAAGGGCACGGGCCGCGTTGGCGCGACGCGAATGCCGG
Source organism: Anaerolineales bacterium (assembly GCA_020850595.1). Lineage (GTDB taxonomy): Bacteria > Chloroflexota > Anaerolineae > Anaerolineales > UBA6663 > JADZEK01. The sequence goes on from JADZEK010000092.1 coordinate 2,980, forward strand.
CCAGGGTGGCCAGTGTCATGGCGGCATGCTCTACCAGCGGGGTGTCCACCACATCGCCTGGCTCGGCGAACTTCAGCACCCACTGGCGACCGTCCAGTGTCACCAGGGCCTTGGGCCGCCCGCCGCCCAGCGTCACGCCCGG
>JADZEK010000093.1 GCA_020850595.1 Anaerolineales bacterium
TCCATTGGGCAACCTCCAGATCAGACGGGATTCCTCGACCAAATCCGAGTCTGCCTGGCAGGTTGCCTATTGTCAATTTAGCCGCCCGCGGCGCGCCCGCCTCTCAGTTCTAGAGATGCACCCATGTAGTAAGGCAGCTTCCATTGCCAGTCGCTGGCCCGGGGGTCATCCGGAAAATGGGCCAGTGCATCCCAGGCAGCATACCAAGCAGCCCCGTAGGGCGGCATCGGCCCGGGAGAACTTATCTCCGTATTAAGAATCGCCTCTTCACTTTGGGCAATAAGCTGATCAGCTTGGTCGGCCGTCCACGGCGCGAGTTGGGAAGCGGTGGAATTGGCGGCAGGCGTATCCGGTGCTTGTGTCGGCTGAGGCGTAAAGGTTGAGGTAAGGGCTGGTGAAGGCGATGCGCTGGCGGTGGGTGCCTGCGGGGATTCGTCCGGCGTGGAGGTTGCCGTGGTTCCTATCGTTTGAGTCGGGGGCGGGGTCTGGGACAGGCATGCGCCGAGCAGAAGCGCCGTGAACGTATAGATAACCGCGGAACCTATTCGTTTCATCGCTTGGATTCCCCCCATCAACCAGCCGCAACCCGGCGGCTGATAAAAAAGTCCTGCCCCGCCCTACGTCAATACGCTACTGCCTCCTTGCCACCAACTACAAGGCCAATCGTCACTACGGCAGACCGGCTGTTAGTCGTCGAGCCCGTCGCCGCCTGAGTTAATGGGTTACCGACCTAACCGGCCATGCGCGGGCGGCGCTCGTGTGCGGCGATGAGCGCCAGCAGCACCGCGTTGGTGAAGGCCGCTATGCGCCGGTGCATGTTGGCCCACTCGCGCGCGGCGCGCTGGCCCGAAGCCTGGTACACATCCACCACGCTGTCGTAGAGAAAATCGCGGAAGTAGAGGAACACCTCGACCGTCTCGGTGAACGACAGCCCCGCCTCGCGCCCCAACTGCTCATACGTCTCGCCCACCGTCACCACCTCAACCGGCGGCTCGCTGCCCTCGTCGGCCAGGTAGCCCAACAGCAGGCGCAGTTGGCTGCGGCCGGTCTCGCGCAGGTCGCGGCGGTGGGCTTCATCTAGCCGCTGATACCAGGGCGCGGCGGCCAGGCGCCCCTCGGCCATTTGCAGCCGGGTGCGGCCGAGCACGTTCTCCACGATCAACTGGCCGGGGGAGGTGAAGGCCTCGCGGCGCGAGGCGGCCCAGTTCTCGATATCGGCGCGGCGAAAGCGGCGGTGCTTGCCGGGGGTGCGGTGGGTGGGCAGGTCGCCCCGGTCGGCCCAGGCGCGCAGGGTGGAGGAGTGGACCCCCAGCAGCGCGGCGGCGGCGCTCAGGTTGAGCCAGTCGGATTGTCTATCCATATAAATTCTCCAGAATACTGTGTAAATCTAGTGCGGCAACCCGGTTTTGTCAACCAGGCTTTACCCAGTATTCCTGAGAATTTTCGGCAGGGAGGCACTCCGCTACTTCGGGTGCATGGCCCGCCACACGCGCTCGGGCCGCAGCGGCATATCCAGGTGGCGCACGCCGGCGGGCCGCAGCGCATCCACCACGGCGTTCACAATCGTGGGCGTCGCCCCGATCGTGGCGGCTTCGCCGATGCCCTTGACGCCCAGCGGGTTGGTGGGCGAAGGCGTCACGGTCTGGTCGAGCACGAAGGTGGGGAAGGTCGCGGCGCGCGGCAGCGCGTACTCCATCAGCGAGCCGGTAACGGCCTGGCCCGCGTCGTCGTAGGCCATCTCTTCGAGCAGCGCCTGCCCAATGCCCTGCGCCAGCCCGCCGTGCACCTGGCCTTCCACCAGCGGCGGGCTTACGCGTGGGCCGCAGTCGTCCACGGTGAAGTACTTAAGCAGCCGTACCTGCCCGGTATCAGGGTCCACTTCCACCACGGCCAGGTGCGCGCCGAAGGGGCAAGTGGGGTTTTCGATGCGGAAGAAGCTGGTGGCCTCCAGGCCGTTATCCAGGTCTTTCGGCAAATCGCTGCTGTAGGCGCGCTCAGCGATCTGCTTGAAGCTCAGGCGGCGGCCGGGCGCGCCCTTCACCTGATAGCGCCCCGCGCTGTACTCCATGTCTTCCACGGCGGCCTCGAGGATGTGCGCGGCGATGCGCAGCGCCTTGGCCCGCACCTGGGCGGCGGCCTTCACCAGCGCCGAGCCGCCCATGACCAAACCGCGGCTGCCGCTGGTGCCCTGGCCCATGGGCGTGAGCGCGGTGTCGCCATGCACCACCAACACGTGCTCGAACGGCACGCCCAACTCGTCGGCTACCATTTGCGCGAAGGTGGTGTGCTGGCCCTGGCCGTGCGGCGAGATGCCGGTGCTGACCGTGACGGTGCCCGACGGCTCCACGCGCACCTGCGTGCCCTCGTGGCCGAAGGCGCACATCTCCACATAGCAGGCCAGGCCGATGCCCAGCCACGGCGCGGCCGGGTTGGCGCGGCGGCGGGCCTGTTCGGCGCGCAGCCCGGCGTAGTCGGCCATGGCCAGCAGCTTGGTCAGCGCAGCGTCGTAAGCGCCGCTGTCGTAGGTCAGGCCGGTCGGCGCTTTATAGGGGAAGGCCTCGGGCGCGATGAAGTTGCGGCGGCGCAAGTCCACCGGGTCGAGGCCCAACTCGGCCGCGATGGTGTCCATCAGGCGCTCGATGATATAGGCCGCCTCGGGTCGGCCCGCGCCGCGGTAGGCGGCGATAGGCGTGGTGTTGGTCAGCACCGACTTGATCTCGATATCCACACTGGGGATGGCGTAGGTGCCAATCGCCATCAGGCCGGTGAGGCTGCCCAGAAACGCGCCATAGGGGTACGCGCCCAGGTCTTGCCAGGCGCGCAGGCGCAGCGCCGTCACTGTGCCATCGGCCTGCACCGCCGCCTGTACCTCGGCGGTCTGCCCGCGGCCGTGCGTGGTTGCCAGCATATGCTCGCCGCGCTGCTCCACCCAGCGCAGTGGGCGGGCATAGCGCAGCGCCAGCGCCGCCACCACCGCGTCTTCGGGGTACAGGCCGCCCTTCACGCCGAAACCGCCGCCCACCTCCGGCGCGATCACGCGCACAGCGTTCTCGGGCAGGCGCAACAACTCGGCCAGCGCGGCGCGCACCCCGTGGGCCGACTGCGTGCTGGTCCACATACACAGGCCGCCGGTCAGCGGGTCGGGGGCGGCCAGCGTGCCGCGCGGCTCCAGCGGCACGCCCGCCAGCCGTTGGTTGACCAGGCGCAGGCTGACGACCCGGTGCGCGGCGGCGAAGGCTTCGTCCGGCTTCCCGCGCCGCTTCCGCCACACCGCGGCCACGTTGCCGGGCAGTTCGTCGAAGACGGCGGGCGCGCCGGGGGCCAGCGCCGCCGCCACGTTGGCGGCCACGGGCAGCGGTTCCCACTCTACGCTGATAAGATCGAGCGCGTCTTGGGCCAGGGCGGGGGTCACGGCCACCACCGCCGCCACCGCCTCGCCCGCATAACGCACGTGCCCGACAGAGAGCGGGTAGTGGCTAAGGGTCAGGCTTTCGCCTTCGGCGTCGCCCAGCGCGCCTTCGCCGGCCACGTCGGACGACAGCCGGTTATAGGCGGAGCGCAGGTCCTCGCCGGTCACCACGGCCAGCACGCCCGGCAGGGCCGCCGCCGCGTGAGAGTCTATGTTCAGAATACGCGCGTGCGCGTAGGGGCTGCGCAGAAAGGCCACATGCTGCATCCCCGGCAGCGTCAGGTCGCCGACGTAACGGCCCGCGCCGGTGATAAGGCGGGGGTCTTCCTTGCGCTTGACGCGCGCGCCAATCAGTGAGGAAAACATCGGCGGTCTCCTGGGTGCGGCTGGACAGCGCGGGCGTTTATAGCAGACTGACCGGGTCTACGTCAATATGCCAGCCCCGCAGGGTGAGCGGACGCACCAGCGCCACCGGGTCGGGGCCGCGCACGACGATGTGCCAGCGGCTTTCGCCGGCGATTTTTCCGAAGAAGCACGGCGCGGGGCCGACGAGGTCGGTGGCGGGCGGGCGGGCCATCTTTAACTGCGCTTCCAACTGGCGCGCCACCACGCGCGCCTCGCTCTCGGCCTGGCCCGCGTCCGGGTGGCGGTAGATGAGGCGCAGCACGCGCCGGAAGGGCGGGTAGCCCAGTTCCTTGCGGTAGCGCAGCTCGCGCGCGTAGAACTCGGCGTAGTTGTGCGTGGCGGCGGCGCGGATGACGTAGTGATCAGGATTATAGGTTTGCAGCACCACCTGCCCGCCCAACAGGCCGCGGCCCGCGCGTCCGGCCACCTGGGTGAGCACCTGAAAGGTGCGCTCGGTGGCGCGGTAGTCGGGCAGCCCCAGGCCGATGTCGCCGGAGATCACGCCCACCAGCGTCACCAGCGGCAGGTCAAGGCCCTTGGCGATCATCTGCGTGCCGATGAGCACATCGGCCTGGTGCCCGCTGAACTGCGTCAAGATCAGCTCGTGCGCGCCCTGAAAGCGCGTCACGTCGCGGTCCCAGCGCAGCGTGCGGGCCTGCGGGAACAGCGCGCGCACGGCTTCTTCCACCTTCTCGGTGCCGCTGCCGAAATACTTAATGCGCTTGCTGCCGCAGTTTGGGCAGCGCTCCGGCTGGTCGCGGCGGAAGTTGCAGTGGTGGCAGACCAAATGCGGCGCGGCGTGGCCCTGCTGGCCGTGATAGGTCAGCGGCATGTCACAGTTGTCGCACTTGAGGGCCTCGCCGCAGTCGCGGCAGAAGACGAACGTGGCCGTGCCGCGCCGGTTGAGGAACAGGATGGCCTGCTCGCCGCGCGCCAGGGTCTCGGCCAGCGCAGCTTGCAGCCGCCGGCTGAAGATGCTGGTGTTGCCGGCGCGCAGCTCCTGGCGCAAGTCCACGATCTCCACCGGCGGCAGATCAATGGTCTGCGCGTCCTGGGCGTCGGCCACCGGCTGGTAGCGCGAGGTGAGGTGCAGGCGCTCGGCCTGCTCGCGCAGGCGGCGGGCGTGGCCCATGATGCGCAGCGGCAGTTCCAGCAGCGCATAGTGGCCGGTGCGCGCGCGATAGTAGCTGTTCACGTCGGGCGTGGCCGAGCCGAGCACGCACACCGCGCCCAGGCGCCGGGCGTACTCCACCGCCGCGTCGCGGGCGTGGTAGGACACGCTCACGGGCGTGTCCTGCTTGTAGGCTTCGTCGTGCTCCTCGTCCAAGATGATCAGGCCCAGGTTGGGCAGCGGCGCGAACAACGCGCTGCGCGCCCCAATCACCACGTCTACCACGCCCAGCCGCGCGCGGCGCCAGGTGTCGTAGCGCTCGCCTTCGCCTAGCTCGCTGTGCCACACCGCCACCCGGCCAGGGAAGCGCGCCGCGAAGCGCCGCACGGTCTGCGGGGTGAGGGCGATCTCGGGCACAAGCACCACGGCGCGCTTGCCCAACGCCAGCGTGGCGGCCAGGGCGCGCAAATAGATCTCGGTCTTGCCCGAGCCGGTGACGCCGTGCAACAGCTGCGGCAGGGGCGGCCCGCCCGCGCCCTCGGCCGCCGCGCCGATGACGCCCGCCAGCGCCTGCCACACGCGCGCCTGGTCCGGGGTCAGCTCGGGTGGGTCATAGGGCACGAACTCCTTGCCGGCTAGGCTGTCGCGCCAGACCTCGGCCTCGCCCAGATCCACCAGGCCCAGCTCGGCCAGGTCTTTCAGGTCTTGCAGCTTGGCCCCGGTCTGGGCGTAGACCCAGCTCACATCCACCGGGTCGAAGTCGTTGGCGAGGAAGTCGAGCACTGCGCCCAGGCGCGCGGCTTTGCTCTTGGCTTTGGAGAGGTGCGGCCGCGCGGCGGCGAGTTGGTTGAGGCTGACGGCCAGCCGCGCGGTGCGCACGTGCTTGGCGCGCACGGTGGGCGGGTCGAGCACGCTCTCGCGCAGCAGCAGGCCGCGCTCGGCCAGGGTCTTGGCGGCGGCGCGCCAGTTGTCGGGCAGGGCGCGGTCGAGCTGGCGGCCGCGCAGGGGGCCGCGCTCGGCCAGCACGTCTATCAGCGCCTGCTGGCCGGGGGGCATCACCCGCGTAAGCTGGGCGGCGGGCGTGTTGAGGGTGTAGCGCGTGTCGGCCCGCTTAGACAGCCCCGGCGGCAGCATGAGCGTCAGGCCGTCAATGGGCGCGGCCAGGTAGGTATCTGCCAGCCAGCGGCCCAGCGCCAACTGCGCCGGGGTGAGCACCGGGTCGGGGTCCACCAGGTCTTCGAGGTCGCTGACGCGGCTGTAGGTGGCGCTCTCCAGCAGGGCGAGCACGATGCCCTGGGCGCGGCGGCCGCCGAACGGCACGGTGACGAGGTGGCCCGGCGCCACGCGGCCCTCCAGGGCGGCCGGCACGGCGTAGGTGTAGCTGGTGGTGAGGCGCGGGACGTTGACCAGGACGTCGGCGTACACGGTTACTTGCGGCCAAAGTCGGCCGGGTTCTCGCCCCAGCGGGCGGTCTCCCATTTGAGCACGGGCGGCAGCGCGCGCTGGGCGGCCAGCCAGCGCTCGGCGGCGCGCACCTCGGCGAAGAGCGCGGCGCTGGGTGGGGCGGGGGGCAGGCTAGTGCGGCAGGTTTTGGCGCGCACCCAGCCCAGCGCTACCTGCGAGTCGGAATAGACCGCGGCTGCTTGGCCCGCGGCGACGATGAGTTGCAGCGCCTGCACAATCGCCAGGAACTCGCCGATGTTGTTGGTGCCGCGCGGGTACGGCCCGCGCCGGAAGGCTTCGGCCCGCGTGCCGTTATCCACGCCGCGCCACTCCAGCGGGCCGGGCACGCCCGCGCAGGCCGCGTCTACGCTGTAGCTGGGCAGGCGCAGCCCGGGCGGCGGCCAGGGGCGTAAGGCCGGCTTTGCCGGCCCTGCGTCTGGCCCGGCGGCCAGCGCGACCTGCGCGGCGGCGAGGCTGTCAAACGCCTTGAAGCGCGCGCCGGCAAAGCCTTTTACCTGCGCCTCGCACTCGGCCCAGGTGCTGAAGACACCCGTGCGCCGCCCGTGCCACACCACGTAAACCCGGCGCGGCGGCCGGCCGCTGGAGCGCGCCACGCGGCTAGGCGCTCTTCTGGGCCGCGCCGTCGGTGGGGGCGGCGGCCCCGGTGGCGGGCGGCACGGGCGTCAGCGACAGGCGCGCGATGCGCAGGCCGTCGAGCGCCTCCACTTTTAGGCGCGCGCCGCCCGCGTCTACCACGTCGCCCACGCGCGCCATGCGGCCCAACCGCCCCAGCACGTACCCGGCGATGGTGGCGTAGTGCGGGTCCTCCAGCGCCAGGCCGAGGGTGTCGTTCACGGCCTCGATCTGCGCCAGCCCGTTGATCAGCGCCGAACCGTTGGGCAGCCGCTGAATGTCGGGCGCGCTCTTGTCGAACGGGTCGGCCACCTGGCCGACGATCTGGCTCATCAGGTCGTCGAGCGTCACCAGGCCGGCGGTGCCGCCGTACTCGTCGAGGACAATCGCCATGTGCTGGCGCTTGGCGCGAAACTGCTGGAGCAGCGCGCCCAGCCGCAGCGTGTCGGGCACGAAGTGCGCCTCGCGGATCAGCCCGCGCACAGTAGCGGCCCGGCGCTCGCCATGCTGCACGCGCACCAGGTCCTTCACATGCGCCACGCCCAAGATGTGATCGAAGTCGCCCTCATACACCGGATATTGGGTGTGCGGGTGCTTAATCGCCAGTTGGATCAGGTCTTCCAGCGGGGCATCGGCCGGCACGGCCAGCATCTCGGTGCGCGGCACCATCACCTCGTGCGCGGTCAGTTCGCCGAAATCAAAAACGGCGTCGAGCATGTCGCGCTCGCTGACTTCCAGCACGCCGCTCTCGCCCGAAGCCTGCACCAGCATCTTCAATTCTTCCACCGAGTGCACCAGTTCGTGTCCGCTGGCGGCGCGCATGCCGAGCAGGCGCAGCAGAAAGTTGCCGGTGCCGTTGAGGGCGGCGATGGCGGGCTTGAAGAGCAGTTCGGTCAGCAGGGTGGGGCGGGCCACCACCAGTGCGGTGGCCTCCGGCCGCTGCAGCGCGATGGACTTGGGCATGAGCTCGCCCACCACCACGTGCAGAAAGGTGATGACGGCGAAGGCCAGGCCAGCCGAGAGGCTGTGGCTGGCCACGCCCACCCAGGCCTCCGGCAGCAGGCTGACCACCGGCTCAATAAAGTGCGCCAGCGCCGGCTCGCCCAGCCAGCCCAGGCCCAGGCTGGCAATGGTGATGCCGAGCTGCGTGGCGGCGATGAAGCGGTCGGGGTCTTCGAGTGCGCGCTTAACCGCGGCCGCGCCGGCCGTGCCCTGGCGCAGCAGTTCTTCCACGCGTGTCTTGCGGACGCTGACCAGCGAGAACTCCGCGGCGACGAAAAAGCCGTTGGCGAGGACGAGGATGACGACGCCGATCAGGCGCAGGATGTCGGAAGTGAACGTGGACTCCATTGAGCCATTCTAACACTTCCAGAAAACGGCCGCGCCATAGCCCACCACTTCGGCATAGTCGCCGGTCACGTCGCCGGAGGTGGCGTGCGCGACGACCGTCATCTGGGCCGCGCCGAGCGCCTGGGCCGCCCACAGCACCGCCGCCAGAGCGCCCACGCCGCAGGCCTGGCCGCGCCCTTCCGCCTGGGCGCGCAGCAGGGCCGCCGGGTCGCCGGCCGCCACCGCGGCGAGCATCACGGCGTCCATTTGGTTGGCAACGGCTTGCGGGTAGAAGTGCGAGAGATCGGAACTGGCGACGAGCAGCGCCCGCCGCCCGGCCAGCACCAGGGCCAGCGCCGCGCCGAGGGCCTGCGCCCGGGCCTGGCCCTGGTCGCGCAGCATCAGCGGCAGCAGCGCAAAGCCGGGAGCCAGCGCCCGCTGGAGGAAGGGCAGCTCGATCTCCAGCGCGTGCTCGTGGTCGTGGCGCAGCGGGGTCAGGGCGCGGCCGTCCTGGGTCAGGGCGGCTTGCAGCGCGGCCAGCGCCGCCTGGTCCACCGGCACGCTGCCCAGCGGCGTGGCGTAGTGGCTGTGGCCGCTGGTGAGCAGCGGGCCGTCGGCGTGAAAGTGGCTCGGCCCGGCGATGACCACCAGGTCATACGCCTGGCCCTGCACGGCGCGAAAGGCGCGGGCGGCCACCGCGCCGGAATAGGTGTGCCCCGCGTGCGGCGCGAGCAGGCCAACGACGGCGCAATTAGGGGCGGGGGGCGTGACGGGCGGCGCGGCGGCCAGGAAGCCGTCCACGGCGGCTTGGAGGGCTGCGGGTTGGGCCGAGTACCAGCGGCCCGCGAGGGGCGAAGGGCGAAGGTCCATGGCGGCGGAAGACACACGCACAGCGCCGCGTCGGGCCAACGGCCCAGGAGCCGGGCGCGGTTATAAATTTACCACGCGCGGGCTCACCCGGCTGTGCTCCGATTCGATGATGGCGATGATCTTGTCCACCGTGTCGTCGAGCGACATGTCGTGGTTGACGACGCAGTAGTCAAATTCCTTCAGGCGCTCCAGCTCCTTGCGGGCCGTGGCAATACGGAGGTTGAGGCCCTCGGGCGTCTCGGTCTTGCGGGCGCGCAGGCGGTCCACCAGTTCTTCTTCGGAGGTGGTGGTCAGGAAGATCAGCGCCGCACCGCCGCCGGTTAGCTGGCGGATCTTGGCCGCGCCCTGCACGTCCAGGCGCATGATCACGTCCTGGCCGGAGGCCAGCGCCTCGCGCACCTGCTGCTTAGGGATGCCCTTGTAGTCATTGTAAACGTGGGCGTACTCCAGCAGTTCGTCGCTCTCGATCAGCGCGGCGAACTCGTCGGTGGAGACGAAGAAGTAATCGCGCCCGTGCACCTCGCCCTCGCGCGGCGCGCGCGTGGTGGCGGTGACGACGAAGTGAAACGGCAGTTGCCGCTCCTTCATGCGCTGGAGGACGGTGTCCTTGCCCACGCCCGACGGGCCGGAGATGACCACCAGCAGCGGGCGCGATTGGGCGCTGTAGAGCGTTTCAGACATGCGGTCGCTTCCTTTGCGGCCCTATTATAATTGGCTCGCGTAAGTTGCGTTTACGCGCACAGCCCGGAGCAGCCGCCATGCCTATTTACGACTACCACTGCCAAAACTGCAAGAACCGCGTCGGCATCCGCCAGAGCTACGCCGAGTACGGCGTCAAGCCGGTGAAGTGCCCGCTGTGCGGCAGCCAAGACCTCAAGCGCGCCATCAACCGCGTGCGCATCGCCAAGAGCGAGGAGCGCCGCGCCGAAGACCTGTCCGACGACAGCTTCCTGGGCGACGTAGACGAGAACGACCCCAAGTCCATGGCGCGCGCCATGCGCAAGATGGGCGCGGAGATGGGCGAGGATTTGCCGCCCGAGTTCAACGAGATCACCAGCCGCCTGGAGGCGGGCGAAGACCCCGAGTCCATCGAGCAATCCATGCCGGAACTGGGCGCGGGCAGCGACGCCGGCGGGGCCGGGGGCCTGGGCGGGATGGACGACTACTAGCCCCCCGCGCTATTCGCGCACCGGCAGCGCCGTCACGTGCTCGGCCACGAGCGAGAGCAGCGACCCGTTGCGCCGCAGCACGCCGTCAATAATGAGGAACGGACTGCGCAGCGCGGCGCGGCACTCGGCGTAGACCGCCACCGGCACAATCACATCAATCAACCCCTCGGTCGTCTCCAGGCGAATAAAGCTCGTGCCCTTGGCCGTCGGCGGGCGGCGCAGCCCGTCGGCCACCAGGCCGCCCGCCCGCACCTTTACGCCCGAGCGCGCCTGCTGCAATTCGCCAAACGTGGCGCAGCCCGCCCGCGCAAACGCGTCGCGCTTGATCTCGGTCAGGTGCGCGCCGGCCGTCACGCCCGTGGCGGCGAAGGTGCGCAGCAGGCGCTCGTCGGCCGGCATGGGCGCTAGCTGCGCCTGCTCGTCGGCCAGCAGCAGCGGCAGCCGCGGCGCGGGCTGGTGCACCAGGTCGAACGCGGCGGCTAAATCCCACAAGAGCTGCCGCCGCTCGTTGAACTCGTCGAACGCGCCGGCCAGGATCAGGTTTTCCAGCGCGCGGCGGTCTAGCCCCGTGCGGCGGATAAAGTCGGCCAGCGACTGAAAGGGCCGCGCCCCGCGCGCCGCCACCACCGCCTCCGCCCGTTCCGGGCCGAGGCCCTTCACATAGTCCAGCCCGTAGCGAATGGCGTAAGCGCCCGCGGCCGGCGCCACTACGGCCTGGGCCTGCGAGGCGTTCACGTCGAACGGCAGAAAGCGCACGCCCACCCGCCGCGCCTCCGCTTCGAGCACGTTGGCCGGGTAAGTGCCCAGCGGCGCGTTGCGTAACAACCCGCAGAAGTAGGCCGTGGGGTAATGCACCCGCAGCCACGCTGACCAATACACAATCACCGCAAACGCCGCCGCGTGCGCCTCGCTGAACGAGTAGCCCGCGAAGCTGGCGATCATCTGCCACACCTGCTCGGCCGTCACCAGCGACAGACCGTTGGCGAGCGCGCCCCGAATGAAGTCATCGTGAAAGGCGGGCAGCGCCTCGTCTACATACTTGGCCCCCAGCGCCCGCCGCAGCAGTTCGCCGCGCCCCGCCGAAAAGCCCGCCGCCGCCCGCGTCACCTTAATCACCTGCTCCTGAAAGATCAAAATGCCCAGCGTGGACTCGAGCGCGGGCCGCAGCGACGGATGCGGGTAGGTCACCGGCTCCACGCCCTGCCGCCGCCGCAGGTAGGGCCGCACCATGTTGGCCTGCAAGGGGCCGGGGCGGATCAGGCTGATCTCCACCACCAAATCTTGAAAGCACCTCGGCTGCAGGTGCGGGATCAGGCTGACCTGCGCGCCGGACTCCACCTGGAACAGGCCGATGGTCTGCGCCGAGCAAATCTGCTGGTAGACCTGCGGGTCTTTGAAGTCGAGGCGCTCCAGGTCTACCCGCCGGCCGCGCACTTGCTCGACGAACAGCAGCGTGTCGGAGATCGCCGCCAGCATCCGCAGGCCCAGCAGGTCAATCTTCACGATGCCCGACTGCTCCAGATACTCCTTGTCGAACTGCACCACGGTGCGGCCTTCCATGGCGGCCGGTTCAATCGGCAGCAGGTCGGCCAGCGGTGCGCCGGCCACGATCATGCCGCCGCTGTGCAGGCCCAGGTGGCGCGGGCGGCGCTGCAATTGCTCGGCCAACTGCACCAACTGCTGCCACTCCGGCATCGCCAGTTCAGCCGCCTGCTCGCGCAACTGCTCGGCCACGGCGCTCACCGGCAGGTCGGGCGGGTCTACCCGGCCGTCGCGGTCGGTGGTCTGCGCGCGGCGCTGCGCGTCGAGTGCGGACGCCAGGCGTTCCAGCGTCTCCGGCTTAAAGCCCAGCGCGTAGCCCGCGTCGCGCAGGGCGCTGGCCGAGCGATAGGTGATGTAGGTGCAGGCCATGGCGGCGTGGTCGCGCCCCCAGCGCCGATAAACGTATTGGATCACCTCCTCGCGCCGCGCGGCGTCCAGGTCCAGGTCAATGTCGGGCGTGCCGCCGTGCTCCACCGAAAGGAAGCGTTCGATGACGAGGTCCTGGGCGATGGGGTCCACCGCGCTGATGCCGAGCAGGTGCGCCACCAGGCTGTTGGCGGCCGAGCCGCGCCCGTGCGCCAGGATGTGCTGTTCGCGGCAGAAGTTGAGCAGGTCCCACACGATCAGGAAGTAGTTAGCCAGGCCCAGCCGGTCAATCAGTCCCAGTTCTTTTTCCAGCAGGGCCAGCGCGGGCGGGCGCGCCTGGGCGGCCGGGTAACAGCGCGGTAGGGCGGCCTCGCACAAGCGGCGCAAAAAGCTCAGGGCGGTCTGCCCGGCGGGCACGGGGAAGGTCGGCAGCACTTGCAGCCCGGTGGGCAGTTCGGCCTGGCAGCGCTCGGCCACGGCCTGGGTGTTGTAAACCGCCTCGGGCAAGTCGGCGTGGAGCGCCAGCATCTCCGGCGCGCGGCGCAAAAAGTATTCGTGGTTAGGGCGCAGGTGGCCCGCGCGCGGCATGTGCGGCAGCGGCACGCGCAGGCGCAGGCTCGTCAGCGCGTCGTGCAGCGGGGCTTCGTCGCGCTTCAGGTAGTGCACGTTGCCGGTCGCCACGCACGGGCGGCGGCGGGCGTGGGCCAGCGCCGCCAGGGTATGGGCCAAGCGCGCATCGTCACGGCGGCGGTGGCGCTGCACTTCCACATAGACCTGTTCGCGGCCGAAGAGGTCGCACAGCGTGTCGAGCGCGCGCGCGGCCTGCGCGGCCCGGCCCGCCAGCGCCGGCCCCGCCACCGGGCCGAGGCGGCAGCCGCTGAGACACAGCAGCCCGGCCGTATGGGCGGGCAGTTCCGCGGCGGGCAGCGCGGCCTGGCCTTTAGGCTGGCCGGCGCGCGCCAGCGTGATCAGACGGCACAGGTTACGATAGCCTTCCGGCGTGGCGGCCAGCAGCGTCAGGTGGCCGCTGAGCAGGTCGCCGGGCGCGATGGTCAGCTCGACGCCGATGATGGGCCGCACCCCCACCGCCTTGGCCCGCGCCGCGAACGGCACCGCGCCGTAGAGCGCGTCGTGATCGGTCAGGGCTAGCGCGGGCAGCCCGCAGGCGGCGGCCTGCTCGGCCAGCGCCGCGGGGAAGGGCACGCCATCCAGCAGGCTGAAGCAGCTGTGCGCGTGCAGCTCAGAGTATGGGCCAGCCCCGGTCAAGGTACCAGTGCTCCGTCAGCAGGTCTTGAAAGATGTTGCGGTAGCTCTCGTCCAGCAGCAGAATGCGGTAGTAATCGCGGCGGCGGCGGCGGCCGGGGTGCCACCACTGGCCTTCTTCGCGCCAGCTCTCGTGGATGGCGCGCACGCGCCGCGCCTGCCCGCCCCAGGCCACCTGCGCGGGGCGGCCCTGGTGGTCGAGCGCCACCTCAATGGGCAGCGGCAGCGGCGGCCCCAGCAGCGCCGCCACGCGCACCACCGCCCGGTTGAAGCGGTGGACTAACAACTGCACGGTCAGCTCGAAGTCGGCCAGTTTTTGCGAGGCCGGCCCGGCGCGCAGTTCGATCTGTTGGGCGCTGTGATGCCAGGCGCGCAGCGGGTAAACACTGACCGCCAGCGCGGCCACCGGCGCGGCCGGGCGCAGCTTGCCCAGCAGCAGCGCGGCCAGGCGCGTCAGCCGCGCCTCGTCGGAGGTGGGCGGCTTGGCGGCCTGCCCAAGCTCCTGGCTGTAGCCGTCGCTAAAATACACCGTGAGCTTGAGCGCCTCGGCGTGATAGCCTTTGTGGTTCAGCATCTTGGCCACGCGCCAGGTCAGCCGCTCCACGGCTTGCAGCAGCAGGGGCCGGCTGCTAAGCGGGGCCGCTAGCCGCAGCGAACGCACGAGGCGCAGCGGCGGCACGTCGGGGTTCAGGGGGCGCGGATCGCGGCCGCGCGCCAGGTCGTATAGGCTGGAAATCGCGCCGCCGAACTGGCGCAGCACGGCGGGCTTGGGCAGGGCGGCCAGGTCGCCCAACAGCGGCAGATCGAAGAGCTGCAAGCGGCGGCGCATCTCGCCGGGCAGGCCGGGCAGGGTCTCGATTGGCAGCGGGGCCAGAAAGCGCGCCTCTCCGCCAGGGGGGATGACGAGCGTGGCGCTCAGCGGCCCGCCGTCTGGCGCGATCACATCTGGGGCTTGCCGCGCCGCCTGCTCAGCCGCGAAGCGCCCCTCGGCCAGGCCCACGCGCACCGCCAACCCGCCGGCGTTGGCCGCGGCCTGGGCCAGCGCGCCGGCCAGCGCCTGGTCGCCGCCGTGCACGGCCGCCAGCGGCGCGGTCTCCAGCAAAAATTCGCCCAGCACCACCGTCTCCAGGCGCGGGGTGTAGGCTTGCAGCGCCGCCGCCAGCGCGCTGTGGCAGGCATAATAAGCGTGCTCGTCGGCCGCCAGCACCACGGCGGCGGGCGCCATCTGGCGCGCCTGGTAGACCGACAGCCCGGCGCAGACACCGGCCTGGGCGGCCTCGGGTGAGCAGGCAAAGACCAGGCTGGGGTCAATCGGGCTGCTGATGATCAGCGGCAAATTCAGCCGGCGACGCTGGCGCTCGAGCTGGGCGGGCAAAAACTCGGCCAAAACGTAGGCAAACCGCATAATTCGAGCGTACGGAACAAATGTTTCATCTGCAAGATACTGCTGGCGAATTGGGGGATGGGGCAAAAACCCGCCGAAAATGGGCGGCAGCGGCCGTCAGGCAACGGGAGTAAGATGCGGTACCCTGGGCGGACCTATTCAGGAGGTGAGCCATGTCA